>NZ_CANDOA010000002.1:0-1154649 GCF_947387565.1 Flammeovirga sp. SubArs3 | reverse complement strand
GTAGTCAATGATCCATACGAAGCAGCTCAAGATGCACATGCTATTGCTATCTTAACAGAATGGGATGAATTTAAAACGTATGATTGGGAAAAAATCCATTCTACAGTATTAAAACCGGGAAATATTTTTGATGGTAGAAATATCTTAGATAAAGAAGCATTAAAAGAGATTGGATTCAATGTTTATAACATCGGAAAACCTGAATAACAAAAAATTTAAAATGAAAGCAATACTTATTACTGGAGGTGCAGGTTTTATCGGATCTCATGTTGTCCGATTAATGGTTAATAAATATCCTGAATATCAAATATTCAATCTTGATAAACTTACTTATGCAGGAAATCTTGGAAACCTTCAAGATATTGAAAATAAGGAAAATTACACTTTCTTAAAAGGTGATATAACTGATGAAAATTTCATCAATAATATCTTTAACCAATATTCATTTGATGGTGTAATTCACCTTGCCGCTGAATCTCATGTTGACCGTTCTATCACTGACCCATTAGCCTTTGCTAAAACAAATATTTTGGGTACAATGGTATTACTTAATGCTTTTAAAACATTGTGGAAAGGACAATGGGAAGGAAAAAGATTTTACCATGTCAGTACTGATGAAGTATATGGTACATTAGGTGAAACTGGGTTATTTGAAGAAACTACACCATATGACCCTAACTCTCCATACTCAGCATCAAAAGCAAGTTCTGATCATTTTGTTAGAGCATATGGCGAAACTTATGGTATACCTTATGTAATAACAAATTGTTCTAATAATTATGGTCAAAATCAATTTCCTGAAAAATTAATTCCTTTATTTATAAATAATATTCTAACGAGTAAACCTCTTCCTGTTTATGGTGATGGAAATTATACTAGAGATTGGCTATATGTTGTAGATCATGCAAGAGCAATTGATTTAGTATACCATAAAGGAGTTGATCATGAGACGTACAATATTGGAGGTTTCAATGAATGGAAGAATATTGATCTTATCAAAGTTTTATGCGAACAGATGGATCAAAAATTAAATAAACCTAAAGGCACTTCTGCTCAATTAATCACGTATGTAAAAGATAGACCAGGACACGATTTAAGGTATGCTATTGATGCCTCAAAAATCAATAAGGAGTTAGGCTGGGAACCATCCGTTACTTTCGAGCAAGGTTTAAGTATTACCATTGATTGGTACTTAAATAATAAAGAATGGTTAGAGAATGTAACATCTGGTAACTATCAAAAATACTACGAATTACAATATCAAAAATAACATCATGAAAGGAATTGTACTTGCAGGCGGTTCAGGCACTAGATTATACCCTATTACAAAGGGAGTTTCTAAACAATTAATGCCTATTTATGATAAGCCAATGATATATTATCCTGTATCTGTTCTAATGCTTGCAGGAATAAAAGAAATCTTAATCATCTCTACGCCTCATGATTTACCAAATTTCCAGAAGCTTTTGGGTACCGGTGAAGAGTTAGGTATGAGTTTTTCATACATAGAACAACCTTCTCCTGATGGGTTAGCACAAGCATTTATTTTGGGTAAAGACTTTATTGGAAATGATGACGTATGCTTAGTTTTAGGTGATAATATATTTTATGGTCATGGCATGACTGAGTTATTACATAAAGCAAAAGACAATGTAACAACTCAACGTAAATCAACCGTATTTGGATACTACGTGAACGATCCTGAACGCTATGGTGTTGCTGAGTTTAATGAAAATGGGGAAGTAATTAGTATTGAAGAGAAACCAACTACCCCAAAATCAAATTACGCAGTTGTCGGGTTATACTTTTATACAAATGATGTAGTAAAAATTGCTCATGAAATTAAACCTTCAGAACGTGGTGAACTAGAAATCACAAGTGTTAACGAGGTCTTTTTAGATAATAAAGAACTTAAGGTTGAATTGATGGGAAGAGGTTATGCATGGTTAGATACTGGTACACACGACTCATTAATTGAAGCCAGTAGTTTTATTCAAACCATAGAAAAAAGACAAGGGTTAAAAGTGGCATGTTTAGAAGAAATAGCTTTTGAACAAGGCTTTATCAACAAAGAACAAGTCCTAAAACTTTCTAAACAATTAATAAAAACAAGTTATGGAAAGTATTTGCACAAGTTATCAAAATCAGATTAATCCATTGTTCTATAGAATTTTCTAATAATATTAAAGGTATATATAACCACAATTAATGTCATCACTAAAGAAACAAAGTACTATTGCATTTGCTTGGGATTTTATTGGCAAAATGACTCGACAGTCTGTTGGGTTTATTATTTCTATATTTTTAGCTCGACTATTAACTCCTGAAGACTTTGGACTTTTGGCCTTGGTGAATGTAATTATTTCCATTTCAATTAGTATGATGGATATGGGACTTGGTGTTGCACTTATTCAACGTAAAGAAGTAACAGACAAACACTATGGCTCTGTTTTTTTCTTTAATGTAACTATTGGAATCCTCTTAGCAATTATTCTGTTTATATCAGCACCATTCGTTGGGAATTTTTATGATAATAAAGAGCTTATTATTATCACTAAAGCCATGTCCCCAATTTTCATTCTCCAATCATTTGGAAATGTAATCAGAATGCGACTTCGCAAGCAACTACAATATGATATTCCTACACAAGGTAATATTATTGCTGCTAGTATTAGTGGTATAATAGGAGTAACATTAGCTTTTTCTGGTTATGGAGTTTGGAGTTTAGTAGTTCAAGCACTACTGAATCCAATATTTAATAATTGTTATTTATTTATAAGGGCTAAGTGGCGACCAAAATTAATATTCTCTTGGAAGGCATTAAAAGAACTTTGGTCTTTTGGTTTAAAAATGTTCTTTTCCAGTATGTTAGATACAACATTTAGACAATTAGACACCTTAATAATTGGCAAATTATTTTCTGAGAAAATCCTTGGTTTCTTTTTTAGAGCTAGATCATTAAACCAATATGTTGTTGAATATTCTTCAAGTAGTATTATGAGCGTTATGCTACCTGCTCTAAGTATTATTCAAGATAATGAAATACGCTTTAAGGATACTGTCTCCAAAACATATCATTTAGTAAGCTTTTTAGCTTTTTTCTTGAGCGGCTTATTATTTGTGACTGGTGACAATCTCATTCTTTTTTTATTTGGAGAAAAATGGTCGCCTTCAATCCCTATTTTCAGATTATTAATATTAACTGCATATGTTTATCCTTTAAGTGCTGTCCTTGTCAATGTATTATCTGCAAAAGGAAACTCGAAGGATTTTTTTTACCTAGAAATCATCAAGAAAGTATTCTTTGGGGTTGCTTTCATCTTTGCTTTTACAGAAGGGCTTGAAACCTACCTAAAAGCCTATATTATTGCTTCTGCATTGGCAGTAGCAACAAATATTTTTTATGCCTCTTGTGAAATAAATGTAACTCAGTGGTGGTTTTACAAAAGAACTTTACCTTATTTAGTAATATCTATAGTAATAGGTGGAGCTATATTTTCTTTAAAAGAATACTTGGGTTTTAATAATTTCATTGATCTATTAATATTGGGTTCTTCTTATTCAATATTTTTTATCGGAATTAGTTATCTATTGAAGGTAAAAGGTTTAAGTTTTATACTTAATGAATTGAATAAATTAAATATTAAAAAACACTTAAAACGTTAATTATATGATCCCCGTTACCAAACCATTTTTACCACCTATAGAGGAATATCAGAAATATGTTAATGATATTTGGAAACGAAACTGGCTAACCAATAATGGCCCTTGTGTTAATGAACTAGAATTAGCTTTAAAAGAAAAATTAAAAATTGATCATTTACTTTTTGTTAACAATGGTACAATTGCCCTACAACTTGCAATAAAAGCATTGAAGTTAAAGGGTGAAATCATTACAACTCCTTTTTCATACGTGGCTACAAGTTCTGCAATAGTTTGGGAGAATTGTAAGCCTGTTTATGCTGATATTGATCCGAAAACGATGAATATTGACCCTATTTCAATTGAAAATAAAATCACAAAAAACACTACTGCAATAATTGCTACTCATGTATATGGCATTCCCTGTGATGTAAAAGCTATAGAGAAAATAGCAAAAAAATATAAATTAAAAGTAATTTATGATGCAGCACATGCTTTTGGAACAATCTATAACGGAAAAAGTCTTTTATCATATGGAGATATATCTACTTTGAGTACACATGCAACCAAGCTATTTCATACCATAGAAGGTGGAGCAATTGTCACTAAACAAGCCAAAGTATTAAAAACCTTAGCTCACATGCGTAATTTTGGACACAATGGCTCAGAAAAGTTCTATGGTATTGGTATCAATGGAAAAAATTCAGAATTACATTCTGCTATGGGGTTAGCCAATTTACCTTATTTGGATAATATTATTCTTAAAAGAGAAAAAGATAGTAAAAGATATGATTCATGGTTATTGAAAAAAGAGCTTATGCGGCCTGAAATCCCCGGAGACACTATTTATAACTATAGCTACTATCCTATAATCTTTAAAAATGAAGCTATATGTCTTAAAGTAAAAAACGAGTTAGAGAAACACGAAATATTTCCACGACGTTACTTTTATCCTAGTTTGTCTACACTACCATATGTTGAAAAATCAGAAACACCAGTTTGTGATAACATTTGTACTAGGATACTTTGCTTACCTTTATATTACAATTTAACAGCAAGTGAAATAGATTTAATATGTAGATTAATTATTAGAACTTTAAAATATTAACCTAAATCATGTCATTTTTAACAAGAAAACAACTAAAAGGTCTTGGGCTCAAAAGTTATGGAGAAAATGTTCAAATATCTGATAAAGTATCTATATATAGTCCTGAAACTATAAGTATCGGTAATAATGTCAGGATTGACGATTTTTGTATTTTATCTGGTAAAATTACTTTAGGTAATTATATTCATATTTCTGCATATTCAGCTTTATATGGTAAAATGGGTATTGTGATGGAAGACTTTACTGGTTTATCACCTCGATGCACAGTTTTTAGTGCAAGCGATGATTTTAGTGGTTTATACTTGATAAGTCCGATGGTACCGTTAGAATACTCAAACGTAACAGGAGGTCTAGTAACTTTTAAACGTTTTTCTCATGCTGGTGCCAATACTGTCATTTTACCCTGTGTTACTCTTAATGAAGGAGCAGTAACTGGAGCTTTGAGTTTAGTAAACAAAGATTTGCAAGCATGGGGAATACATGTTGGAATTCCTGCCACTTATTTAAAAGTAAGGAAGAACGATTTAATCAAATATCTACCTTTATAACGATTTGCAATGAACTTTGAGTCAACAACACTTATGGTCTCAATTTGTATGATTACTTACAACCATGAGATGTATATTGCAGAAGCAATTGAAGGTATTATAATGCAAAAAACGACCTTTCCAATTCGATTAGTGATAGGTGAAGATGGAAGCAGCGATAATACAAGAAAAATTTGTGAAGAATATAAAAACAAATATCCTGAGTTAATAGAACTACTACCGTTTGAAGGTAACTTAGGAATGATGGCAAACTTTATAAAAACATTAAAAGCATGTAAAGGTAAATATATTGCCCTATGCGAAGGAGATGATTATTGGACTGACTCACTAAAATTGCAAAAACAGATTGACTTTCTCACATTAAATGATAAATATTCAATTTGTTTTCATAAAGTTCAACGCATATTAGATGGTAATCCATTAAATGGAACTAGTCATGATTTATTAAGACAGAAAGAATACAATTCTAAAGAAATATTAGAAAATTTTATTGTACCTACAGCCTCTGTTGTTTTTAAAAATAATAACAATGGTGTCTTTAAGCCATTGTTAGATAATAGAGTAATACATGGGGATATAATATTATGGCTATCACTACTTCAGTACGGCAAAGCTTTTTGTCTAGAAGAAAATATGGCTGTTTATCGACTTCAAGAAAATAGTGTTACTAGAAAACCCCTTTCTCCAACACTTTATAAAGCTACTACAAAACATTTCGAATACTTACTCGAATTCCAACCAAATTTAAAGAAGATCATATCACACAAGATAAACGAAGTAAGTTGGAATTTTTATATATCTCAACTTAAAAGGAAAAAATATTCATTTATAATAAATATAATAATTCTATGTCTGAAAGAACCTAAATTATTTTTATATAAATTTAAAAATAAAATATAGAAATAATATATATTTTATATCATTGAACATCCGCTATTCACTTGAAAAAGTTTTGATATAAATAAACTACAAAAACATGATTAAAATTTTAAGTATTAGTACAACACAAGGCATTCCAGTTTTTAAAAAAATAATAAATGCTTTATCAAAAAGCAACAAAAATATTGAGTTATGTGAAATGTTTTTTGGTAAAAATAATAAGTACTATGATGACATTAAAAATCTTCAAATAGATCATTACTACAATTTTGAAGATTACAACGCCTTTAGAAAACAAACTACTTTAATAAAGTTTTATAAGTATTTGTACATAATATTTAAGTTTATTTTTTCAAGTTTTCAAAATGATAAACATATATATTACACTCCAGATTTTCAAATCTTAAGTGTTTTGTTCTTCATGAGTGAATTAGGGTTTTCTCGAAAAAGTAAATTTGTATATCATCAATTTGAAGTCATTGAAGAAAAAAAACTAGACTATGTAAGTATATTACTTTTAAAATACTTCAAAAAGAAGGTAAAAAAAACTGATTTATTCATATTTCCTGAAAAAAACAGAAAATGTCTTTTTTATAAAAAGATGCTTTTAACAGAAGCACCATTTTATATTTTACCTAATACTTGTGATGTCAAAGAAATGAAGCAAAATAAAGCTTTAGTTTTAAATGATATACCACAAGACGTAACAATAGTTGCACATGTTGGAAGATTAGGAGGCGGTAATGATTATTTACCTGAATTCCTTATTGCGATAAAAAAGATGTTCGAATTAAATGAAAATTTTCATTTTTTATTTATTGGAAACTCTACGAAAGAGATTGAAGAATTTCTATTAAACTATAAAGGGAAAAATGTTACTGTTACTGGTTTTATAAACCATAGTGAACTCGATGCTTATTACAGAAGAATAGATATAGGCTTGGTTCTTTATAAAAATACCAGCGAAAATTTCGAATATTGTGCACCAAATAAGTTATATGAATTTTGGTCTTATGGAATACCTGTTTTAGGTCATCAGTTGACAGGATTAGTTGATGTATATAAAGATAAAGAAAATCTAGGAGAACTAATCAAAATGGATGATAATATACAATTCTGTAAAGGATTTAGAAAACTTAATGAGATATCCCATAATGATGTACAAAAAATGTTCAAATTAAATTTTTCTTTCAACTTATTTGAGCAGGGCTTAATTGACAATATTAACAAATTATTATAAAATATTTTTTGAGCTTATGTATTTTGATTAAAAAAAACAATAGAAGTACAAGTCTTTAGTTAAAGATTGTTTATACTATTTTTTTAATAGAATATGCTAGTTAAAATTTAAAATAATCATGAAAAAATTTACAGTTTTTGTTATCCTAGGTACAAGACCTGAAGCAATTAAAATGGCACCTTTAATTATACAATTGAATAAAAATGAGAACTTCATTTGTAAAGTTGTTTCTACTGGACAACATAAAGAAATGCTAAAACAAGTATTTACATTCTTCAAGATTAAAGTTGACTTTGAACTAAATGTAATGACAAAAAACCAAACTTTGTCAAGCTTAAGTCAAAAAATCATTTTAGGACTAGACAAGCTTTTCTTAAATAATAAACCTGATTTAATATATGTACATGGTGACACAACAACTTCAATGGTTTCATCACTTGTTGCTTTTTATCATCAAATTAAAATTGCACACATTGAAGCAGGCCTAAGAACAAATAATTTATTATCTCCATTCCCCGAAGAAGCAAACAGAAAAATAAATGGTGTTTTGGCAAATTTACATTTTGCCCCAACAGAAAATGCAAAGAAATCTTTAATTAAAGAAAATACAGAAAAGTCAAAAATTTTTGTAACTGGAAACACTGTAATTGATGCATTATTTCTAACAAAAAATAAATTAAAATCAAATAATGAACTTACTTTCGATAATGGTTTAAAATTAAAATCACTAAAAGATAAAAAAATCATTCTTGTTACAGGACATCGGAGAGAAAACATAGGTGAAGGTTTTATAAGTATTTGTAAGGCATTAAAAACTATTGCTAATAGACATGAACAAGTACATATTGTATTTCCAGTACATCTAAATCCAAATGTTAAAGATGTCGTATTCAAATATCTATCTCAGGTTAATAATATAACTCTGACATCCCCTTTCTCATACCCGGAATTTGTAAATATTATGTCAGCTTCATATTTAATCTTAACAGACTCAGGAGGAGTACAAGAAGAAGCTCCTAGCCTAGGGGTACCTGTTTTAGTTATGCGAGATACAACAGAGAGACCAGAAGCCGTAGAAGCTGGAACAGTTAAGTTGGTTGGTGCAAATTGTGACCGAATAGTAGATGAAGTAAGCTTGTTATTAACAAACAAAAAATATTATTTTGATATGAGTAAGTCATCAAATCCTTATGGAGATGGTGAAGCATGTAAAAAAATAATTAGTCAAACTATTGATTTTTTAACATAGTCATTTGTATTTAGTTCCACAACGAATCATTTCACAATATAAATGAGTTTATTGCTTATAAATTTTTCTTCATTTTAAATTATAATATGATTAAGTCAAAAATGAAAAAAATAATTGTTGTTGTCTCACATCCTATTCAGTATCATGCACCAATATGGAGAGAACTAGAAAAAGAATCTAAATTAGATAGTGAAGTTTTATTTTGCACAAATCATGGTCAAAATAACTCATTTGACAAGGATTTTGGAATAAGTTTTAAATGGGATATTCCTTTAACTGATGGGTATAAACATAAATTCTTTGAAAATAAACCTTTATTTTTTCTAGGGAATTTTGGCTCAATATTTAATCCAAAAATCATCAAAACACTTGCTTTTGATAAATATGATGCCGTATATTTTCATGGATTCGGTTATTTAACGCATTTTTTAGGCATTCTAATAGCTTTCTTACGAAGAAAAAAAATAATTCTTCGTAATATTTCATATGTATTTGATAAGCCTAAATTGCACAAAAGATTATTGCTTAAATTTTTCTTTAAGACTATAAATAATTTTTTATACATTGGCGAATTAAATCATAATTATTATAAGACTTATGATGTTCCTGACAACAAATTATTATTTGCTCCACATATCGTAAACAATGCACTTTTACAAGAGAAGTATAATCATAATAAGTCATATGATTATATTTTAAAAAAAAAATATAATATACCTGTAGACCACAAAGTAATTCTATTCTGTGGGAAGCTAATCTCAAAAAAACAACCTTTAATTTTACAAAGAGCATTTAACAATCTAAATTTAGCTAAATGGAGTCTTCTTTTTGTAGGGGATGGTAACTTAAAGGATAAATTAATAACGGATGCTAATTCAAATACACATTTTGCTGGATTTATAAATCAATCAGAGATTCATGAAGTTTATCAAATTGCTGACATACTTTGTCTACCATCTAAATTTGGAGAAACTTGGGGTTTGGTTGTAAATGAGGCATTAAATTTTAAATGTGCAATATTAGCTAGTAACCGGGTTGGTTCGTATCCTGAATTAGTTTTAAAAGCAAAAAGTGGCTATGTTTTTGATTTTAATAATGCTAATAATTTACAACATCAGCTACAATCATTAACTAATAATTTAACAGACTTAGAATGTATGAAAACTAATGGTTATAATGCCATTAAAGATTACACTCCTGATAAAATTGTAAAACAAATAAAAAATGCACTTAATATATGAATAATATAATATATTCTACTGACAATCAAAAAGCTCATTTTGTAGGGTTTCATGATATCTCACCATGGAATTCTGAAAACAACTTGCTTGCTCTACACAGAACAGAAAAAGATGACATCAAAATTAGAACAAAAGATGATTATATTGAAATTGTAATTTGGTGCCCAAAAACCAATATTGAAAAAGTAGTTGGAAAAACAAACTGTTGGAATTGGCAACAGGGATCTCGTTTACAATGGCTTCCCAATACAAATAAGATAATATATAACTCCTCAAAAGATAATAAACTTATTTGTACAATTTATGATTATGACACAGAAGATTCATACAATCTTCCATTTCCTATCTACTCAATATCATTTGACGGTAAAAAGGCATTAACTTATAACTTTCATCGATTAGGTAAGTATTGGAAAGGATATGGTTATGTTAGTGGAATATTTAATAATATCTTTTCAATTGATCAAAAAACACCTAAAGATGATGGTATATTTCTTGTGAATTTAGATTCTCAAAAAATAGAAATGTTATTTTCATTTGAGGAATTTGTTGAATTAAAAACCAAAAATGATACGGCAAATAGATTCTTCACACATGCAACATTTAATCATAATGCCACAAAATTTTGTTTTTTTGAAAGGTTTCATACTAAAGAAGGAGCATTGTATTCAAAACTATTTGTTTATAGTATAGAAACTAAGAAATATGATTTAATAGGGGAAGGAAAGTTTAGTCATTTTGATTGGATAGATAATGAGAATATTATGGTTTGGTCTCGACCATCGAAATCATTTCTGAATACAATGAACAAAAAGAATATTTTTTCATTACCAATTGCAAAACAAACTATAAAATTGATTAGAAAGTTAAAACCAAGCTTAAAAAGTAAAATAACTAAAGAAGTTTATAAAATTTATAACCTATCTAGTGAACCTAAAGAAACAAGAACTATTGGAAAAGATCTAATTACATCAGATGGACACCCAATGTTTCACCCAAATAAAAAACATATATTTGTTAACGATACATATCCAGATGAGAATAAAATTCAAACACTAATGCTATTTGATATTAAAAAAAATGAGAAAACAATTTTAGGGCAATTTAATGTTCCGGATAAGTTTATTGATTCTGATTTAAAATGTGACTTACACCCTAGGTTTAATAATAATGGAGACTTAGTATGTATAGATAGTGCACACTCTGGAAAAAGACAAGTATATATATTAACTACAAAATAATGAAATTAACATACATATATCAAAATTACAGAAAAAGTTATACAGGTCTAGGTGAAACTTTTTTACGTGAATTTTTGGCAGAAGGGATCGATCTCTCTGTTTTTGAATTTAAAAATTTAACAAACAATCGTTATTTAAATAAAATATTTTCTATTTTTCTTATTAATAAATTATTTTTTAAATATCAGAATAAAAAACTTATCAAAAGTATTAAAAAAAATCAGTCAACTCATGTCTTTATTTTCAAAGGAACTGATTTACATGAAAATATATTAAAAAAAATCAGTCAAGAAGATGTAAATATTTCAGGGTTTAATCCTGATGATCCTTTTAATAAACAATCATGTAAAGATAATATAGAAAAGTCATTACCGTATTATGATAGTTATTTTATTTGGTCAAAGAATTTAATTAAAAAGATCAAACAAAAAGGAATTAAAAAAGTTTTATATCTACCTTTTGCAGTAGATCCCCAAATAATATATCCAGTAAAACTTAATAATTACATTTATGATATTACGTTTGTTGGTAACTCTGATAAAAAACGTGTTAAACAAATAATTGATTTAGCAGAAAAAGTTGAAGGTAATATCAAAATAGATGTTTTTGGTTTTGGTTGGCCAACTATCAAAAATGTAACGATACACCCACAAGTAAATGAAAGTGAATACCTAAAGGTTATTAGTAATTCTAAGCTTAACATTAATATATTAAGAGAACAAAATATAGGTTCTAATAATATGAGAACATTTGAGATACCTGCAGCAGCTGGAATTATGATTCATGAAGACAGTCATGAAGTTCGTGAAATTTTCAATAACCAAACAGGAATTTATTATTTCAAAAATTCTTCTGATATTATAAACACTTATTACGAAGTCAATCGAGATATTAATAAAATTCAAAAAGAAGTCGATTTATTTTCAGAAAAAATCAAATCAGACACTCATGTTTATAATAATCGGATAAAAACAATAATTGAAAATCTATAATACTTAACATCATTCAAATATTAATTTATTTTAAAATTTAAATCACCTTTCTTATACTCTTATATATAAGAGTATAATATTAAAAAATAATAATCACGACAGTTGTTAATTCATATTCCACAAAATTAAATTATAAATATACTCTTTAAAAGTTGGTTTTTATCAATCTTCTTTAAATTTTTATTAATGAATATATTTTCAATATTTGGTTTGATTTTCACAATAATTATTATTGTGAAATTTATAACAGAATTAGGTAAATCAATACCAATTCTTGAACTACTTTTATTAATTTGTTGTTTACAATGGATAATTGGACCAATAAATAGTTATCTATCTTCATTTAGACATTATAAATATCACATGTACATAGATGAGTATAGATATATGTCATTTATTGTACCATCAGTATTTTTTTTTGGAATTGTTCTATTAAAACTGAGAAAAGAAGTTAAAATCAATTTTAATGTCAGACCGTATCTTAAATTAGGGTTTCAATTTATAATAATAGGCATTTTAAGTGATTTCCTTAAACTTGTAGTACCTAATTCTTTGAAATTTGTTATATTTTTATTTTCTCAATTAAAATTTGTAGGAATATTAATTCTTATTTTTTCAGAAACTAAAAGAAGTAAATTAACTGCATTAGGAATAATATGGTATTTAGTTATTCATGCTTTATCATCCGCGATGTTCCATGAATTAATATTATGGAGTATCTTTTATTTCATATTTTGGTGTGTAAAAGTTAGACCTTCATTAAAAGTTAAATTATCTATAATTATTTTAGGAATATTATTAGGTATAATAATACAAACTGTTAAATCAAACTATCGGCAACTCGTATGGAATGGTTATTCAGGCAATAAAATCTCGCTATTTATTGATGTTTTTAGTTCTAAAATCAACACCGGTTTTTATGATGACCAAGAAAATATTCAAGGTTTAAATATTAGATTAAACCAAGGTTGGATTATTTCTGCTATAATGAATAATGTACCAAGTAATCAACCTTATGCAAATGGTAGTACTATATATGATGCTATAACTTCGTCTTTGATACCAAGAATTTTCAACCCCAATAAAAAGATAGCTGGAGGTAGAGAAAACTTCATGAAATATACTGGATTACAATTAGGTGAATCTACTTCAATGGGTCTAAGTATTGTAGGTGAATTTTACGCGAATTTTGGTGAGTTTGGTGGTATATTATCCCTAATACTTTGGGCTTTTTTTCTTAGTTTCATTTGGAATAAAATAAGAATATTCACATTAAAAAATCCCCTTTGGGTATTTCTTCTACCATTAGTTTTTTTACAAGTTATAAAAGCTGAAACTGAATTAGTCGTAGTTTTAAACCATTTAATTAAATCAATATTATTTGTTTATTTTTTATTATTTTTTATTAATAAATTTAAACTTTCAAATACATGAATCTAATATTTAGAAAAAAAAGTAATTCAGCATTTAGTATAGAAGAGCTCTTTCAAAAACTAACTATATCTATCAACTATTCTGAAATTAATACGGTTGAGTTACCTTATAATGGAGCTTCTATTAAAGCTATTATTCTTAACTTCTTATTTTGTTTAAAATTTAAAAATACTTTAAATCATGTTACAGGTGACATACATTATATCATACCTGCATTAGGCAAAAAAACTATTTTAACAATTCATGATGTATACTCTATTATTAAAGGGAATTTCATAAAAAAAACCTTAATTAAAATTTTTTGGTTTTGGATTCCTTCTCTTTATGTTAAGAAAATCACAGTTATCTCCGAATTTACAAAAAAAGAAGTTCTAGAAATTATCCCTTGGGCACAAGAGAAAATTATTGTGATACCTAATCCTATTGATTTAGAATTATGTAGGAGTAATTTTATAAAAAAAAAGAAAACTTTTACTCTGTTAATTATTGGAACAAAGGAGAATAAAAACATAGAACGTATTTTTGAAAGTGTAAAAGAGCTTGATTTAGAAATTAATTTAATAGGTAAATTATCTGATAACCAACAAAAGTTAGTTAATTCATTGAAATTAAACATAAATAACTTTTATAATTTACCATACAACAAAGTATTAGAACTATACAATACATCCAACCTTCTTTGTTTTCCTTCAACATATGAAGGTTTTGGTATGCCTATTTTAGAAGCTCAAGCAATTGGTATCCCTGTTATTACAAGTAATTTATCTCCAATGAAAGATATTACAGGAGAAGGTGCTCTATTGGTTGACCCATATTCTATTAAGAATATTAGAGAATGTATTATTAAAATAATAAATTCTCCTATGCTACAAGAAGAACTTATCATAAAAGGAAAAGAAAATGTCTTAAGATATGATATACATGCCATTGCAAAACAATATGAAAACCTATATAAAGAAATAGAAAATGTATAAACCTAAAGTATTTCTTTCTTATGATTTTTTTTCACCTGCTTTTAAAGCAGGTGGACCAATACAATCATGTACTAACTTAGTACAGTTATTAGAAAATGATGTTGATTTTTTTATTTATACCACTTGCTATGACCTTGATGGAAAAAAATTAAATATAAAAAAAAACCAATGGGTAGAATTTGAACATAAAAGCAGAGTATTTTATGCTGATAAAAACTTTCAAAAATATAAAATAATTTATAGTTTAATTAAAAAAAGCTCAGCTGATATTATATACATTCAAGGAATATTTTCTCTTGTATATACTATTTATCCCTTAATGGCTGCTATATTTTTAAAGAAAAAAGTAATTGTTGCTCCTAGAGGAATGTTACAAAAAGGTGCCTTAGCTCTAAAAAGCACTAAAAAAAAACTATACTTGGCAATTTTACGACCTTTTTTTAAAAAGAAAAATATTTCTTGGCATGCTACTGATAAAGTTGAAAAGGAAGACATAGAAAAATATATAGGAAAAGGTAAAAAGGTCGATATTATATCAAATATTCCTAGGCTAAGCAACAAACTTACAAGTAATAAAAAGGAAAATGATAGGTTAAAACTTATCACTATTAGTCTTATCGCTAGAAAAAAAAATCATATTCTTATTATCAATAGTTTAAAAAATTTAAAATTAAATATTACTTATGATATATTCGGTCCAATTAAAGAAAGTGAATATTATTATGAACTAAAAAGAGCAATTTCTAATCTTCCTGCCAATATTAAAGTTAATTTTAACGGTAGCATAACTCCCCAGGAAGTTGATCTAAAATTACAATCTTATGATCTTTTTATACTACCTACTTTTGGTGAAAATTTTGGTCATGCTATATTTGAAGCTCTTGGTAACGGTATTCCAATTTGCATTAGTAAAAACACCCCATGGCAAAATTTAGGTAATGCCGGTTATACATTGGATCTCGAAACTTCAATATGGGAAAATACTCTTTTAAAATTAGCACACGAAACAAATAAACAATGGCTAACACGGAAAGAAAGTGCAAGAACATTAGCTTGTAATTTCATCGAATCAGCTCATTTTAGAGAAAAATATTTAGACCTTTTTAACTAAAAATATGTCAGTAAAAGTTCAATTAAAAAACTTTAAAAATTCAAATTTTCACAGAGGGAAGAATAAGTTTATTGAAGTTTTGTGGTATTTCTGTAATTTACTCTTTCTAAAAAACTCATACAACCCAATTTCTAGTATTAAAGTCATAATCTTACGTCTTTTTGGTGCTCAAGTAGGTAATGGGGTAATGATTAAGCCATCAGTAAATATTAAATTCCCATGGAAGTTAACGATTGGTAATGACGTATGGATTGGAGAAAATGTTTGGATTGACAACCTTGCTGAAGTAGTTATTAAAGATAATGTATGTATTTCTCAAGGTGCATTATTACTTTGTGGAAATCATAACTATAAAAGATCTACTTTTGACCTCATCATAGGTCCTATTTCATTAGAAGAAGGTACATGGGTAGGAGCTAAATCGGTAGTATGCCCAGGTGTTACTCTCAGAAGTCATTCTATTTTAGCTGTAAATTCTGTAGCAAATAAAGACTTAGAGAAATATAGTATATATCAAGGAAATCCTGCAGTAAAAATCAGGAAACGTTTAATAAATCAATAATGAAAAGAGTATTAATCACAGGAGCTGCAGGCTTCTTAGGATCACATTTATGTGATAAGTTTTTATCAGAAGGTTACTATGTTATCGGCATGGATAACTTCTTAACAGGTAGCGAAGAAAATATCTCTCACCTTTTTGGAAATAAGAACTTTGAATTCGTTCATCATGATGTTACAAAATTTGTTCACGTTTCTGGAGACCTTGATTATATATTACATTTTGCCTCTCCTGCCTCCCCAATAGACTATTTGGAAATGCCAATACAAACCCTAAAAGTGGGTTCATTGGCACCATATAACCTATTAGGTTTAGCAAGAGTAAAAAATGCAAGGTTTATTATTGCTTCTACTTCTGAAGTATACGGAGATCCAAATGTACACCCTCAACCTGAAAGTTATTGGGGTAATGTAAATCCAATTGGGCCAAGAGGTGTATATGATGAAGCAAAACGTTTTCAAGAAGCCATTACAATGGGGTATCATACCTTCCACGGCGTAAATACAGGTATGGTAAGAATTTTCAATACATACGGTCCTCGAATGCGATTAAATGATGGTAGAGCATTACCAGCATTTATGTCACAGGCACTTAGAGGTGAAGATATCACTGTTTTCGGTGATGGCTCACAAACAAGGTCTTTCTGTTATGTCGATGACTTAGTAAATGGTATTTTCAAACTTACTTTATCTAATGAACATCAACCTATTAACATTGGTAATCCACAAGAAATTACCATAAAAGAATTTGCCGAAGAAATTGTTTCACTTACCAATTCGGGAAGTAAAGTTATTTATCAAGACTTACCTAAAGATGATCCTAAACAACGTCGTCCTGATATTACCAGAGCTAAAGAAATTTTAAATTGGGAGCCTAGAGTAGGACGAGAAGAAGGACTTAAAAGAACTTTAGAATATTTTAAAGAAAAAGTTGAAACTCAACTTACAGTATAAATCTATTTTTTTATGAAAGTTTCTATAATAACAGCTTCATATAATAATAAAGAAACACTCCAACAAACAATCAATTCTGTGTTATCTCAGGATTACTCAAATATCGAATATATTATTGTCGATGGAGGTTCGACAGATGGCACTGTTGACATGGTATCGTCATATGGAAAAAGAATTGACACATTTATTTCAGAGCCTGACAAAGGGATTTATGATGCTCTAAATAAAGGAATTAAACATGCTACTGGTGATGTAGTAGGGTTTATGCATTCTGATGACTTTTTCGCATCAACTTATGTTATTAGCCAGTTAGTTGAAACTTTTAAAAGAAATAAAGTAGATGCAGTATATGGAGATTTACATTATGTAAATGCTGATAACCCCTATAAAATTATTAGGAATTGGATAAGCTCTGATTTCACCTTTAGCAAGTTAAGTAAAGGGTGGATGCCACCACACCCAACATTGTATTTAAAAAATGAGTGTTATAAAAAATATGGTCTCTATAATACTAACTTAAGAATAGCAGCAGATTATGAGTTAATTCTCCGATATTTTGGTAAATACAAGATATCATCAACTTATATGCCTGTTACAATGGTAAAAATGAGAATTGGGGGAGCAAGCAATCAAAATATTAAGGCTATTTGGAAGAAATTAAAAGAAGATTATTGGGCCTTAAACAATAATAATGTAGGGGGGCTATCAACTCTTATATTAAAAAATCTATCAAAAGTTACTCAGTTTTTTTAAATCATAAATTTTAAACAAAGTGAAAAAAGCATTAATTACAGGCATCACAGGACAAGATGGTGCATATTTGACAGAACTATTACTGGAAAAAGGTTACGAAGTACATGGTATCAAACGTCGTTCATCTTTGTTTAATACAGACAGAATTGATCATTTATATCAAGATCCCCATGAAGAAAATGTAAAATTAAAATTACATTATGGTGACCTTACTGATTCAATGAACTTAACGCGTATCATCCAAGAGGTTCAGCCTGATGAAATTTACAACTTAGGAGCAATGTCTCATGTGCGTGTAAGTTTTGACACTCCAGAATATGTTGGTAATGTTGATGGATTAGGAACTCTTAGGATTTTGGAAGCTGTTAGATTATTAGGTTTAACTGAAAAAACAAGGATTTACCAAGCCTCAACTTCTGAATTATACGGTATGGTACAAGAGGTACCTCAAAAAGAAACTACTCCTTTCTATCCTCGTTCTCCATACGCAGTAGCTAAAATGTACGGCTATTGGATTACTGTAAATTACCGTGAAGCTTATAATATGTATGCTTGTAATGGTATTTTATTTAATCATGAATCTCCTATTCGTGGGGAAACTTTTGTTACGCGTAAAATTACTAGAGCTGTTTCAAAAATTGCTTTAGGTCTTCAAGATACTCTTTATCTTGGTAACTTAAACTCAAAAAGAGATTGGGGACATGCAAAAGATTATGTTAAAGCAATGTGGTTAATCCTACAACAGGATAAAGCAGAAGACTTTGTTATTGCCACTGGTGTAACAACTACTATACGAGACTTTGTAAAGATGTCATTTGCTGAAGTTGGTATTGAATTACAATTTGAAGGGGAAGGCGTTGAAGAGATTGCAAAAATTAAGTCATGTAACAACCCTGAATATCAAGTTGAAGTTGGACAAGTTGTATTAAAGGTTGACCCTCAATACTTCCGCCCTACTGAAGTAGATCTATTGATTGGTGACCCAACTAAATCTAAGGAAAAATTAGGTTGGGAATTAGAGTTTGATTTAGACGGGTTAGTGAAAGATATGATGCAATCTGATCTTAAGTTATTTAAGAAGGATAAATACTTGAAGGAAGGTGGACATGATATTCTAAATCAATACGAATAAAATATCATTATATTTATGATATCATCAAAAGCTCATGGATTATTTCGTGAGCTTTTGATGATTTAGAACGCTTAAAGAGTAAAGACATCATGGAAAAGAAATCAAAAATATATGTAGCTGGCCATAGAGGGATGGTAGGCTCTGCAATTGTTAGAAAATTAAATAAAGAAGGATTTTCTAATATTGTCACAAAAACATCCTCAGAATTAAACCTCACTGATCAGCAAGCTGTTGCATCATTTTTTGAGCAAGAAAAGCCTGATTATGTTTTTTTAGCAGCCGCTAAAGTAGGTGGTATACTTGCTAATAATGTTTATAGAGGACAATTTCTTTATGAAAATCTGATGATCCAAAATAATGTAATCCATCAAAGTTATGTTCATAAAGTAAAGAAGTTAATGTTTTTAGGTTCGTCATGTATCTATCCTAAAATGGCTCCTCAACCATTAAAAGAAGAATATTTACTTACTGACACATTAGAGCCTACTAATGAACCGTATGCAATAGCAAAGATCTCTGGCATAAAAATGTGTGAAGCCTATAGAGATCAATATGGCTGTAACTTTATTTCAGCAATGCCTACAAACTTGTATGGCTATAATGATAACTATCACCCTAAAAATTCTCATGTTTTACCGGCCCTTTTAAGGAAGTTTCATGAAGCAAAAGTGAATAATGCTCCAACAGTTGAAGTTTGGGGTTCAGGATCTCCTTTAAGAGAGTTTATGTTTGTAGATGATCTAGCTGAAGCATGTTTTTACTTGATGCAAAACTATGATGGAAAACAATTTGTAAATGTAGGAACAGGCGTAGATTTAAGCATTAAAGAATTAGCTGAAACTATAAAGGAAGTTGTAGGATTCGAAGGTGAATTAGTTTGGGACTCTTCAAAACCCGATGGTACACCAAGAAAGCTAATGGATGTTTCTAAATTACATCAAGCGGGTTGGAAACATAAAGTAGAATTAAAAGAAGGAATATCACTTACCTATCAAGACTTTATCAAAAACGTAGATGTTCTTGCTGAACGCTAAAAAATAAAGCACTTAATAAAAATTAAGTGCTTTATTTTTTATTAATGACAAATACTTACTAACAAATAACTATCTTTGCCTTAAGATTCTTTTTCAATAAATATTGATATTTTGGCTTGATGCTTGTTCTCATTAAACAAACAACTTAAATTATTATGCTTCGAATTTTATTAGCATTTTTAACCTCACTTACTATTGCATTAATTGCTGTTCCTGAAGTCAGAAAAGTTATTTCTAAACGAAATGTTTTTGATGATATAGGTGGTAGAAAGGTTCATACTGAGCTTATACCAGCTATGGGTGGAGTAGGTATTTTTCTTGCATTTATTTTAAGTTGTTGTCTTTGGATGCCAGCCCAAGTTGCTTCAGAACTCAGGTACATGTTCTTTGGTATCATTCTTATTTTCTTTATGGGTGTTAGAGATGATATGTTAGAAATGAGTCCAAAGAATAAGTTATATATACAAATTATGGCATCTACAGTAGTTGTTGTATTAGGTGATATACATATAGACTCATTATACACTCTAGTTCCACAAATATACTTTCCTCAATGGTTGAGTTATGCCTTTTCTATTTTTGTGATTATAGCATTGACTAATGCCTTTAACTTAATCGATGGTATTAATGGTTTATCTGGAGGTATTGCAGCTTTAATATCATTATGTCTTGGAGGATGGTTTTATTTAATTGGTGAACATTCTTTAGCTGTGTTAATGATATCGATGTTTGGTGGTTGTATTGGATTCTTATATTACAATTGGGGTAAGGCTAGTATCTTCATGGGAGACACAGGAGCTTTATTACTAGGTTTCTTTATTTCTGTTTCTCTCATATTATTTATCAATGTTGACCATCAATTAGCCACTTCAAATATTTACAAGATACAAGATCCTATCAGCGTAGCTATTGCTTTATTTATTTACCCTTTTATTGATACTCTAAGAATTTTTACAATTAGAGTATTTGAAGGCAGATCACCTTTCTCACCTGATAAAAAACATATACATCATATCCTAATTAGAACAGGTTTATCACATGCAGCTTCAAGTGCAATAATTATTTTTGCATCAATATTGTTCCTTACAACGACATTGGTTGCTAATTTATATGTTAATGACCTATTACTACTTTGTGTTATTATAACATCATTATATTTTGTTCCATTAGCTCTTAAACTTAGAGTCAATTACTTCAAACATCATAAAGAAGGAAAATTACTTAAACTTAGAGAAAAGAAAAGAGCCATGGAGAAGAGTCAATTTAAAGTTGAAAAAATTGGATGATAATTAACATTTTTTCATAAATAGAAGTCATTTATTACTAGAAAATAAGTGACTTCTTTTTTTCTAACTAGTTTATAATTCATTACAAATTTCACAATTAAACCCCTTCATTTTATCAATCATCTAAATTTACATACTAACACCCATTTATTTCTCAATACACTTTGAATCAATATTTAAAGTTGTTAACATTACATTATAATTAAACGCAATTATTTTCCATCTGTAAGATACTTGTGCTTAACGAATCATAAGTTTACTAACTATTTAAAAAAAACTAACTCAAATGAAGATGGATGATTAATAATGCGAAAACTATTTATCACACATTTTCTTATATCGGGTCTTATTAGAATGAAAGAGTTCTAAGATCTAATTCAAAACGTTATTTCACCTCGTATAGAAATGTGCGGGGTGTTTTTTATTCTTTTCATATTACACTCTGAGTAAAGTACACCTCCCCCGTTTGTATAATTGTAACAAAAAGGGATACCTCAGTGTATTGAGATATCCCCTATTCTTGTATATATCTTTGTATTGCTTATAGCGCATTATCATTTTGCACCTTAGCGTAATATTCTAGCGAATAAGATGCTACAGGGTAGTATGGTCCTTTTCTAGCATCCTGAAGAGATTGCTTACATTTTATTGGATTTTCTATTCCATAAACATGTCCCATTAAAAGAGAATATTTCACAAACTCTTGAGGTGTAATATTTGAATCTGACATCAAATCTAACCCAACTTCAATTGCCTCTTCTCTCCTACTTAATTTATGTAATGCTACTACCTTATGGAACATTACTTCTCTTACTCCTTTAAAGTTCTTCAAGCACTCGTTAGCGTATTTTAATGCTTCATCATATTTCTTAGAACATAAGAGGATATCAATAAACTCAATATAGGCTTTAAGGTAAATTTTTTCATTTCCTACATAGTCTTTTAACCCTAATTCAAAAAGGTGGATCCCTTTATGATGGTGTTCTTCTTTAACAATAATATCAGCTAGTAAAATATTTGCTTTGATATATTTTTTATCAATTTTCATTGCCTTATCTAGCAATGATTTTGCTTTGCTAAACTCATAGATATCTTCGTAAGCACTAGCTACAGCAAAGTAGTAATCTGGTTTTAGCTTTGTTACTAATGGCTTATAAGGACCAACATTGGCAAATTCTAATACAGGCATCGCTTTATCGTAATCCTCTAAAGCATACAATGCTATACCTTTTTCATAATAATATTTTGCCACCTGAGGCTTTGGAGCATTTTCAGAAAACTGAGTTAGTATCTGATCAATTACTTTGATGGCTTCGTGATGTTTCCCTATCTTATTCGATGTTTTAGCATCCAAGTAAAGGATTTCTACATTATTTGGAGAAATCTTTAACCCTTCTTTAGTATACATATGAGCATCTTCATACATCTCTTCAGCTGTAAAGAAATTAGCCGTTTCTAAGCATAAATTCACTTGCTTAAATGGATCTTTTTCTTCCGTCAACCAAGCATTTACATTCGCTTTGTATTTATCGTATTCTTTGCTCCCTTGATATACTTTTGAAATGGCTGAATATGCTGGCATATAGCTTTTATTTAGTGCTAATGCTCTATTCCAATCGGCAACAGCTTTTGCACTGTCTTGTACCAATAGGTTACATACGCCTTTCCAATAATGTACTTTTGCTGATGTATCTGCAATGGCTATAGCTTGTTCATATTCAACGATTGCTCGTAAATAATCCTTTGCCATTCTAAATTTTTCAGCATTCTTAAAAAATAGTTCTACGGCGTTTTTCTCTTGAGCGAATAAAGTAGTTGAAAAGCCGAGCAATAAAAATGGTAATAATAGTTTTTTCATATCAATAACCCTAATTAGAAAAAAGAGATGACCTAAAAATCTTATTTAAAAAAATTAGTTTATCCAAACGTAAAGATAACAAGTTTGTACCTCTGTTTAAACTTATTGATTATTAATTACACTATTCAGTTCACTTAGGTTACATTAATCTTAGCAAAGTACAACTCTTTCTTTTTATATAACTCTTTTGTAAAAATTTGGCTATCTCTTTCGTAAATAACTTTTAATACGTCATTTTGTGATGCCATTTTTTGGTAACTATCTACAGAGCCAACAATATCATTTATTGAAATAATCTTATCTCCTTCCACAAGATCCTGGCTTGTTTTTCTAGCTGCAGTATCTACAATAATACCTTTAGTATCTACTTTTAAACCATAATATTTAGCAAGTGCTTCTTTTGGGAAATTGACTTCTGTTTCCCACCCAAGATGATGTAAAGCCTCTTGTACTTTATCTTCTAAAAGATCCGTTCCAAAGATTACATTATTAAAATATTCGTCTAGAGATGCCTCAAAAACTTCTTCTGCAATGGCTTTGTAATCTTCTGATGTATAACCCAAAGAATTCTCTCCAAAACGTTCCCACATTAATTTCATTACATCATCTAATGATTTCTGATCATCAAATTTTGTTTTGATCATACTATCAAGAATTAATGCGGCAACAGCTCCTTTTACATAAATACTTGTCTTTCGAGCAGGAATTCCTTTTTCATAACCATCAGTCCATAATTCTAAAGATGAATCTGCTACTGATAAAGCATAACGTCCTTGATTTTCGAAATGCCTTGTAAGTAGCTTATTCAATTCATTTTTATATTGCTCTTTAGAGTATGCTCCTGAACGATAGAGTATTTCATCTCCAAAATAGGTCGTAACACCTTCTGCTACATAACCAGTATCAAAATAAACTTCTTCAAATAAAGGGTACGGTTTTAGTTCTTTTGGACGAATACCTTTGATATTCCATACATGGAACAACTCATGAGAGGAAATCCCTAAAAGATTTTCATAGAAAGTTGTATCATTAAAATCTGTAGCGGGTCCCAAAGTGATCACAGTACTTGTTGGATGTTCTACTCCATGATAATGTCTAAATGATGGAATTAGGCATAAATAATGAAACTCTGAATGAGGGAAACCACCAAAGATATCTAATTGTACTTGAGTGAATTTCTTGAAGTCGGTAACAATTTGTGTCCAGTCTGGTTGAATATTTCCATGTAACCAAATATGAAACGTTGAATCTTCCATCACAAAAGATTGATGGTGCATTTTTGACCCTGCCATAAAAGGAGTTTCAGTCCATTCTTCAAAATTAGAAAAATGGTAACTATCGGCTTTTTTAATCGCTGCAGTTGCTACTTCAAAGTTTACTGGAAAGTCAATAATAACATCAATTTCTTCCTGGTCAAGTCCCTCAGGAAGCATACCACAACCTATTCCATTTATTAACCAAAAATCATTACTTACCCAAGTGCCTCCAGCATCTTGATGGCGAGCATAGTATTCATAGTGAAGTATTATCTCATCTCCTTCCTTGCTTCCAAGTACACTCCAAGTATTTCTACTAACATTTCGTACTTTAAATGCCTTACCATTACTTTCTGCCCCGATGTTTCTAATATTTTTTGCGAAAGTCTGCACTTGGTAACGACCAGGTCTCCATAATGGAAGCTTTATCAATGTATCATCAGTTTTACAGACAAATGAGATCTTGAAGTCTAAAAAATAAGGGTGTAAAGGTGAAGGGGAGATATGGAATTTCATGTATTTGGTTTTAGTTAGTAGTTAGCGATTAGTATTTCATAACCACTAACTACCTATTTCTATTTTTTTAAAAGTACAGCTGCTTCTTTTGCGAAATAAGTTAAGATCGCAGATGCTCCTGCTCGTTTGATACTCAATAACATTTCAATCATGGTCTTGTCATTTTCCAACCATCCGTTCTGAGCTGCTGCTTTTAACATTGCATATTCTCCAGAAACATTATATGCTGTAATTGGAACATCAAAATTCTCTGATAATGTCTTGATAACATCTAAGTAGGATAAAGCAGGTTTAACCATTAAGAAATCTGCTCCTTCAACAAAATCTAACTCTGCCTCAATTAATGCTTCTTTTACATTAGCAGGGTCCATTTGATATGTTTTCTTATCACCAAACTTTGGTGCAGAATCTAGTGCATCACGGAATGGGCCATAGAAAGCCGAAGCATACTTAGCTGAATAAGACATGATGGAAACATCAGTATACCCATTGTCGTCTAAGACTTCTCTGATGTAACCGATTCTACCGTCCATCATATCAGAAGGGCCAATAATATCAGCACCTGCTTTTGCTTGTACCAATGCCATCTTACCCAATACTTCTAACGTTTCGTCATTAATGATTTCACCATCTCTAACGATACCGTCATGACCATCCGAACTATAAGGATCCATAGCTACATCAGTCATCAGAACAGCTTCTGGGTATTTCTCTTTAATAGAACTTAAAGCAACTTGGTAAAGGCCTTCAGGATTATGACCTTCGGTTGCCATACTGTCTTTTTTGTCATCACCAAGTGAAGGGAATAGACAGAAAGATTTGATTCCTAGATCCAAGCACTCCCCAATCTCATTCATAAGTAGATCTAATGTATACCTGTAGATACCAGGCATTGAAACAACTTCTTCTTTGTGATTTTCTCCTTCGATTAAGAACAAAGGAAAAATAAAATCATCTACCGTTAAGATAGTTTCTTTTACCATTGAGCGAATGCCCTCTGATTTTCTATTTCTACGTGGTCTTCTTGTTAACATATTTTCTGATTTTGAACGAATTTATCGGTTAGTTTTTGATTTATCAAGAGAGTGAATGTCAAGGTTCTACAATTTTGCTTAGCATTTGTTAATCCCACTAAGTAACATCGATTCTTTTACGTATATAAAAATAAGAACTACAGTAAGTTATATACATTCTGTCGTTCCTAATTGACAAAACATCTTTTAATTTATCTATTAACAAACACAACAACCATGAAAAAGTTCTTGCTTTTCCTAGTTCCCGTTGCATTTCTTGCTTTGGACTATGGAGTCATCGATTCAGCAATTAACGCAGATACTACAGTAGGTACAATTATGGCCTGTATTGCCTCAGTAATGATGGTTTCAGCTACAATTGGCGTTTATCCTTTATTAAAAAATAGCTAATCATAATAAAATAGGATATAGAGTAATAGGTATAGGATATTTCGTTATGTAATGTAAAGCATAAACTTTACTTACATAGAACATGATCTTATTCCTTTATTCTATATCCTATAATACTATATTGAATATTTTATACTCTTTGTAAGGTTAGAATATTGTTCCATATCACAGATTAATTCTTCTCTAGAATAATCTTGTAATTCAAACACCCCTTCAGATTTTTCCTGAAGTGAAATCAATTGATCTAAACATACAAAACATCTAGAAAATACTCCCAAGTGGTATAATTGGAGGAAGGATTGAATATTGCCAGGAGAATAATCCAAACAGATAAATAAGTCTTCAAACTCTTTGATCCATTTTTTATAGAGGTCTTTCACCATTCTAATGTCTTTCGTGATAGTTAATAATGTTTGCACACCATTTTCTCGGTCTTTGTATACATCAAAGATATCGTTAGACAGTTGTGTAATTCCTCCTAATAAGTACAGGGCCTTTTCTTCGTTCTTCTTAAAAGGATGCCTGAAAGCGGATCTAAAATAAAGAAAAGAACTTCCACCCTTATATAAGGTTAGCATTTTCAATTGTAGAAAATCCATTTTGGTCTCTACTTGTTGCATACTATCAGATTGTGCCTGATTAACATTATCAAGGAATGGCACCAATGCATTAAAATCATTGACATATTTAATACTTTCTTTGTAGAGTTGTATACCTAATAATTCTGCTTGGTTTTTAGGTGTTACTTCGTCAGGTGTTACAAAAAACTCCCTCATTCGCTCCAAAGTCATTCCATGTTCATCATAGTAATCATCGACTAAACCTGTTATGGAAGCTTGAAAAGTACTTGTGTATCGTTCTTCAAAAAGCATTTTTTGTCCTCTAAGTTTACACAATGAGGCTCCAAAAATTCCGGTAATAGATACCCCATAATACTTTCGTATTTTCTCAAAATCCTTTGGTTGGAGTGAGTTATCATGACAATCTTCAAATTCAAGAAGAATAGGATTGACATATTTTCTTATAAAAAGTATTTGGTTAAAGAGCGAGTATAAGAAACTAAATATTAAGTAGGGTAATTTTATAATACGTAATACATTCTGCATAATTATTTATCATCATTATCTTCAGGAGGTTGTTCTTCTGGTGCATCATTAATACCTGGAGTATTATCATCCACATCTTGTTTTGGAGCCTTATTTTTTTTCTGGTCCTGCATAAGTGCAAAATCAGGAATAGTAATTTCATCATCTGCTCTATTGGCTCTATAATGTGGCGACATAATCTCAACATCTTCTCTACTGAAAATATCCTGAATATTTTGATGTAATCGAGAGTAGATCCTAGCCATTTTCTCTGGCTGCTTGGTATATGCATTCAATTGGTAACTTACATAAAAATCATCTAAAGATGTCTGTAAAACGAAAGGAATTTCTCCAGCCAATAAACCATCGGTCAATTCTGCTGCTTCTTTTAACATTCCATGGACTTTTCTCCATGGAACATCATAACCAATTGTTACTGTGGTATGAATGATTAATTTATATCGATTAATAGGTTGAGAATAATTAATAGTTTGTGATTCGGAGATCTTACTATTTGGTATGGTCACAATTTCATTTTTTGATGTACGCAACCTTGTCACAAACAATGAACGCTCAACTACTTCTCCCATTATATCTCCTGCTTTTATCCAATCTCCAATATTAAACCTTCTCATATACGTAATTACGATACCCGAAATTGCGTTAGTAATTACTGAAGTTGAACCAATAGACAGTAGCACACCAACAAAGACTGAAATCCCTTTAAATTCATTGGATTCTGCCCCAGGTAAAAGTGGGAAAACCATTATCACCATAAAAGTATACAACATAAATTTGATGATCTTCATGGTGGGTTGAACCCAGTCAGGGTAAAACCCTGGAAGTTTTAATCGTTCGCTTTTAATAGCATCAGCAAAGATCTTAATAAACTCTATAAGGTAATGGAAAAAGGCTAAAATGATGATAATCTTAAGCAAGTTAGGAAGAAACCCTAATGCCGATTTAATAATATCTTTAACAGGATCAATCACATAGCTTAGTAAACGATCTGATATATCTTGTAAAGGTGGTGAAAACTGGCCTACAATAGGTAGATATAAATAAATCAGGGTAAAGATTAGTGAAAGCCGAATCGCCATCATTAAATACTTAATAAACTTCAGTTGATTTTCTTCCGTAAGAATACGGACATTTTTTACCCAAATATTCTTAAACCAGTTCTTATTGATTACTTTATTTAAAGCAAATAGATACGCCTTGTTTATGATGATGATAAAAATACATAGAACAATCAAACCTACTAAAGCATATAATCCTGCATCTTTACCCTGACCGTACACTTTATTATGCAAGGCTTCATTGAGTTTCTTCTGACGCTTTTTTGCAATCTGGATTCTTGATGATTGCATGAGTTTTGCGTCCATTGAGTCTATAGTATGGATCACATTATTATTAAAGACCAATTGATAATGATCTTCAATTTCTATTAACTCCACCGTATCAATTAAAAATAAGTGATGTGTTGCAATGTTTACCAAAGAATCACTGATTGCCTTCGCTCTATTATAAGCTGATATATGTCCTTTTCGATGTACAAAGAATAAAGTGTCACCAAAAGGTTTTACAGGTATACCATTGAGTACCATTTGTGGTTCTTCTTTTTTATTGGAAGCAACCATTCCATCCAACCTTTTAATTTGTTCTTTTAAATAGGATCTGTAAACAGAATCTGCGACAATCAGACTTTGTATTTCTTTGTAAATTTCAGCTTTCTCTTCATTGACAGTTCTATTTTGGGCATACGAGAATGCACTTGTTAATAAGAAAGTTAGGGCTATAATAAGTTTCATTGCTAATAGAGGTCATCTAGTCTTTAAAGGAATAGGAAATTATTATCAAACAATAATGTATTGACAATAAAAAATTCCTTCTATCAATATACATAAAATTGATAGAAGGAATAAATTAAAAAGCTTTTTTACAATTCTCTATTGTTCTAATCATCGTCTAACATTTGATCAGAGGGAGGTACGGTACGTTCATTGTCTTCTCTATTGGCTCTATAATGAGGAGACATCACTTCTATATCTTCTCTACTAAAAATATCTTGTATGTTTTGATGTAATTGAGAATAAATCGCAAACATTTTTTCAGGGTGACGAGTATAAGCATTTAGTTGGTATGTCACATAAAAATCATCCAGTGATTTCTGTAATACAAAAGGTGTCTTATCTCTTTTCAATAAGAAGTTTGTCTTTGCTGCGGCTTCTTTTAAAAGTTGATGTACTTTTCTCCAAGGTACTTCATAACCAAAAGTCACTGATGTGTGTACTATAAGTTTGTATTTATGTATAGGTTGAGAATAATTGATGGTCTGAGCTTCCGAAATCTTACTATTGGGTATTGTGATCACTTCATTTTTCGATGATCTTAATCTTGTTACAAACAAAGAGCGTTCAACTACTTCACCGATTACATCTCCTGCTTTTACCCAGTCACCTATCTTAAAACGCCTCATGTAAGTGATCACTATTCCTGAAATCCAATTGGTAATGATTGTACTTGACCCAATAGATAATAGGATACCTACAAATACAGAAATCCCTTTGAACTCATTGGAATTTGCCCCAGGCAGTAATGGAAATATGATGATGACCATAAAGGTATACAATAAGAAACGTATGATTTTCATCGTTGGAGGTACCCAATCAGGGTAAAACCCATTGATAACAATACGTTCTTCTTTCACAGCATCAGCAAACAGTTGAATGAATTTAAGTAGGTAAACAAAAAATAGTATCGTGATGATAATCTTCATCAAGTTCGGTAAGAAGACTAAAATTGATAAAATTATATCGTTGATTGGTGAAAGAACATAACTTAATAGCCTATTGGAAATATCTTTTAGTGGAGGAGAAAATTGCCCAACAATTGGCAAATACAAATAGATCAACATTAATATCAATCCGTATTTTACACCCAGTAATAAATAACGGAATAGTTTTACTTGATCTTCTTCTGTAAATAATGAGATACTCTTTAACCAATCGTAAGACAACCACTTTCTATGGGACACCTTTTCATACAATACTTTGTATACTTTATTAATCACAAAAATGAGTACAAACAATATGACTAAACCTATTAAGGCATATATTCCTGCATCTTTACCCTGACCATAAATTTGATTGTGTAAGGTCTTATTGATCGCCTTTTGTCTTATTCTTGCTAACTTCAAACGAGATGAACGCATCCTTTTGGCATCAATAGAATCTATTGTATGGATAATCTTACCGTCGAAAAGTAATTGGTAGTTATCATCAAATTCAGTTATAACCACAGTATCCAATAAAAACAGGTGGTGCTCAACGATAAACCTTATTGAGTCTTCGATATGATGGGCTCGATCATAAGCTGAAAGCTCCTCTTTATGGTGGACAAAGAAGATTGTATCATTAAATGGTACAACAGGAATACCATAAGATACCTCTCCTATTTCATCTTCTTCATTAATAATTTGATGTAATTGCTTAATCTGTTCTTGCAGATATTTTCTATGTAATGAATCAGCAACAATTAAACTCTCTATTTCTTGAAGAACTTTTGTTTTATTGGGGTGTGGTTGAGCAGAACAAAAAATAGTACAAGAGATGAGATATAGAATGATTATAATGGGTAATCTCATTTTTAATAAGTAGTCAAATTAGGTCTTTTGGGTAATTAGGTTTTCAATAAGCTAAGAAAATTTAGGCATAAAAAAAACGTAGTAACTGTTTGTTACTACGTTTTATAGGAACTTTAATATTTATTGCAACAACATCTATAAAAGATGTTTGAAATTAATATCTACCGTATCCACCGCCTTGGTTTCCGCCATAACCGCCACCACGGTTATATCCGCCACCACCACGGTTGAATCCACCACGGCCACCACCGTTGTTTTCTCTAGGACGAGCCTCTTTAACAACAATTGTTCTACCGTCTAATTCAGATTCGTTTAATTGGTTGATTGCGTTCATACCTTCCTCATCGTTAGGCATTTCAACAAAACCGAAACCTTTTGAACGCTCTGTTTCACGATCAAAAATAATTTTTGCTGAGGCAACTTCGCCAAAGCTTTCAAACAACGTTCTCAAGCTATCTTCTTGAGTTTCGTAGTTTAACTTAGCTACAAAGATATTCATCTTAGTAAAAGAAAATTAATAAATAAAAAACACTGAGATGAAATACCTAATCGAAGTCAATCCAAAAAATTCATTCAAAAACGATAAGTTTAATAAATTTATTCTTATCAATATCAAATCTCAGATGAAAGGTACATAGAATTATTGGATTTGCTAGTTTTGTTCATAAAAAAAATATAATTTTAACATAATTAAGTAATAAATAATGTTCGGATGATCAGTTATTTACATAAAATTCACAATAAGAAATAATGACCGAACGTTAAAAAATTTATAGCTTACTGATATTATTATTCACTATTACTTTGAAGAGGACTTTTAGAATTGATTTATAGTGTGCGTATTATTTTTTACCTCTTCTATTATTACCAAACTTTTTATACACTTATGGAACAAGAAAAACAACCACAACCAAAAGGAGAACTATTATTAAGGACACTTGCTATGCCAGCCGACACTAATGCCAATGGAGATATCTTTGGTGGGTGGATTATGTCACAAATGGATATTGCTGGAGGAATCTTAGCTAAAGAAACTGCCTTAGGCCGTACTGTAACGGTCGCTGTTGATGGCATGACTTTCCACAAGCCTGTAGCAGTAGGTGATGCTGTCTGTGTTTATGGAGAAGTTGTAAAACTGGGAAGAACATCGATGAAAATTCATCTAGAAGTATGGGCTAAGCCTTTATTAAAAGGACATGATTTCACACATAGTTATATGGTAACGGAAGGAATGTTTGTTTACGTTAGTATCGACGATAACAAACAACCTAAAGCTATTCCGAATAGTAACTAGAAATATGAGCAAATAGCTTATAAAAAAAGAGTGATCATAAAATAAATTATTGATCACTCTTTCTATTTATAAGTAGTTATAACTACTCTCTAATTACATTCTATTTGGAGACTGAACACCAATTAATCCTAATGATTTATTAATCGCCTCTGCTGATTGTTTCGATAATGCAATTCTAAATGCTTTCTTCTGGCTGTCTTCTTCATTGAAGATTGGAGATTCAGAATAAACTTTAGAATACTGCTTAGCTACATCATAAGCATAGTTTGCGATAATTGACGGAGCATACGAGTCTGCCGCTTCAACAATTTTATCATTCAACTTACCTAATAAAGCTACTAGATCGGCTTCTGCTTCTGACAACTCTGTCAAACCATTAAAAGCTGCAGCAGAGTAATCGATACCATCTTTATCTGCTCTTCTTAATAAAGCTTGGATCTTAGCATGGTTGTATTGAATATAAACACCGGTATCACCTTGGAAGTCAATTGACTCTTTAGGATTAAACAGCATTGTTTTCTTAGGATCTACTTTTAATAAGTAGTACTTCAATGCACCCAATGCTAATTGTTGGAATAATACTTTTGCTTCGTCTTCAGTAAATCCATCAATTTTTCCTGATTCTTTCGTACGCTCTTCAGCTGTATCAATCATCTCTTGGATCAAATCGTCTGCATCAACGACAGTACCCTCACGAGATTTCATTTTACCTTCAGGTAACTCTACCATACCATATGATAAGTGATAGATACCATCTGCATAAGAGCGGCCTAAGTGCTTCATGATCGCTTTCAGTACTTTGAAGTGATAATCTTGTTCGTTACCAACTACATATACCGATTTATTCATTCCGAAATCCTTGTATTTCAGATCAGCAGTACCCATATCCTGTGTCATATACACAGCAGTACCATCTCCTCTTAAAACAAGTTTCTCATCTAATTTCTCTTTCTTAAGGTCGATCCAAACGGAACCGTTTTCTTTTTTGAAGAAGACTCCTTTATCAAGGCCTTCCTGAACGATATCTTTACCTAATAAATAAGTTTCAGACTCATAGTATACATTATCGAATTCAACACCCATCATTTTATATGATTGAGCAAATCCGTCGTACACCCATCCATTCATTTTCTTCCAAAGAGCTACTGTTTCTTCATCACCTGCTTCCCACTTACGCAACATTTCTTGCGCTTCTAAAAGCAGTGGTGCATTTTTTTCAGCAAATTCAAATAAAGCTTTGATGTCTTTAATTTGAACTTTCTCCTCATCCGTTAAAGGAATTTTATTTTTCTTAGATGCTCCTTTTGCTTCAATAGATTTCTTTAATTCCTTTAAATCTTCTACAGATGCAATGGAAGCATAATCTGCTTTTTTATCTTCTATTAATTGAGCAATTTCAGCCTTGTAAGCTTTATCAAACTTCACATAGTAATTACCTACAAGCTTATCACCCTTTAATGTTGCAGAAGGCTCTTCTCCATTACCAAACTTCACATAGGCCAACATTGATTTACAGATATGAATACCTCTATCATTTACAAGGTTCACTTTCTGTACATCATAACCTGCGGCATCTAAAATTAATGATACAGAATGTCCTAAAAAGTTATTTCTTAAGTGACCTAAGTGTAATGGCTTGTTTGTGTTTGGTGAAGAATATTCTACCATCACTTTTTCGCCATTACGAGCAACACGACCAAAATTTTCTGATGTAGAAAGTTCTGCTAATGTCGATACCCAAACAGTATCACTAATGACCAAGTTTAAGAATCCCTTTACAATATTGAAGTCCGCAACAGCAGCTACATTTTCTTTTAAGTAGTTACCTATCGCTTCACCAATTTCTACAGGATTTTTGCCCAATTGTTTTGTAAGACCAAAAGTCACAAAAGTTAAAGATCCTTCGAATTCTTTTTTTGTTGGCTGAAGTGTAATACGTGAAGAGTCTAAATCTACATCATAAAGAGACTTTACTGCTTCCGCTATACCATTTATAATTTGTTGCTCCATTGTATATTTTTGATGATAAAAATATTGTCTTTTTCGACAGTCGACAAAATTAATAATAATGCCGTAAGATTTCTCAATTCACTGTTAAGAAATCTTGCTTGGATTAGAATTATTAATGCGAAACACTTACATATCCGTAAAAATCTACAACTGCGTAAAGCAAATGAATCATTTCTACTTTAGGATAAGCCTATTAATCTCTGTGAGGTTTAAATAATGGTAAGGATAGGTAGGCGGCGGTTGTTATCGTTCCTACTATCAACAAACTTAGGAAACCTTCAATATTTGATGTTGAATGGATGAAAAAATACATCGATTCTCCATCAACTACTAACAACGTAAGGACAGCTAATAATATGATTATTTTTTTCATAGTAGATAACATTAAAAAAATAAGTGAAGTTATTTTAATTGTTTAAACGACTATACTTTGAAGAAGTACTACACCCATTAAATATTATTTAGTTATGAATCGTAAATACATAGTAAATCATCTTCATTTATATAAAAAGATCAGAATACCTATATATCTTTGCAGCTATGCAAAAAGTAAGCGTTATAACCATTTCTTTTAACTGTGAGCTAGAAATTGAGCCCACACTAAAAAGTGTTATTGCACAAGATTATCCAGAACTAGAATATATAGTTGTTGATGGTAATTCTTCTGACAAGACACCTGAAATCATTTCGAAATACAAAAATGACATTGATATTTTTGTTTCCGAGAATGACAAGGGAATCTATGACGCAATGAATAAAGGGACGCAATTAGCTACAGGAGATTGGGTGATTTTTATGAACGCTGGAGACTACTTCTTTGATCATGAAACAGTATCCAAAGTATTTGCCCAACTAGAGGACGGAACTGAACTACTTTATGGCAACCATGAAGTAGTTTATGATCAGTTTTCTAAAGTCAAGCAAGCTTTCCCTGTTGATCACCTTTGGAAAGGGATGGTTTGTAGCCATCAATCACTTTTTGTGAAGAGAGAATTACTTCTTGAGTATCCATTCCAATGGGAAGATTGGAGAATCTCAGCAGATTTCCATTTTATTTTCAATCGATGGATAGAAAAGAGAAAGTTTCAGCATGTAGATACTTATGTTGCTAAATATGCAGCTGGTGGTCTTTCCGAAACTAGTTCTATTCCTTCCAAGTTAGAAACTTGGGCCATTGTGAAGGAACATATGAATACTCCTGAAGTAGATGATTTTTACAAGAAACTCATACAGTATGAAAAAATTGTCAACATCCCAAGAAAGCTATTAGGGGCAAAGACTTTTGAATTATTGATGAAATGGAAAAATCAAATTACTGGAGGGAAAGTAAAATAACCTCTTTACCTCTTACTTAACTTAGATATGGAAAAAATATACATAAAGAAAAATAAACTAAAGGCCTTAGACAACCGTCACCCATGGATCTATTCGGGTGCTGTTGCAAAAATGCCAGAAAACCTGAACGATGGTGATATCGTCGAAATCGTTACAGGGGAAAAGTTATTAGGGTATGGATTTTATGCCCCAGGTAATCAAATTGTTTGTAGAGTATTTGATTATACAAGAAGACCTATAGACCCTACCACTCAAGAGTATTGGAATGAGAAAATTGCTAGTGCTTATGCTATGCGTCAAGCACATGTGATCTCTGAAGAAACAAATTGTTATCGTCTAATTCATGGTGAAGGTGATTTCTTCCCAGGATTAATCGCAGATGTATACAATGACTTGGTTTCTGTTCAAATCCTTATCAAAGGGGTGGATAGAATTGCTCCTATGATTGTAAAAGCCATTCAAAACCTTGGATTTGAGCGTATCTACAACAAATCGAAAGAAATATCTAAGCGTTTAGAAAACGTTGAAACGCCAAAAGGTTGGTTAACCGAAAAGCAGGGATCTCCAAAAGTTGAAGTAATAGAAAATGGAGTGAAATTCTGGGTAGATGTTGAAACAGGTCAAAAGACGGGCTTTTTCTTAGATCAAAGAGATGCTAGAGCACTTGTAGGAAAATACTCAAAGGATGCTAAAGTATTGAATACTTTCTCTTACAGTGGAGGGTTTTCTATGTATGCATTAAAGGCTGGAGCCAAATTAGTACACTCTGTTGATGCATCACAGCCTGCTATAGATCTTTGTGATGAAAATGCAACACTCAACGGATTTACTAATGGGGAGAACGGAAATCACCAAGGATTCTGTTCGGATGTATTTGAGCATCTCAACAAGATGGATTCTAATGATTATGATGTTGTCATCCTTGATCCTCCGGCATTTGCCAAATCAGCCAAAGTGATTACTCAAGCTGCTAGAGGGTATAAGCAACTTAACCTTAAAGCATTAAGAAAAATCAAAAAAGGCGGTATCATTTTCACCTTCTCTTGTTCTCAAAAGATTGATAAAGAGTTATTCCGTAAAATAGTATTCCAAGCAGCTGCTGAAGCACATAGAAATGTAAGAATTCTTCATCAGACTACTCAACCAAACTGCCATCCTATTAATATTTTCTACCCAGAAAATGAATATTTGAAAGGTTTGGTCTTATATGTTGAATAGGATATATTAGAATGGGTTAAGATTTAAAATTCCTTACATAAAAATACTGTGTAACTACTTCTGGAGAAGCATATTGGTTTCATCATTTATCTGATTTTGAACCCTTAGAAATCAATAGAAAAAGAAATTTTAAATCTTAACTCATAAATCTTAATTCTTCAATATTTATTGCTAATTTTATCTTATTCCAGATTTTTAATTTAAAAGATGGTTCTTTCAGACTCACAAATTTTACAGGAAATCGAGAGCGGAAATATCTTGATTGAACCTTTTGACCAAGAATCATTGGGTACCAATTCTTATGATGTTCATTTGGGTCGTCACTTGGCGATGTACAAAAGTGATGTTCTAGATGCTAAAATGCATAATGAGATTGATACTTTTGAGATTCCTGATGAAGGGTTTATCTTACATCCTGGTAAAATTTATTTGGGCGTTACCAAAGAGTATACAGAAACACTGGCACATGTAGCCTTTTTAGAAGGTTTATCGAGTGTTGGTAGATTGGGGATCAGCATCAATGCTAACTCAAGAGCCGGAGATGTCGGATTCTGTAATACATGGACACTAGAAATCAGTGTCGCACAGCCTGTAAAGGTTTATAAAAACATGCCAATTGGTCAACTTTTTTATTTAAAGGTTGATGGAGATATTCAAAATTTTTATCACTTCAAGAAAGACGCAAAATACATTAATAGAACCATGAAACCTGTGGAATCTATGATGTACAAAAAGAAATTCTAAAATGAAGAATACGTTATTACTCTTATTTTTTAGCCTTATTTTTTTAACCTCTTGTGATACATACAAGGAAAACTTTGATGTTGATGGTACAGGTGCTATTACCATACAATTCAACTTCTTACATGATAGGGCTCCACTAGAATACAACAGACAATACATCAATGCACTAGGTCAAAACTATACACTTAGTGATTTCAGGATGTACATTTCTAATATTACTTTAAGAGATACATCAGGTACTAATTTCTATAAGGTAAAAGACAGTTATCACTTATTAGAAGTTATTGAACAAAGCGATACTTCTATTGTAATTACAGGATTACCTAATCAAGCATATTCTGAGCTCCAATTTTCTGTAGGTGTGGACAATGCCGCCAATTACAATACAGACCAAGTGGGCGATCTAGACCCTGCCAATGGAATGGCTTGGAACTGGAATACAGGATATAAATTTATGCTTCTTGAAGGCATACACTTAGTAGATAGTGTAGCGACAAAAGGCTTAACCTACCATATCGGAGGTGATGCTAATTATAGAACTGTAAAGTTTAGTGACGAAGAATTAAACCTTGGTAGTACTCCCAATATTGTTATAGAATTAGATGTTAATGTAGATTTTGTCTTTGGTGATAAATCAGAATATGGTTTACCGGAAGATCAAAGAAAAACTAATTTCATTGACCTAAATGATGATACAGACCAAGACACAATGTTTGGTCCTAATACACAAAAAATCGCCGACAATTATGCTCAAATGTTCGTATGGAAAGATATTATTGCACAGTAATTCTCCTCTCCATTTGTAGCTTAATATTTGAAGCTTGTGATTCCTCTGAAAAGAGTAAATCACAAGCTTCTGTCATTTCATATGAAAATATCCCTGCTCCTGAGAGGAATTCTATGAGAAAAGATCGTGTAGCTCTTGGAAAGCTGCTTTTTCATGATACGAACCTATCCAAGGGAAAAAACATTTCATGTAGTACTTGCCATCTTTCAGCCTATAATTTTGGAGAGAATGTAACAGTTAGCCACAACGGGGCTTCAGGGAAGAAACTACATAGAAACACTCCCCCATTAATCAATATAGCTTGGGCCAAAGGGTGGTTTTGGGAAGGTGGTGCCAAAAACATTGAATCTTTAATTTATGGACCACTACTACATGAAGATGAAATGTCTGCTGATTTAAAAGAGGTGGTAAACTATTTGAATGCATCACAAGAATACAAAGAGAGGTTTACTTCTGCCTATGGGATACAAGAAATTAAAAGTGCTCATTTGGTTAGAGCGCTAGCACAATATTGCCGGTCACTTATCAGTAATCAAAGCAACTATGATTTACATTTACAAGGGAAATACCAATTTACTCCATTAGAAAAAGAAGGTCATATTGCTTTTAATAACCATTGTAGTAGTTGCCATACTCCTCCTTTCTTTACAGACTTTGATTACCATAATAATGGGTTAGACACCGTCTTCTCTGACACATTAGAGGGTTTATTTCAAGGTAGAGCTAGAATTACATTAAAAGAGGAAGACATGGGAAAATATAAAACCCCTACCCTTAGAAATATCTTTGCTTCTGCTCCGTATATGCATGATGGTAGATTTAAAGACATTGAAGATGTGTTTGAGCATTACGAGAAAGGCATATTGATTTCAAAATCAACAGACTCCACATTGATTAATGGCATTCCATTAAAAGAGCATGATAAAAAATCCATTAAAGCCTTTTTATGGACCCTAATGGATACTTCATTTTTACAAACCGATATTATATAGCTTTTTCCAGCTTATTGATTTCCTGATTTAATAATACTGATAATTTATGTGCTCCTTCCTCGTTTAAATGGTCTGAATCACTAAAATCTCTTGTTTTAAAAATTGGGTTTTGAAGGTAATTGACATAATGGATATTATCATATTCACCTGCAAATGAGTTAGCAAAGTCTATTGTTTTAGACAACTGGTTTTCATCCAATAATTCTACATAAGAAGAATGACATGGAGAAGTATACAATACTAAAGTGATATCCTGTTTTTTTAATTCTTTAGCTAAATCTCTTAACACCTGTGTATTATATTCGAAATGTTCATCAGAAGCCGCTGTATGGCGTTTTGCTGTTTTGATTGCTGAAGTTCTCAACTCTTCTTCTAATTGAAGGTCACTTTTATTGGAAACATGAATGTGAGCAAAACCTTTTTGGTCTGACGTGACTTCATCTTTCCCTCTTACATAATAATTAAAGAGTCTGCTTAAAGATACTTTGTAATTAAAGTTCATAATTTCAAAGTTGTTCTTAAAGTTATCGACCTCTGCTAGATCATAATACAATACATAGTTTTTCATTCTCCAGTTTGTAGAGCCTTTACTCAACCTTCTAAAAAGTGACTGATAGTCGATCGGTAATGTGACATATTTAATCGATTTCTTATTTTTTAAATACTCATGAACAAGTAAGTAATCAACATCCACAGATTGAGAAATATGACTTGCATTAAAAGTGGCTAAATCGAAGTATTGAGGATCAACCCCATAATATGTATGAGAGCTTCCAAGTGACAATACTTGAAACTCCTGTTCTTTATCCAACATCACCTCTCTTTTTTTTGTGTAATCATTAGGAATACGTCTTAACATATACTCTTCTGAAAACATCATGATAAAAATGGGTAATAGAAAAAGAAATACTTTTAAGCTAAATAGTTTCATAATGGGTTAAAATTGGAAATAGATAAAGTCTTGCTCATTCCCCATAAATAGGAAAATACAGAAGATTAAAGAATAGTAGAAACTCCACTTTACGGTCACGTGACCTAAATTGAAATGCTGAATTGCATAGGTATTTCTTCTACCGGCCCATTCAATCACAAAGAATACGATAATACACGCCACCATTGTATAGATGGATAAATTCTGACCTGAAAAGAAAGTAGCCGATGGAAAAGTAAAGAAAGAAGTAGAGAAGATTCCATCTATAAACGATATGGCATGAGGAACACTTTCAGCTCTAAAGAAAATCCATGCTAATACTACTAACAAGTATGTTCTAAGCATCTGGAAAACTTCTTGAGCATTGGGTAATACTCTATCTTCAGCAACAACTCCAATATTATTTCTATTCTTTTTCGCTAGTAAAAGAGGTAAAAAGTATAATGCATTTAATCCTCCCCATACAATAAAGGTCCAATTTGCACCATGCCAGAAGCCACTGACCAAGAAAATAATAAAGGTATTTCTGACTTTCTTAGATAACCCACCTCTACTTCCACCTAAGGGAATGTATAAATAATCTCTAAACCATGTGTTTAAAGAAATATGCCACCTTCTCCAGAACTCTGCGATATCTCTAGAAAAATAAGGAAAAGCAAAGTTTTGCATTAGGTCAAATCCGAATAACTTGGAAGTACCAATTGCGATATCTGAATACCCTGAGAAGTCACCATAAATCTGTAATGAGAAGAATATTGCACCTATCAACTTAACACTACCAGGATATTGATCGGCGTTATTAAAAATAAGATTGGCAAATTCTGCAGCATTATCCGCAATAATAATTTTCTTAGCTAATCCCCATAAAATTTGTTTTAATCCATCTACTGATAACGCATAATTGAACTCTCGTTTCTTATAGAATTGTGGCAATAAATGCGTTGCTCTCTCAATAGGGCCAGCTACTAATTGTGGGAAGAAACTCACAAAAGCAAGAAATGCTATAATATCCTTTGTAGGCTCAAGCTGTCTTCGATAAACATCTATAGAGTAACTTAACGTTTGGAAAGTATAGAAGCTAATCCCTACAGGCAATAAAATATTTAAATGGGTCGGAGAAAACGGTATTCCAAAAAATGTAAAAGTTGATGCGAAACTATCAATAAAGAAATTGAAGTACTTGAAGAAACCTAGAAAGCCTAAATTGACTGACAAGCTAATGCCCATCAATAATTTTCTAAGTTTTGGAGTATCCGTTTTAGAAAGCTGGACTCCAATAAAGAAATCCACTAATGAACTAAAGGCAATTAAAAACAAAAATCGCCAATCCCACCAACCATAAAATATATAGCTGACAATTACGATAAATAAATTCTGAAGCTTTAAATTCTTATTGAGTACGAACCAATAAAGGAGAAATACTATGGGTAAGAAAATAGCAAATTCTAGCGAGTTGAAAATCATAACAGATTTCTAAAAAATCGAAATAAAAAAATTGATTGTATTAAATCTATTTTCCTAACGACACTTTAGTGAACACCGTTACTTTATTTAAGATTCGTTGACGAAAAAAGCCTTTCTACATCTAAAATGCAGAAAGGCTTTTCTATATCTTTTAAATCACTAGTAAATTTTAGTGATCATGATCTTCGTGAATTTCTACAGTAACATACTGTGGCTCTGCTTCTTGAGTATCTAAATCAACTAAATGCATTACAAAGTGGTAATCACCTTCTCTTACTGGTAATCCTCCTAAAGTTTCTGGAACATCAATATGTTGATCAAAATGATATTCAGCTGGATTTGTAGGATCTAAGGCTATTTCATTTTCTCCTAACTCATCTTGAGATTTACCAAAATAATAAGTTATAACTTGTGTCCAAGCAGAATCTTCAGCTGCCAGCATTCTTGAGTGACTATGATCATGATCTCCTCCAAAATGTATATCAACTTGAACATAACTCAAAGCTGTTCCTGTTAGATGAGCTTCTACAATAGCTTCTCCACCTGGCTCAAGTACTGTTTCTTCATCGCTTACTCGTGCATGGTCACCATGGTCATGTTCTGAAGATACTGTTAAATCACTTATTACAGGCTTTGGATTTGATTCTGTCTCATTGTTACATGATGCAAATGCTAGGATAGATAAGATTGCTAATAAATTAACGAATTTCATTGTTTGTAAATTTGATGTTCTTGCAATATGGTCGCAATTACGATCAATTATTTTGCTTTTGCAACTTTATCGCAAAAATATTCATTGATTGATTTTAAGGATCTATAACTATAAAATACTGTAAGCTAAATGATTAAGATTCACTATATTAAATAGCTGTAAAATTCATCAAGATTATTAACAATTTTTCATTTTAGTAAATCTTAAAGGCAGAATACTTTTGTACTTTTGTTCTGCTTTATCAATACCATATATGAACCATATTAGTACTTACTTACGCAGCATAAATTTTTCTAATGGACTAAGAATGACTTGGAGTATCGTTCTCCCGCTTGTCATTGGTCTACTATTTCAAAGAATTGGTACAGGAACCATTGTTGCTATTGGTGCTTTATGTGTTGGTTTATCAGATTCCCCTGGTACATGGTCTGAGAAAGCAAAAGGACTTATTGGAGGATCCTTCCTCAATACTATTGCCGCTATCGGAATGGCAATATGCATACAATGGCCAATCATCGCGGTATTATACCTAACAATCATTTCTTTTGCCTCTGCAATTATTAGCATTTTTGGTAACCGAGCGACAATGATTGGTAATAGTGTACTTATTGCCATAAGTTTAGGTGTTGGTTTTGGAGAGCCAATAAGTGACCTTCCTTCGCTAGCTCTTTATCTTTTAGCAGGAGGATTATGGTATAGTTTAAATTCACTGGTACTTTGGCAAATCCGCCCCTATGCAAGCATCGAAAAGCTATTAGGAGAATGCTATGTCTTGATGTCTCAGTACTTCAAAATAAAAGCCTCTCTGTTTAATGGTGATATTTCTAATGATGCACAGAACAAGTTGTTTCAATTGCAAACTCAAATTGACCATAAACAAGAAGAAGTAAGAACGTTGTTACTCACACAACGATCAGCTTTACAGGGTGCCACTCCATTAGGACGATCTTTAATACTACTTTTAAGAGCCTCCACAGATATTTTTGAAAAGGCATCTGCTACCCATTATTCTTATCAAGAACTTTCCAAACAATTTAAGGATACTCCCCTACTACCAAAGATGTCTTCCATTTTTAATGATATGGGAAATAATTTGGCATACCTCGGGAAGCATATCACCAAACGTAAGCCAACTGGAGAAATACCTAGACATTTAGATGATTTTAAAGAAGTACAAGATATTTTTGAATCACTTAGAGATGATCAATACAGAGTAATACCTATTGATGTCTTTGCTGAGGTCAAAAATATTATTCGGAATTTCAACAGAATTGATCGCACCATTAGTGAAACAGCTACTTATACAGACCTTAAGAACGACAATAATAAGGGTTTTGCAAATGGTTTAATATTACCCAATTTTATTACTTCTACAGATCAAGGTACTTTAAAAGACCATTTGACGATTAATTCTAGTCACTTTAGACATGCAATTCGTATTTCTATTGCCATGCTCCTTGGGTATGTTGTTGCCAACTTTTTAGACTTAGACAGAGGTTACTGGGTATGGCTTTCTATATCTGTAATTTTAAAGCCTTCGTTTGCCATCACAAAGCAGCGTATGCTACAACGAATTATAGGAACAACGTTTGGAATCATCATTTCTGCCATCCTTTTAAAAGCATTTAATGCTTCACATATATATATTATTTTCTTACTGATTTTTGGTGTGGGTACATTTTCAACCCTAAGTAAAGACTATAGATTAGGGATGATGTTACTGACTCCTTTTATCCTATTAATGATCTCACTTTCTGTTCCATTTACAGAAAAAATTGCACTTTACAGGGTTATAGATACCGCTTTAGGTGGAATAATTGCGTTTCTGACTAGTATTTTCATTTATCCAGAATTTGAAATCAAGAAGATAAATAACAAAATTATTGAAGCCACTCGTTCTGCTTGTTCCTATTTTTCAGAGGTCGCAACAGTCTATACTGGGTACTCAGAATTAGATGAACACAACTACAAATTGGCTAGAAAGAAAGCACAACTTGCCAATGCCAATCTTGCCGTCAGCTTCCAAATTATGCTGAATGACCCAAAGAATAACCAAGTTCCCAGTAGTAGTTTATATGAATTTATTGCAGCAAGTAGAATGCTATTTGCTCACACTGCCACCCTTGCCTCAAATGCTGAACGACTCTCCAAAAAACACCCAATACCTGATTTACAGAACTTTATAAAAGACATACAACAACAACTAAATAGTATTATTGAAGGAATTGAGCAGCAGAAGCCTATCGAAATCATTCCCAATTTATCAGATCACTTAACAATGTTGATAGAAGAAACCGAGCAAATCAAAAAAGACAGAGAAGAAGAATTGAGTAATAATATCAAGGAATCTCACCTCATTAAAATCTTGTCAGATTATGTCTTGATTACTAATCAGTTTATGAGAATTTCGAAAAATGTGAAGTTTATGGGTAATTATGCAAATGAGCTAATTTTGGGCTAAAAATCTAATTATTTGGAAAGATTACTACAATAACCCTTATATTTCTTACATTATTGAACTATTTCAATATCATATATTTTTACTTATATGTAAATTGTTTATAATTGTAGATGGTAAGCTAAACAATTTTCAAATTTTTAGTGCTACGTCCGTTAACTCATATTTCAATTATAGCTTGCTACCAAAACTATTTAATGTTCTTACAAAAACTAATATATACTACCCTGCTGTTACTCTTTACTTTTGTTGTGATTGCTCAAGAAAATAAAAACTTTGAAAGGTTAGCAAAAAAGGCCTACGAAGAGCATCATTATTCAGAAGCATTAAGTTACATGGAACCATTAGTAAAAATGGATCCAACCAACGAGTCTTATATTTACAGCTTGGCGGTTTGTTATATCAAAACAAATCAGTCTGGAAAAGGTGTGGACTTACTAAAGAGTATTAAGAAATCTGCGTCTGCTCAAACCTCGGATTATTATTATTATTTAGCTGAAGGGTATTTGTATCTCACAAAATTAACCTTAGCAGAAGATGCTCTATATCAAGCATCTTTATATCCAAATGGAATTGAGGACATCAATTACCTAAAGAATCGAATTAAACACGCTAAGAAGATCTTAAAAAGTGGTACCAATGTTATTGTAAGACATTTGGGAGGTATTGTAAACACTCCTGCCAATGAACATAGTATAACACTAACTAAAGATCATCAATCATTTTTATTTACTCGCGTAGCTGAACTACCTGATAAGAAAACAGATGTTGATTATTTGGAGAAGATCTACAAAGCCTATATGGACGAGAATGATGATTGGGCGACACCTATTAGCGTTCAAGAGTTATCTTCTGATGGGCATGATGCTACAGTACAATTGTACGATGAAGATACCAAGGCTATATTATACCGTGATGGAAATTTATATACCAGAACATTAAGTAATGGTGAGTGGGGACCTGAAGTACCGCTTAAAGGAGTAAATACGGTTGCTCAAGAAACCCATGCTTACATCAGTAAAGATCATCAAACTTTGATCTATGCATCTAGAGGTCATGGGCATCATGAAGACTTAGATCTTTACCAAACTACATGGAACCCGAAAAAGAAACAATGGAAAGAACCAATACCATTAAAGGAACTCAACACTCCATACGATGAGGATTCTCCATTCCTAAGTGATGACGGAGAATTATTCTTTTCATCACAAGGTCACAATTCTATGGGTGGTTATGACATTTTCAGATCTGTGTATGATTCTATCAAAAGAGAATGGACTACTCCACAAAATTTAGGGCATCCCATTAATTCTACTTCTGACGATATATATTTCAGTATGTATGGGAAATTGGGTTACTTTTCTTCTGCAAGAACAAATAGTGTTGGTCAATTAGACATATACCAAGTATTTTTCTTTAATAAAGTAAGAATCAATGGCCTTGTTTTACAAAATGATGGTACCCCTTTTATTAATGCTAATGTTAGGTTACAATCGGAGTCTAACATTTATGAGACCATTACCGACGAAAAAGGAAAATATTCATTATTAGCAGATCTTGACAATAACTTCATTATTACCGTAGAGAAGAATTCCAATATTTTTCATGAAGGTACCTATGCGATTAAAATAGGTGTACGAAACAATAAAAATGAGGAGAACCATTTCTACGTTCTAAAAGAAAAAGATATTGAAGATGGTATTGTAGATGCACAGGCTCCAACAACAATTTCCGTTACTGTTCATAACAGTTTTGATTTCAACCCTCAGTTAGGTTTAAAACAAGGCGTAGATATGACAGTCAACAAACCCATTAACGAAAATAAGATTATCGGAAATGTGACAAGAAACGGTTTCCCAGTTGAAGGCGTAAATGTGACAGTCAATAATAAAACTTATATCTCTGATAAAAATGGTAAGTTTTCTTATAACATTAAACGCGAACTAGGTATTTTCAAATACCCTAGACATGTTTCTATTGCCAAAGAAGACATGGAGTTAGAGTCTTGGTACTTAGAAGACGGTATTCTTCATATCACTATTAGAGAAAAGCTTCAGGATGTTTTGGAAGGGATTGTTTACAACGAAGACGGACAACCAATTCCCAATAAGTCAATCCATATTTTAGTACACAACAAACTTTTTAGTACCAATACAAAGTCTGATGGTTCATTCACTATTACTTTTCCAATTGGAGTTCGATTGAAAAGAAACTTTGAAGTGACTGTACCTGGTAGAACTTTAAAAAGTTTTGCTCAAGAAAGAAGAGAGCTTTCTCAATACATTGAAATGAAAGTTTCTAACCAACAGACTATTTCCAATGTTGGCTTTAGAGTACAAGATCAAAATGGCAACCTTATTCCTAATGCTTTAATTTTAGTAGATGGTAAATTCACTTCTACAAATGATAGAGGCTACACTTCTATGAAAGTGGGAATGACATTCAATGAATTTGAAGCTTCAAAAAGTCTTGTACTTATTCATTCCTATGAAGTATTAAGAAGAAGCTTTGATCCTCTACAAAGAACACTTACCATGACGGTTAAAGTCGAGGAAGAGCCAGTAGAAAATATTGAAGTTTCTGCAGCCGCTGATCCTAGTAGCATTAAATCTATCGAACAAAGAAGAGAAGAGTTGTCGATCAGAAATGACTTCTTGAGTGTTTACGAAAAAACAGAAAACAAAGAACTAATTGCTCAATATGAAATTGATTCTCTAAGATCAGAATTAACCCGTTTGGAGGACAAATTAACGCAAGTAAAGGATTCTGTGTTCACTGCTCAGGATAGTTCAATGCTATCCATGATCAATGTGTTAAGAAATAAATTAGAGCAGAAAGAACAACGGATGTCTCAGTTCAAAGAAAATAACCAGTTGGCTCACGAAAAGTATCAAAAAGAAGCGTTGATGTATGGAGTATCGATCTTCGGTTTGTTCTTATTGATTGTGGGGTTAATGATGATTATTCGAAGAACTTACTTACAAAAACAAAAAGTAGAATTGGTTAAAGAAGAGCTGGATAATGCCATGACTCAAGTGAATGATCAGAATGTGAAAATCACTAATAGTTTAAGAGCCGCTCAGACCATTCAATATGCCATTCTTCCGCCAATGGATTTATTAGAGAGTAAATTCAAAAAATTCTTCACCTTATACAGGCCAAAAGATATTGTTAGTGGTGACTTTTATTGGTTCGGCGAAGTGAAAGATATACATCAAGAAACACATCAGTTTTTTGCTTGCGTAGACTGTACAGGACATGGTGTACCAGGAGCATTAATGTCTATGATAGGCAAAACGATTCTTCAAGAAGTTCTCGACAAACGTCTATCACAAGACCCTGCCATTATTTTAGAGATGTTAAATCAAAGAATTATTGCCTACTTACGCCAACAAGAAAACTCTATTAATGACGGGATGGATATCGCCTTATGTAAATTATATACCAATAAAGAGGGTAATCCTGAAATTTTATTTGCAGGTGCGAAAAGTGACATCTATATCATCAGAAGAAAATATGGAGTTCTAGAAAGACATAGAGGTAGTAAAAAATCCATTGGAGGTAAACAAAGAGTCGGCCGAGAATTTGAATGTAACAAAATTGTTTTAGAAGAAGGAGACGCCATGTTAATGCTTACTGATGGTATCCTTGATCAGAACAACGAGAAAAACGATAAGTTTGGTCGTCGCTATTTCGAGAAGTTTGTCCGTCAACATATTGACCAACCTATTGAAGACTTAGGCGATTTAATTGAAGCTGCATTAGATGTCCATCAAAAAACTATCCCCCAAAGGGATGATATTACAGTAATTGGCATAGAGTTTTAGGGTTATAAAAGAGAATAAAATCAAAAAGTGGGCATTGTATTTATTTTTATTTATAACTTTATCGCCAATAGATTTTTTAATTAAAGCATGAGCGAAAACAACTCTGATATACTACTTGAGGTAAAAAACCTATCCATATCCTTTAATCACGAGGAAAGAGGCTCCGCACCAGCTGTAAAAGACATTAGTTTTGTATTGCGAAAAGGAGAAACGTTAGGTATTGTAGGTGAATCAGGTTCCGGGAAATCCGTAACTGCGATGTCTATGCTTCAGCTATTAGGTAAAAACAGTAAGATTGATAAAGGTGAAATTATTTTTCACTCTCCTAACTATGGGAGTATTAATCTACTGGAAATATCTAAAAAGAATATTAGAGACATTAGAGGACATGAAATTGGAATGATTTTTCAAGACCCAATGAGTTCTCTTAACCCCGCTTTAACATGTGGTTATCAATTAGTTGAAACTTTACTAATCCATGAAAATGTGAATAGAAAAGAAGCTAAAAAAATCGCATTAGAAACGTTCGCTACATGTCAATTAAAAAACCCTGATAAAGTTTTCCATTCCTATCCTCACCAATTATCAGGAGGACAGAAACAGAGGGTATTGATTGCTATTGCTCTTGCTTGTAACCCAAGCCTTCTGATTGCAGATGAACCTACAACTGCACTTGATGTCACCTCTCAAAAAGGAATATTAGATCTCTTTGAGAAATTTAAAGAGACTCGTAATACATCTACTATTTTCATTTCACATGACCTTTCTATCGTCGCTCAAATGGCTGATCGTATTGTTGTTATGCGAAAAGGAAAAGTAGTAGAACATGGTACAGTACTAGAAGTTTTTACTAATCCTCAACATTCTTATACAAAAGGTTTACTAGCTTGTAGACCAAGGATGGATATTGAGTTAAAAAGACTTCCAACTTTAAACGATTTCTTAGAAGACAAGCATAACCGCAGTCACTCTAAAGCTCGATTCTTATCTGTAGGACAAGCGTTAATGATGAATGCCCAAGATGAGAAAGTAGTTGTGGATAGACAGAAATCCGTTATGGATAAGACTCCAATCTTAAAAGTAAAAAACCTAACAACAGAGTTTGTTACTCAAAGAAATGCTTGGGGTAAAGTCACAAAAACTTACACTGCTGTAGATGATGTGTCTTTTGTTGTTCACGAAGGAGAAACTTTAGGTTTAGTAGGTCCTTCTGGTTGTGGAAAAACAACACTTGGAAGGAGTATCCTTCAATTGATCTCTCCCACTTCTGGAGAAGTGATTTTTGAAGGAAGAAACTTATTGGATATCTCGAAAAAAGAGCTAAACAACTTAAGAAGCGATATTCAGATTATTTTCCAGAATCCTTATACTTCTCTAAATCCAAGGCTTACCATCGGGCAAGCTCTGATGGAACCAATGAAGGTACATAATATCTATTCTGATGATACAACTAGAAAGAAAGAAGCTATTCGATTACTAGAAACTGTTGGTCTTTCTGCGAGTTATATGAATCGATACCCTCATGAATTCTCTGGTGGGCAAAGACAACGTATTTGTATCGCAAGAGCCTTAGCAACAAATCCGAAATTCATTATCTGTGATGAATCTGTTTCTGCTTTGGATGTTTCTGTACAAGCCATTGTACTCAATTTATTACAAGATCTAAAAGAGAAGTTTAATCTTACCTATATATTTATCTCCCACGACTTGGCTGTAGTGAAATTTATCGCAGACCGAATTATCGTTATGGAAAAAGGAGAAATTAAAGAATGGGGATTATCTTCTGATATTTATAAAGATCCTCAAGCTGATATTACTAGGAAGCTGATAAAAGCTATTCCTGAAGCTGATTTCAGTAAGATCAAACAAAACATGTTGAAACGAAAAATGAGGTATCAAAAAAATCCCTAGCCATTAAATGACTAGGGATTTTTTTAGACATATACTTTATTTCTAGAACTTGTTATCCACTAAAGAGATAAAACTAACAACAGCTTCAGAAGTAAAGTCCCACTCGTATTTAACTGCATAGTCAGATTTTATCAAACTAATCGCAGATGTATAATCTTCACAAGCATCTAATCTTTCAACTGCCAAGTTCATAACATCTGGGTTTCCACCAAATAATTCTTTTTGGAACAAGAACTTTTGGTTGATATTAATGGAGTCCTTGATATTATTTTCAGATGCAGCTGCATCCCCTTGAAGCTTTTGTAATAAGTTCTGAGGCTCTTCATCTGCAACATGTGCTTCTAATATTTTTGAAGTAACATCTTCTTGCACTACTTCAGACTCAGAAACAACTGCTGTCACTTCTTCTTTTACTTCTGTTTCTGGAGTTTCATCAACTACAGGTGCAGGCTCTTCTACTTTTTCTTCAATCTCAGGTTCTGAGTCAAAACTAATTTCTTCTATACCGCCGATAAAATCATCAAGATTATCCTCTTTCACTTCATCTTCAGAGAAGCTTTCTAAAGAACCTGCTATTAAGTCATCCATCGATTCAGATTCTGGCTCTGATTCAACCACCGCTTCCTCTTCCGTCACCACTTCAGATTCAAACGTAGGCTCTTCAAAAGTTGGTGTTTCGAAAGTCACCTCATTTGTATCTACCTCTGTTTTGTTTTCAAGAGTTTCCTCCTGAACAGGAGACTCCTCCTCTACTTCTTCTTTCTCTTCAATAGTTTCGTTAATGGTGTCATCAATATTCACCACTGTTGAAGAGAAAGTTTCTATATCCACTTTAGGAGTCTCTTCAATCTCAGATTTAGTTTCTGGGATTAAATCCTCAGAAGGAGCTTCATCTAAGTATGAAGGGTGTAACTCAAACAGACCTACAGGAACAATTTCATTAAATGATGCCACAATTTCTTTAGGGCTATCTTGTAGTTCTGGATGTTTACGAATAATATTATTAGCAATATTAATTGCTTCAGTTCTTTTGATATTGATCCCTGCCTCTTCTTCTATTGCATCTTGTATTTCCTTTGTAAGTTTTGGATGAATCTTGATATACCCAAACATTGGAATCAAGTAATTTTTCAAAGGAATTTTCATCCCTTGAACACCAAAAAACTCTTCAAAAAATATATCAGGAGAGAAAGTAAGAATTAAAACATCTCTAACTGCTTTCTGAAGTAATGGAAGAAAATGAATTTTTGAGATATGAATGTTCTTTGACAGTGCATTCATTAAATGTGATAACGATGAACGAACTGCCTCGGAAGAATAATCAAAATAAGGACTTTGAATTCTGATCGCTTCTTTTTGCCAGTTTTCAAATATTCTCTTTAAAACAAACAGATTTACACTTTCAATCTCTGTAAGCTTTGTGATTTGAATTCCAGTTATATAATCATTTTCAGAAAAGAAATCGTCGCATATAGCATCAGCAACTTTTTCAGAGTATATTTCTATTGCAGCTAGATTTGGCTTTTTGTTCATGTCAAAACTTTTGTCAAAGGATCTCTACATTATCTTTAAAGATAGTGTCAAATATATTTGAAACACAGAATTTAGATCATATTTATCAGAAATCTAAATTTCTACCTTTCAACATCTTCAATAAATCATATAAATTTAAGCAAATAACGTGCATTTATCTTTTTTCAGTTAAAAATTTCATCCATCAGAATAAAGAATTAGTGAATATCAGACTGTGAAATTTCATGCTATTCACAACATTTTTTTATTTAACAAAGTACTTTGACTATTAAATAAGCTATCTCAATTAAAGAGTATGATTTTTATCGGGTTAAACCTTGTGATTCTACTTTGAATACTTAATTTTGCCTTTGACTATGCGCATTAAGTCAAACAAACACTATCAAGTTTTATGAAAAAGTTTTTTATTTATAGTAGCGTTCTTGCTCTTTTAGCGACTTTAACCTCGTGTTTCGGTCAGCATAACCATGCTCCTAACCCAGGCGTTAACTTAAACAGTAAGCGTATCTATGGACCGAGCAGAAGTGCAGAGCCTGTTCAGCTAGAAAATGAATATCCTAAGCCGGATTCTGAATTACTAATGAGAATTGAGGACATCCGCACCAAGTTATTCCCTAACTAGAAATAAGGAATACATAAGTGAGTAAAACTCATGATAAACCTTTGTATGTTTCAACATGCAAAGGTTTTTTTATTTCATACAAATTTCGTCTTTTCGGATGCTGGAAGCCATATGCCCTAAATTGGAAGCATCTTCAAATGCACTACATGCTTCTCCATTTCTACCCAAGGCCAACAAGCTTTCTCCCAACATATAGTAGGCCCTATAATCCTCAGGTCTCAGTCTACTTGCCCACCTACAATCTCTCACTACCTCTTCATGTCTACCTAATGTTCTTAATAGTCTTGCTCTTAAGATATATATACTAAAGTGATCTTCAGGAACATCTTTCGCTTCCAAAACAACAGCATAAGCTCCACCGTAAGTATCCTTGTAATAATCATTCGTCAGTAAAGCCGCACCGGATAATACATTAATGGCATTTTCTGGTTCATTTAAACCTGTGGAATACACTTCTGCCAAACCCATATGTGCCTTAAAATCAAACTTATTTTTTTCTATTAACTGATTAAACGTATAAATAGATTTTTCGTATTTCTGAGTATTAAATTGAGAGACCGCTAAACGCCAATAAAGTTCTTGAGGCATCCCTTTTCCTATTTCCTTTTCTACCTCTTCCAATAGCCGGATGACTTGATAGTATTCTTTGTTTTGAAAAAAGTAGAGTGATGCATCATCAACCTCTTGCATTAAACTATCGTAGAGGATATCTCCCCTATCAGATAAGATTTGTAAAGTATTTTCAATGTTTCTAGCAGCTATCAATGCTTTACCATACTGCCCTTTTTCAGAATAGTTTAATACTGTAGAAATTGCTTTTTGTTCACTTTCTAATTGTTCTTGGATGTTTTTATGTTTTATATACTGATTGGCGAATATTGATGACAATACAATCACAAAAAAGACAGCAGCTCCAACTGAAGCCCATTTTAAAATCTCTTTATCCTCTTCTTTTTGCTGTTGTACAGTACTTATAATTGGCTCAGTATCTTCCTCTTCAAATTCTTCTTCTGTTGAACTTGTTTGTATTTCTTGCTGATACTTCAACCAATTATCATATAATTCTCTTTGATAGTCATTCATCAAATTTTCATAGGCATTTACAACCAATTTGAAAACTTCCGAGGCTTTATCATTTTCTTGATTTTTATCTGGATGATACTTTTTAGCCATCCGTTTATAAGCAGCTTTAATTTCTTTTTTGGTAGCGTTTTCAGGTATTTCTAATATGTCATAATAAGATATCATAGATAGCTTTTGTGATGAATAATGCAACCGATTGATTCGGGTGGTATACTTCTATTATATACAATTCATCCAATTATTAAATGTTTTTTATTTTAATAAAGAAAAAATAAGACCGTTTTAATAAAAATTGATTTATATCAGCGTTATCTACTCAATTTTATACGTTAATTTGCAGACGATTAATTGACAACAAATACTATTTAAAACAGCAAAATGGATCAAGTAATTAACCAAAAAGTTTCTGAGTGGCTGGAAGGCTCATATGACGAGGAAACAAAAGCAGAAATTAAGAGATTACAGGCTGAAGACCCACAAGAACTAAACGAAAGTTTTTACAAATCACTTGAATTCGGTACTGGTGGTTTAAGAGGCATCATGGGTGTTGGTACTAACCGTATGAACAAATACACAGTTGGTATGGCAACTCAAGGTCTTGCAAACTATGTAAAGTCCCAAGTGAACGAATCTCCAAAAGCCGCTATTGCCTACGATTGTAGAAATAACAGTTCGTTTTTCGCAGAAGTAGCAGCAAACGTACTAGCAGCAAATGGATTCACAGTTTATTTATTTGACGAATTAAGAGCTACACCTGAATTATCCTTTGCAATCAGAGAATTAGGTTGCCACACTGGTATTGTACTAACTGCTTCACATAACCCGAAAGAGTATAATGGCTTTAAAGCTTATTGGGCTGATGGTGGTCAGGTAGTTCCTCCACACGATGGAAATATCGTTGCTGAGGTCCGTAAGATCGCTAGCGTTGATGATGTTAAATGGGAAGGTGGAGAAGGTAAGGTTATAAAAATCAACGCAGAAGTTGATGAACCTTACTTAAAAATGCTTGAAGGTTTAGCTGTTTCACCAGAAGCAATTAAAGCTCAAAAAGATCTTAAAATCGTTTTCACTTCTATCCATGGTACAGGTATCACAATGGTACCGAGAATCTTAGAGAGATTAGGGTTTGAAAATGTACATATTATTGAGGAGCAAGCAGTAGTAGATGGTAACTTCCCTACTGTTGTTTATCCAAACCCTGAAGAATCTGAAGCATTGAGCATGGCTTTAACAAAAGCTAAAGAAATTGATGCTGATATTCTTTTAGGTACTGACCCTGATGCTGACCGTGTAGGTATTGCTATCAAAAACCATAAAGGAGAGTGGACATTACTAAATGGTAACCAAACAGCTGCTTTATTATTTAACTATGTTATCTCTGCTCGTAAGAAAGCAGGTAAAGCACAGCCAAATGATTTCGTTTGTAAAACAATTGTAACTACAGATCTTATCGATCGTTTTGCAAAAGCAAACGGAATGCCTTGCTACAATGTATTGACTGGATTCAAATACATCGCAGAAGTAATCAAGGAGAAAGAAGGTAAAGAAAACTTTATCGTAGGTGGTGAAGAATCTTACGGGTACCTAATTGGTGATTCTGTTAGAGACAAAGACGCCATCGCTGCTTCTTCAATGATTTGTGAGATGGCTGCTTACTACAAAAATGAAGGTAAGTCTATGTTTGATCAACTTATCGACATCTATGTAGAGCATGGGTACTTCAAAGAGAAATTAATCTCAATCACTAAGAAAGGTATGTCTGGTGCGGAAGAGATTGCTCAAATGATGAAAGATCTTAGAGCTAACCCTCCTGCAACAATTAACGGATCTACAGTTCTTGAGATGAGAGATTACCAATCTTCTGAAACTACAGACCTTACGTCTGGTGAGAAGTCAGTTATCAACCTTCCGAAATCGAATGTATTACAGTTTATCTTAGAGGACGGAACAAAGATTTCTGCTAGACCTTCTGGTACAGAACCTAAAATCAAGTTCTACTTTAGTGTAAACACTTCTATTGCATCAGCGGATGAGTTTGATTCTGCAGATGCTGCCTTAGAAGAAAGAGTAGCGAAGATTATTGAAGACATGAAACTGAACTAAGTAATAGTTTAGCATCAATAAATGAAGCCCTTCCAGATTGGAAGGGCTTTTTTTGTTAAAATTAATCTTTAACAATGTGTCTTTTTAAAATTGCTTTATAAAAGACCAAAATATATTAATTCATTGTCGATCCTTCCAACCTAATTGTTGTGACTCCGTTTTAAATAATAACAATACAATAACGTGATGTAATAACTAACAAAAGCTTATACAATGAATAACTTTATATTTCGAGAGCTACAGTATATCACACTTACTATAATGTTCTTGCTCATAGGTTTGATACCTTTTGAAAAAGGCTATTTCTCCACCGAAAAACCAAAAATTGTAACCAATGCAAAATTTTCTACAAATGAAGAATTGATTAATGATGAAGAAATAATACAACAATATAGCTTTATGCGGCATTCAGGTTTGATAGATCTACATGATGATTTACAGGATAATCATTCCGTAAAGAACTCAACCTTTTACGCCATTTTCACCCTGTTATTTATATTTATCATCTTCCCAGTAAGGTATACTATATATTTGTTAAACTACCTTTTAGATGATAAACCTCAATAAAACGCATTCCATAAACCTTTAATTTTGATACATGAATTAAATTTTACTGAGAAAACTAAGACCATCTTAATAAACTAAAACGGGTTGAACTTTTCAAAACCAATAGACCTTTTAAGTATATAGTGCATTTTCGACACTAAACAGAATATTGATGTCGTTTAGCCGGAAAAATATGTCTCTCAGCTAAAAGTTTTCATTATACACTTATCAAAAAGTAGATTGCATGTATATCGATATAATTAAACTCGACTAAGATTCGATCTACATATATATTATGAACAAATTATTTACATATCTACCTCTACTTCTTATTGGACTTGCATCTTGCATGGGTTCAAAAGACAGTACCAAAAAGGACATTGCCATTCACTGGCAACAAAAAGCTAACGAAGCAAATGAGCAACATGAGTCTTTGGCAACATTGACAATCAAAAACATAGGGGGGATAGACCTTAACAAAAAAGGCTGGGCACTTTATTTCAATAACAAGCCATGTACGCAAGTTAACATCAATGCAATTGGCGACGAGGTAATCATTAAAAGAATTAACGGTGATTTCTTTGAGATCACACCTTCAGATAAATTCCAAGGCCTTACTAAAGGAGATAGCCTTGTATTAGATCTATATACCAATAGTCCAGTAATCAAATACTCAGACCAAGCGAATGGTTTCTACTTTATTTTTGATAAAGAAGGAAAAAAAGAATTTTATGAGCCATCTGTTTCTTGTGGTTTAATGACTCCTGAAATGGCAAAAATGTCTGATGATGATACTTATGAAATTGAAAATGAGTTTATCAGATATGATAAAAACAAACAATTATCTAAGATTACTCTAAATACAAAGAGTAAAATCATCCCTACTCCATTAAAAGTTAGTGATGGGAAAGGCAAAGTAGATTTAGCACAATTCACTGAAATTGTTGCTGATGCATCTACACAAAAGCAAGCACAATTATTAAAAGCATACTATAAAGAAGCTTTCAACAAAGATTTAAAAGTTGTTGAAAAAGCAACTGGTACAGCTACTTCAATAGTTCTTAGTAATAAAAAAGCAAGCTTCTCTAACAGTGATGAGGCATATACTTTAAATATTTCTAAGAATGGTGTTCAAATTCTTGGCTCTTCAAAAGGTATTGTTTACGGTATCCAATCGTTAAGAGCACTTTTCCCTGTAAAAGGAGAATCATCAATCGTTACTGAGACTAGAATTCAAGATGCTCCACGTTTTGGATATAGAGGTTTCATGATTGATGTTGCAAGAAATTTCCAAACAAAAGAAACTATCCTTCATTTATTGGATATAATGGGATTCTATAAGATGAATACATTACACTTCCATATTACAGACGATGAAGGTTGGAGAATTGAATTAGAAAGATTTCCTGAGTTAATAGAGATTGGTTCATCAAGAAAGCATCCAGACTCACCATATGCTACTATTCCATCTTATGGATCTGGTCCAAAAGGAACAGAAGGTGTTTCAAACGGTTATTATACTACTCAAGATTATATCGAAATACTTCAATACGCTCAGGCTAGAAATATTGAAGTTATTCCTGAAGTAGATATGCCAGGTCATGCTAGAATTGCTATCAACGCAATGGCTTACAGAGCTGAAAAGCTTAAGAAAGAAGGCAAATCAGATGCTGAGGCAAATGAATTCTTATTGAATGACCCTAATGACAAATCAGAATATTCTTCAGTTCAAGGATTTGATGATAACACTATTTGTCCTTGTCAGGAATCTTCTTACAACTTTATGGATGCTTTAGTACTAGAATTCCAAAAGTTATATAAAAAGGCTGGTGTTCCTTTACAAACTATTCACTTTGGTGGTGATGAAGTAGCACATGGTGTTTGGGAGAAATCACCACTTTGTGCTGAATTCATGAAAGAAAACAAGCTAAAAGATATTGAAGCTCTAAAAGGATATTATGCTGTTAGAGTTGCCAACTTAGCGAAGAAGAATAATGTAAAACTTCAACTTTGGGATGATATTCTTCACCATGCTGAAGGGATGTCTCCAAACAACCTTACACTTAATGCTTGGGACAACTCTTGGGGAACAGGAACGGAAGATTTCGGTTACAAAAGAGCCAATGAAGGTTACGATGTGATTCTAACATCAGTATCAAGCTTATACTTAGACATGGCATACACTAAGGAAGTGGACGAGCCAGGATTTTACTGGGGTGATTATAACGACACAAGAAATGTCTTCAATTATTTGCCTACTCACTTCTTCTCAATTGATCATAAATTAAGAACAGGTGGAAAAGTAACTGTTGAAGAATTAAAAGATAAAGAGAAGCTTACAAAGAAAGGGCTTTCACATATTAAAGGTATTCAAGGTGCAATGTGGTCTGAAACTCTAAAATCTAGCGATAGATTAGAATACATGATCTATCCTAAACTAATTGCATTGGCACATAGAGCTTGGGTTCCTTCAGTTGTAAAAGGAAATGAAACTGGAAAAGCAATTGAGAAAAACCTAGATGCAAAGTGGAATGTTTTTGCCAATACTGTTGGTCAACGAGACATGAACAGATTAGCATCTTGGGGCAGAAATTATAGAATTCCTCCTGTAGGTCTTCAAGTAAACAAGGGCGAAGTGGAAGCTAATATTGCTTACCCTGGATTAACCATTCGCTATGCTTCTTCTGAAGAATCTTTAGATGAGAATTCACCAGAATATACACATGCAGTCAAGTTAGACAAACCTATGCAGTTCGCAGCTTTCGATAAATATGGTAATAAGAGTAGAGTGATTACAGTTTCACCTACTACTATTCTTCCGAAAAAAACACTATAATTAAACTAGACTAACTAGCTTTCAACAAACGATTATATTAGGCCGTCCGAAAAAGACGGCCTTTTATATTTTCAATTTGGTAAGATTCATTAATAAGACTTTGTAATCTGTTATGAGATTTAGACCTTTGTATTAAATATTAAGATTATTATGCAAAATACTCCGGAATTAAATAGTCAAGGAAAATACTTAGGTACTATCACTAAAGATTTTATTAAAGTGTATTCAGTATTAAAAGAAGCTTCTTATCAAGTGAGAAAACGAAACTTCTCTAAATACCCGATATTCCCTGTTTCTAAAGAAGCATTACAAGTTGGGCAACATATTGTTGGTCCTCAACAAAAAGAGTTCTTAGAATGGAACTATGGTGTTTCTTATGCTGAAGAATTTTTACAAAAAGAATTGATCCTAGTAGAAAAATACGAAGAGTTCAAAAAGTCATATAAAAATCCTGAAGAGTTTTGTTGCTTATTCGTTATCGATGATGAGTTTGTCAACTTTGTTTACATCCCTTATCCTGTAGACGAAGAAGGTAACGAAGTATTGTAATATCAGGTATACCTTTAATCGAAACGTTCTCTAATTTATAAGAAGTAATTAGAGAACGTTTTTTTATACATTTTGATTAACTTACTCATCAACTTTAAGCGACCAAAAACTATTTAATATGAATTTAACAGACTGGATAGGATCAATAGGTGTTTTTCAAATCTTACTGGCCTATGTTCTTAATATTACAGGAACTTTAGACAAGGATAGTCTTACTTTTAAGCTCCTTAATTTCTTTGGTGCATCTTTAGCATGTACTGCTTCCGTACTCATGAATTACATCCCATTTATTGTATTAGAAGGGGTATGGGCTTTTGTTTCATTAGTTTCGCTGTTTCAAAAAAGAAAACATTCTAGTAATTAGAGTCCATCCTGATTAGAGAAAATACTTATTATTGAGGCTATTGCAGGGTTACTAAGACTATCTTTTGGATAAGATAAGCCAACCTCTCTGTAAGACATAGGACCATTATACGATTTGATTTGAAATCCATCCCATTCTTTTACAAAAGACTCCGGTAAAAAGGTAATTCCCAAACCAGCTATCAATAAAGTAAGTACATCATTTTTTGTAGCACAATTCGCTACTGTTTTCCACTTCCCTCCTAGATCATTAAGTATTGAGAGACTTTGTTGATGTGCTTCACAGGGAGGACAATGGATAAAAGGCACTCCTTCTAAATCTGTTATTTCGATCAATTCCTTCTCACAAAGTGGATGATTATCAGGAATACAAAGTACATAATCTTCTTTCCAAAGAGGCAAAAAGAGATGTTCTTCAAACTTCCATTCCCTCACTAATAAGTTTATTTCACATGATCTATCCATAGGACGAATATCCCATTCAATATTAGATACTTCTTCGGTTATTTTTCTGAAAAATTGCTTCTTTAATTCCTGGGGTAAACTATCAGCTACCCCAATCACTACTTTTTGGGTAAATTCACTTTTCTGGAACATCTCCGGTAAAGCATTTAACTCCCCTAGAATACGTTTAGCAATTGGATACAACAAATGACCTTCTTCCTTTACAGTTACACCTTTCTTGTGTCTGATAAATAATTCCTTATTTAATAATTCTTCTAAAGTTTTAATTCCATTAGAGATATTGGGCTGAGAAACAAAACACTTTTCTGCTGCTCTAGAAAGGTTTTTCTCTTCATAAACTGCTACAAAAAACCTAAGCAATCTTTCATCCATAATTATTTCTTATAATAACTATACAAAAATAGTATTTTGATGTAAGAATCAAGGAAAATACCTTTGTAACCACATAAAAAGCATAAATTATAATCATAAATAAATCTAATAGATCTCATTATGGAATCATCAAAAAAAGGACTTGTTATTATTACTGGTGCTAGTTCAGGCATTGGAGCTGCAACTGCAAAGTTATTTTCTGAAAACGGATTTCCTTTATTACTTATCGGACGAAGAGTTGAAAAAATTGAGGCACTAGATCTTCCAAATACGCTATGTAAAAAAGTAGACGTAACAGATCATAAAGCCTTTCTTACTGCAGTAAGAGAAGCAGAAGGTAAATTTGGAGAAGCGGAGGCCATTATAAATAATGCAGGGGTTATGCTGTTAGGTGATATTGCTGTTCAAAACCCTCAAGAGTGGAAAACAATGTTTGATGTAAACATTATGGGTGTATTGAACGGGATGCAAATTGTGTTACCTCAAATGAGAGCTAGAAAAAGTGGAACTATTATTAACGTAAGTTCTATTGCTGGTAGAAAAACTTTTGGTAATCATGCTGCTTATTGTGGTACTAAATTCGGCGTTCATGCAATCACAGAAAATGCAAGAGAAGAAGCGGCATTAGACAACGTAAGAATGGTTACTATTGCCCCTGGTGCTGTAGAAACTGAATTGTTATCACACACAACCAACCAAGATATTAAAGATGGTTATGAGTCTTGGAAAGAAGAGATGGGTGGTGTTTTAAAACCCGAAGATATTGCAAATGCGATTTGGTATGCTTTCAATCAGCCACAAGGAGTTAATGTTAGAGAAATTGTTATTGCTGCAACGAAACAACAACCTTAGTATTGAAATCAACTAAATATCTAAAAGAAAAAATCAGACAAATAAAAAGGAGTAGCCCAAACAAATGGACTACTCCTTTTTCTATTCAGAACTAAGTAATAATGAACTTAATTCTACTATTTACTAAAGTTTAAAACCACTTCAGTAATGATATCTACACATTCGTTTAATTGCTCTTCGGTAATAACTAAAGGAGGGGCAAAACGAATAATATTACCATGAGTTGGTTTGGCTAATAAACCATGGTCTTTCAATTTATAACAGATTTGAGTAGCCGTAGAAGACTCCTCAGTATCGTTTACTAGAAGAGCGTTTAAAAGACCTTTACCTCTAACTCCTGTTAAAAGATCTGTCTTCTCACATAAGTCAGACATTTTTTGTCTAAAGATCTCACCTAATCTAAACGCGTTCTCCATCATTTTCTCCTCTTTCAATACAGTTAATGCTTCCATCATAACTGCACAACCTAGAGGATTACCACCGTAAGTAGAACCGTGTTCACCTGGATTGAATACATCCATCACTTCTGATGATGTAAGTACAGCAGAAACTGGATAGAAACCACCAGAAATTGCTTTTCCAAGGATCACCATATCTGGAGTAATTTCATCATAGTCTGAAGCTAACAGTTTACCTGTTCTACCCACACCTGTTTGAACTTCATCCACCATGAATAAAACATTGTATTTTTTACACAACTCCTGAGCTGCTTTTAAATATCCATCTTCAGGAACATAAACACCCGCTTCTCCCTGAATTGGCTCTAACCATAAACCTGCTACGTTAGGATTTTTCAATACTTCTTCCAATGCTTTTAAGTCATTGTAAGGTACGATTTCGAATCCTGGCATAAACGGACCAAAGTTAGTTGTAGCAACAGGGTCAGTAGATGCTGAAATGATTGTAGTTGTTCTTCCATGGAAGTTTTTCTCTACACCTACAATAATCGCCTCATTTGCTGGGATACCTTTTTTCTCATATCCCCACTTACGAGCTAATTTAATAGCTGTTTCATTACCTTCTGCACCTGTATTCATCAAGATAGCTCTTTCAAAACCGAAAGTTTCGCAAAGCATTTTCTCAGCAAGACCTAATTGGTCAGAATAAAAAGCTCTTGAAGTTAGAGTCAATTTCGATGCTTGTTCGATCATGACTTTTAAAATACGTGGGTGTACGTGTCCTTGGTTTACTGCAGAGTAAGCAGAAAGAAAATCGTAATACCTTTTTCCTTCAATATCCCATACAAAAACCCCTTCGCCTTTCGATAGAACTACTGGAATTGGAGCATAGTTGTTTGCCCCATACTTTTTCTCTAGTTCCATTGCTTCTTGCGAAGAAATAGCCATTACATTTTCCATAAATTTTAACAGTCGATTAGTATATGATTATTATATGTCTATATGTTCAGATTTTCATCCTTCCTCAAATATGCTTTGTTAGAAGCAAGTTTCCAAAAAATTAAGGAACCATATCAAACTTTATATTAGTCATTTACCGGTACTGAAATGCGGTATTCGTCTAAGAAGATCTTGAATTCTACTCTTCTATTGAGTCGTTTTTCTTCTTCAGTTTCAGGATGAACAACAATAGGATCGTTATCTCCCTTACCATCAGCAATTACTCTATTATCATCCAACTCACCATAGTTAATGATAAACTCTTTGATAGATTCGGCCCTTGCTTTAGATAGCTTTAAATTATCTTCAGATTTACCATCTGAATCGGTGTGGCCTGTGACCACTAATCGGTAATTAATATGCTTCACTAAAAACTCTATCACTAAGTGTAGATTGTTCTCCATCTCTGGTTTTAGTGTTGCACTTCCTGGATCAAAATCAATTGAAGCAAAAGATAATGAGCTATTCACTGAAATAGCAGGAATTTGTACGTGTTTATCACCTTCAACGAAGAAGATTTCCTCAATTTGGAAGAAATTATCTCCTTCAATTACTAATAAATATTTTTTCTCATTTACTAATTCAAAGTCGAATGATCCGTCATCTCGAATTTTCTTTGGTGCTACTTCGACTCTATCTGATAAATCGATAATAGTAACTACCCCTTTAAAAACTTCACCTGTTGTTGGTTCTACCACCCTACCGGAAAACCTTACTGTATTGTTAGGTTTCGCTTCCATTGGTAATGGGAATGACTGAAGGTCTAAGTTTGGGCTTCCTTTTACCGGAGATTTCGCATAATACAATTGCTTGGCGGCAGCGTCGATGGCAAAATAATATTCATCACCAGGTCCGTTTACCAAGGGACCTACATTTTTTGGTTCTGAGAACTCACCATCAATGATAAATGATTTATAAATATCAAAACCACCAAAACTTACTACTCCTATAGATGAGGAGAAATAAAGCACTGGGTATTTTGCATGTGGGTGAGGACTAATCTCACTACCCCTAGAATTTATAAAAGGACCAATATTTCTAGCTTTCCCCCACTGTCCATTACTATCTTTCACACTAAAGTAAATATCACTATTACCAAATCCGCCTTTACGGTCAGAAGCAAAGTATAATGTATCTTCAGTTATTGATAGTGATGGGTGAGAATCCCAAGCGTATGAATTAATTTTGTTGCCAATATTTACAGCTTCTCCCCAAGTTCCATCTTCCTGTTTTTTAGAATAATAGATATCACAATCGCCATATCCATCAGGAGTCATACAACGAATAAAATAAAGTGTATTCCCATCTTTAGATAGATAAGGAGAACCTTCATTATAATTTGTATTGATTTCTTCGAAAGGTTCAGCTATACCCCACATATCAAAATCAGTCTTATGTGAGATATAAATATCTTCGTTAGCATGTTTTGGATTAAACTGCTGATTAAAAGCAGACGTATCTCTTCCACTTCGGTTACTAGTGAAAAGAAGTTCGCTTTCATTTTCACCACCAAGTGTCATTCCATAATCCGAAAATTGTGAATTCACTTCCGGGCCCATATCGATAAGAACATCTTCAGGAGGAGTGAGTGTATCGATTAGTGCTCTTTTTTCTACTAATCTATAATAGTCTTCTATATTGGCATAAAGGGGTTTATCAAAAAGGGCTAATTCCTCATAATGCTGAATTGCTTTTGTTACATCTCCTCTATAATGTCTAAGTACTAATCGGTAAGTTTCTTTCGCTAAAGCTCTATCTCCGAGGTATTCTGACACATTGGCAAGTCTCCACATCAGATCCATATCCTCTTTTTGAAGGAAGTTTTCAATACCAAAAGAAGTCACATATTTATACAGCACTGTTCTGTATTCATCCCACTGCTTATTTCTTTCAAGTCTTGAGATTTGAGCCAACATTCCACCATCCCTGAAGTATTTCACCCTATTAATATTGGGGAACTTAAGTCCAGGTAATTTTACGACACTATTAATCTTAGTCGGTTTAAAATCTGTTAGACTTAAACCGCTTTCAGGCTGTGATTGTTCTTGTTCTGTTTTCTTCTTTTCCTTTCTTGATTTCTTTTTTTGTCCGAAAACAGGAGCAGAAAGAATGATAGTTAAGAGTAATAGTATATATAGGCCTTCTTTTTTGAAGATGATATTCATAGTTTATTTTACAGTCTCAAAAGAAACAAGTATAAAATTTTCGATCAAATTCATGAAAAGAATGAATAAGATTGAAAAAAGATGATCTCTTCTATAAAAAACAACGTTAATACTTGAAAAAAAATATAAAAACGTACCGAAAATTCATCCAAGATGTATTTACAAAGATTAAACCACAATTCTGTCATGTTTGTCAGTAATTCATGAAAATATGTCAGTTTTCTGAATTTGGGTACATTATTGTAACTAAAAATGGACTGAAATAGCTTTTTGTTATTTCAAAATAGATCAGACAAACTCAATATGAGAACAAAAGACACATTAGCCCAAGGGCTATTATCTAATATAAATAATGACGCCATCATCTCTGTTATTTCTGGAGAAGAGGATAAATATAATTTAGATGACATTAGCGAAATTGATGTACCCGTATTGCCTTTACGCAATATGGTATTGTTTCCTAATGTCTTAATACCAATTACAATCGGTAGAGAAAAGTCTTCCAAATTAGTCACTGAAGCTTACGAAAATAAGAAATTCATTGCTTGTATTGCTCAGAAAGATGCTTCAGTAGAAGATCCTTCTGCTAAAGACATGCACAAATTTGGTACTCTTGTACAGATTGTAAAAATATTAGAATTGCCAGATGGTAATTCAACCATTATTGCTCAGAGTAGAAAGAAAATCTCTTTAAAAGAGGTAACTGCTGAAGAGCCTTATATGAAAGCAACTGTTGAAGTTATTGAAGAAGATTTCTCTAAGATCAAAAAGAACGAAGAGATTGCTTTAGAGTCTTCATTAAAAGATGTTGCTTATCAAATCTTAAGTTTAAATAGAGATATCCCTCAAGAAGCATCACATGCTTTAGAAAATATTCAAGGACTTGAGTTTCTAGCCAACTTTATTGCTACCAACATCAATTCAGATGTAAATGAAAAGATGAAGATACTTAAAGTATCAAATGGTAAACTTAAAGTGGAAAAACTACTTAAGTTGATGCAAAAAGAAATTAGTCTTTTAGAGATCAAAAACGAAATCGCGGGTAAAACCAATTTTGACATTGATCAACAGCAAAGAGACTACTATTTGCGTCAGCAAATGAAGGTACTTCAAACTGAACTTGGAGTAGATGGTCCTGATGAAGAAATCGCTGAAATGAAGGCAAAAGCTGAGAAAAAGCAATGGCCTGAAAATATCAAAGAACATTTCTTCAAAGAATTAGCAAAACTTCAGCGTTCAAACCCTGCCGCTGCTGATTTCGCAGTATTGATGAATTACTGTGAATTCTTATTGGATTTACCATGGGATGCAGTTACTGAAGATCACTTTGATTTAAAGAATGCTCAAAAAATTCTTGATAAAGACCACCAAGGCCTAGAGAAAGTAAAAGAGCGTATTTTAGAATATTTAGCTGTATTAAAACTTAAGAAAGATATTAAAGGTCCTATCTTATGTTTATATGGCCCTCCGGGTGTTGGTAAAACTTCATTAGGTAAGTCAATTGCCAAATCTTTAGGTAGAGAATACAACCGTATTTCATTAGGTGGTTTACATGATGAAACTGAGATCAGAGGTCACAGAAAAACTTATGTAGGAGCTATGCCTGGTAAAATTCTCCAAAGTATTAAAAAAGCAGGAGTATCGAACCCTGTATTTATTTTGGATGAGATTGATAAGATTGGCAGCGACTTTAGAGGAGATCCTTCTTCTGCATTCTTGGAAGTACTAGACCCAGAGCAAAACAGTACGTTTGTAGATAACTATTTAGAAGTGGAATATGACCTTTCTAAAGTGTTGTTTATCGCAACGGCAAACTCATTAGATACCATACAACCTGCTTTAAGAGACCGTATGGAAATCATTGAGATTACTGGTTATACTTTTGAAGAAAAAGAAGAAATTGCTAAAAAGCATTTAATTCCTAAGCAAAGAACGGAGCATGGTTTAAAAGCGAAAGATTTCACGTTTTCTGCTAAAGGGCTTAAGTTCTTAATTGAGAATTACACTAGAGAATCTGGTGTTCGTGGACTTGAAAGAACTATCGGTTCTGTCGTTCGTAAAGTTGCAAAGTCTGTAGCTTTAGAAGAAGAGTACCAAAAGAGCATTGGTCCTGATCAAATTATTGAGTATTTAGGTGCTCCTGTATTTGAAAGAGAAACTTATTCTGATAATGAATACGCTGGTGTTGTTACCGGTTTAGCATGGACACAAGTAGGTGGTGAAATTCTATTTATTGAAAGTTCACTTAACCGTGGAAAAGGAAGATTAACACTTTCTGGTCAACTTGGCGATGTTATGAAGGAGTCGGCTACTACTGCTTTCTCATGGCTAAAAGCACATGCTGATAAGTTTGGTATCGACTACAGAATCTTCGAAAATTACGATTTACACATCCACGTTCCTGCAGGTGCTGTACCAAAAGATGGCCCCTCTGCAGGTATTACAATGCTAACTTCAATGGTTTCAATCTTCACACAAAGAAAAGTGAAAGCGAAGATTGCAATGACTGGAGAGATCACATTAAGAGGTAAAGTTCTTCCTGTAGGTGGTATCAAAGAAAAATTATTAGCAGCAAAACGAGCTGGTATTAAGGAGATTATTTTCTCTGAAAGAAACGAAAGAGATGTTAAAGACATCCCTTCAAAATATACAGAAGGTCTTAAGCTTCATTTTGTTAAAGATGCAAAAGAAGTATTAGACATCGCATTATTAAAAACAAAAGTGGAAGATCCTATCAACTTTGACCTTCCAAAGGCGTAGTTTACATTGTTTTTAATAATTCTTCAAAAGGTACAATTTAGAATATTCTACTTTGTACCTTTTTTATTAATGGCAAAAAAGCCCCCTATTAATTATAATTTCTAAATTTATCTCCCTAAATAAATCTAGATTTTTGTTAATCAGATAATTTTATTTGTTTTGTACCGAATTAATAGGGTATTGCTTTACGTATTACTCAATTACACCAAGTATTTACACACAATTATCATAAAAGTTACCAAGATATGAGTCCTATATACGCTGCAATAACAGCTGTTGCCGGATGGGTACCTGAAGACAAACTGACAAACCACGATTTGGAAAAATTAGTGGAAACAAGTGACGAATGGATTACGACCCGCACCGGTATCAAAGAAAGACGTATCTTAAAAGACCAGACTAAAGGAACTTCAACATTAGCAACTCACGCCGTTAACTCTCTTTTAGAGAAAGCTGGAATTAGTGGTTCTGAAATCGATTTAGTCATTTGTGCCACTTCGACACCTGATATGGGATTTATCTCTACAGCGAATTTGGTATGTGATGCAATCGGAAGCAAAGCGATGAGCTTTGATATTTCAGCAGCTTGTTCGGGTTTTATTTATGCTCTAGAAATGGCATCTAACTTTATCAAATCAGGCAACTATAAAAAAATCGTAGTTGTTGGTGCTGATAAAATGTCGTCAGTGATTGATTATAAGGATAGAAATTCTTGTATTCTTTTTGGTGATGGTGCCGCTGCAGTATTGATTGAACCTAGCGAGGAATTTGGAGTTATTGACACAGTAATGCATTCTGATGGGTCCGGAAAAGAGCTACTACATGTGAAAAGAGGGTCAGCATACCCATTCACTAAAGAAGTGGTGACTGAAGAAGGACATTATTTCCATCAAGATGGCAAGTCCGTTTTTAAGCATGCTGTGACTAACATGTCTTCTGCAGCTGCAAGTATTATGGAGCGTAATAGCTTAACCGCCGAAGATGTGGCCTACTTGGTACCGCATCAAGCCAACTTACGTATCATCGATGCTACAGCCAAAAGAATGGGTGTGGAAAGTGACAAAGTTTGTATCAATATTGAGAAATATGGAAACACAACGGGTGCTACTATTCCTTTATGCCTTTGGGATTTCGAGAAAAAATTTAAGAAAGGAGACAATTTAGTATTGGCTGCTTTTGGTGGTGGTTTCACTTGGGGAGCTATCTATCTTAAGTGGGCATATGATGCTAATTAATCGATATTCACCTCATAAAAAAGATGACTCTCAAAAGGGTCATCTTTTTTTATAATGATACTTACCTATCTACTAAACGATTTTATACCCAAAGATCTTATTCACTTCTTCTTTTGGCATATTTCCATTTAGATCTAAGGCTACTTGTTTTTTCTGCTTAAATGGGTGTTTAGAACTTATGCAACTAATATATCTATAAGGGCGATTAACATACAGCTCTCCATCATTTTTTCTTGGATTAAGCCCCACTCGCCTTGACGATGCGATTTGTTCTTGAGGTAAATCATATTCTTTTAAACCGAAATGAATCTCTTGATCTTCTACTCCTCCTAAATGATGAATCACTTCTGAGGCAACATTCAGTGGACCACTTATAAATTGCTTATCTCCTCTTCTTTGTACTCCTCGGATTAAGATTCCTCCATAGAAGTCCATAGTACCAAAAGTAATATCAAGGCCAGCTCCATGAATGTACCACCTACCTAAAGTTTTTTGAGCTTCGTGTTTATGTACATAAGGATCTTGATGTTGATCACTGAAATAATAAAACTCTATTTCTACTAATCTATAATTGTTTATTCCTGCTCTTAAAACAACATCGTTCATCAAGAAGTTGGCTATACTAGTAAATGAGTCTTCAATATGAAATTGGGCAGAAGATTGCTGCAAAGCTTTCACTTCTGAAACAAGTCGGTCGAAAATATGTCCCATATAAATAAATCAGAGAATAATTGTTTGTGGTTATTAAAATTACGTTTGATTCCTTATCACTGTCGATAGCTGACTGTGAATAAATAGTTGATTAGGATAACGGATAAAAGGGAAATTAAATATACAATTTCCAATGATTTCATCCTACAGGAAATAAAAAGATTCTATAATGATCTTAAATCCGTCCATATTCTTAAAAGTTCGCAGTATTATCATAAACTTTTATTGAATGATTTGATTAAGTTTGCAGACTAAGAAAAATAAAAATTTTTACACATATAAAATGGAAAATAAAGTAAGAGTACGTTTTGCTCCGAGCCCAACCGGACCTCTTCATATTGGAGGTGTCCGTACAGCCTTATTTAATTATTTATTCGCTAAACACAATGGTGGCGATTTCTTAGTACGTATCGAAGATACAGACCAGACTCGTTTTGTGGAAGGTGCTGAAAATTATATTAAGGAAAGCTTAGAGTGGGCAGGTATTATTGCCGATGAGGCTCCTTGGAAACCTGGAGAATGTGGACCTTATCGACAGTCTGAGCGTAAAGAAACTTACAAGGAATACGCTGAGAAATTAGTACAAAACGACCTTGCTTATTATGCATTTGATACTCCAGAAGAGTTAGAAGCAATGCGCGAACGCTTAAAGCAAGCAAGAGTAAATACACCACAGTATAACTCTATGACGCGTATGCAAATGACCAACTCATTAACACTAAGTGCTGATGAGGTAAAACAACGTATCGAAAATGGCGATCCTTATGTTATTCGTTTAAAGGTTCCTCGTAAAGAAGAAATCCGTTTAAACGATATGGTTCGTGGTTGGGTAATGGTACATTCTCATACGATCGATGATAAAATCTTAATGAAATCTGACGGCATGCCTACATATCACTTGGCAAATGTTGTTGATGATCATTTAATGGGTATTACACATGTTATTAGAGGTGAAGAGTGGTTACCTTCTGCACCTTTACATGTTTTACTTTATAGATATTTAGGTTGGGAAGATACTATGCCTCGCTTTGCTCACTTACCTCTATTATTAAAACCTGATGGTAATGGTAAGCTAAGTAAACGTGATGGTGATAAAATGGGCTTTGCTGTATTCCCATTAGAATGGAAAGACCCTGCTTCTGGTGAAATCTCAAGAGGCTTTAAACAAGATGGTTACTTAAATGATGCTTTCATCAACTTCTTAGCTTTCTTAGGCTGGAACCCTGGTGATGAAAGAGAATTCTTCACCATGCAAGAACTTATTGATGAGTTCACAATGGAAAGAGTAACAAAAGCAGGTACTCGTTTTGATATCGATAAGGCAAAATGGTATAACCAACAATACCTTAAAGAAAAATCAGATGAAGAATTAGCGTCTTACTTATTAGCTGATATGAAAGCTGATGGTGTTGAGTCTACTCCTGAGAAAGCGGCTTTAGTTGCGAATCAATTAAAAGAGCGTGTTACATTCCCTCATGAGATTTGGAGAGATGGTCGTTTCTTCTACGAAATACCAACAGAATATGATGCTAAAACTGTCAAGAAAAAGTGGAAACCTGAGGGTGTAAGCGTACTTCTTGATTATGCAGAAAGCTTAGAAAGCAAAGATGCATTTACTGCTGATGAAGCAAAAGATGCATTTATGGGAATCTTAGAGAAACACGAAATGCCGCTTGGTAAAGTAATGCCTGCTCTTCGTGTTGCATTATCTGGAAAAGGCGGAGGTCCTGATCTAATGATTATGCAAGAGATTCTTGGTCCAAAAGAAGTGGCCAACCGAATTAAAATTGCTGTTGAAGCAATCAACAAATTAAAAGAAAATAATTAATTACATATCACTAATTAAGGTAGCATCAAGCTATCTTAATTGTGATCTTTAATTTCATTGTAGTGATGGAAGAAAATAAATCAGAGAAAAGATTAGACTTTATCCGTGAGAAAATCACTGATGAGTTAAAATCAGGTAAAAATGGAGGGAAATTATTATTCCGTTTTCCACCTGAACCAAATGGCTATCTTCATATTGGTCATGCCAAGTCTATTTGTTTAAACTTTGGTCTTTCAAAAGATTTTGAAGGTGCTGGCACAAACTTACGTTTTGATGATACCAACCCAACAAAAGAAGACCAAGAATATGTTGATGCAATTAAGAAAGATATTGAATGGTTAGGCTATGAATGGGCAGGTGAGCCTAAATTCACATCCGATTACTTTGATCAATTATACGATTGGGCAATCCAACTTATCAAGGATGGTAAAGCCTATGTTGATGATCAAACTGCTGATGTAATTGCTTCGCAAAAAGGTACTCCTACTACTCCTGGTACAAACTCTCCATTTAGAGATCGTTCTGTAGAAGAAAACTTGGAGTTGTTCGAAGGTATGAAGGAAGGCAAATTTGAGGAAGGCTCAAGAGTACTTAGAGCAAAAATCGATATGGCCAATTCTAACATGCACCTACGTGACCCATTCTTATATAGAATCATCAAAAAAGCTCACCACAGAACAGGTGATAAATGGTGTATCTATCCTATGTACGATTGGGCTCATGGTCAATCTGATTATATTGAAGGTATTACAAACTCATTATGTACTACAGAGTTTGAAGTTCACAGACCTCTTTATAACTGGTTCTTAGATCAAATTGCCACTTCTGATCGTATTCGTCCAGAACAAACAGAATTTTCAAGATTAAACTTGAACTACACTGTAATGTCTAAGCGTAAACTATTACAATTAGTTGAAGAAGGTGTAGTTAACGGATGGGACGATCCAAGGATGCCAACAATTTCTGGTTTAAGAAGAAGAGGTTATACACCTGCTTCTATCAGAAACTTTGCTGAAACAGTAGGTATTACTAAGCGTGATAATGTCATTGATGTGTCATTGCTTGAGTTTGCTGTTCGTGAAGACCTTAACAAGACTGCTCCAAGAGTAATGGCTGTTTTAGACCCGATTAAACTTGTAATTGATAATTACGAAGAAGGGAAAACAGAATGGCTAGAGGCTGAGAATAATCCTGAAGATGAAAATTCAGGTTCTCGTCAGTTACCATTCTCTAAAGAACTTTACATCGAGAGAGAAGACTTTAAAGAATCTGCTAATCGTAAATTCTTCAGACTTACTTTAGGTAAAGAAGTACGTTTAAAGAATGCTTATATCATCAAAGGAGAAAGCTGCGTAAAAGATGCGGATGGGAATATTACAGAAATTCACTGTACATATGACCCTCTATCAAGATCTGGAAGTGGTACAGAAGAATCGAAACGTAAAGTAAAAGGTACTTTGCACTGGGTATCAGCTGAGCATGCCATTGATGCGAAAGTAAACCTATATGATCGTTTATTCTCTGATGAAGCTCCTGATGCTCGTAAGGACCCTGAAACAAAAGAAAGTATTGATTTCAAAACTTTCTTAAACCCAGATTCTTTACAAGTAATTGAAGGATGTAAAGTAGAGCCTTCATTAAAAGAAAATAATGCAGGAGATAACTTCCAATTCCAACGCTTAGGTTACTTTATTTTAGATCAAGAATCTACAACAGATAACATGATCTTTAATAAAACTGTAGGATTGAAAGATTCTTGGGCAAAGAAAAAGTAACTCCAAATAAGAGTTTAAATATTGGGCTGTTCTATTCAAATATAGAGCAGCCTTTTTTATTAAAAAAATTTTCTAGTTGAAAATATTCGATTCTATTTTCTTATGATTACATAGATTACCAAACATAGCGCAACCGATTTAAATGTTAATAATTCAACTTTTTCACTTAAATAATATTTTAATGTATTTTTTGATGACGACCGTCATCAAATTTAATTTTATTACATTATGATTAACAAGCATTACCCTTTATTAATACCCAAATTGAAATAAACCACCGTTATTTGTAATTGATCATCATGTCAAAATAAATTACTGTAGAACTATGAAAGAACAACATTCAAAAAATAATGTTGATTCACTAGTTGAGCAAATCAATTCTAACATCGCCTCCAGTAAGGAGATAGAGACAAGTATTGAGAAGCTTGAGGTGAAGAAAAAAGCGATTTACAATAAAGTAAATGCTTTGAGGATGTTTATTCAGAGAAGAAAGCTTGAAATGGAATAAAAATATACCTTTGTACCCCTATCTATTACCTTTTAGAATACAAAAAACTACTATTTTCAATTCCCTGTACCCTAGCCATCTATTCTCATCTTAGACTTTGTACCCCTTGCTTTATGGTCTTGTACCACTAATTGCACCCCTTAAAAGTTCGCATTTATAGTTTTTAAGTACGTTGATTGTAAAACCTTCAGTCAGACAAACGTGACATATATTTTTTACAAAACAACACTTAAAACTAGTTATGAGGTTAAGACATTTACTCTTAGTGACGGTGTGCCTTTTTATGTCCTTTTCATTCGGATGGGCAACACCTTACGAAAACGCTACTACAATTTCAACATGTGATGGTATACCTACTTGGGATAATACTGCCACGTATGCAACTAATGGCACACAGGTTGTTTATAATGGTGTCCTATACCGTAACAAATGGTGGACTAAAGGAGATACACCAGGTTCACAGTGGGGACCTTGGGAAGAGCTTGGCGTTTGTGATGCTAATCAGGCTCCAAGTATTTCAATTACATCTCCTTCGAACAACGCATCATTTATATTAGAGGAAACTTCTTCGATACAGATCAATACCACTTCCTCAGATAATGATGGTACTATTGCTTCAGTATCAATTAGTGTTGATGGAAATTCATTTAATAATGAAACTGCAGCTTGGACTCCTTCTAGCGCTGGAACATTTACAATTACTGCTACTGCTACAGATGACCAAGGAAGTACTTCTTCGACCTCAGTTGATGTAATTATCACATCTAATCAACCTGTAGCTCCTACAGTTAGTATTAATTCTCCTTCAGATCAAGAAGTAATTCAACAAACTATACTTTCTTCAATTTCAATCTCTATCAGTGCTTCTGATGTAGATGGCACAATTACTTCACAAAGTATTGAAGTAGATGGACAAACATTTACTACATCCAATGCTGAGTGGACACCTTCTGCTTTTGGTTCTTACACTATTAACGCCTCTGTTACTGACAATGATGGTTTAACAGCTACTTCATCTGTAGTTGTTACAGTAGAAGAAAAAGTAGATAGTGGCTGTAGTGCAAATGAATATGCTTCTTACCCAACAGTATACAGTATCGGAGATGTAGTGGTTTACAATGGAGATTTATATGAAGCATTATATGATAACCTTTATAATGTAACTCCTGGTGAAGCGGATCATTTCTGGAAACCTTTGGGTCCATGTGTTGATACTAATGAAGCACCAGTTATATCTGTTAGTAACCAATCTAGCATAGGTCTAATTCCTGTTCAACTAACGGCTAGTATTATTGACAACGAAAATGACCCTATCTCTGCTACATTCGAAATTGATGGTAAGACATTAGCAGCTGTACAAAACAACGCTAATTTCACTGCAGAATGGACGCCAGCTACATATGGAAGTTATAATGTTACAGTAAATGCAAATGATGGAAAAAAATCATCAAGCAATAGTTTTACTTTAACTGTTGAAGAACCAACAGGACCACAAAACCCTGTAATTACATCATTCAGTCCTGCTGATGGTAGTATCATAAAACAGACGTCATTAAGTCCTGTGAATATTGAAGTAAATGCTTCTGATATTGATGGATCAATTACAGGTTACTTAATTGAAGTAGATGGTCAAACTTTTACTACTTCAACTGCATCATGGACACCTTCTGGTTTCGGAAATTACTCCATTTCAATTACTGTAACAGATAATGAAAATCTTACAACAAGTGTTAGTTCTTCTATTACGATCCAAGAGAACTTAGCGTTTACAGATAAAGTATTAGTTGGATACTGGCACAACTGGGATTTAGCGAGTGTACCTTATATCCGATTAAAAGATGTCGACGATCGTTACAATGTGATTTGTATTGCATTTGCAGAACCAAAGATTAGAGATATTGACAACACTATGATCTTTGACCCAATTGATATCAATAACTTCCAAAATGAACCAAGTGATGTTTCAAGAGCGGAATTTAAACAAGACGTACAATACCTACAAAGCTTAGGTAAGAAGATATTACTATCTCTTGGAGGAGCAAATGGAGTTGTTCATTTAGATAATGAAGAAGAACAACAGAAGTTTGTAACATCTATGATTGGTCTTTGTGAAACTTACGGTTTCGATGGAGTGGATATTGACTTAGAAGGTTCATCACTTACATTAGATGCAGGTGACAATGATTTCAGAAACCCAACTACTCCAAGAGTACTCAATTTTATTGAAGGTATGCAAGCAATAAAAGCTCACTTTGGTCCTTCATTCTTACTAACATCTGCACCAGAAACAGCTTATGTACAAGGAGGTCAGACTGCATATGGTGGTTCTTGGGGTGGTTATTTACCAATATTACATACACTAAGAGATCAATTAGATTATGTTCATGTGCAGCTTTATAACACAGGTTCTCTAGGTGCTTTAGATGGAAAAGCCTACACTCAAGGTTCAGCAGACTTTATTGTCGCAATGACAGAAATGCTTTTACAAGGATTTGAAACGAAAAGTGTAGCTGGTTTCTTCCCTGCCTTTAGAGAAGATCAAGTTGCTATTGGTTTACCTGCCAATAAGCCAGCTGCTCCTGCCGGAGGTTATACTGCACCAGCTGAAGTTCAAAAAGCACTAAACTATTTGGTCAATGGTGTTTCATTTGGAGGCGATTATACCTTAGTAAAAAGTGAAGGTTACCCAGAGTTAAGAGGAATGATGACATGGTCAATCAACTGGGATAAAACAACAGCTTATGAATATGCGGCATCGTATGATTCTTTCTTTGGTGCTTCAAATTCAAGAAAGTTGGTTAAAAAAGGATTAGCCTCACAACTTACCAGCAATATCGGCAATGCTTATCCGAACCCTTTCCATCATGATTTGAAATTCGATGTTACACTTCAAGAGAATGACTTTATCGATTTCTATGTATATGATGTACAAGGAAATATTTTAGAACACAAAGTTAACGAATATACAAATAGCGGAAATTACACACTAAGTATCGACACCCAAAACTTAACTAGTGGACTCTTTCTTATAAAAGTTAACACTAAGGATCAAGAAAAAATCTTTAGAGTTATTAGAAAGTAATCAAAATATATCACATTTATCATCTTAAAAAGTTACCTCCTTGAGGTGACTTTTTTTCGTTTTAACACCTCCTAATATTTATTACCTTTGGTCTTCGCTAAATTAATTAACAGCTATGATACAAGCATTAGTTATGCTAATCGCTCCTATTATCTTAACTATTGGAGCTAGAAAATTTACTTGGATTGAAAAAATTGGTACTGTTATTCTTGCTTATGCAACAGGTATTATCATGGGTAATTCTTTTATAGAAATTGATACCCAAGTTTCAAAATCACTTGTTGAAGCAGCTGTGCCTTTATCAATAGGTCTTTTATTAATATCATCAGATATAAAAAAATGGGCAGTAGAAGCTAGAAAAACTATACTTTCATTTGTGCTATGTCTTATCGCTATTACAATAGGGGCAACAGTTGCCTATACTTTATTCAATAATCAATTAGATGAAATCAATAAGTTGGCAGGTATGTCTATTGGATTATATATTGGAGGCACACCCAATATGTCAGCTATAGGCCTAGCCTTACAAGCTAATGATGAATCATTTATATTAATGAATACTGCCGATATGGTTCTTGGAGGGCTATGGATGCTATTCTTGTTATCCATCGCTCAAAAAGTATTTGGGTTTATATTACCTCCTTTTTCAGAAAGTAAAGAAAGTGATGACCTTGAAAAGGTGGAGGCATTAAAAGGCCCCAATCCAAAAAGTATTGCCTATAGTATTGGGGTGACACTCCTCATATTAGGCGTATGTGTTGGTATTTCGATTTTGCTATTCGATAAAATGGATGAAATATTTATCATTCTTGGAGTAACTACCGTGAGTTTAGCTGTTTCATTCAATCAAAAAATTAGAAATATAAGAGGAAGTTTTTTAGTGGGGGAATATTTTGTTCTACTCTTTTGTATTGGATTGGGTAGCCTTTCCAATTTCCAAGAACTATTAAATAGTGGATCACTATATATTGGTTTCACCGGTGTAGTGATGTTTACAGGAATTATCATTCATCTAATTCTAGCAAAAATCTTCAAAATAGATACTGACACTTTTATTATTACTTCCACAGCATGTTTATATGGACCTGCTTTTGTTGGACCAATCGCTAATTCATTAAAAAATAAAAAGGTAATTTTATCAGGAATGACAGCAGGAACTTTAGGTTATGCTGTTGCTAATTATTGGGGAATATTATTTGCTGAAATAATTGGAAAATTGTTCTGATAGAATCCATTTTTTCTTGAAGATCACAAAACTTTTAATTATCATTACAACATTATTTGTTTAAACACATATTTAACTCAAAATGGACTTAATTGAATCACTAAATTGGAGATATGCAACAAAGAAATTTGATGCATCAAAAAAAATCGATCAAGCTACAGTAGATACTATCTTAGAAGCTGGTAACCTATCTGCTTCATCATATGGTTTACAACCTTGGAAATTAGTATTAGTAGAAACTCCAGAACTTAGACAAAAATTAGTAGAGCATGCTTGGGGACAACAACAAGTAGCAGATGCTTCTCACCTAATTGTTATTGCTAGAGATGCTGACTTAACTGCAGAAGACGTTGAAGCTTTTGTAAAAAATGTAGCCACTACAAGAGAATTACCAGAAGAAGCTTTAGCAGATTACAAAGGTATGATGCTAAATACGGTAAATACTCTTCCTGCAGAGGCTAAAGATGTTTGGGTAAGTAAGCAAGCTTATATTGTTTTAGGAAATCTACTTGCTGCATGTGCACAATTAGGAGTAGATTCTACTCCTATGGAAGGATTTGTTCCTGAGAAGTTTGATGAAGTTTTAGGCTTAGATAAGCATGGCTTAAAATCAACAGTTATTCTTCCAATCGGTTATAGAGCAGAGGATGATGCCTACCAACATCTTGCGAAAGTAAGAAAAGATATCAACGAAGTAGTTGTAAAATTATAAGACTAAAAAACTCCTACCATTTGAAATTGGTAGGAGTTTTGTATTTTTAGGTGAACCATTACAGTGAAATTAAGATTCTTTCTGTTTTATAAACTTACCCATAATTAACTTTGTAATGGTATTAATAAAGAACACCTATTTTTATTATCACCTTGAAAAGATTTTATTTTATACTATTACTGCTAACTTGCCTTTATTCAAAGTCCACACACTCTCAAAGTTTAGTGGGCATTTCTACCATGGGTGTTTCAAGCACTGGGCAATTCTCAAATTATACATCACAAAATTTCCAATGGGGACTAGGAGCATACTTTATACAGCAAGTACAAAACTCACCTATTCTAATTGGCATTGATATTAACTACGCTGTTATCGACAGACAACAACATGTTGATCAACAAAATCATTTCGAACATTCGTCTTCTTCCAACTCTTTAAATATATCTGCGATTACAAGAATTTCTCCTTTCAAGGCTTCTTTTATTCGTCCCTATTTGGACATTAAAGTGGGGTGGAGAAGAATTGAAAATATAAGTGATTTCAGATTTAATCTAGTAGATATTCCTCCACATAAGGAAGTTATTACCAATCAAGACAATGGCTTAGGATATACCATAGGAATTGGAGCAGCTGTCTCATTGAATACTAAGTGTTCTATTAACTTAGGATGCAACTTCAATGGTTCATCACAAATGAACTACCTAAATAACCAAAACATAGGAAATAAAACAGATCCGACACAAGGTTGGGATGACTACTGGCAAAGTCTATTAGATGATGGTTTTGAAGATCACATCGTGTCAACTCCAATCAACTACTTTAGTCCATATATTCAGTTTGTATTTCAAATTGGTGGAGGACCTAGCACAAAAAATAATTTATAAAAAAAGCTCCAATAATACTTTAAAAATTATTGGAGCTTTTGCTTTACTCTTCTACCCACTTGGTAGTTATGATTGGATTATTTTCTAATGTTCTATGTACCGGACACTTATTAGCAATTTCAAGTAATCTTTCTCTTTGTTGATCAGTAAGGTCCCCTTTCACCTGAATTGCTCTTTCTAATTTATCCAGCTTAGCAGTTCTTTTATTCGTTTCATTCGCATCTTTCAAATATTCATTTTCATGATTTAAATGAACAGTCACTTCTTCCAATGGCCACTTCTTATGATTCGCATACATACGTAAAGTCATTGCAGTACATGCTCCTAGGCCTGCCAATAAAAATTGATATGGATTCGGACCCAAGTCTTTTCCTCCATCTTCAATAGGTTCATCAGCAATTTGATGATGTATCCCCGCTTTTACTTCTGTAACGTATTTTGTTGTACCAATACGCACTGCCGTTTGATGTTGGGTTACTAAAGGGTTTTCCTTCACCATTTCCACATACCTTGCCGACCAAGAACCAATCATGTCCCCTGTATAATAAGCATTATCCACATTGGTAAGAAAGTGATCAGCCCCATCTAAAGAAATAAAACTCTTAGGGTGAAAAGATAGCTTATAAATTTTCTCTGCATTATTAATATCAACGATATTATCCTGAGGGGAATGAAATACCAATATCGGAAGTTTCATTTTATGAATTGCCTCCTTCACACTGGCGAATGTTAATTGATCAATCAGTGATTCTTTTACTCCAAAAGTATTTTCACCCAAAGTAACCTCAGCTAAATCTTTTCTCTTTCTCTCTACTAATTTTGTGATGCTTTTTGCTTTTGCAATAGCACTAATAGTCACTACAGCCTCAATACTCGCAATTCTATTAGCCACTAATATACTAGCCAAACCTGCTAATGAGTGACCAATAATCATTTGAGGTGATCTATAATTTTTCTCTAAATATTCTGCAGCATCTAATAAATCTTCCAAGGCTGCATGGTATTGAAAATCAGTATCTGCTCCTGTAAAATCTAAGGTAAATACAGCAATTCCCTTTTGGTTTAATGCTCTAACTGTACTATCTACAGCCGCTGTATGTGAAATTAAATTAAAACAATGTGCAAAAATTGCATATGCTTTTGGTCTTTCATCTGCAGGTAACGATAAACCCGCAGTGATGCTTTCGCCACTTCGATTATTGAAGTTGATAATTGTTGATGACATAATTTTATAATGAGTTATCTATTTTTCAAATCATGTGGGGTTTCTCCACTGATAAGCTTTAGGTTGTGTAAAGGTACGTATTCCTTGTGAAGATAAAGTTGACCCAAGTCCTGAATTTTTTCTTCCTGACCAAGGAACATTAGGACTTACCCGATCACAGCAATTCCAATATACAGTACCTGTATTCATCTGTGATAAGATATTATCTGCTCTTTCCTTACTCGTAGAAAAAACTGCAGCAGTTAATCCATAATTAGTATCAGACATGAGTTCAATGGCTTCTTCATCTGAAGATACTTTTTGGATGCCAATCACAGGACCAAAAGATTCTTCTTTCATTATCAACATATCATGATTTGTATTTTTAAATATGGTCGGCAAAAAGTAATAACCTTCGCCTTCAGGTTGATTTCCTCCCAACAGTAGGTTTGCTCCTTTATGTAATGCATCAACCACTTGCTTTTCCAACACTGTTAATTGCTCTTTTCGTGTTAATGGACCTATAAAGGTTTCCCTATCCTGAGGGTCCCCCACTTTATAACTTTTAACCTCCTCTACAAAAGCATCTACAAATTCATCATATATATTTTCCTGAACATAAATTCTCTCCACAGCACAACAACTCTGACCATTATTATAGAAAGCTCCTTCTGCCGCATTGATCGCCGCCTGACGTATATCTTGCACATCATCCATAACATATAAAGGATCTTTGCCTCCAAGTTCTAATTGAATAGGTACAAGCTTTTGGAAAGTTTTAAATGCTACATGCAACCCTACTTTATATGATCCGGTAAAGAAATAACCATTAAGATCATTTTGGAGGATAAACTCTCCTACTTTGGGACCTCCAATCATACAATGAAAAACATCTTCTGGTAAACCTGCTTTGTATAAATACTCTTGAATTTTTAGTCCGGTAAGAGTTGCAAATTCTGATGGTTTATAAGCTACAGCATTACCTGCAACTAAAGCATACAGGAAGACATTATATCCTACATTATATGGAAAATTCCAAGCTGAAATGTTGGCAACAACCCCTAAAGGCTCGTAAACAATCTTTTCATAAGTTCCTTCTAAATCTTCGATAATCTCTTCTTGTAAATATTTCAGAGCATCTCTTTTTAAATGTTCTATTCTATTATTTGCTCCCTTAATTTCATTGATAGACTGTTGAATTGGCTTTCCTGTTTCTTCTGTTAATGTATTTGCTAATTCTTCAATGTTCTCCTGTACCAATTCTCCAAACTTGACAATTACTGCTAACCTTTCTTCTAAAGAAATTTTAGCCCATGCCTTTTGCCCTATTCTTAAATGGTCTAACTTATCTGATAAAATATCTCTTGTATCTTCTTGAACGGTCGCGATAACCATTCCATTTGATGGGTTAAATATATCCATGTTAATCGTATATGTGAGTTAGAAATGCCTTATATAAAGGCTGTGGGTTAATTATTTTGTCTCCAAGTGTTTTTGAAAATTCTGGATGCCATTGTACACCCATTACTTTCCCTTTAGGTTTATTTGGGTCCCCAAATGCTTCAATAATACCATCATCTGAAGTTGCCCATATTTGAAGTCCATCACCTAATTTTTTAATAGATTGATGATGGACAGTATTGACGAATTGTTGTTTTTCTGATGGATAGATTTCCTTTAGAAAGTTGTTTTCTAATATATTTATTGGATGATAAATCGTATCATATTTTTCAGCAGAACGATGCTCTTTCACCCCTTCTCTTTGAGTGATTGTATCTTGGTAAAGACTACCTCCGTAATAGATATTCAATAATTGAAAACCTCTACAAATACCAAAAATCGATTTCCCTTTTTTTATCATATAATCGATAACGTAGAGTTCAAATTGATCTCTGTATGCATCTCCCAACCATGGGCCAATCGGTTGTTCTCCATACGTTTCAGGAGCTACATCTGATCCTCCATGAAGTATTACTCCATCTAATTTATCCAAGACCTTATTCAATAGTTTTTTATCTATATCTGGAATTACTATTGGCAAAACCCCTTCTTGAGCGACATATTCCATCATGTTGTTTTCCACATATGTCAATGACTTCGGGCCAAATGTAGATCGGCTCATATCTGGATAAAAGAAGCATGGTGTAATACCGATCTTAATCATACGATAATGCTTTTTTATACAATTGAACAAAGTCCTCTTCTGTAACTTCCTTAGGATTACATGGTAAACAGAAATCTTGTTTAGCTAATCTAGCCAACTCTGGAATATGTTCCTCTTTCACTCCAACTTGAGATAAGTTTTGCGGTAACCCCAATTGCTCATTGAGAACCATTACACTATCCACTAAGTTTTTTCCTTGATTCCCTCCTAACCCCATCGTATATGCCATTACATTGAATTTCCCTTCAAATCCAACGTAGTTGTATTCCATACCAATTGGTAAACAAATAGCATTAGCAAGCCCATGATGCATGTCTAACAAACTTGATAATGGATGAGCCATACTATGCACCATACCTAGTCCTTTTTGAAATGCTACAGCTCCCATTAATGAACCTATCAGCATCTTTGACCTTGAAAACAGATCGGGTTCTTTGGTAGCTTGTACGATGGATTGTGCTAACAACTTCAGTCCTTGTAAAGCGATACCATCACACATTGGATTAAAACCTCGAGATAGGTAAGCTTCAATATTATGAGTAATTGCATCCATGCCTGTTGCTGCTGTTACAAAAGCAGGTAAATCTAACGTTAGGGTTGGATCTGCAAAAACTATTTTGGCTAACAAACTTGGTGAAAATAGTATCTTTTTCTGTTTTGTTATATCATCTGAGATTATTGCTGATCTACCAACTTCACTACCAGTACCAGCGGTTGTAGGTATAGTAATAAAATGCGGTATCTCTTCTGTTACGTATTTATCACCACCAATTAGATCATCGTAATCAAATAAATCTCTGTGATGATTGATACTTAATGCAATTGCTCTAGCAACATCCATGGCTACGCCTCCTCCGATACCGATGACTCCATCACTGATGCTATTCTGATAATTCTTTTTTCCTTTCAACACATCCGATTTTACCGGATTTTTGTGCATCTCATTAAAAACAGAAGGAGAAATTCCTTGTCTTTCAAGATCAGAAATCACTTTAGAGAAAAAAGGAAGTTCAGATATTATCGCATCTGTAACAATTAAGGGGCGGAATATATTGTTTTCCTTTAGATACGGTCCAAGTTCATTAATAACCCCTACACCAAAACGGATTTTTGTAGGAAAATTATAGGTATAAGTAGAATGTATATCTAACATGATTATATGATTTCAAAATAACGTTTCGTTTCCCAATCTGTTACTGTATTCATAAACCTTCTCCATTCCCATTCTCTAGACAGGGTGAAATGTTCTACAAACTCTTCCCCAAATAGTTCTTTTGGTAGTTCATGATTTTTCATTGCTTGCGTCGCGTCCCAAAGATTAGCGGGCAGTGTTCCATACTGGGTTTCTTTATAGCCATTGCCAATCGTTTGAGGAGTATCAAGTGATAATTTGTTTTCGATACCGTATAGTCCTGCTGCTAAACAAGCAGACATTGCCAGATATGGATTAACATCTGATCCCACTACTCTAGTTTCTAACCTTGAAGACTTCTCTCCATGTGGCAATGCTCTAAGAGCAGTCGTTCTATTATCAACAGCCCAAGTTAATGTTGTTGGAGCCCACGCCCCTTCTACAAGTCTTTTATAACTATTTATTGTAGGTGCAAGCATTGGTAATATGAAAGGCAGGCAAAACAACTGACCAGCCATATAATGTTCCATTGTTTTGCTAATATTATCTTTATTTGAAACGTCAAAGAAGAGGTTTTTCTTTACTTCAGCATCCCATAAACTCTGATGGATATGTCCACTACACCCCGGTAATTCCATATTTTGTTTGGCCATAAAACTAGCTACCACCCCATGTTTATAAGCAATCTCTTTTACTGATGTTTTGAATAAAGTCGCTCTATCTGCAGCTTCAACGATATTGGTATATTGTATGGCAGCTTCAAAGACACCTGGTCCAGTCTCAGTATGTAGTCCTTCTAATGGAATATTAAAGTCTTCCAATAAATCAAAAAGGTCATGAAAAAACTCACTATTCTCTGAAGATCGGAGAATTGAATAGCCAAACATCCCTTCAGTTAGAGGTGTTACTTTCTTAAAATCTTTTTCGTAAAGCTCTGATGACGATTGACGATAATTAAACCATTCAAATTCTTGAGAAAAAACTGGTGAAAAGCCTAGTTCTAAAGCTTTTGCCTGAATACGTTTCAATAACGCTCTAGGACCAACAGTTTCCTCGTCTTTATTTTCTCGACTAAAATCAGCTAGAAAAAAAGGAGTTTCATTCTCCCATGGGATTTGTCTGAATGTTGTCACATCGATTCTTGCAGGCATGTCCGGATAACCTGTATGCCAACCTGTAACTTTAACATTATCGTAGGATTCATCGACCATATCCCAACCAAATACAACATCACAAAAGCCAAAACCAGATTCTAAAGCTGATATAAACTTTTTGATATGCATGTACTTTCCTCTTAAAACACCGTCGATATCAACAATAGCTACCTTTACTTTATTGTGCCTGCTATCTTCTAGTAAATCTATTACTTCTTGTTTAGTCATTTAGGGTTAGTTTTGGGTGATTTTATTGTAGTTTCAGCTGAGAGAAGTAATGGTCTTTCATCCAATCACTTCGATCATAGTAATAAATTAAGAGTTTTTAGGCAGAAAAAAAAGAGGCATTCATGACGAATACCTCTTCTTAATATCAATAGATACAATATTATTGATTTTCTTTTTCTTCAAACAAAGCTTCTAAATATTCAACAGCTCTTCTTAAGTGTGGGATCACTATTGTTCCTCCAACAACGTTTGTTACAGCCATTCCTTCTATTACTTGTTCTTTTGTATATCCTAACTCAATACATTTCTCAAGGTGGTATTTTACGCAGTCATCACAACGTAAAACTAGAGAAGTAGTTAAACCTATCATCTCTTTAGTTTTTGCATCCAACGCACCATCTTGATAAGTAACGGTATCCAAGCTATAGATACGTTTAATTACTTTATCCGCATTCTCAAGCACTTTCTCGTTTTGAGCAGCTCTACGGTCTCTATATTCTTTGAGAAGATCCATTTATCTCTAATACTTATTTTTATTTACCTTGATAAAAGTATTCCCACAAAATAATTTTATGAGAATTGATATTTAGTGTCAACTACTTTTGATTGTTTTTGTTCTAAAGCAGCGTATGATTCTCCGAAACTCCACACAGAAAAACCTAAAAGTAGTAGATCTTTAAGTATAAAACCGTTTGGAACATACATACCGTCCACTAATTTAAACATCCCTGGAGTTGTGGCTAAAAATGATAATGTGGCTACAAAAGTAACGATTCCTACAAAACTTCCAACTACACTTGCCCAAGGAGAGAATGGTCTGGCAGCAATAGCTATTGCAGTAATGATTTCAACAGTTCCAATCATATTAGATACTTGCTGAATGGTCATAAATGACAACATCCAACTAAACAAAGGACTGTTTTCGATAAGGTCTAAAATCGCTTGTGCTTCAGCATTGGTAAATTTAAAGATACCGTACCAAAGTAAAATCAATACGAGTCCGTATCGGGAAATTTCGATCCCGACATTTTGGGTTAGTCTAGAAATGTTTTTCATGATAATGGTGTAGTGTTTATTTGATGATTTTTAGGTGAAAATTAATCATTTGTAATAATTCTTGTTTGTCTGTGTAGATACGTCTAGAAATATTTATTCCGTTCCAAAAGTTAATCAAGTACTTAGCAAGATCAGATGCCTTTTCAGTAGATGTCAATACTCCTTTTTCTTGTTCTTGAGTGATTGTTTTTTCAAACAGTGATTCCAATTCTCTAAGGAAACCCGCTGCTACATCTTTTGCTTCATCATCTTTACCTGTAAATTCCATTAACGTATTTCCTAGAATACACCCTTTACAGTTTTCATCATAAGATGAATCAACAATACCAAGAAACAATCCTCTAATAACTTCTATAGGCTGTTCACTATTCGTTAAAGCTTCTTCAAACCCTTGCAAAGCTTTTCTTTCCATATGATTCAACCCTGCTAGAAATAACTGCTTTTTTGATTTAAAGGTATGGTATAAACTGCCCTTGTTTAAGTTGACTTCTTTTAGAAGAGCTGTTGTACCAGTTGCTTCATAACCATTCTCCCAAAAAAGATTGATTGTCTTATCTAATACTTCCTCTTGATTAAAAATTTTTGGTCTACCTGCCATTGTGTTTTTATTATTACACTACAAATGTAAATTAGTTGACCGATAAGTCAAAATTAATTTAAAAAATTTTTGACAACATGGTCAAATAACTTTTTTCCTACCTTTTTGGCGTTCGTCATAAATCTTAAAAGGCATGGTTAAGCAAAGAACGATACAAATCGCTTGAAAAATCAAAACAGCTTCTTTTGAGAAGTTTATCTGAGGAATCACTACATATGAAATCACTACTACCGATACAACTGATAGCAATAAAATCGTGTAATATATGTTTATCTTTTTCATAAGTTTAATTTACCTAAATAGCTGATGTAGGATAGTTTATGAGTAAATATAACAATAAATACTCAACAAAACACATCTTACATAAGGTCAGATATTGAAAAATAACTATTCTACCTCAATAATTACATATATAAGATTTTATATAAAAACATTAAAAAAATTCTACTCAAAATAAGATTAATGACATACTGTTTTTGCGGTTTATGCTTGATGTTAGAAGAAGAAAAAACAGAGAATTTTAATTTTTGTGATTTTTTTTTCAAAAAAGCGGTGACATTCTAAAAAGCTAGATATAAGCAGTTGTGTGTCTTTGACAGATATACCTAATAATTAGTAAACCAAACAATCTCAATTTAAAAATTACTACACTGATACTACTTCTATTAATTTATCATTCTTACAAGGATTTATAAACAAAGTACACAACCAACAACCGGTCTTGTAGTCTTACAGGAAAGGTCTGTCTAAATAATACTTGTGCTCATTGTTAAATCACTTCAGAGCCTTGTAAGGAATATCTACTAAGCAAAAATCTAAATAACATGAAAAAAGTTTTGATTACACTGATCCTAATCTTAGGGTCTATAACAATATATGCACAAAATGATGGGCAATGGGGAGGATTATATTTAAAAGCCAGAATAAGCGATAAATTAGGATATTACGGTGAACACCATATTCGATATACGGATGAAGGAAATGGTTTCTACCTTCATAAAAGTTATAACAGAATGGGTCTGAATTATTTTGTCAACGATCATTTTGATATTGTTGTTGGGCCTGCAATTATCGGAAAGTTTAATCAAGATACTGGTTATGGTGAGCAGGATCCTTATGATCAGACTACATTAATGGAATACCGTATTTGGCATCAATATTTATATCATCATTACATTGGTAGAGCTAAAATTTACCATCAGGTGAGAATAGAGCATAGATGGGAAGATAAAGTGGGTTATACAAAATACAGTAATAGGTATAGATATAAACTGTACGCATATATTCCTATTAATAATAAGCATATGTCTCCAGGTACATTCTTTGTTTCTCCATCGGTAGAATTATTTATGCAAGATAACCATACTCATAGTCTTGAAGATTTAAGGATATACAATGCTATTGGATATAAGTTTAATGAAACAACTAGTTTCACTGCCGGGCATATGTGGACCTACAATCAAACGGCGACAAGTAATGTATTTAGATTTAGCTTATATATCGATTTTGATCTTAGAAAATAAAAAAATGCCCTTACACTTTGCATAGTGTAAGGGCATAAAATCAACATTATTCAAATTCTTTCAACTATTTCTAGTTTTTAGGAGTTCTATCCATCATTTGATATAACATCTCTTGCATTTTACCAGGAGATAATAATTCAGGACGTTGTCTTGGAGGGAACGACTTGAATGACATAAAGAATTCTCCTAACTTTTCTTTTGCAGGAACGAATAACCACATTTTCTGTCCGTACCATTTTAAGTACATACCAGAGTGATCTGCCATTTCGTATGGATCTTGACCTAAGTTATAAATTCTTGGCCATGATAATGCAAATCTGTGACCTGAGAACCACATATCAGGACCTTCACCTTCTTGGATGATGAAGTGGATTTTCCAATCATTCCAACGCATTGCTTGGATCATACCGTTGTCAGCTACATAGAAGAAAGTATCTCTTCTTGATTTCTCCTCTTTACCAGTGAAGTAATCCCATTGGTTGTAACCGTCTAAGTGTACTTTAAAAGTAGACTCTTCACCTTTGTAACCAGTTTTTAAAGTTTCTTTTAAGTCATCTTTACCTGTTACAGCGGCATATAATGTAGGCATCATATCTTCATGAGAAACAATACCATTTAATTTACGACCAGTTTCTTTGATACCGTTAGGGTATTTGATTACGAAAGGTACTCTTACACCACCTTCCCAAGTAGATCCTTTTTCACCACGGAATGGAGAGATACCACCGTCAGGCCATGTCATTTTCTCAACACCGTTGTCTGTAGTAAAGATTACGATAGTGTTATCTTCAACACCTAAACGCTCTAAAGTTGATAATAATGTACCTACTTGATTATCTAATTCAGTCATACCAGCTCCATATAAACCGTAATCATGAACTAATTTTTTAGATTCCTCAGTTAAGTGAGTGAAAACGTGCATACGAGTTGAGTTGAACCATACGAAGAATGGTTTGTCGTCTTTTACAGCTTTCTCCATGAATTCGATTGAAGCATCCATGAATTCAGCATCTACTGTTTCCATTCTTTTCTTGTTCAATGGACCTGTATCAGAGATACGTCCGTCTGCATACGAGTGAATTACACCTCTTGGTCCATATTTTTTCTTGAACTCTGGATCTGTAGGATATGCTGGATCTTCTGGCTCTTCTTCTGCATTTAAGTGGTAAAGGTTACCGAAGAATTCATCGAAACCGTGATTCGTAGGTAAGAATTCATCTCTATCACCTAAGTGGTTTTTACCAAACTGACCAGATGTATAACCAAGTGGCTTAAGAATCTCAGCAATTGTAGGATCTTCTTTTTGGATACCAATTTTAGAACCTGGCATACCGATAGTAGATAAACCTGTTCTTAATGGAGATTGACCAGTGATAAATGCAGCTCTACCAGCAGTACATGATTGTTGAGCATATTCAGAAGTTAATACCACACCTTCTTTACCAATTCTATCAATATTTGGCGTTTGGTAAGCTAACATGCCATTGTTATATGTTGAAATGTTACCATATCCAACATCATCGCCCATGATTACAAGAATGTTCGGACGTTTATTTTTCTTTGATTTTTGTGCAAAAGTAGCACCACTAACAAATGTTAGTAACGATAAAATAAGTAAAACTTTTCTCATTATTAATTGATGTTATGGCCTATTAAATAGGCGTATCTATTCGTTGATAGTATTTTTTGAGCCTGCTCTCATTGTCGACACAACAAAGTAAAAAATATAATTTTGTTTTATATCAAACTATTAAAATTGATTAACAAAGAAACATCAAAAAAAGTAATAGAGAAATCGAAATAATAATCATAAACAACTAATAATGTATCAATTAATGTCATTTATATAGAAATAGATTATAGTGACATAAATATTATTGATTTTACAAGAGAGGATAAAAAACGTAATTTTGAGGCATCAATTAATAATAACACTTTAAACAATAATCACTATGAGCTCTTATAAAGACTGTCCTAACTGCTGGGGTTACCAAGAATATGTTACAGAAATCGAGTCACAAAGCATTAACCCTGATAATCATAAAAAAGAACAAGTAAATGTATCAAAAGTGTTTTCAATAAAAGGCAAAGAGGTGACAAAACACTATGATGACGAATAGTGTTAAAAATTGTAAAATATTCAGTAATTTGTTTGAACAAATATTTTCTATACATATGTTTGCATAAACAAATTTAAACGAAACACTTACACATTATGAAAAAGTTAAGTCTTACTCTTGGTATTTTATTATTTGCTTTCGCATCTACATTCGCTCAAAAAATCTCTCCAGATCAATCTGAGGTAAAATGGACAGGTTACAAAGTAACTGGACAACACAATGGAACTGTGGCTGTTAAAGGTGGCGAATTAAAAGTAAAGAAAGGTGTAGTTAAAGAAGGTACTATCGTTATTGATTTAACATCATTGACTTCTTTAGACCTACAAGGTGAATGGCAACAAAAATTAGATGGTCACTTAAAAAGTGCTGATTTCTTTGATGTTGAGAAGCACCCTACAGCAACATTTACTTTAAAAGAAGTAGCTGTTGATGGAGATGTTCACAAATTAAAAGGTGACTTAACTATTAAAGGAGTTACTCAGGAAGTTGCTTTTGATTCAAAATTAAAATCTGAAGGTAAAAAGCATACTTTAGAAGGAAAATTAAAAATTGATAGAACTAAATTTGGTTTAAAATATGGTTCTGACTCATTCTTTGACAACTTAGGTGACAAAGCAATTGCTGATGAGTTTGATATCGATTTCAAAGTACAAACAATATAGGGAATACATACACCCAAATCAATCATCTGAAACCGATCTATTGCACAACAATAGTTCGGTTTTTTTGTTTGTACAAACTAGTAAAAGACGTACTATTCTGAATAGAATCCTTTTTTATTTCGAGTAATTGAATTTGCTCTTCAAGTTCTTTGATTTGTTTTGATTGTTCGGTCTCAAAAGTGATACCTTTAAAGTTGCACGAGCCAAAGAATAGACAGATCGAGAGATAGTATAATAGTTTCATAGTTACAGGTGTCGATTAAAAATTCTACTATAAAGACAACAGAAAAAATAAAAGGTCACCTCTGCACTCATTTTTTTCAAAAAAAAACTTAGATTATTCTTCCTCAATAGGTTATGGAGCAGAATAAACACATAAAAAAAGGTCTACAAAATGATTTGTAGACCTAATATTTTATTCAAAAATAACTGTATCGTTTTTACTAAACCACTCACTGTAGTATGGTTGGTGTATTTTTTCGAGGTTATTTCTCTTCAATTTCAAGGTAGGCGTTAACAATCCGTTATCGATTGTCCAATCTTCTTTCATGACAATTGCTTTTGCAATTTTCTCATAATTAGGCAACGTCGGGTTAAGACTGTTTAATGAGCTCTCTACTGATGCTCTTAATGCATCTTGAGACAACTCTTTCCCCGTTTCAGAAGGTACTATCAAAGCAATTGGCTGTGGAATTCCTGTACCTACAACACAAACTTGCTCAATATCTGGATTATCAGATAATGGAAGTTCTAAATGGTTTGGAGATATGTATTTCCCTTTGTCTGTTTTGAATTGATCTTTTACTCTACCAACAATAGACAAATAACCATCATGATCATATTCACCTAGATCTCCTGTTTTCAAGAACCCTTCTTCATCAAAAAGCTCTGCAGTCTTTTCTGGTTCTTTGTAGTAACCTAATGTCAAACAATCACTCTTTAAACAAACTTCACCTTCACCTGAAAGCTTTGTTTGGATATGATCATATTTTTGTCCTACTGTTCCAATTTTATTTTGGCCAGGGAAGTTCATATGTGATACACATACATCCTCAGACATTCCGTAACCTTGGTTTACATCCAAGTCTAATTTCTTAAACCAATGCTGTAAATCAGGAGAAATTGGTGCGGCTCCAGAGATAACAGAAACTGCTTCTTGTAAACCAAGAGCACCTACAATTTTTTTCTTGATTACAGAATTAAGAATTGGAAGCTTTAATAAAAAGTCCAATCTATTCTGAGGCATCTTCTTAAGAATACTTTCTTGGAATTTCTGGAAGATTCTTGGTACAGCAAAGAACATGTGTGGTTTCGCTTCTGCCAAGTTTGCTGGGAATGTTTCAATAGACTCAGGGAATGCTATTGAACCACCTAAATATAAACCAATAAATTCGTAAGCTGCTCTTTCTGCAATGTGTGCTAATGAAAGGAAAGCAAAGAACCTAGGGTTTTTCGGTAATGAAAAATGATGCTCAAATTCTTTTACTGCAAATTCAACACTTCCATATTTATGCATCACTCCTTTCGGGTTACCTGTTGTACCAGATGTATAAAGAATAGTCATTAAATCATCCGACTTAGGTTTGAACACCTCTTGTAATGGTTGATTTTTTTTCACCAACTCATCCCATCCATATTGTTCATTGACACCATGCATTTCAATTCCAATTCTAGGAATATCTACTGCATCTACTCCTTCTTTCTGTGAAGCGTAGTCATCTAATTTACCCACAAACACTGCTTTTGAATCACTGTGTTCTAAGATTAACTTGATGGTATCTTTATCGGTAGTAGGATAAATTGGAATACTTACACACCCTGCCATTAGAATAGCAAGATCTGCCATAATCCAGTGTGAACAGTTTTTAGATAGAATAGCAACATGACTACCTTCTTCGATGCCAAGCCCTTTGATAGCAGATGCCATTTTTCTTGCTTGTTCACCTGCTTCTTGATAGGTTACTGTAAGTTTTTCACCATGAATGTTCTGATGAAGGAATGGAAGGTTAGGTGTGTTTTTCTCCCATTTTTGGAATGCGTCTAAAGCCGAAATAAAACTCATGCTTGTATTGAGTGTCTAATTTAAAGTGTTGATGTAATGCAAATTAAGAATAAAGTAAGTTTGATTTGAATTAATGATCCAAAACCAAACTATCACATAAAGCAGTCCTTAAAATGCAAATATTTTGCAATATTAACAAATCTTAATTTTGAAACGGCAAAAATTAGGCTATGGTTTTACAAAAATATTAAGCACTTCAATTCTATTAGAAATTTGATATTATTTCTCAACTTAATCCTTTTTTCATGGATGATATATGGTCTGGCCCCATCTGACAGCACCCTCCTATTACATTAGCTCCTGCTTTTTTCCATTGTTTTGCCATAAATTCACAGCCTAAAGGTTCTGCAGTTCCTCTCCATTTTTTCTCATTTGAATCATAAACTAGTCCTGCATTTGGATAAACTATCACTCTTGTTGATAATGTTGTTGAAGTAATATCTTGGATTAATTCACTGATAAATTCAGGTTTTGTACAGTTCACACCGAAACCAAATAAGTTCTTTTGATTGCTTAAATACTCCGCAACCTCTTTGATAGGTGTTCCATCATTCAATTCTCTTTCATTTTTACAGGAAACCGTAATCCATCCTTTATGCTGTGTTGTTGACAATAAGCTTGATATAGCTTTTACCTCATCAAAACTCGGTATAGTTTCAAAAGCTAAAAGATCTATTTTAGTATGGTCTATTACCTTTACTCTTTCGGTGTGAAACTCAATTAGATCTTTAATAGATAAAGAATAATTTCCTCTGTATTCGCTACCATCTGCCAAATATGCTCCATAAGGTCCAATGCTTCCTGCAATCCAAATTCGCTTATCGCTACTATATTTTTGATGGTATACCTTTCGAGCTTCCAGAGCCAATGTCGTTGACTTCTCCAACAACACTATTGCTTCTTGATAAGTATAACCTTGCTTTTCCCACCCTTCAATTGTTGATTGATAACTAGATGTAATAATAATATCCGCCCCTGCTTCTAGATACAAAAGATGAGCATCTATAATCGCTTGCGGGTTTTCAATTAATAATTTTGCTGACCATAACTCATGATTCAGGTCATATCCAAGGTCTTCCAATGCATTAGAAAGTCCACCATCCAACAGTAAAGTATTTTTCTCCATAAAAAAGTCCCTTTATTATTTTACTAACAAAGGGACAATTAAGTCATTCTCTTTTCTCTATCTAAATAAGGCTAAGAAAAAGTGACTATTTATTTTTTTACACTCCCCCAAATCAATAGAGGAATACCAATTACTGCCAAGCCTAAACAGATGTAAGTTAACCAAGTTCCTCCTTCTTCAAGTAGAGTAAGATAGTCTGGCAAAGTACCAACATAGGCGTACTTAACATGTACCTCACTATTAGATTTTTCTCCAAGGGCAATAATGTTTACCCCTTTTTTTAAACCTAACCATTGTATTGGTGCATTCGATTGTGTCTTCTCATCTAATAGAATATGAGCTACTTCTTCTCCTCTCCAAGGAACATCTTCAAAAATTAAAGTTTCGATACCTTTAGGTGTTTTCACTTTAATAGGTTGAAGTTTCGTTTCTACAGACTTAAAACCATTGTGTTTTCCAGCACCCGTAAATTCTTCTTTAGAAGCTAATACCAAAAAGTCAACCACTGTTGGGTTATCCTCTGCGACTACTCCTTCAACAATATATTTATTCTCAGAGCCTTGTAATGCTTCTGTGAGGTAATCCGATTCTTTGGACAGTTTAGGCTTACCAACACCATAAAGTGTTAGAGCAATTCCGGTAAGAATAATTCCTATAACTAATCTAACATTCATTATTTTAGCTTCACATAAGTTGCCCCATAACCAAATTTTTCCTTTCTGGCATCTTCATAATAATCCACATCATTATGCTTAGAAAGTCTTTTTTGGATCTCATTTTTTAATTTACCACTACCGATACCGTGGATAAAAGTGATATGATCCATTCCAGTAACAATAGCTGCATCTAATTCCTTTTCAAAATGAAGAATCTGCATGCTTAATGTAGAGTTTCCCATATTTGGGTCTAACCCTAATGCTTCAGCATGTAAATCGATTTCTGATGCCGGCTTCTGAACAACTTTTTCTACCTTTTCAACTACAGCACTTTTATCAAGAATACCATCTTTTAGTTTTGATGCATCTACTTCTGTTAACGCTTGAACGTCTAATTGAAATACATAACCATCTGCATTCATTCCAGGCACTTCTTTTTTATTATTAAAGAAAGTTGATGCTTTGAATCTTAACTTTTTAACTAATGGTTCATGATTAACACTTGGACCTGAATAAAAGAATAAAGATTGAAAAACATAAGCTGGCCATTCTTCAAAATTCTGTAATGATACTTGATCTACTTTTAATTGAGTTCTTGTATTTAGCACTCCAGCATGCACCCCTTTGTATTCCCCTTTTCTTTCCGTACCAAGTACAAATGGTATCGTAAGATCTGAGTTATTACAAACGTAAACATCTAAAATTTTATCATTTTGATGAACAAAGGCAATAAATAAACCTCTTTCTGAAATTAGTGGTAATGCTGCTTGAGGTCTAGCTTTTAACTTTTTCTTTTGTGATGGAACAACCACTCTTTCTTCTTCTTCAACGCTTCCGAATTCATCAGACTCTACTTGAGAAACAATGGCTAGGTCTCCCTCAACAAAATCCATTCTGAAACCATCTACCTCAACTTCTATAATATTATTCTTCTTGAAGCCTACAACAATACCATCCATGTTGTCATGTAAACTTCTTACTTTATCTCCAATGTTCATTTTTCTTAATTTACTGTTTTAAAATACATTAAATGAGGCCCGTACTGAGCCAGCATTTGTGTAGAGGATACAGAAATAATATATAATCCATACCTAATCTGATCATCAAGGTCTTGAATAACGATATATGAACCGTTTCCTACGGGAGCAAAACTTCCTGTAAAATTATCGTCTTGGCCTTCTTCACAGTTCAGTGAGTCACTTAGGTATTCAAAATTACCGTTACGATAAAATACCCATTGATCGTCCTGAATACATTCTGGTACTTCTATTTCTTCTTCTGTTGTCACCTCTATCATTTTATACACCTGCCACTTTTTACCGTTTGTAGCCGTTAAATGTGTAATAAATGAATCCCATATAATTACTGTGATAGAGTTCCTGTAACCAATTTCTGTGGCAACTACTTTCACTGAAGTATTTACTAAGAAATTGTTCTTTTCAATGCCTTCTTCTTGATTAGTATATGAAGCCGCTACGTAATAGGTACCTGAATCCAGATTAAGGAAAAAAGCTAATCCGTTTTCATCTGTTTGCTGAGGTACAGATATAGGATTTATCTGATCTACGAAGTCTTCTTCATTACCATAAAGGATAACATTACCACCGGCTACTTCTTTACCTTGTTCATCTCTTACCTGTACATATAAATCTCCATATGGAGTAGGTTTTTCACATGCAAAAGATAAAAAAAGTAGAAGTAGGTATATATGAGATCTTATTTTCATGAAAAGTCTATTGTCTTTTGTTCTGGCAACAACTTAAAAGAATTTCTATGCCATGGCGTTGTTCCAAATTCTGCGATAGCTGCCCTGTGTGCTTTGGTAGGGTAACCTGCATTTTTTTCCCAACCATACTGTGGGTAATCTTCAGAAAGTTTCTCCATCAGCATATCTCTATGAGTTTTTGCTAAAATCGAGGCTGCTGCTATACTCAAAAACTTTCCATCACCTTTGACGATACATTCATGTTCAATTCCTTTATAGGGCCTGAAACGATTACCATCGATCAATAATAATTCTGGCTTCTTTTTTAACCCATCTACACATCTGTGCATAGCGGTAAATGAAGCTTGTAAAATATTAATTTTATCTATTTCTTCTGCCTGTACCTCCACTACTTTATAATCTATGGCTTCTTTGAGAATTACTTCTCGAAGTTCCATTCTTTTTTTGGCAGATAGTTTCTTGGAGTCATTTAAATCTGGATGAGAAAAGTCTCTTGGTAGAATTACTGCAGCCGCCACTACTGGCCCTGCCAAACATCCTCTACCTGCTTCATCTAATCCGGCTTCTATTTTATCTTCTGTAAAACTTGATGCTAACATGGGGCAAATATCGTTAAAAAAGAAACATTATACATGGAGTGAAATTGCATTTATTTCAGTTTTCACTAAAAAACAAAAATCGAAGTCCTACACTTATGTATTACTTCGATTTTTGTTCTCCTATATCTCTAATTTATTTAGAAGTTTCATGTTCCATCAACAAGTTATTGACGAGAGAAGTAAACTCACTAATATGTTCTTCGTAATAATGACCTGTACTTGGTCCAGAGAAACCTGTATGTATTTCTCTTACTTCTCCTTTTTTATCTAAGATAATCGATGTTGGGAAAGACATGATCTTATTTAACATCGGTAAAGATTCTGAAGCTTTAGAAGGTGTACCTGCATATAAAATATCGTAACCTATATTCAACTTACGTTTCATACGATTAATGCGTTTGTATGCCACTTCAGGATCTTCTGATCTTTCATAAGACAAACCAATCACTTCAAAATCTTTATCCTTCATTTTTTCATAGAAAGGAGCCATAAACTTACTTTCATCCAGACAGTTTGGACACCATGAACCCATAATTTGTATCACTACTACCTTGTTTTGGTATTTTGGATCATCTAAAGAAATCGTGTCTCCTTTTTCATTTTGGAAAGTAAAACTCACCTTATCATACCCTTCTTTTAGATGAGTTAAGGTTTTAGGGTCAGGTAACTCTGCCCTATTATCTTTAATTCCTTGCCAAGTTTTTGTTGATTTCTGACCTGACCACATTTTACCATTTAGAAGTCTATTTCCCTCCAACTCTGCTTCAAACCTTAAGATATGAACTCCATCAAACGATGATAAAAACATCTTGTTTCCATCTACTTCGCCTTCCAAATATCTATAGTCTCCAGTTGCTGTAAGGAATGTCCCTGTAAGGTAATCTCCACTTTGATTAAATAAACCAATAGCATCGGTCTCACCCAACTTCACTGCATAAGTTCCTGTATAATTTACCGTTGCTTTCTCATAATCTACAAAACGAGGAGCTTTGCCTTTCTCTGCAATAAATGGTAATCGGTAAGCTCCTTTTCTTAAAAATTGACCTTTTAAAGTCGTATCGCTTTCTTTTACAATGATTTCTGCCTCATAGATCAATAATGGTATATGCAATGAATCATTTTCATAATAACTGTCATCCAACCTCATTCTTTCATCTCCATTAATGATTGTCCAAACTTGGTCTTTGCCTTCCCCTTCCACTTGAAGATAAAAAGGTACTTCCTTACCATGATCATTAACAATTAAAGCTCTCCAGTTGGATACTTTTAATTCCTCCTTCACCTCTTTTGTAGGGTTTGAACATGATATAGAAATTATGAAAATAGATACTAATAGTAGTCTGATAAAATGCATTTTGTTAGGTTAAATATTGAATAAGTTAGCGTATGATTATCTCTAGTATAGAAGAAAATTACAGGAAAAAGGTTGGAATACGTTCCTGTAATTTTCTATTTATCTTTTGTTATTTTTTGGTCGTAATGGAACTAGTCATCTAATTTCCACCACTCTACGTTGTCTTTTAGAATAATGCTTCTTTTTTCTCCTAATTGGAAAGTTGAGAAACTATCATGATGTACCCAAATATGACACTTATCAGATACTCTCCATTCTCCGTAACTCGCATTTCCAAAATAATCGATATGTATTAAAGTAGCTTCATGAGCTCCTTCAACAGCATCCACAACCTTTACCCATTCTGGCCTTGCCATATAATGTCCCTTTTCAACGTTTACATCAAGGTCTTTTAATTGATCTGAAGTAAGAACATTACAATGAGGGAAGAAATGTGCAGCATACCTGTTTAATGGTTTTTTGTAGATTTCTTCAGGTGTAGCAATTTGAATAAGTTGACCTGCTGACATCACACCAATTCTATCTGACATAGAAAGTGCATCATGTGTATCGTGTGTAACAAATACAACAGAGATATTTGCTTCTATTGCAATATTTTTCACCATTCTTCTTAGATCACTTCTCAGAGCCATGTCTAAGTGAGAAAATGGTTCATCTAGTAATAACACAGGAGGTTCATCGGCAATCGCTCTTGCAATCGCTACTCTTTGTTTTTGTCCACCAGATAATTCTTTCGGACGTACATCCTTATAGTCTTCTAATTGGCAAATTCTTAAGAGTTCGTTTAATCTATATTCTTGATATTTTTTACTTGATCTTCTAATTGGGTATTTAATATTATCCGCAACAGTCTGATAATCAAATAAATTATAATCTTGCTCTACTAATGCTATTTTATCATGACCGGCTAACAGTCTTTCATGAGGACCTAAAATTCTTTCTCCGAAGATATAAGCTGATCCGCCATCAGGTCTCATTTGTCCGGATAATAGTTTTAAAGTTGTTGTTTTTCCACACCCGCTTCGTCCAATAAGTGCAAATACTTCACCTTCCTTTACATCAAAAGAAAGATGGTCTACAGCCATTTTTCCTTCTTCGTAAGATTTACTGAAGCCATCTACTCTTAAAATAGTTTTCTTTTTTGACATATAATTCTTCGTTTTTCTGCTGCAAAAATAAACGAATTATTTTAAAGGAAGTAAACAACAACTCCCGAAGGTGAAGAATTAAAGGGGATTTAATAAAATGAAGATTAAATATAGTAATTCAAGTTTATCTGATTCGGGGCAATATTAGTAGTATTAGTATTTTTTTGTAAGTGTAAAACAGAATACACTTCCGTTTTTATCACTATGATCTAGCCATATTCTTCCTTTATGAAGCTCAACAATCTTTTTACATTCCGCTAGGCCTATTCCGGTACCTTCAATATTGGTATGCACTCTTTTAAAGATTGAAAAGATGCGTTTTGCATGACCTTTCTCTATTCCAATTCCATTATCAGTAATACGAAACAGCCAAAAATCTTCTTGTTCGTCTACTTCGATTTTAATGACGGGCAATCTTCTCCGGTTTTTAAATTTAATAGCATTGGAAATTAAGTTTTGAAATAACATATGTAACTCTATTTCAAAACCATATACTACAGGCAACTCTGGACAGTAAATTTTCACTTTTTCATTTTCTATCCTTAAACACATATCATCAAGCACATTCTTCATGATATTGTTTAGATCCACAATTTGGAAGTTTCCTTTTTTACCAATTTTACTAAAATCAAGAATGCTATGAATCAACTTACTCATTCTCGTTGTACTCCTTTTGATGTACTCATAATATTGATTGAGTTGATCATTTTTTTCATCACACTCTTCATAAACAAGGTCTAGAACTCCATCTATATTTCTCACAGGTTCTTTAAGATCATGCGATACGATGTAAGCAAATTGCTCTAATTCCTGATTCTTTTGTTTTAGCTTGTCAATTTTATCTTCAAGTTCTTCATTCGCTTGTTGTAATGAAGTTTCAAGATCTGTGATCGTAGAAATATCACGAAGACAAGAGTTACTAAAGAGTATCTCTCCATTATCGTTTCTAATCGCCTCAGAACTTAGAAGCACAGGAATCGTTTTTCCTCGTTTAGAGATCAGTTTTAATCGTTCATTTTGGAGAAATCCTTGTTCAGCAAATTTATTGACTAATTGAGAGACTTGTAAGTGGCATGATGGGTGATATATTTCATAAATACTTTTATTGCTTCCTTCTCCTTTCTCGTACTCCATCATTCTCTCAAAGGTTGCATTACATTTTACCACTTTAGCATCAAATGGGTTGATTGATACTAACATGTCTGGAAAAGTATTATAATATATATCGAATTGGTTTGTCAGCACATTTTCCAATGTCTGACTCTTTTCAGCAAAACTCATTGTTACCGTTACAGTTTAGTAAGAATTATTAGTTTATATAATAATACTAATATCTATAACAGCTGACTAATAATTATCTGAATACTACAACATTATCTTTTCAAAGAACAATAATATAAACTACTGACTTTCAATCTATAAATAGTACAAAATAAAAAAGCCTGTCGATTGCAAATGCAAAGGACAGGCTTTTTATTTTATTGCTTTTTGTGATTAGTAATCACCTAAAGTCTCTTCTAATTGAGATAAAGCTGACTCAGTTTGCTCAGCATTTGGAGCAACACCATGCCACTTGTGTGTACCTACCATAAAGTCGATAGGGAAGCCCATCTCAGTTTTCATGATAATCATGATTGGCTTACCATTTCCAGAAAGCTCTTTTGCTTTCGTAATAGCGGCATCCAATTTTTCCATATCGTTACCATCAGCTACGATAGTTTCCCAACCAAACGCTTTGTACTTCGCTTCAATATCGATTAAGCTTAATACGTCTGATACGTCACCATCAATTTGACGGTTATTGTAATCGATCACACCAATTAAGTTATCAATCTTGTTATGAGCAGCATACATTGCAGCTTCCCAAATTTGACCTTCTTGTTGCTCACCATCACCCATTAGACAGTAAACTAACTTGTCATCGTTGTTAAGCTTTTTAGTTAACGCTGTACCCGCTGCTACTGAAAGACCTTGACCCAATGAACCTGAAGCCATACGCACACCTTCTAAGTGCTCATATGGAGTCGGGTGACCTTGTAATCTTGAATCGATTTTTCTGTGAGTAGCTAACTCTGATACAGGGAAATACCCAGCTCTAGCCAACGTACTGTAAAAAACAGCTGAAATATGACCATTTGAAAGGTAGAAAACATCTTCACCTTTAGCATCCATTTTGAACTCTTTGTTGTGTTCCATGTGCTTGAAGTAAAGAGCAACAAATAAGTCAGCACAACCTAGTGCACCACCTGGGTGACCGTTTCCTGCTGCGTTAACCATTCTAACGATATCACGTCTCACTTGGGACGCTACTCTTTTCAATTCTGCAATCTCTGCCATCTTTTTTGACGTAAGCTATTGTTTTATGTATGATAAGGATTTCTCCTTAATTTTTTTCCGAATGCAAACTTAATTAATTATCTGATTAGTATGCTCTTTAGTCTTCACCTTTTTTATAATGTCCGTTAAATTTCCTTCTTCATCGATTACAAAAGTGGTTCTAACTGTCCCCATATACTCTTTTCCGAATGTTTTTTTCAATTGCCAAGTACCGTATAAATCGTGTACTACGTGGTCAGTATCAGCAATTAGAGGGAATGGAAGTTCATGTTTTGCGATAAATTTTTGGTGTCTTTCCGCAGAATCAGTACTTACACCAAGCACTACATATCCTTCAGCAAGAAGTTTTTCATAATTGTCCCTTAAATCACAAGCTTGAGCTGTACAACCAGGAGTCATATCTTTTGGATAAAAGTATAAAACAACTTTTTTCCCTTTAAACTGAGAAAGAGTAATCTCATTTCCATCCTGATCTACACTTTTAAAATCAGGTGCTTTTTGTCCTATTTCTAATGACATTTTCAATGCTTTTAGATGATGTAATAATTTCTTTTACAATATTGCATCTTTCATCAAACATAGACAAACACATCTATTGGAAAATATCTTTTTTATTCTTGTAATCATTTATTTTTTTGGACTGCTTCAATTAAGATTACGATGGAACCGAAATTATCCTTATGATTTAGATACACCTATTGAAGGTGCTTCAACAGATGTTACTGTCGTCATTGCAGTTAGAAACGAGGAAAGAAACATTCCTCAACTTATTCAGTCCTTAAAAAATCAAACCTACAAGTATATAAATTTCATTATTGTTGATGATCATTCCACAGATCAATCTTATACACTACTTCAGTCTTTTGAATCTGAAAGATTCAAAATTTATCGTCTCCCAAGTAAACTATCAGGAAAGAAGCAAGCTATACGACTTGCTGTAGAAAAGGCAAAAACAAAGCTGATTATCACCACAGATGCTGATTGCCTTCATCATCCACATTGGGTCAATCGGTTTGTCTCTGCTCATAGGTTAACTGGTGCAAAAATGATTTCTGGTCCTGTACGATTCCAAAATGGGAATTCTCTATGGGAAAAAATATTAAATGTTGAATTTTCATCATTGATCATCACAGGAGCTGCTAGTATACGCAGAAAGAGAGCCAATATGTGTAATGCGGCTAACCTATGCTTTGAGAGAAAGGCTTTTTTATCACAAAACAACTATAAAGAGCATGCGCATATTCCAACTGGCGACGATGAGTTTTTCTTACATCAGCTTGCTCGAAACAACCCAAATCAAATCATTTTTCTAAAGCATAAAGAATCCATTGTCAACACACCTCCACCAAATAATCTTAAGACATTCATTGAGCAGAGAGTACGTTGGGCAAGTAAGTGGAAGCACTATAAAAATAGAGGACCACAACTAACGAGTATCTTTATTTTTCTATTTCATTTATTTTTTTACCTTTCTGCAGCTTCAACATTCTTTTTTAATGGTAATTTAATGCTCTTTTTTGTTACTTTTATGCTTCGAATTGGAATAGAGCTTTACTACTTAAAAGGAATATTAAAATGGCAAGGAGATCAAAATAATCTTTGGCTTGTGCCTATAATATCAATTTTCTATCCTTTATATGCCGTTATTATTGGTTTAATGGCTACTTTCTCAAATTATACATGGAAAGATAGAAAATTTAGTGTTTAATAGACTTTTTACTATTTTTGAGTGAGTAAAGCAGAATTATTTTTTTATGACTGAAGAAGAATACCTTGTTCTTGATGAATTATATTTTGTCACTTCTTTTGACAACTTAAAGCAAGAAACAAATTTGAGTGAGGAATCACTTAAACTGACCTTAAAAACAACTATTGAAAAAGGTTGGGTGAGATGTTTTAACAGCCCAGAAGAAGAAATAGAAATCACTATGGATGATTTTGAAGAACGTTATACTTCTTTTTTTTATTTGGCATCAAAAAAAGGTTTATTCGCACACAACGCTCAATAACCAACGGATCGAAAACGCATAGATGAGTATATACGAAGTACATAAGTCACCTTCTCACTTCATCAAAAAGAGATTTCAGAAAAACAAACCTGCTGTAGTTTCAACAATATATATTATTGCTTTGAGCTTTGTTGCAGTGTTGGGTTATCTCATTATGCCCGATGATTCGCATTTCGCTAATGACGGCTTACTTGAAGTACCCAAGAAACCTCCAATGTTTACAGTGAAGGTTTTAAAACAACGCAAAAACATACATATTCCTACACCTTCAGTTTTTGAAAAAATTATAGAAGGTGAAGAAAATCGTTATCAAGATATTCCAATTGTAGGTGATCCAATAATTGAAAGAGACTCCGTTTTCTTTATCGTCTACCCTGGCTTGGAAAAAAGATCTTTACATACAACCACTCGCCTAGAATTAAGTTTACCACTGATTGATGTTGTAAAATCAATTTATGCATCACCTTCACAAAAGCTTGGTATTAACTTGGCTCACAATTATGTCATTCGAAAAGATGACGTGATATACCTAGATGGATTACAGAATGTTAGGACCGTCAGTAAACAAGAACTTTTGAATGAGTTCAATGAGAAATGTCTGCAAATGCGCACATTTGTTTTGGGTACCGATAAAATTGGTCGAGATGTCCTTAGTAGACTAATCTTCGGCACAAGGGTATCCTTGACCATCGGTTTTATCTCCCTGATTATTTCACTTAGTATTGGTATTTTAATAGGAGCTACTTCAGGTTACTTTGGAGGAGTGATTGATAGAATTGCAATGTGGTTGATGACCATCACATGGTCAATTCCTGCTATTATGTTAGTAGTTGCTGTTCGCCTTGCCATCCAAAGTGAAGATATATGGGTCACATTTGTAGCAGTTGGTATTACTATGTGGGTCGATGTGGCAAGAGTTGTTAGAGGGCAAATTCTTTCTATAAAACAGAAAGACTATATCGAAGCAACTAAAGCATTAGGCTTCTCCAACTATAAAATCATTATGCACCATATTTTACCCAATATTTTGGGGCCTTTAGCTGTAATATGTGCATCAAATTTTGCTTCTGCGATCCTTATTGAAGCAGGATTAAGTTTCCTAGGTTTAGGAGGACCTCCAACTATGCCATCTTGGGGAACAATGATTAAAGAGGGTTTAAGTGAATTAACCCCTACCGGACATTGGCATCTTATTATTTTCCCTTGTCTTGCTATTAGCCTTACTGTTTTGGCTTTTAACTTGATTGGAAATGGGTTACGTGATGCCTATGATCCACATTCAAATTCGAACAATTAAGACAATTTATATTAACAACAATGGCGAATCCTGATCAAAAGCGCTTAATGCTAAAAGAAATGCAATTAGAATCTCTTTTTGAGACTATAAGTGCCATTAACGCCAATAAATCTGAAGAGGATTTATATACTATCTACAAACTTACATTATCGTCTAACCCTAGTATCACCAATCTTATTCTGTTTGTCATCGATGAAGAATCACAAGAATTTGAGAGGTTTGTGAACTATGGTTCGCATGACCATGATGAAACTGTCAATTTCCCAAAAGCATTTAAAGATTATATCAGTACTACAAATATTATCAATCATCCTGATGGATTTGAAAAATTTGATACTATCATACCAATCAAACATAAAAATGAAGTATTGGCTTATGCACTAGTAGGTACTGCAGATCAACATAGTGACTTTATTGACCAAGGTTTTACAGAAGCTTTAAGTAACATTATACTTGTAGCGATAGAAAATAAAAAGCTTGCTAGAAAAGAAGAAAAGCAAAAGGAAATGAAGAAACAATTAACAATTGCTTCTCATGTTCAGACAATGCTTTTCCCAAAAGAATTACCTTACGGGAATGATGTTCCTGTTTCGGTACATGCAAGTTATATGCCTCACCACTCTATTGGAGGAGATTACTACGATTATATTCCATTATCAGACACCAAGTTTTTAATGTCTATTGCTGACGTTTCGGGTAAAGGTGTACCTGCAGCTATCTTGATGTCCAATTTCCAAGGAACAATTCGAGCAATGGCAAGAAGAGGTACTGATTTGGAAAGTATAGTACATGAGGCTAACTATCAGATTTTAGAAAGTGCGGAAGGCGAAAATTTCATCACTGCTTTCTTTATGGAATATGATATGGAGACATCCAATCTCCGTTTTATTAATGCTGGACATAACCCTCCTTTTCTATACCATAAAAATAAATTCTCTAGGTTAGAAGATGGTACGACAATATTAGGTTCTTTTTCTGAATTACCTTTCTTAGAAGTCGGAGAAATTAATAACTTGCAAGAGTTCTTCGTTTTTGGCTTTACAGATGGCTTTACGGAGACTTACAATGACGAGGACGAAGAGCTAGGAGATGACAAATTAGAGGAATTCCTTACTGCTAATATCGATTTTCAGCAGAAAGAAATGCACAAAAATTTGATCGCTCTATTAAACACTTTTAAAGGTCACCAAGCCTATGCAGATGATATAACTTTATTATCTTGTAAGGTGGATCTTTCAAAAAAGTAGGAAATAAACACATATATTAGAATTATTACTAACCATTATTAGTTAAATGCAAAAGCTCGAATTACAAAGCTTCATGCAGGGTCTTGTAAGAAGAAACCCTGGGCAGCCTGAATTCCATCAAGCAGTGGAAGAAGTAGCTGAGAAATTAATTCCTTTCATCAACGAAAACCAAAAGTATTTAGACGCTAGAATCTTAGAGCGTATGACAGAACCCGATAGAGTAATCAGCTTTAGGGTAACTTGGCAAGATGATGAAGGTAGCATTCGTGTTAACCGTGGACATCGTGTTCAGTTTAACGGAGCTATTGGTCCATACAAAGGCGGATTACGTTTTGACAAATCTGTTACTCTGGGTACACTTAAATTCTTAGGGTTCGAACAAGTACTAAAGAACTCATTAACAACACTTCCGATGGGTGGAGCTAAAGGTGGTTCAGACTTTAACCCTAAAGGAAAATCTGATGGAGAAATCATGAGATTCTGTCAAGCTTTTATGACAGAACTTTACAGACATATTGGTAAAGACACCGATGTACCTGCTGGCGATATTGGCGTTGGCGGTAGAGAAGTTAGTTATATGTACGGTCAATACCGTCGTATTAAAAACGAATTTACAGGTGTACTTACTGGAAAAAACCTTGCTTTTGGTGGTTCAAATGCAAGAACTGAAGCAACTGGATATGGGTCAGTATATTTCGCAAGAGAAATGCTAGCTGTACGTAACGATGACTTTAAAGGTAAAATTGCTGCAGTTTCAGGTTCAGGTAATGTTGCACAATATACAGCTGAAAAGCTGATCCAATTAGGAGCAACTGTTGTAACAATGTCTGATAGAGGCGGTTTTTTACATGACCCAGAAGGTATCAACGAAGAGAGACTTGCTCATATTCAAGATTTAAAAAATGTTCAAAGAGCTTCATTAGCTGAATACACAAAAAAATATCCTTCTGCAACATATACAGCAGATGCGAGACCTTGGAGTGTAAAAGTTGACTTAGCATTCCCTTCTGCAACTCAAAATGAGTTAGATGAAAACGATGCTGAAACTCTAATGAAAAATGGTTGTATTCTAGTTTGTGAAGGAGCGAACATGCCTTCTACAATTGGTGCAATTAAGGTATTTGAAAAACATCACATCATGTATGGTCCAGGTAAAGCAGCCAACGCTGGTGGTGTTGCTATTTCTGGTCTTGAGATGACACAAAACTCTATGCGCTTACAGTGGAGTTTTGAAGAAGTGGACGAGAAGCTTCAAGATATCATGAAGAAAATCCACTCTAAGTGTGTAAAATACGGTCAAGAAGACGGATGGGTAGATTATGTAAAAGGTGCTAATATTGGTGGCTTTGTTAAAGTTGCTGATGCATTATTAGCGTACGGAGTAATCTAATCTTTCTATTAAAGAATAAATAATTAGGCCATCTATGAAAATAGATGGCCTTTTTTACTTCACAAATTTACTATTCACACTACATAATTCTACTCTTTACAAAGTCACCATATTGGTCTTATGCAAGAATGATTTCAAGCTTGGGTTTATCTTTTTAGCATCTGTCATAATAGCGGCATGAGCTGCTCCATCTACAATCAATAGCCCCTTACAATTGGGTAAATGATTACTTAAATATTCTCCTTGTTCAAAAGGAACTCCATTATCTAACTCTCCATGTATCACATAAGATGGGATATTAATTTCTTCGATTAAATGAAGAATATCATCCCTCTCAATTAAGTTGTTCATGGCATGAAAGATTTGTTCAGCAGTCCTACTTTCCCATTTATCAGACCACATGTCCCAATATTCATTATACTTTTCCTGAGGTCCTAAAATACCCGTCATCAACCCCTCTTTTAATGGAGGTACCAATCCCACTGATTGCCAAGTATCTCTCACTTCTAAATACCCCGCTTTTCCTTCTTTTGAGTCTTGATGCCCTGATGTGCTCACTAACACTAGAGAATTAACTCTATTCGGAGCTTTTAATGCCATTCTTAATGCAGCATAGCCTCCTTGAGACATACCAACTATCGATGCTTTTTCAATCTCTAAATGATCCATCACAGCAATAGTATCATTCACAGTATCGTATAGTGTAAATGATTTGCCATCCCATTGTGTCTTTCCGAATCCTCTTGCATCAATACCTATCACTCTGTATTCATCTTCCAATGCTTCCATTTGTGATAAAAACATGGTACAATCCATAAGAAAACCATGCAAAAAAATAACAGCAGGAGCACTTTTCTCCCCTCTGTCTTCAAAGTAAATTTCTTGGTTATTAGCCTTTAAGTATGACATAGAAATAGTTGAGTTAGTTTTTAAAATATAACTATTATTAAAAAATACTTTTCTTAAATAAGAACTTATTCCTTATCGAAAAGTAATTCTGTATTTCATAGACAATTTCCTTTATATTATATAATCAACATTTCTAAAAAACTTCAATAAATGACTGACAAGAAAGAAGAAAAAGAACAAATAGGCTTAAAAGACGCAGTTTCAATTGGTATTGGAGGAATGGTCGGTGGAGGTATTTTTGCCGTACTTGGTTTATCTGTAGAATTAGCAAAAGGAGGTGTTCCGATATCATTCTTAGTAGCAGGTTGTATTGCCTTAATGACAGCCTATTCTTATGCAAAACTTTCTGTCGCCTATCCAGATGAAGGAGGCACTGTTCGTTTTATTTATGAAGGTTTTGGGTATTCCGTTTTAAGTGGTGGGCTAAATAATATGCTTTGGGTAAGTTACATTATTATGCTATCATTATACTCTAGTGCCTTTGGGGCTTATGCCTCAGGAATGTTTGATATCACTGGAGATCATATTGTAGATAAACATATTTTCATATCAGCCATCATCCTGTTTTCTACCTTTATCAATTACTACAGTATTAAAGTCGTAGGGGAAGTTGAGTCCTTTGCTGTGATCATTAAACTGATTATTCTATTGGCGTTTGTAGCAGCAGGTTTTTGGGGAATTACAGAGAACCCCAATTTTATCCAGCTTTCACCACAAAACTGGGAAAATCCTGTACAATTAATAGCCGGCGGAATGGTTATTTTTGTCGCATATGAAGGATTTGAGTTAATTGCTAACTCGGCTCCAGACATAAAACATCCAATGAAAAATACACCAAAGGCCTATTACTACTCGGTTATTTTTGTGATACTCCTTTACATTGCCATTGCTGTTGTTACTGTCGGGTCTCTTGATTTTGCTGATATTGGAAAAGCTCAGGACTATGCATTAGCAGAGGCTGCAAAACCAAAATTTGGGCAAATTGGATTTACCATTATATCAATTGCTGCAATGATTTCGACTTTCTCTGCTATCAATGCAACATTATTAGGTGGAAGTAGAACGAATTATGAGGTGGCATTATATCATGAGTTACCAGAAGAGTTCACCAAACAATTATGGGGTAAGCCTCTAGGGTTACTAATCATATCCATTTTTACATTGGTTATCGCGAACACAATCGATCTTGAAAGTATTTCAACTTCAGGTTCTGCAGGCTTTCTTGTAATTTTCGGTATTGTAAATTTCATAGCTTTTAAAAAACGAAAAACTATATTTGCTAATAAATCCATCACAATCATTGGGTTTATATGTTGCATTCTCGCTTTCATCATACTAACCATTCAACAAATTCAAGAAAACGCAACAGGCATTATCATCGCTTTCTCTATTTTTGGAACTTGTTTCCTTGGAGAATGGCTTTATAAAAAACACCTAAAAAAGAAAATTGATCACCAATAAATAAACACATGGTAAACATCATTGAGTGTCCTCGTGATGCAATGCAAGGACTATCAGACTTCATCCCTACTAACGTTAAAGCCGAATACATTAATAAGTTACTGAAAGTAGGGTTTCACACTTTAGACTTTGGGAGTTTTGTTTCTCCAAAAGCAATTCCACAAATGAGAGATACCAAAGAAGTATTATCTCAATTAGACTTATCAACCACCGCTACAAAATTATTAGCTATAGTTGCTAATGTTAGAGGTGCACAAGAAGCAATTTCACATAAAGAGATTTCATATATAGGTTTTCCTTTATCTGTATCTGAGACGTTCCAGCGTAGAAACACAAATAAATCTATCAATGAGGCGCTGGATGAGGTGGCCTACATTTTAAAGCTCTGTCACTCACATCAAAAACAATTTGTTGTATACTTGTCTATGAGCTTTGGAAATCCCTACCAAGAGTTCAGTAATGCAGATATGGTTTTAGAAATGGCGAAGAAACTCCACAATATGGGGGTTAAAATTATTTCGTTTGCTGATACAATTGGTAGTGCAACTGTGAAAGATGTTGAAGTATTGTTTGAAAAAGCCTCAAAAATATTGTCAGAATCTGAATTGGGTGTACATTTGCATTGTCATCCGTCTGAAGCTTATCAGTTTGCTCAAACCGCTTTGAATGTAGGTTGCAAAAGAATTGATTCTGCCTTAGGAGGCTTAGGGGGATGTCCAATGGCAAAAGATGACCTTACAGGGAATCTTGCCACAGAATCTTTAGTTAAAGCACTGTCTGATTTCCAAGGTATCACTCCTACCTTAAATTTACTTGAATTGCAAAAAGCAAATGAATTCAGACAACAGTTTATTGGTTAGTTATGATTAAAATTGAGACTTGTCTCACACCTGAAATATTATCTTTACATCAATTAGAAGGCAAAATTGCCGTAGTTACAGATGTTTTAAGAGCCACTTCTTGCATGGTTGCCGGTTTGAATGCTGGTGTGAATAGTGTTATTCCTGTTATGAAAGTAGAGGAAGCATTGGAATATCAAAAAAAGGGCTTTATCACTGCCGGTGAACGAGGTGGTGTAAAAGTAGAAGAGTTTACAATTGGCAACTCTCCTTTTGAGCATATGCAAGAAGAGTATCATGGTAAAGATATTTGCATGACAACTACCAATGGAACAGTTGCTATTACTGAAGCAAAGAAGACTGCCAAAGAAGTTATTATTGGTGCTTTATTGAATGTAGGTACTGTTGCTGAATATCTCAAGGAACAAAACCAAGATATTGTCATTATATGTGCAGGCTGGAAAGGCAATCCTAGCTTAGAAGACACATTATTTGCTGGTGCTTTAATTCATAGGTTACAAGACCAAGCAAAGTTAACAGACGATGCTAGCTTTATGGCATTAGCTCAATACCAACAAGCCAATGGTAAGGTGGCAGACGTAATACAAAATTATGCTTCACACGCGAAAAGATTAAGCGGATTAAAAGCAAAATCTGATCTATCATTTTGTGCACAAGAGGATTATTGTAGTATCTTACCTATCCTTAATGGAGAAGCAATTACGATTAAGAAGAATTAGTGATGGGAGGAAAAAAACTAGACATAAAACAAAAGGTTAAAATAAAGAACCGAAAAGCGTCACATGAATACGAGTTTATTGAAAAATTCGTAGCAGGTGTTGCTTTAAAAGGTTCAGAGATCAAATCAATTCGTATGCAAAAAGTAAGTTTGCAAGATGCATTCTGTCTTTTTATAGGTGATGAATTGATCGTAAGAAGTATGCATATTGCTCCCTATGAAATGGGAGGTCATAATAACCATGAAGCCAAAGCAGATCGTAAACTTTTACTGACTAGAAAAGAACTAACTAAACTAGATAAAAAAGTAAAAGAGAACGGTTTTACAATTGTTCCTACTCAGTTATTTATTAATGACAGAGGTTTAGCTAAAATTGAAGTTGCTTTAGCTAGAGGTAAAAAACTTTATGACAAACGACAGGACTTAAAAGCAAAAGACCAGTCGAGGGAAATGTCTAAAGTAAGGTACTAACAAACTACTAGGATGATGAGTTATATCCTTCTAAATAATGAAATAATAAAAACTAGTAAAGCAGGAGTTTCTATTACAGATAGAGGTTTACAATATGGTGATGGCATCTTTGAAACCATGATCACTAACAATGGAAACATCCGCTTTTTACAAGATCATTTGGATAGAATTTCAAAAGGTGCGAAAGAGTTACTTTTTGAAGTTCCTGAGAATATTCTGACTACAGACTACATCAACGAACAAGTTCTTCAACTCAAAAAGAAAAATAACTTACCTGAAGAATGCAGAATAAAGCTGATGCTCTGGAGAGGTGAAGGTGGATTATACACCCCTACTTCAAAAGAATGTGAGTTTGCATTAATTGTTGATGAATATATTCCATCCCCTCCTCGATGTGGTTTAGAAACAGACTTTGCTGAAACTGTTTGTGTAGCAGCTTCACCGGTTTCGTTTTGTAAAACCTTATCTTCTCTTACTTATACATTAGCAGGGATAGAAAAAACAAAGAAGTCTCTTGATGATGTTATCCTTTTAAGTCAAGAAGGCTTTATAGCTGAGACTATTAGCGGAAATATCTTTTGGGTAAAAGACAATATAATATTTACTCCGAAAGTTTCTGTGGGATGTGTTTCTGGTATTAGTCGCAAGAATATTATCGCTGATTTAGAAAATAAAGGGTACAAGGTAAAAAGGGTACTTGCAAGAAAAGCAGACCTTGCTGATGCTGATGCTGTACTCTCTACCAACGTTACTGGTGTTAGTACGATTAAATCTATTGGCGAAACAGTCTATAAAAGTAAAAATGGTTGGAGACAGGTATTTGAAAGTGTTTACCACTATTAAATTCCACTTCAAATAAAAAATAAGCCACTGAAATTAAGATTTTCAGTGGCTTATTTTTTGCAAGTAATTCTAATTACAATGCTTTAAATGCTTCAAGGAATCGATTATTTTCTTCAGGTGTACCTATAGAAATTCTCAGCCCCTCGTCACATAATAATACTTTTGCTCTATTTCGAATTATGATCCCTTGCTCTACCAATTTATTATAATCGTCTGTAGCATTTTCTACTTGAATTAGAATAAAGTTAGCATCAGAAGGGAAGATATTTTTCACTCTTGAAATCTCACTAAGTTCTTTTTCTAAACGTTGACGTTCAGAAAGCAAAGTAGCTACCATCTCTTTTACCTTATCAACATTATCAAGTGCCTCTAATGCTTTCTCTTGTGTCAGTTGATTGATATTATATGGAGGTTTGATAACATTAAAGATATCTACTACCTGTTTGTTAGCGAACATCATACCTAACCTTAGACCTGCCATACCCCAAGCTTTAGAGAAAGTCTGTAATACAACAAGGTTTTCATACTCCTCTAATTTTCCAATAAAACTAGGCTCAGATGAAAAATCGATATAAGCCTCATCAACCACTACAATACCTTTAAATTGCTCTAATAATTGAATAATCTTATCCGATGAAACTGCATTACCTGTAGGGTTATTCGGAGAACATACAAAGATGATCTTAGTATTATTATCAACTGCATTTAATATACCTTCAACATCTAAATCTAATGTTGAAGTTAAAGCCACTTTTCTTAATTCTACATTATTTAATGCAGCACTTACTTGATACATTCCATAAGTAGGAGGAAGAATAACAACATTCTCCTTTTGAGGCTCAACAAATGCTCTGAATAGCAAATCGATTGGCTCATCACTTCCGTTTCCCAAGAAAATATTTTCTGTTGGAATACCTTTAAGCACCGAAAGCTTTTCCTTTACTGCTCTTTGATATGGATCTGGATACCTATTGTAAGGCTCACCTGTAGCTGTGCCAAATGGATTTTCATTGGCATCTAAAAATACATTTTGATCTGAAACTTCTTCGAACTCATCTCTTGCAGACGAATAGGGTTCCATTTCTCTAATGTGATTTCTAATTAATTTTTGTATATCAGTAGTAATTTTTTCCATAGTTGGATTGCAATTGAAACAGTATTAATAGCACACTAATTCAACAGTTTATCAATACCTAATACATACACTGTTGATGAATATTGTTCTTTTCCTGATGAATTTTGCTTGATACCTCCAAAGATAACCAATTTATCTTTAGAAATAGTCGCTCCCATTCCTCTTAACTTGCCAATATTTGTTTGATATCTTTTCAAACTACCCTTTAAAGTATCATAGATAAAAATCTGCTCGTTACTAAAAAGAATGATATAGTGACGGTATTGTGTAACAGCTGCGTCGACAATTGGTTCTGGTAATTTCCCCACTTTCACCCATCGATTCACCTTTATATTATACATAAAGATATCGTCTACTGCTTTTTCATTTCTACCACCAAAAGTGTAAATTTTTCCGTCAACAGTTGCTCCATAAGTAATCATTTGCTTTGGCATACTTGCCAATTGCTTCCAAGTACTGTTTTCCGGATTAAAGGAATATAAAGTATTTGAATAGGTATCTTCATCTAACATCCCTCCAAAAGCATAGATGATATTCTTTGATACCGCCAACCCAGATTTGTATAAAGGTTGAGGATTTACTGATACGTCTTTTAAAAATGGTATTTGTGCGTTAAAGTTGACTTCTCTAACGTTGATATCTATGTCGTCAATATTTTCGTCGTGTTTACTTTCATTCCCATTCAATAGAAACATTGAACCGTTGACAGTCGTTGCATTAATATTCTTTTCAGCACGTATATGTATAGGAGTCAACTCACTCCATATTTCTCTATCTATATTAAATAGTAAGATATTATCGAAGTTTTCTCCCGATTTATTTTCCCCTCCTATTACAAACGTTGATGTCCCATTGCTACAATAACCCATATATGCTCTTGGCTGTGGCAGAGGTGTAGATCTTATAAACCTCACAGTAGCATTTTCATATTCTCTAAAATTTGCAGAGATACAGGATTGTAGTAAAACACCAACAAAACAAAGGAAAAACCGATATTTTGAAGATGACAGCTTCATACTAGTTTAATTTTATTAAGTACAAAAGTAATACATAGGTAAGTACTATCATTGTTTGTATGTTCTAATAGGTGTTATGTTTAGTTAAAAATAGCGACAAAAGTCAATGATTAGGGTACCCGAGAAAAAACTACTTATGTAGGAACCACTACCTGTTAGCTAATTCGACGATTTAAAAATGTATTTCAACTAATAAATTAATTATCCTTTTTGACCATGAAACTTCAAGATATACAAGGTATATTATGCGACCTTGACGGCGTATTATACAATGACTCTCAACTCATTGATGGAGTAATCGAAAGTATCAACACATTAAAAAATAGAGGGTATAAATTCCTGTTTGTTACCAATACTTCTGGAGTAACTTCTGATGAGTTATTTGTTCGATTAACGAATATGGGTATACCTGTCTCAAGTGATGAAATTCTAAGTCCTCCTTTAGCTGCATTGAATTATGTAAAAGAAAAAAAGTATAATACGGTAGAAGTATTAGGTGGGCACTCGATAAAAGAATTATTCTACAAAGACTTAAAAAAAGATGTTGACAACCCAGAAGCAATTATTGTAGGAGATATTGGTAAGAATTGGGATTATCAATTAATGAATTCATTGTTCAATAAAATATTAAATGGAAGCGATATTATTGGGCTTCACAAAGGAAAATTTTGGAAGTCTTCTGATGGGCTTAGAATTGATATTGGAGCCTTCATTAAAGGATTAGAGTTTGCCACATCCAAGGAATCTATTTGTATTGGTAAACCACAAAAAGAATTCTATGAATCAGCAATAAAAAAAATCAATATATCTCCGAATAACTTATTAATGATTGGTGATGACATTATTGGTGATATTCAGGGTGCAAAAGAAGCAAATCTCACCGCTATACAAGTCAAAACGGGAAAATACAGAGAAGAATTAACGAAGAATGCCATCATTCAGCCTGATATAATCGTTAATGATTTCAATGAATTAAAAGACCTATTACCTTAAAATTAGCGACCAGTATATCTAACCAAAGATTGTCCTGTCGCTTGTGAAATAAGTGCCCAAGAGTCAAAATCAAATGTAATGACTAAAGCATCTGCAGGCGACAGTGAATTAATTTCCTCTCCAGTTAAATACTCCGCAAAAAACGACAATGTTGGATTATGTCCAACGATAGCCACGCAGTCTGCTTCATCACTTCTTTCATTGACAAAATCTAATAGCCTACCTACAGTAGCATCATAAAAGTCTGATTCTGCGAAAGATGCCTCTTCAGGAATTTCCAATTGTTCTAACAATACCTGAGTGGTTGCCTTAGTTCTTTCTGCATCAGAATAAAATACTATTTCAGGTATATATGTGCCAGATTTAATCCTTTTTGAGGTATGCATGGCTTGCATATATCCTTGTTGGGTTAATACTCTTAATTTATCTTCTACTCCAAAATAGGGTGATTCCGCTTCAGCATGTCTTATTAGTAATAGTGTCTTCATTGATCTGGTTTATTGTTATTATTCTTGCTTTTTAATTCGAATTGAATTTAATCATTTTTTTATGAAAAAAGGAAATCATTTCTCTCAATCTTCAGCCATTAATCAATTGAGTTGAACCTTTACTACCAATGTATCTATTCTCCTTACTATCCATGCTTAAATAAAATGACTTTTGCAGAATAAATTGTATAACAAGAATTTTTTTTCAAGACATTTTTTGATTAATATAGCATAGAATATTTTCCAATTTTACTTTAAATTTTAAATCAATCTCGTAATGAACGAAATCGAAGAAATTGTATTTAATGCGATCAAAAAAGATAAGGATTATCTAAACGTTTTGAAAAAACAACTGAAAGACACAAACCCGTTTACAGTTGCCGTTCAAATGCAAGATGATCTTAAGAAAGTAGATCAACACCAGGGAATTTATGATACAATTTTATCAAAAGTAGATTTGTATAAAATAGCCACAAAATTAAATGAAAAGCGTCCTTACAACAAAAAATCATAACGCTTTAACAACACAAACAAACTCTTCTAAGAAACACTTGGAAGAGTTTTGCTTTTTTTAACCCTATCATAAATTGTAAATAATGACAAAATTCTACAGCTTTTTACGTGTATTCGTTTACCTTTTTATGGGTAGTTTATTCGTAAACTGTTCCTCTAATCAGCAACAAGAAGAACAAAAATTGAAACATACATTCGAAATTTCTACTTCCACAGAAGACATTCAAGATCATAAAATCATCATCTACCAAATGATGACAAGGTTATTTGGTAACACAAATTCTACCAATAAACTTTGGGGTACACTGAAAGATAATGGTGTTGGAAAATTTGATGATATTAATGACGATGCACTTCAAGGCATCAAAGACTTGGGAGCTACTCATGTTTGGTATACAGGTGTAATTGAACATGCCGTTATCACTGATTATAGAAAATATGGAATCCATATTGACGATGCCGATGTCGTAAAAGGTAGAGCAGGGTCTCCTTATGCCATTAAAGATTACTATGACGTAAATCCAGACTTATCCAACAATGTCAACAACCGTTTAGAAGAGTTTGAATCATTAATTGAAAGAACACACAAAAATGGTTTAAAAGTAATCATTGACTTTGTTCCCAATCATGTAGCGAGAAAATATCATTCCGACAAAAAGCCTAAAGGTGTTGTAGACCTAGGAGCTGATGACAATACTAAAGTAGGCTTTGAAGCCAACAACAATTTCTATTATATCCCTGGAAAACCATTTGTTGTTCCTTCAGGGTATGTACCATTAGGTGGGGATAAATTCCCAACTGCAGACGGCAAGTTCAACGAAAACCCAGCTAAGGTATCTGGTAACGGAGCTGTTACTAATACACCTTCTGTAAATGACTGGTTTGAAACAGTACGTTTAAATTATGGTGTCAATCACCTATCTGGAAATGGCGAAAAAGTGTTTGATATTAATGGAGATGTGCCTTCAACTTGGAAAAAAACACTTGCTATCTTAAAATATTGGACAGAAAAAGGTGTTGACGGTTTCCGCTGTGATATGGCAGAAATGGTCCCTGTTGAATATTGGGCTTGGATGATTCCTCAAATTAAAGCTATTAATCCTAATATTAGATTTATTGCAGAAGTCTATAATCCTAAAGAATACCGCAACTATATCTTCACTGGTAAATTCGATTATTTATATGATAAAGTTGGAGTTTACGATACTTTAAGAGCTGTAATGGAAGACCGTCCTGGCTCTTCACTTGCACACCTAACTAAGGTTTGGAAAGATATGGATGGGTTCAACAACCATATGTTAAGATTCTTAGAGAACCATGATGAGCAACGTATTGCATCAAAAGAATTCTCTAACAACCCTTATCCAGGTATTCCAGGTATGGCAGTTAGTGCTGCACTAGGTAGTGGTCCGGTAATGGTCTATTTTGGACAAGAAGTAGGTGAACCTGGTACTGGTGAGTCTGGCTTTAGTGGAGATGATGGTAGAACAACCATTTTTGATTATTGGGGTGTTCCAGAACATCAAAAGTGGGTCAATGACCATAAATATGATGGTGGAAAATTATCTGATGCTCAAAAAGCTTTAAGAAATAAATACAAGCAAATCCTTCATGCATCTACAAATGATGCTGCCATCCGAAAAGGTAAACTTATAGATCTTCAGCAATTCAATAATACTAATTCTAGTTACAACTCTGAAAAAACTTATTCTTTTATCAGATACGTTGGAAACCAAAGAGTGTTAGTTGTTGCCAATTTTGAGAATCAGGCGATTACAACAGAAGTAATCATCCCTACAATTGTTCAAGAATCAATAGGATTAAAAGGTAATGAGGTGATTGATGCTAAAGACTTAATATCTGGCAAAAACATTAAGCTTGATTTAAACAGTGCTGATGAAAGCGGCACTAGTATTTCGATTCCAGCTAATGATGCTTACTATATTGAATTTTAGTTAGGCAATTTGCGTTAACAAGGGAGGGAATTGATGAAAATTTATCATTGATTCCCTCCTTTTTTATTAAAATTATCAATGGTGTTTTCATTCTGTCGAAAGAATCTTAATTTTGAAGTAAAATCAAACGCTGTCAAGCACCAACAAAAAAACTGTTGAATGAAAGTTGCTATTATTAAATACAACGCAGGAAACGTTCAATCTGTGCGTTATGCATTACAACGTATCGGAATTGATCCTATCCTAACAGACAATCCTGAAGAAATAACATCAGCAGACAAAGTGATTTTTCCTGGTGTAGGAGAAGCAAAGTCTGCAATGGATTACTTGAAAGAACGTAAGTTAGATCAATTAATTAAGGACCTAAAACAACCGACTTTAGGTGTTTGTTTAGGTCTTCAATTAATGTGTAATCATTCAGAAGAAAGGGATACTGATTGCTTAGGAATTTTCGATACCAACGTAAAGAAATTCCAAAGTGAAATTTTGAAAGTTCCTCATATGGGGTGGAATAATATTCATAATCTAAAAACAGACCTTTACAAAGGCATTCATGAGAATGATTATGTTTACTATGTACATAGTTATTTTGCAGAACTTTGTGAAAACACTATTGCTGTAACAGATTATGTTAATCCATACAGTGCCTCATTGCATAAGGATAATTTCTTTGCAGCACAGTTTCACCCAGAGAAAAGTGGTGATGTTGGACAAAAAATCATACAAAACTTTATAACAAACTTCTAACATGTCTCACAAACTTGATATCATCCCTGCCATTGATCTAATTGATGGTAAATTGGTAAGATTATCACAAGGTGATTATGCTCAAAAAACTGTTTACGCTGACGATCCTTTAGTCATTGCCAAGCAGTTTGAAGATGCAGGAATTAAACGTCTACACTTAGTTGATCTTGATGGAGCAAAAGTGAAACATGTGGTAAACTATGGTGTTTTAGACAGAATTGTTTCCAATACTTCTTTGGTTGTTGACTTCGGTGGAGGTATCCAGTCTGACGAAGACCTTCAAAAAGTATTTGATCATGGTGCTGAAATGGTAACATGTGGCAGTATTGCTGTTAAAGAGCCAGAGAAGTTTACTTCATGGATTGAGAAGTTTGGTGCAGAAAGAATGATTCTTGCTGCAGATGCAAAAAATAAAATGATTGCTGTTAGTGGATGGCAAGAAGATTCGAAAGTCCCACTTTTTGATTATCTTCAAGATTACACTATTAAAGGAATTACTAAAGTACTTTGCACTGACATTTCTAAAGACGGTATGATGCAAGGTCCCAATACTGAACTCTACCGTGAAATTATAGCACAATTCCCAAATATGGAATTAATTGCTAGTGGAGGCGTTAGTAAATATGAAGACTTAGTCGCTTTAGAAGAAGCAAATATACCATCTGTTGTTGTAGGTAAGGCCATTTATGAAGGCACTATATCGATCGAACAGATCTACGCACACAACAGCAAATAAAAATATTTATAACAGTGGCTATCATGGCCACTGTTTACCCCATTAAAAGCCTATGATCCCCAAATTACAATTCGATTTACTTGAACCCTATAAGCACCAAATAAATCATTTTATAACCACCAGAACAGGTGGAATGAGTCAACCGCCATTCAATACTTTAAACTTGGGAAACATCGATAAAGATAGATTAGAAGATGTTTTAGCCAATAGACAAATTGTAAAAGAAATCCTCGGTTGCGAACGACTTTTTGTTGGAGAGCAAAAACACACGAATACAGTTGCCGTCGTAAAAGAAGAGCACTTACCTTCTTTAATCGAAGAAGAAAACCCTTTTCCTGAAACCGATGGTATTATTACTAATGTCAAAAACATTGGTTTATTAACCTTGGCTGCAGACTGTACTCCAATTATATTATTCGACCCTCAAAAACAGGTCATTGGTGTTGTACATTCAGGTTGGAAAGGTACTGAATTAAAAATTCTTTCTGTAGCACTACAAAAAATGGTTGATGAGTTTGAATCGGAAGCAAAAGATATTCTTGTTTGTTTTGGGCCATCCATCAAAAAAGAATCTTATGAAATAGGTGAAGATGTTATTGAGCTTTTCAAAAATGCATATCCAGAAATTGTAGATGAAGTTATTTTACCTCATCCAATTGAAGGCAAAGCATTTTTAAATATAGAAGCAGCTCAACTGGCACAGTGTAATGCTTTCAATATTCCTTCAGAAAACATTCAATTTCTACCTTTTGATACTTACACAGATCATAGGTTCTACTCTGCAAGAAAAGCTGCTCCTATGGAAACAGGGCGTTTCGGTGGAGTTATTGTATTGAGGTAGTTTTACTAGACTCAACTACTAGTTTTAGTTCTTCTAAAGCCACTTGATATTGAGTGGCTATTTTTTTGTTATAGTCAGACATATAGGCTACAAGTCTCACCATTGGATTAAATCCAAAATCACCTTTCTCATTCCAAGTAACTAATGTTCCTTGATCACCTCCTTCTAGTGTGAACACTATATCAGAAATAAATGCCCCGTCATTTGTGATCATTTGTAGTTGTATTTCATCATAAGGATTCGAAGATAAAATCTTCAATTGTGCCTTTGATCCATCATTTCCAAACCATGAATGTACTGCTCCTTCTCCTTCTTCTGGACCTAAAAACTGTGGATCTACTCTACTCTCTGGATCTTCTAATTTAAAAGCCCACTTTTCCCACTTTTGTAAATTATCTATATAAAAAAATATCTTGGAAGGTTTAGATTGTATCAGTACTTGTTCATTTACTTCATAATGTGAAGGAAGGAATAACCCTACTCCAAAAAATAGAACAAGAATAGAAAATACACCTAAAGAAAATGATCTAATTACATTCATTGTTTAGTTATTATTTTGATGACAAAATTAATGGAAATTTTATCACCAATTCAATATAGTTTTTACATTCTTTCTTTATAAATTTAGGTAAAAGGTATTACAAAGTGTATTTTTAGTTTTTGTGCATTTAAACCGGTTTACTAGATAACTGATATGATAACTGAACAACCAAAGTACATTGTAGGAATTGGAGCGTCTGCTGGAGGCTTAGAAGCCATCAAAGATTTCTTCATCAATTACCACGCAGACAATGACTTAAGCTTTATTGTTGTTCAACATCTATCTCAAGATCATAAAAGCTTAATGAGTGAGCTTTTAGAAAAAGTAACTCATTTAAAAATCGTAGAGGTAAACCAAGATCACGCTATTCTCAGAAACCATATTTATCTTATCAATAACCACACTACACTTCAAATCAAGAACAATAGAATTGTAGTTACAGAAAGATCTGATAAAAACAAGACACTAACTTATCCTATCAACTTACTGTTTGATAGTCTTGCAAAAGAAATCGGGAAAAAAGCTATTGGAATAGTCCTTTCAGGGACCGGGAGTGATGGATCTAAAGGTTTGAAAGCTGTCAAAGACTATGGTGGTATCACAATGGTACAACACCCAGACTTAGCTAAATTCAATGGGATGCCTTTTTCTGCAATTCAAGCCGCAAACCCGGACTATATCTTAAGCACAAAGGAAATGTCAAATCTTTTAAGTGATCTAACAGTTATTGAAAATGGTAATTCCTCAGAAGAATCCATCAAAAATATTGAGGATATCATTGATTTAGTTTCTACGAATGAAGGTATCGATTTCAATCTGTACAAAAGTCAGACTTTATACAGAAGGATCTTGAAAATGATGGAATACCAGGACATTCATTCTATCAAAGAGTACTACGATCACCTTCAATACCATCCACAAGATGTAAAAAAGCTTTGTAATAGCTTTATGATTGGTGTGACGACATTCTTTAGAGACCCTGAAGAATGGGAATTTTTAGAAGCGGTTGTTTTACCAAAAATCCTCACAAAAGATATTATTAGAATTTGGTCTATCGGCTGTAGTACTGGTCAGGAGGCTTACTCTATTGCAATTTTAGTAAGAGAACTGTTAGGTAATAATGCAGCAGTTAAAGACATAAAAATATTTGCTACAGATATTAATGAAAATGCCATTCACAGAGCATCTGAAGGCTTTTTCTCTGATAGTGAAATACAACATCTGCCAAAGAAATACCAAGAAAAGTATTTTGACTTCAATGGTAAATATTATGAGGTAAAAGAGGATATCAGAAGCATTATCACTTTTGTTCAACATGATATTCTATCTACCCCTCCTTTTTTAAATATAGACCTAATTACTTGTAGAAACTTATTGATATATCTTAATCAAAGAACTCAGAATAAAATTCTGAATACCATTAAGTTTTCTATGAACAAAGGAAGTTTCCTCTTCCTAGGCCCTTCGGAGAAAAACTTCTCTGATAAATATTTAGAAGAAATCAACGTAAAAAGAAAGTTCTTCAGACTTAAAGAAAAGTTCAAAATTATTGATATGGATAACACTTCAAAAATCAATAAAAAAGTAAAAAAAGCAGACCAGAAAACGGAAAAAGTTGCCCCTCTACCAACCAAGTATTTTTCAGAATTAGAAAGAGGGCTTATCAACTACTTCTGTAACTCTTTTATCGTATTAGATACAGATGAGAATATTATCTTTTCAACTGATGATATAGGCAAATACTTAAAGTTTCCAAAATCTGAATTAGTCCTTAAGGAAACATTAGAATTCGAGATCTATATCGATATTATCAGAGAGGTGAAAAAGGTAATTGCTGATGGTAATACAAGAAGACTGAAGAAGTTAAAGATAAATGCCAACAGTCAGGACCAATCTGATATTATTATCAGAAGGATGAGGACTTCAGATGGCGAAAACTTAATCATTATTGAATTCTCAACCAGTAACGATGACAAAGAAGAAGATATTATAGATCAAGACAATAATATCAATAACCTCAAAAATGAGATCAAACAACTTCACTTGGAACTAAAAAGAGCCAATAAGAAGATTGAAATGATCAACGAAGATTATCAGGTAAACAATGAAGAACTGATGTCTTCAAATGAGGAACTGCAAAGTAGTAATGAAGAGTTACAATCCGTCAACGAAGAACTTTATACGGTTAACCAAGAATATAAAGATAAACTGGATGAGATTTCCATCCTTAATGATGACTTTTTAAACTTATTCCAGTCAGCCGGTATTGCCAGTCTATACTTGGATAAAGACTTAAAGATTAGAAGGATTGCTCCTAATGCTTCCAAATTTTTCGGGATTGAAAAGGAAGATATTGGTAGAAGTATTCTTCAGTTTAATACTTTCTTTGAAATTGAAGATGGTTTGATTTCTATTATTGACCGAGCCATCAAGAGCAAAGAAATCCAGGAAATTGAAATTAAGAATGCACAAAACTTATCTTATTTACTTAGAGTTTCTCCGATTGGTTCATATAATTCTAAGAGCGATGGCATCATCTTGTCGTTCATTCCAATAAGTGAGTTTAGTCCTATTATTCAATTAAATAAAAATGTTGAATTGTATAGTAAAGTGATTGAAAGAACTAAAGCACTATATGAATATCAACAGATTTATTCTTGGAGTTGGCAAAAGGACAACAACAGTTTTCATATTGATGAAAAAGCTAAAAAATTCATCAACTACAATTCATATGAAACCTTCTTCTGGAGAAGTCTCGAAGAACAATTATCTGAATACCATAAAACCGAGTTTACCCGTAAAATCAATAATAGTATAAAAGACGGTAGTAGCTTTACTATAAGCCTATCAGTTGGGCGATATATTATTGAATTTACATGTATGGCTAAGATGACCAAGGGTAAAGTTTCTCACTTATATGGTACTATTAAAGACAATACTCAATCTGAATTAAATAGAAAGAAGCTAAAGCAACTCGCTTCTACATATCTTGAGTTATCAGATTTAGATCAATTTGGTACTTTTAAGATGAAATCTAATGCTGAAAAGTCTGTAAAAATCAATGATACTCTGTTAAACTGGTTTGAGTTTAATTCTCAAGAACACAACTACAGCCTTGATGATATCATCGAACATATCCACCCTGAAGACAGAGGTGAATTTGCCAAGATCACTCAACAGAAAAAATTTAGTATAGTCGTTCGTTTCATTACTCAAAGTAAAAAGACTCTTTTCCTTAAGTTCGAGGGAGTCAATAAAACTTTAGAAAAGAAAGACAGAACCATGCTGCTTGCCATTGTATTTGATATTAGTGATAGTAAGTCGCTAGAAATGCAATGGAAAGAAACGGTAAATATTGCAGAAAAAACTACACAGACCCTTGCCTTACAAAACGAGCAATTAGAGAGTTATACTTACATCGCTTCTCACAACATTCGTTCACCTCTCTCAAACTTATTAGCTCTTATGGAGTTATACGAGAATGAGAAGAGTGCAGAAGAAAGAGAGAACTTTATTGATCTATTTAGAAAAGCACTTCATCAGTTAGAAAAAACAGTCAACAATTTATCAGATGCCATAAAAGTACAGCAAAATATTAGTCTTGAACGTAAAGACATGCTGATTAAAGAGGAATTGATGAAAGTGATGGATGTATTATCTGGTCAGATCAATAAATATGGTGTTTTAGTAAGCTTTGATATAGAAAGAGGTTTAAGAATTAATTACCCTGAAGAATACCTGAAAAGTATCTTCTTAAACCTAATGAGTAATGCTATTAAATATAGATCTAATGAGCGACTCCCAATTATAGAAGTTGAGGCTTACGAAAAGGATCATTCCGTATTTATTGAAATAAAGGATAACGGAATTGGCATTGATTTAGATAAATTTAGTCATAGAATATTTGGTATGTACCAGACATTCCATGCTAACCAAGATGCCCGAGGTTTAGGATTATTCCTTACAAAAAACCAAATTGAAGCTACAGGAGGTACAATTGCTGTAGACTCTACGGTGAATCAAGGCACTAAATTTATGATTACGATACCTAAAGAAAAGATATGATTCACGGATATATATATAGCAGCGAAAGCAAAGAACCATTTGACCACGAAAGCTTAACTAAGCTACAGGAACATTCTTCTAGAAAGAATAAAGAACACAGAATTACGGGATACCTTACTTTTAAGCAGGGTATTTTTATACAATATATTGAAGGCCCAAAAAGTCAATTGGATCAATTAATTCAAAACTTAAAGAAGGATGATCGACATACATTTATCAATGAGTTGTATTTCGAGAAACCAGATCGAATTTTTGAGAATTGGAATATGAGATATATTGATTTTGATGATTTAATTGAAATTGGTTTTCATGAATTATTAGAAACAGCATTCTTTACTATCAACAATAGTTTTTTCACCAAAGATGAATCTATTGAAAAGATTAACAGAATGTTAGAGAAAATTGCTGAAGTAATGTACAAACCGAATTAAACTATTGTTTAGTCAAGTACATTAAAAACATACTAACCATTTTTTAAGTCTGTAACTTCCAACACCTTAGACTTAGAAAGTGGTTTTTCTATATATCCGGCTATGTTGGGATTGTTATCTGCCTTCTCTTTATCCATAGGGTGAATACTTGAACTCAGCATATAGATCGTGTAATTCTTTATATTCCCAGACTCTACCAATTTATCTACTACTTGCCAGCCATCCAAACCGGGCATATTAAGGTCCAAGAATAAGATGTTTTTGTGGGTATCTTCTTTAAAGTTATGTTCACTTAAAAAGTGATCACCGCTTCTAAAAAATAGTGTGGGTATTTCTTTTAGTGCTTCCAGGCTATTTAGTATGATTTTAGCTATTTCAATGAGTAGCTCATCATCATCAATAAATATCAGTTGTTTCTTCATGAGTAGAGTTAGAGTTTTTTTAACAATATACAAATTTCATCTTTGTATTTTAAATCACTTTTAAAAAATAACAGATAAGATTTTAGTAAATTGCGGGGATAGTATCTATTTCAATTCATGTGTAGAGAGACTCTAAGGTTAATTTGTATTACTTTTTTATTCCTTACAATATCAAAGGTTTCATTTTCACAAACAGAAGATAGTACGTCTTTACAGAAAATAAAGGTAAAAGCGTATGTTCCTTTTATTGTTGGAGACTCTGTATACAAATACAAAAAAGATACGGTTGTTTTTATACCAAAAGGTATGTTTGAGGAAGATTCACTTTCCCGACAACATTCTACTGAGTTTTATAACAACCTCCAGAAAATTCTAGGAAAAAGACGTTTAACTAGGGAACTTTCTAACCTTCTACTAGTAAACAATACTGCTGCAGATACAACAGATGAATTAGAAGAAGATCTGTTGAACACAGGAATGTGTTTTGATGAAAAAATTGTTAGAAGTATCACCTTTATTCGTCTTCCCCCATTCGGTGGAGATGTTCAGCAACCGTATCCAATTATCACAACGAAGGTCACTAGGTATGCCAATGGGATTCATAACCGTACCAAGGAATATGTAATAGACAACAACTTGATTTTCAATGTAGGTGATCTCATTTCTGACAATGAAATTTCTGAAAGTGAACGTATTCTCCGTACATTACCCTTTATCAAGGACGCTGAAATCTATGGTTGTGAATTGCCTAATAACCTCATAGATATCTATGTCGTTACGAAAGATCAATGGACGATTGGTGTAACCGGTGGTACTTATAATCGAAATGATTTTGGTGCTGGTGTTTACAATTCCAATTTCCTTGGTATGGGTCAATATGTTGCCATTGGAGGAATTTATCAACCAGATTCTCCAAAAGGAAAATTAGGATTTGACGTACAGTACAATTACCGTAATATATCAGGTACTTTTATAGATGTTGAAGGATCTTTTGTTGACAGTTATGATCGAAGTCTCTATGAAGTATCGACCAAAAGAGATTTCATTACTTCTGCTACGAAATGGGCAGGAGAATTAGATTATCACAACAACAGGGATCGCTATGGCTATGCAACCTCTGATAGTGCTTTTATGGATTTAGGTGACACCGTCAATTATGATAACTTTTGGGAGTCCCATCATTATAGTTACCTAGGTTTTTGGGCAGGTTATTCTATCCAACTCAATAAGTCAAAAAATAGAAACCTTACTTTTAGTGCAGGTATCGACAAATTAAAATTTAAAGACAGACCTGCTGACGTCTCTGCTGATACATTGTATAACTACCAAGATAAGACGCATTATATAGGGACAATTACAGTAAATGAGAGGCATTATAGAAAACTTAGTTATTTACAAGGTTTTGGTAGAACGGAGGACGTTCCATATGGATGGCTCTTTGATGTAACTGCAGGCTTTGAAGACAATGAGTATTATGGTAATCGGCCCTATATTGGTGCCTCTTTAGATGTTGGGCAATTTACACCCATTGGATATTTTAGAATCAACGGTAATTACGGAACTTTTTACAATTCGAAATACCAACAGCAGATTGTCAATGTTCGTTTCCAATACTTTACAAATCTTATCGCAATTAATCGGAACTTCCTAAGAATGTTTCTTTATGTTGATTTGACACAAGGCCAAGACATGGTACCAGGTGATTATTTGTACTTTGTAAACAACGAGTTTTTCACGGATTATAATATCAATCCTTTAACTAAAAAAGGAAGTAGTAGAATTCAAATAGCACAAGAAAATGTTTGGTTTACTCCATGGTACTTTTATGGGTTTAAGTTCTCAATATATCAAACAACAGAAATAGGATTAATGAGAGATAACGACAATGTTTCTTTCTCATCCGATAATATTTTCTCAGCATTCGGTTTAGGAGTAAGAACAAGAAATGAGAACCTTGTTTTCAACACAATCGCTGCAGATATGAAATACTACCCCAATACCGTAAATAATGGTTCTAAAATTGGGTTTAATGTATATACTGAGATCACATTACCTCTAAAAGATTTTAGACCAACTAAACCAAAGTTTATACCTTTTGAATAAAAAAATAGAGATACCTCATAAAGATATCTCTATTGACAAATAAAACTTAACGTAATAACACTCAATCAAACTAATAAAGTTACACTACACTTGATGTATGCCTTTTTTGACATCCATACTTCACTTATTAGTCGCTCACTTGTAAAGAATCATATACAATTAACTAACACCTAATTATTGTTTCTTTAATAGTAGAAAATAGGTCATGAGACTGTAACACAAATAATCAATCAAATTTTGAGAAGTAAACCCAGGAGCAAATACTCCTGGATTATTTGAATGCGAAAAAAACTGAATTGGAGTTATTAAACCTTATAGTTACACACCACATTGAGTTCCTGTATTTTCAATATTAATTCTATCACAGCCTACAGTTAAATATCAAGGCAAGTGGGCAAATCAACTATTTGGAACTCTTTATTCGTCCATCAATTGGAGTGTAAACTTCTTCAATCGGTATAAAGAAGTAAACTAATTTCTTGATTGTGATTTTTGATAATAACAGTAATTCTTTCTCATTTTTAATTGATCAGTAGCAATTGTTTTTTCATTTTCTATGCTGTAAACATACTACATAAGTTACATCGTTACCAAAATAGTTTAAATTTGTTTAGAATAATCTCTTAATCAGTGATTTTCAGATACAATCATCAATATTACTTCAATAATGCTCTTTTAATTAATGCAACGGGTTTAACTTGGTGAATTTTCAATAAATGAATATTCATGCTCTTACATTTTTTTGATTAAATTTATCTAACACAAAAAAACGAGAGAAAAATAAAATCATGGCAATAGACCTTTTTGAAAAATATACAGATGAACAATCCCATTTCTTAGATATCGATGAAATGAAAGTTCATTATAAGATTGAAGGGGAAGGATTTCCAATAGTATTACTACATGGAACGTTTGCCTCACTACATACATGGGATCGATGGACAGAAGTACTTTCTAAAAAATATAAGGTAATACGCTTAGACTTACCCGGTTTTGGCTTAACTGGCCCAAGGCCAGATCGAACGTACTCTGTAGAGATATACTTAAAGTTTTTGGAAACCTTTTTCAAAAGAATAGATATTAAGAAGTTTTATCTTGTTGGTTCATCTTTAGGTGGATGGCTTGCTTGGGAATATGCTTACCGTTATAAAGAACAAGTAAGAAGGCTCGTCCTATTAGATGCTGCAGGGTTTAATGATAAAGATTCAACTCCTCTTATTTACAAAGTTGTTCAAAACCCAATCCTCAAAGAATTTAAAATGTTTCATGGGTTAGCAGAATATGTTAAGGCTCCTAAGACAATTAATGAATTCTTCCTAAAAAATGCATACGGTGACCCCAAACGTATTGAGCCAACTACATTGACGAGGTATCATGAGATGTTTTCTAGGAAAGGGAATAAAGAAGCATTTTTAAATATAGCAACAAGTGGCCATCAAGATCATTCTGACCGACTAAAAGACTTAGAAACACCAACTCTTATTCTTTGGGGAGAAAAAGATCGATGGATTCCATTATCCAATGCATATCGTTTTAATTTCAACTTACCTAACTCAACACTTATTGTGTATAAAGGAGTGGGTCATATACCCATGGAAGAAATTCCTGATAAAACGGTTGAAGACACCATTAATTTCTTGGAGAATGAAGCTTTTGATAATGGTGCTAAAATTAAAACTTCCAATCTATGTGATCGTTACCCTGATGAAGTAGAAATTGGCCGTCCCTTCTATCTACAAAGCCTAAGTAGACGGAAATCATTTTATGGAAGGGCAGTTTGTTATAAGACTAATAGTGTAAAACTTATTCTTGATCGAATTGAAGAAGAAAATGGAAAAGGTAAAGTCCTTATCGTGGATTGGGAAGCAGAAGAACATGACGCCCTAATCGATGATGAGATAGCCTTTGCCCTACTCCACCAAGAATGGGAAGGAATTATTACGAACGCAAATTACAGGCACTATGAAACTATTTCAAAGCTAAGAACAGGAATCGTAGCAAAACACGCTTATCCCAAAAAAGCGAAAGAAAAAGAAGACACAATTGAAATCCATTACCATGCAGAAGTAGCTGGTGTAGATTTTATTGATGGTCACTACGTATATGTCGATGAAGATGGTATTGTAAGTAGCAAGAGAAACTTGGTAGAATGGGAAAAGGATTAATTCATACCTTTTTCCAGCCTCATAAAAAAAGCACAACTGATTTTCTCAGTTGTGCTTTTTTTATTCTTTCTTATCGAAAACTTTTTGAGTAATATCATTTAACTGCTTCACTTTATCTTGAAAGTCTCCAGTTAATTTATCTCTAATATCTTTCAAATTATCCAGTAGGGATTGAGTTTCACTAGGAAGTGCATCTTCTAAAAACTCTCTCATTCTTTTAGCTAATGTAGGTGATTTTCCATTTGTTGATATACCAATCTTTAAATCTCCTTTTGTGACAACAGAACCTAAATAGAAATCACATAATGGAGGTGTATCGGCTACGTTCACGATCATCTTTCTTTTGTTACACTCTTCCTGAATTTTAACATGTAAATCGTAATCATCAGTGGCACAAAGACAGATATGATGATCATCTAGATCACTGATTTCAAAAGGTCTTTTTTCCAATGTCACACTAGGAAAATCTTTTGCTAGGTCTAACAGTTCTTCTCCAAATTCAATAGAAACAACGGTAACTACTGCATCCGGACTATTTTTTAATATTGCTGCTAATTTCTCATGTCCTACATTCCCTCCACCAACGATAAGCGTAGTGATTTCAGACATTTTCAAGAAAATTGGGAACATTGTATTCATAAGAGTATTTTTTTAGGAAGTGGTGTAAAAAAATTGAAGAATGATATTTAGCATATCATTCTTCATAAATATAGTGCAAACTGAATTTATTTTTACCATCAGTGGTACGTAACGAAATCTGTTGAACCACTAACCGAATGAATGCTAATTTGATGAAAATTCAAAAAAACACACAAACGCCACGTACTCACTGATTGTAAAATAATTTCTATGCTAGTGCATGAACTACAACTTTTGATAGAGTCTGAGGGTATTCAGCGTGGTGTTTTACAACTTCACCAACTACAATAACAGCTGGAGAACCCAATTGTTTTTCCCTCATTACTTCTGCAATATTGTGTACTTGTCCTAAACCAATTTTCTCTTCCGGTGTAGATGCATTCTGAATAATTGCTACAGGAGTATTTTCTTTTCCAGCAGCTTTAAAACTATCCATAATTTGGTCAATTTTTTTAGTACCCATCAAAATAATCACTGTTGCAGATGATTGTGCTGCTAAAGCGATATCATTAGATACTTCCCCTTCTTTAGTTGTTCCAGTGATTACCCAAAAGCTTTGGCTATCACCTCTTCTTGTAACAGGAATACCTTGTAAGGCTGGAGCTGCTACTGAACTACTAATTCCAGGAACTAAATTCACTCTAATTCCATGTTTTTGTGCATAAATCATTTCTTCATGACCTCTGCCAAAAACAAAAGGATCTCCACCTTTTAAACGAACAACATGACCACCTGCGAAGGCATTAGAAACAATCAAACGGTTAATATCTTCTTGCTTAAAAGAGTGTTGTCCAACTCTTTTACCAACATATATTTTTTTCGCTTGAGGTGCGTATTCTAATAATTCTTCACAAACAAGAGCGTCATACAAAACCACGTCCGCACGGCGTAAAGCTTTGATTCCTTTCATAGTAATCAAATCTGGATCGCCAATTCCTGCTCCTACTAATGTCAATTCTGGTTGTATAGTCTTTGTCATGAGATCGATGCTTTTTAGTTTAGAATATTGTTGAGGTAAAAGCACAAATCACACACTACTTGTGCTTTTACCTTTTTATATATTATGCTTCTTCAGCAGCTAAATCTTGTTTTCTGATTTTATCAATATCGTTCAAGAAAACTTTTACTTCTGAGAAGTATACTTCAGCAAACTCTTTAGTTGGTTCATGCTTATTGATTCTTAATACATGATCAACGAAAGAACCTTCAGCAAAGTTAAACTGGTCATCATAGTGTTCAGCAAATCTGCTAATCACAGTCATCTGAGAGTTTAATTTCACTTTCTTGTCAAGAAGTAAAGCTTTAGCAGCACTTACATAAGCGGCATAAGAATGATAAACGGCATCAGCATATAAACCGTTTTCGAAAGCTTCGTTTGCCCAACCTACTTTTTCTTCAGCTTCGAAAATTAGTGTTTGTACAAGGTCAATAATTACACCCGCACATTCACCTACAGCTTTATGTAGTTGGAATTTATCTTCTTCAGTATACCAATCTAAGTAGTCTTGAGGCTCAAGAGACTCTAAGTCTGCTAAATGCTTCAATAACTCATAGAAGTAATCTTTTCCTTGACGCTTGTAGTAATCTACAAAGTATTCGCCTTCAGTAGAATTTTCTTCATGGTCGTCTACTACAGTTCTAAAAGCATCTTGAATTCTCTTACTAGGAATCTTGATTACTTTATCTGCAATATGAGGATTGTTTTCACCATCAAATCCACCACCTAATAAAATCTGTGCTGCTGGCAACAACATTTTATTGGCTTTATTTCTTAATGATGAACCATGAATACCAAATTGTGCGATCGTATGTTGACCACATGCGTTTGGACATCCTGAGATTTTAATTTTGAATGTATCTTCAGTAAGTAAATCAGGATATTCTTCTTTGATTAAGTCTCCTAATACTCTTGCAATACCTGTAGAAGATGAGATACCTAATACACAAGTATCTGTACCTGGACATGCAGTAATATCAGCCGTAGAATCATAACCAGGCTCAGCAAAACCGATCTCATTTAAAGCATTGAATAATGCCTTAAGGTTTTCCTTACGAACGTATTTTAATAAGATACCTTGACGAATTGTTAAACGAATATCGTCTGCAGCATAATCTTTTACGATATCAATTAGTTTTCTTGCGATAGTAGTATCGAAATTACCTAATTTCAATCTTACAAGAACGCCATAGAAACCTTCCTGCTTTTGCTCAAATACGTTGGCTTTTGACCACTTCTCAAATTTATCTTGATCCTCAATAGAAACCTCAACATTTGAAACTTCTTTAGGTAGGATCACTTGATCAACTTTCGAACGGTCAACCCAAATTTCTTTATTTTTTAACGCTAAACGCTCTTCTTCGGCTAAACGTAATAATTCTTCTAAACCAATATCTTGAAGTAAGAATTTCATTCTCGCTTTCATACGACGGTTACGCTCACCATGACGGTCGAATACACGTACTAAAGCTTCAGTGAATGGAATTAATTTTTCTTCTTCTAAGAATTCGTAAGCAGTTTCAGCCATACGAGGTTGTGCTCCAAGACCACCACCAATAAGTACTTTGAAACCTCTTCTTTCTTCACCATCAATTGTTTTCACAACTGGAATTGCTCCAACATCGTGGATGAAAGCAAATGCAGTATCTTCTACAGATGATGAGAACGCAATTTTAAACTTACGACCCATTTCTTGACAAATAGGGTTACGTAAGAAATATTCGAATGCTGCGTGAGCATATGGAGTAACATCAAATGGTTCAGCTGGGTCGATACCTGCCAACTCTGATGCTGTGATATTACGTACTGTATTACCACAAGCCTCACGAAGTGTTACTTCATCTTTTTCCAACTCATGCCATAGCTTTGGAGAATCGTCCAAGCTTACATAGTGGATTTGAATATCTTGTCTAGTAGTAATGTGTAATTTACCGTTTGAATACTCATCCGATACCGCACATATTCTATCTAATTGTCTGACTGTAAGTTTACCGTAAGGGATTTTGATACGAATCATCTGCACACCTGGCTGACGCTGTCCGTATACCCCTCTCGCTAGACGCAAACTTCTAAATTTATCGTCGTCTATCTGACCCTCGTGGAAAAGTCTAATCTTCTTCTCTAAGTCGAGAATATCTTTTTCAACCGTTGGGTTCTCTAGTTCAGTTCTAAAACTCCTCATGATTTCGTGACAGTGGTTATGATTTATTTTATCCTTTACTCTATCGAATTACTATAGTAATAACATAAACAAAAAGACCATTGACAAATGATCTTATTGCAATTTTAATTATTAATTAATTGATTTAAAAAGAAAAAGGGTGATTTTTTACAAATCACCCTAAAAAAAGTCTTATTCTTTATAATTTTTATATTCTATTGCTGTTGAGCATCCAAGTTAGCAATAGTAATCATATCTAAGATTTGTTGCACATTTGCTCCCATTTGTAGAACGTGAGCAGGTTTTTTCATGCCCATTACAATTGGACCTACCGAAGTAGCATCGGCCAATTGCTCTACCATTTTCAATGCAATGTTTGCAGAAGAAAGGTTAGGGAAAATTAAAACGTTTGCTGGTGCATCAGCTAAATCTGAGAATGGGAAACTTTCTTTTGTTATATCCGAATTTAATGCAAAGTTCGCTTGGATATCACCATCTACAGGAAGGTTTGGATTTCTCTCTTTGATGATTTGACGAGCCTTACTCATTTTATTCGAATCGATACCTTTTTTAGAAGAACCAAAGTTACCGTAAGATAACAATGCCACTCGAGGATCAATTTTAAAGAAGTCTTTCACTCTTGAAACTACAGATTCTGTAATTTCTACAATCTCATTTACAGTAGGGTTCTCAATCATTGTTGTATCACCTAAGAATAATGGTCCCTTCTTAGTTAATACCATATACATTGTTGCTACTGCTTTATCATCTACAGTTCCGATTACTCGAAGTGCTGGAGCTAAAGATGAAATATAGTTTCTATGTGCACCTGAGATTAATGCGTCAGCATCTCCTTTCTCCACCATCATAGCAGCATAATAACTTCTTTTGTTCATTAAGTCATTCGCTTCATATAGTGTTGCTCCCATTCTCTGACGTCTTTCATAGAAAGATTGAGCGTATTTAGAACGGTATGCATCACTTTCCTCAGAACGAGGGTTAATGATTGGTACATTTAATAATTCATCCAACTCTAAAGCTTCAATCATTGCTTTGATTCTTGATCTACGACCCAATAAGATTGGTTCGATAATTCCTTCATCCATAGCAATACGAGCAGCTCTAAGAATGTGTGGGTTATCAGCTTCGGCAAATACGATACGCTTACGTTCGTTTTTCGCTTTAACACTTAAACGACGCATGATATCATTACCAGAACCCATTCTACGGATTAGCTCATCCTTGTAAGCTTCCATATCATCGATAGTTGCTCTAGCTACACCTGTTTCCATGGCTGCTTTTGCAACGGCAGGAGCTACAGTTGTTAAAAGACGAGTATCAAGTGGTTTTGGAATAAAGTATTCTTTTCCAAATACCAAACGATCCACATTATATGCTTGTGTTACTGTTTCTGGAACAGGCTCTTTGGCTAAATCTGCAATAGCTCTAACACAAGCCAACTTCATCTCTTCATTAATCTCGGTAGCTCTTACATCTAGAGCTCCTCTAAAGATATATGGGAAACCTAAAACGTTGTTCACTTGGTTAGGATGATCTGATCGCCCTGTTGCCATCATCACATCACTTCTTGTGCTCATCGCCAATTCATAATCGATCTCAGGGGTTGGGTTGGCCAAAGCAAATACGATAGGATCTTTTGCCATAGACTTCAACATCTCTGGAGTCATCAAGTTACCTTTCGATAAGCCTAGGAATACATCAGCACCAACTAAAGCCTCTTCTAAATTATGAACATCAATATCAGTAGCTAAATCTTTTTTGTTACCTGATAATCCTTCTCTATCAGAACGGATTACACCTCTACTATCACATACGATAGCGTTTTTACGGTCGACACCAAGCTCAAAAAAGATATTAATACAAGATACTGCAGATGCTCCAGCTCCTGATACAACTACTTTTAAGTCTTTTAAATCTTTACCAATAATCTCTGCTGCATTTAATAATGCCGCTCCAGAAATGATTGCTGTACCATGCTGATCATCATGCATTACAGGGATATTCATTTCCTTCTTCAGTGTTTGCTCGATTTCAAAACAATCTGGAGCTTTAATGTCCTCAAGGTTAATACCACCGAACGTAGGCTCTAATGTTTTTACTGCTTCGATAAACTTCTTAGGGTCTTTTGCATCAATTTCGATATCAAAAACATCGATACCAGCAAAAATTTTGAAAAGTACACCTTTACCCTCCATTACAGGTTTTGAGGCTTCTGGTCCGATATCACCAAGACCTAAAACGGCTGTACCGTTAGAAATTACACCTACAAGGTTTCCTTTTGCTGTATATTTATAAACATCCTCAGGTTTCTCAGCAATTTCCAAACATGGATCTGCTACACCTGGAGAATAGGCTAATGATAAATCTCTTTGTGTTTTGGTTTTCTTAGTTGGTACTACTTCAATTTTACCAGGAATTGGATTCTCATGGTATTCCAAAGCGTCCTTCTTACGGATGACGTTCTTAGACATACTTGATTATTTATGTTCTTTAAGATCTTTAAGGAGGTATACTTTATACATTAAATCATTTACCGTTTACTATGTGTTGATAATGGCAGTATATTTTTATGAAAAAGTATACGTTATAAAACTGAGTGATTAAATTGTCACAAAAGTAGTGTTCTTTCTACTCTCAAAAAAGGGCTAAATATCAATTTCTCTTAAGATTTTCATATTTTAGTTGAAATATCTTATTTGAACCAAACTAGACACTGTAAAAAACATGAAGTTCTGTAGTAATTGTGGCAGCGATAGACTCCAATTTATTATTCCTGAGGGAGACCATAAGGAGCGTTTTGTTTGCCCCGATTGTAATACAATACATTACCAAAACCCCAGGGTAATTGCGGGTTGTATTCCTATGTATAACGGAAAAGTACTTTTAGGAAAGAGAGCCATTGAACCCCGTTATGGATTCTGGAATTTACCTGCTGGTTTTTTAGAGTGTGGAGAAACTCCAGAAGAAGGTGCATTAAGAGAATTATATGAAGAAACTCATGCCAAAGGTAAAATCGTAAGATTGCATACTATCTTTTCATTACCACAATTTAACCAAGTATACATGCTTTACCTTGTGGATTTAGAAAGTGATTATGCTACTCCTACATCTGAAAGCACAGAAGTAGCATTTTATGACCTTGATAATATTCCGTGGGAAGACATTGCCTTCGAATCTACAACTTTTACATTGGAGAAATTAATTGAATTTCCTGAAGCAACGGAAACATTTTCTGGAAAATTCATATGGAAAGAAGAGCGTTTTAAGCATTAGGTAAATAAAGCCCACCTTCATTAAAATCAAACGGTTGCCATTCATTATTCCAAAAAGCATATAATTTTTTAAGGCCTAACTGTTGCAACATTTTTGCGGTATCAGAAAACTTTTTAGTGATTTCGTGGGGTACATGACTGTCTGAATTGAGGACAATTGGGATATTTCGTTGTATCAATTCTTTCAACAACCAAGGACTCGGGTATAAATCATCGGCCCACCCTTTGTAAAGGCCTCGAGTATTTACTTCTACAATTACTCCTGATTTTTCAATTTCCTCAACATATTCCATCATTATTTTTTGATACCAGCTGTCTTCTTCACTAAAGAGTTTTTCTGTATGATTGTGCATTTTTATCTTATCTAAATGCCCTAATACATCAGGTTTATCTGTTGTGATCATTTCTACATTCAAATCAATGTATTTTTGAATAGCAGCTTGAATATCATCATGGAAAATTTCTCTCAACCCTTTTCGAAATATTGTTTTGGTATTATCAATTTCCCAATATGTTCCGTCTGCATATTGATCGACAAAATGTACAGAACCAACTGTATAATCTAGTTGGGGATGTTGATGAGGACCACTCTTTTTGGGAATAAAATCGACTTCGAGACTTTTATATAATTGTATTTGTCCTTTATACTTTTCTATTAACAGGTTGGCGTCTTGTAGATAGTTTTCTAATTTCTCTTTTTTCATATTCCAAGTTGTAGGAAATGGAACTGGCGAATGTGAAGAGAAACCATATGATTTCACATTCTGATCAATAGCTGCAATTACATGATCTTCCAATGAAGATTTACCATCACAATAGTAAGTATGGCTGTGAAAGTTTGTCCAATATGTTTTCATGAGTTATCTATTTTTAAAGCTTCCATCGCACCGAAAGCCCTATTAAAGATGGTATTAAAATATTAATTGCCCAAATAATAAGACTTGCCATCAATGCTACGTTGGTATTGGCATCCATCACTTCAAAAATATATAATGCTGATAACTCTCTTGCTCCAAGATCTAAGACACCCGTTAATGATGGTGTCATCGTTTTTATGAAATAAATGATAGGGACGAGTAAAAACATCAATCCCCACGACTCCTCAACTCCAAAAGCTTTAATCACTAATACAAATTGAGCTGTGAAAAGAATATATCTAAAAAGCCCTCCTAAAGTTACTTTTGCAATAATTTCTAACGAATAGCGTAAGACTACTTGTAGGTAATTTTCAACTATAACTTTTAATCTGTCGGCTTTTTTCACAGCTAAAAAACCTATCACAACAAATAAAAAGAAAGCTAGTAAACTATGCCATAGGTTAAAAGGTAATTGTAAATGGATCTTGTGTTTAAAAAGTATGAGCAATGCTAAAGCCCCAAAGAAAAAAGTGAAAGCTCCCTGTATAGAATTTCCTACAAATAATGCTGCAATAGATTGCTTTCGATCTACTTCAGGAGGTAAGGACCAATACCGTCCTAATGTTCCTCCAATAGTTCTGCCTGCTAAAAAAGAACCAGCTAAGCCTGACAGAACACCTTTCAGGGATTGAATATAACTTAACTTTACTAACGGTTGGATTAATAACCTCCAGCGATACGCCTCCATCAGCCAATTGAAGGGCATTAATAGACCTGCAAGAAGAATATATTCTTTTTTTTCTAAAGTAATCTTCTCCCAAGGTGAACGATTAAAAAATTCATAGCAGGCAATTAGTATTAAAAAGGCTGCAATGATTTTCAAGAAAATATTAAACTGTTTCTTCTTTACCATATGTTAAAGTACACAGGCCCTAATAGTAGTAATGCAGCTGCAAACATTAGGATTGCTAAAAGAGGTCCCATCCATTTCACCCAAACTTCGTAAGGGATTTTTGCTATAGAAAGCACTCCCATTGTCACTCCACTTGTAGGGATAATTAAGTTGGTTAAACCATCACCAAATTGGAAAGCAAGAACTGCAGACTGTCTTGAAATACCTAATAAGTCACTTAAAGGAGCCATAATAGGCATAGTTAAAGCTGCCTGTCCAGAACCTGAAGGTAAGAACGTATTTAAAGCACTCTGAAATAAGAACATTGCTTCTACGGAAGCCACCTTTGGTAAACCATTAACAACACCTGCAATACCATGTAATACGGTATCAATTATTTTCCCATCAGATGCAACAATAAGAATACCTTTACAAAATGCCACTACCAATGCTGCCGTCATCATTTCTTTCGCTCCCTTTACAAAGCCATTACTGATTTCATCCACATGAATTCCACAGATAAGTGCTGAAATTACACCTATACCGAAGAATAAGGCTCCAATTTCTATCATGTACCAGGCATATTTTGCCACTCCGACCACAAGCATTATGATACCTAAAGCAAAAATTATCAGTACTAATGACCTTCTTATGGTAAATGGAATCTCCTTGGTATTATCCAATTTCATTTGATCACTAATATGTGATTTCATTAATGATTTTTGAGGATCAGAAGAGATTAAATTTACATATCTCATGATATACACTACACCTATTGTGGTGAAGATAAACCATATGAAAATTCTGTATTCCCAACCACTAAAAAGTGGTACTTCGGCAATCCCTTGAGCAATACCAATTGTAAAAGGGTTACTTATAGCTCCTGCAAAACCAACACCGGCACCAACAAAAGGAATAGCAACACCAACAATGGGATCAAGCTTCATTGCATTGGCCATAGGGATTGTGATTAATATAAAGACCAAAACTTCTTCAGACATCCCAAATGTGGCCCCAGCAATAGAGAAAACAACAATAATTAAAGGAATAATAATCTGTTTATACAACGCATGCTTATTACTGAATGACACCAACTTCTGTAGCCCTGCTTCTATTGCACCAGTAGTATTCATCATTCCGAAAGCTCCCCCTACTATAAAGATAAATGCAATAATTTCTGCAGCAGAAATAAAACCTTTTAGTGGTGCTTCAAAGAAAGCGGATAACCCTTGAGGTGAACTCTGTACTTCCTGGTAGGAACCAGGGACTAAAACGTTTCTGCCGTTCAAGAGTTCTCTACTATATTCTCCTGATGGAATAATCCAAGTTAATCCTATGAATAGTAATAAAATACTTGATGCGATAACGAGTGTATCTGGAAGTTTTTTCATTTAAACAATCATGCTATGGTCTATAGTGTACAAACTTATTCAACACATATTAAACAAACTAAAAAAAATCACTTTTATTAATGCGTACTATTGACTATTTTTCCTAATCATTTTCGAAATGTAATTAAAATATTAAAAATGAAAATTAAAGATTTAGACGAAATTTTTGATGATTATGAAAGTTATAAAGCATTAGGTGAAGAAAGTTATATAGTTGGTGCTCAGCACCCTCAGAATTTTAAGCAGCATAAAAAATTTATAATTCCTTTATTTTATTTTGATGGTGAAGAATGGTTTAAATTAGATATCAACAAGTTAGGCGAAACTATATTTTTAGCAAGTGCGCCATACACATTAACGACTGATTTCAAATTAGAAGAATTAATTAAAGTTAAAGGTGTCCGTCCAAATAAACAGCTTACGGATGATGATGCCTACAATAAAGAGAATTCTTTAACCAAACATATCACTCATGCTGATCGCTTAAGTACTTTATCTGAAGATCAACTTTTAGAAATTTTCCCTGGTGAAATAGACTTTGAACTTCACCTTTTCCATCCTGATAAGCAGTATTATGACATTATTAATGAAATATATGTTGCTCAGGAAAGAAAATTCTTTGCTCAAACAAAAGAAGGACTCATCTATGGGCCTTTTGTGGGAGTAAAAACAAGCTCTGAAGCTAAAGCCGTAAGATTATCTGCTACAGGTGTTCGTAAAAGTGTTGAAGCTTACGAATTGCCTTCTGATGCATTTTTAGAATTTAATATGCCAGAAGAAGGTTTAAAACGTAAACTGATTCGCTCTACACATGATATAGAATACAATATCGTAGATACTGTAGATTTCATTAGCCGACAAGACTTATTTAAATGGGCAGAAGAACAATTAAATAAGAAACAGTCATTAGAAATTGCAGACAAAGTATGGACTGCTATTTCAAAGGATAATTCTATCCACTCTTTTCAGGAGCGTTATCAACGTTTAGAAAAACTGTTTTCTAAGCCTCAGGAAAACCTGACTTACTTACAACAGTTTATCACTTCCCTTGCTGAAAATGACTTCTTTAAGGCAAGTTTAGACGGTTTACAAACTGAAAAGCTTGATCTTGATAATCAAATTGCTCAGCTAAAAAGAGAAAAAGAGAAATCTCGTAAAAACATTGCCCGACTTCAAGAAGAAGGACAAGACCTTGAAGATGGAATCAATAATTTGAAAGCCAACGAGCAAAAAATTAGAGAAAGTCTTCAAAAAGAAAGAGAGTCTGCCATCAATAAAGAAATTGAAGAAGGACTTAAGAAACTCGACAAAGTTAGAGAAGAACTTTCGGACAAAGCTGAAGCTATCGAATTAGCCCATACTTTTGATAATCTTGCTCGATTAAACGAAGAAATTGATAACTCGAAGAGTGAAAAGCATAATCTTGAAGTAGCTATTTCTGCATTAAAGGAAGAGTTTACTACAGCACAAGAAGATGCCGACAAAGCCTTGAAAAATCTATTGAAAACAAAGATGAGTTTCGATGTTTTCAATAATTCAAATAAACAAAATGGTCAAGCTTTAGGACCTGATGAAGTTGTTGTTAGAGACTACTCTATTGAGAATGAAACACAAATCAACTCGCTAAAGGACCTATCTCAAAAGATCCATAAACGTTTAGGAAGACTAGGTCGTAGCTATCCAGATCACTTTATTGCAAATATCTTGATTGCGATGCACCAGAATTCTCTATCCTTACTTTGGGGCCCTCCAGGTTCAGGTAAAACATCTTTAGCTAGATTCTTAATGCAATCTATCACAAGAAAAGAGCGTTTTTCTGAAATATCTGTTGCAAGAGGTTGGTCATCACAAAAGGACCTAATTGGTTTTGCCAACCCTTTATCGAAACGATTCCAAAGAGCAAATACAGATCTTTATGATCTTCTAAAGCAATTGGATGGTGAATTCATCAAGTTGAATTACCAACAGGCTCCTATGGCGTACTGTTTGTTAGATGAAGCCAACTTAAGTCCAATTGAACATTATTGGGCATCGTTCTATTCGCTGACAGATTCCAAAGCACAAGTGAATAATGGCTTAAAAATCTCATTAGGTAACAATGAGATGATTGAATATGCCAACAACCTTAGATTCTTAGGTACACTAAACCTTGATTCTACAACGGAACAGATTTCTCCAAGATTATTAGATAGATCTCATATCATCCGTTTGGACTTACCAAAAGTCGATGCTCCTTTAATAAGCTCAGAGATTATTATGCCTGAGCCTTATGAAATCAGCTTTGACACTGTTCGAAAACTTTTTGACTTGAAAGATTTCAAACAAGAATTAGCTCCTGACCAATTAGAGTTTATTGACTCTGAATTAGAAGAGCGTTTTGAACAAATTGCTATTGAATTAAGAAACTTAGGGATACAAATCAGTTTAAGAACTAGAAAATCTGTAATTGAATATTGTAACCTCGCCCATTCGGCAATGAATGAGCAGTTCCGTCCATTAGATTACTGTTTAGCACAAAGAATCTTTACAAGAATCAATTTACAAGGTGCAGAAGTACGTGAAGGTATTAAAGCCTTGTTAGAAATTGTCAAAGGCTTTGGTCTGAAAGATTCTCACGCAGAATGGACGTTACAAAAAATGTTAGAAAGAGGAGGAAAAGAAGGATTCAATCATCACTTCTATAATTACTTCTCAATAGACGGTTAATATCATGGAGTTCAAGATTTTTCACATTCGAAAAGACAGTTCTCCACCTTACAATACTGAAAGAGAAGAGGTGCTTCCAATGGACGGGTTACTCGTTGTATTGGAACACCACTTTTATGAGCTTGAATTTCACTACTTTGAACTTCCTGTTGATGTACAAGTACGTATTGATGGCGTTGAGATTGAAGATTCTCTCGTCAAGAACGACATCAACAATGGAGTAATCACCATTGGGTTAGGGCAACACTTCTCTAATCAATTGGGCGTTGTGAAGGTATCTTGTGGAAGTGAATCATTTCAGGTAAGAGTAGATGCTTCCAAGCTTAGTAGCGAGGATGCTGAAAGTATGATCACCTACTTGTATAAAAAGAACAAGTCTGTGATCATGAAGCTCTTCACCAAAGATGATGAAGAGTTCGAGGATGGGTCCCCGAACAACAATGTACTATCAATCACTAGGCTGTCTCCATTAGATGCTTTTATCAATAACATGGAGGCCATGCTACCAGAGTTAGCACATAGTCCAAGGTATTCCACAGTACAAAAAAGAGAAATTCAAGATTTTGCCACTGCAAATATTGATAATCAAAGTATCGACTGGCTGATAGAACATCTTGACGAGTTATACTTTGACGATTCTTTAAAGGATCATCCTGATGCCATAGAGATTAATGGACAGTATACTGTTATTGATCGTATTGATGCTCCTGTGATTAAGATGGAATATGCCACTTACGAAAACGAATGTATTCTTGGTGGTTTCTATTGGGCAAGAAAGTTAATTGATGATTTATTGACTCATATCGACCATCTTAATGAACAGAAAAATTATTTTCAAGCAGATGGTAATGGATATGCCACTTTTGAATCAGCACAAGTTATTATCAATGCTCAAGCCATTGAAGATGTCAATGAACTCAAAACTCGATTATATCGCGTAGAGAGGAAATATAGACAGCTTCTTCCGAATACTAAACCAAATGTATATCCTCCTAAATTGACGAAGCAGTTTAGTTCTGTCAATTTGTACTCAAATATCTTCTTAAGCTTATTACAGGTATATAACTTAAAAATTGATACGGATAGTAGTGCTTCTTCTATGAAGACTTCTTTCCTGGATCAAATTTACGAGATGTATACGTATTACCAGCTAAAAGATGCCCTGCTAGAGTGCTTCAAAGATTACAATGTACGTATTGAGGAAGATGAAGTGGAGGAAGGTGAATTTATTCCTAAAAGAATCTCTATTATCCCTGTAAAAGGAAAATGGATGATGAATTTCTTATACCAACCTCAAATTGGCAGAGAACCAAAAGATACACACCTTGTATTACATGGTAAGCCACACAGAGACAGTTTCTATTATACTCCTGACTTTGTAGTAGAGTATATGGATCCTCACCTATCCTTACGATATGGTATTCTTGATGCGAAGTATAAGATGGCGAAAACAGTATTAGAACAAGACTTAAAAGAAGCCTCATTTAAATATTATACTTGTGTTAGGGTAATTGGAGAGAAGAGAGATCATCAAAAGCCAGACTTCTTATGGCTTATTTGTCCAAACGCCTGTTATGGTAGGCCTGTATGGACCATGAATTATGATGAACACTTCCTCCCTATTATTGGTATTGTGATGAACAATGCAGAGAGTAATGACCCCATCAAACAATGTATTAAGAAAATGATGAAAGAGTGGAGTGTTGGAGTCTAAATAAAAAAGCGAAGAAATATTTAAGATATTTCTTCGCTTTTTTATTAATACATTAGTTTGTCAATCTATTAAATAATTCATTTCAGAAAAATACTATTCTTCTGTTTCTTCCATCATATCGATCTCGTCGAATGCAAGTGGTCTATTGAACTTTTCTTCTAATGATATAAACGTTTCTGTTCTTGTAATCCCTCCAATACTTTGAACCTTATCTTGAATGACTTGTCTTAAATGATTCGTGTCTCTACAAGCTAATCTAACAAAAATACTCCAGTCACCTGTAGTATAATGTAAGTTCAAAATTTCAGGAATTTTTGCTAGTTCTGTACAAACTTGTTCGTACAAACTACTTTTCTCTAAATAAATTCCCAAGAATGAAGTGATGTCGTAACCAAGTTTAGAAAAATCTAGATCTAATGTCGAACCTTTTACGATTCCCATCTTCTCCATTTTCTTCATACGAACATGAACTGTTCCGCCCGAAACGAAGATTCTCTCAGCGATTTCTGTGTAAGGAGTTTTCGCATCTTTCAACAATTCTGAGAGAATTTTAATATCGACATGATCAATTTCAGGTATTTTTTCCATTAGTTATGCGATTTTTTTAAATTAACTTCATCAATTACTCAAATTTATTACAATTATTGAAAAGTTGGATTAATAAATTTAAAAAGATTTCAAATTTTTGAAATATCCTGTAAATTTGTATTTCGAAAGCGATTAAAAAGTGTGTATCAATAGAAAAATCTATGGGATATCTTGAGGTTCGAGTCCTCACATGACTTCAAGCATGTGTTTATTTTATGTGTTGTTTATTGGTTAAGGTTAAAGGTATGTGAATTTTTCGCGTACCTTTTTCATTTTATAAAAAAATGGTGAGCCTATACATTTATAGACTCACCATTTTTTTCTTCGGCTTGAAGTAAAGTTCTATTATTTCTGAGAAGAGTTGATATATCCTTTCTTAGATAACCAACCTTCTAAATCTTGTTCAAAAGGAATTCCATATTGATGAATGAAATAATCATTGACCTTCTCTAATATTTGTGCTTCGTCACCTTCAATACCATATCCTTTGATAATGGTATTTACTTCTTTTTGTAATACCTTTTCGTTAACAAAACAGATGTGTGTTGAAGCTAGTAACTCTGACTTTTTAGAAATAACATTCATCGAAAAGAATTCTGCTTTTGTACCTTTCTCTGCTAAGTCATGATATCCTACAGGAAATAATGCCTTTTTATCTAATGTCAGCTGACCATCGTAGATTTTGATAACTTTATTAACCACCTCGTCTCCGATCTTATATTTAAAGATATACGTACTTCCTCCTTTCTTTTTGAAGACTTCCGGATTAAGGTTTAACGTATACTTCTCTCCTATGATTGCTCTTTGAAGTTTCTCGGAACCAAAATACGCTTGAAGATCCACAATGTCTTTATTTTCTTTAAAAACTGCTCTAGTGCTTAGCCCTTCATTCGCCGCTACAGGCATCAATACATTTTGAAGCATCGTAATAAACTCACCTTGATAATTTCTTTTACCTTCAGAACCATCAAGAAGCATACGTCCTTTTTCTTTGCTTATAACCACAGCTTTTGCATTCTCCGTCAAAAACGTCAATTGAGTATTTGCTGCTAACACATCGCCCACGATTAAATTTCTTTGTGATGATGTCTCCTTTATTTTCCCAGATAAATGCAGTACATAATAATCCTGAGCAAAGACGTAAGTATTTAACAGGAATGCCAATACTGTTAGTAAAATCGTTTTAACCATCTTGTTGTTAGTTAATCACTGAATCAATAAAATTTACGTATATCAATATAACGCTACAAAAAGTGTATTGTTATAACTCAATAAAAAAAGCTTCCCCCTATTAGATAGAGAGAAGCTCAAATTTAAGATAATTCTAATCCTAAATAAATATATTTCTTAGTGATTTGATAAATAATCAGCTACACCTTCGCGAGTTGGCTTCATTGAATCTTTACCTTCTTCCCAGTTTGCAGGACAAACTTCACCATGCTTTTCAGTGAATTGTAAAGCATCTACCATACGTAACGTATCTTCGATGTTACGACCTAGAGGGAAATCATTAATTACTTGGTGTCTAACGTTACCAGCTTTGTCAATTAAGAAAGTACCTCTTAATGCGATAGGAGCACCTTCGAAAGACCATTGTGCAGTATCTTCGTCAAAAGTATACTCACCACCTAATACGCCATAGTTCATAGCAATAGTTTTAGCAGCATCAGCTACTAATGGGTAAGTAACACCTTCGATACCACCTTCAGCTTTTGGTGTTAATAACCATGCTAAGTGAGTTTCTTCAGTATCAGTAGAAACACCAATTACTTGTACGTTTCTTTTCTCGAATTCTGGTAATAATTCTTGGAATGCTAAGATTTCAGTTGGACAAACGAAAGTGAAGTCTTTCGGGTAGAAGAATAATACTACTTCCTTCTTACCGATATATTGCTCTAATGAGAAGTCTTCAACGATCTCTTCACCATTGATTACAGCACCTGCAGTGAATAATGGAGCTGGTTTGTTCACTAATGACATAGCTACTAAAGTTTTAGTTAAATGAATATAATTTAATATCACACAAAGCTAATGTTTAGGAAGTGAAATCCTAAGATAAATCACCTTTTTTTGATGACATTTTCATTAAATAACTTTAAGTGATTTTTAACGTGAGTTAATTAGCAAACCCACATCAATCAATTTTCTTAAGTAATACAAAATCATCCATAACATAGCCCTTTCCTATGTCTGCAACGACATCATCTATTTTTTCAAACCCCATTTTTGCATAGGCTTTTATCGCTCCCTCGTTATATTTATTGACGGTTAGACGTATTCCCCCTTTACCTCTTTGCTGTGCTTGGGAAACTACGTAGTTCATTCCATGTTTTGCAATTTTATTCCCTCTCAAAGCTGCTAAAACATAAATTTTAGAAAGGAACAATTGATCACTTTCTTCTTTAAAAGCAAGATACCCTGCCAGTTTATTATTGAATGATAAGGTATAATATTCCAATCCGTTTTCTACTTGTACTTCCATAGCAGAAAAAGACTGAAACTTGTCCAACATGTAGTCAACTTGTTCCTGCCCGATAATCTTGACATAATGCTCATTCCAAATTTCCTTTGCCAAGACCTCTATTTGTTTGAGTTGTTGATTAGTGGTTGCTTTTGTTATGTTTATCATAATTGAAATTGATTTAGGCTCAAAAATAAAAAAAAGCAACCCCATTTCTGAGGTTGCTTCTTATATATTTTATCTATAACTATTAGTTCTGAACTTTTGTCATACTGAATGTATCAGTATCAACATCATAAGTTAACGTAATAGTATAGTTACCTGGGTCTTCATTTACCATATTTGGTCCGTCAAAAACAACAACACCATCAGTGTCTGAAGCACCTAAGTTATATGCCCATTCATTGTTAGCTCTAAACTTGTACTCACCATGAGTTAAATCTCCTGTCCAAGTCCAAGTTTTAGTACCTTCATCTAATGTCATTTCCGAATCAGTAGCCCACTCACCTGGAGTAGCTGCACCAATTAATCCCCATTTTAATGGAACTAATTCATACGTTAATGATTCAGTATTCATTTTAACATCATAATGGTTTGTAGCTCCTACTGGAATATTACCAGCTCCACCATCAGTTGATAATTTATTGTCAGAAGCATAACCATAGTTAGTACCATCATTCCAGTTATCTACTGTAGTAAATTTAAAGCCATTATCAGCATCTGCTTGATCTAGCCACACCCATGCTGAGTAATTACCTTCTTGATCTTTTAGGTTAACAACATCATCTTCATTAAAACTCCAACCGTTGTAACCACCAATCATATATAAGTACTCTTGGAAAGCCAAGTAAGGAGTGATTGTCAATTCTAATAATTCAGACTCTAGTTTTGAACCTTCAGTAAACATTGCCACTACTCGTAAAGAGTGAACTAAAGATTTACCTGCTTCACCACCATTTTTAAGTGCTGCTGCATTTAATTCAGCTACAGTTAAAGTAGTTGTTAAGTCTGTTCCTTCATACAATACTTGTGACCCTAATAACAACTGGTACTTATCAAGTTCCTCTTCTCCAAATACAGCTGCAGACCAAGAAATAGCTTCAATTGCTTCATCTTTGTCTTCTTTCGCAAGAACATACTCAGTTGTTGTTAATGGAGTAAGAACTGGAGCAGTAATTTCGATCGCACCTTGGTAGTAGTAGATATACGTACCTGGGTTTTTAAGGTCAAGAATAACCATTTTGTTACCTGCTTTTACTTCAATTGGCTCACCACCAATTACAGTAATACCATCCATCTCGCCTTTACCAAAGTTGTGCTCATCTGTAGCATAGAAAGTAAATGAACCATCTACGAAGTCTACATTTGCATATAAGTAACGGTTTGTCGCATCATAGTCCATTACAATTTCACCATTTGGAACTGCAGTACCTTTCACTGAGAATACTAGTTGCTCAATAAATAATGATGAAGATCCATTTGTATTCATGAAGTAGAAACCAGGACCTGGAGTTACTTTAATATCTCCTCCATCTGTAGAAATTGCAGTTTTGATACCATTACCTTGGTTATCCCACTCACCATCTTGACCGTAGTTATCACCACCGTTCCAAGTTGCACCTGTTGACACCTTAAAGTTTTCATTTAAGTACATGTAACCAGTATATGGTCCACCTTCCTCTTCTTCAGAACCTAAAATTGTTGTTTCATCACCTTCAGTCCAACCTTGGTGATCACCACGAACATACATTCTGTTACCAGGTAATGAAGGAGTAAAATAAGGGTAAACATTAGCATTTGCAGGCTTAGCTGAAGATACTACACCAGAACCTGTAGGGAAATCACCGATAAATGCTTTAATATTTAATGTTACATTCTCTTCTGTAACCATACCTTCTGATAACGCACCTGTAATATACATGATGGCATCATTCAACTCTTTTTGAGAAATCTCAACAGAAGTAGCACTACCACTTACTAGCGTTACTACTGACTCTGCATCATATCCTTCAATTGAAGCTATAATTTGGTAGTTGTATTCTGTTGCAGCACCAAAATCAGCAGCAGACCACTCCAATGTTTCAAATGCATCTCCTGAAGTTTCTTCTGTAAATACGTACAGTTTTTCTGTGTCAGGAACTTTTGTAAACTCAGGACTTACATAATCCTCTGGATTACCAGTTTGAGTTAACTCTCTCTCACGGCAAGAAAAGAATGCCATGAAGATCATTAAGATTGATAATGTTTTTTTCATTACTTTTTTAGTATAAAGTTTTTGAAATATCTTCATACACAGCGGCATTAAATACCGCTGTGATATTTTTTCTAGTATCCTTTGTTTTGCGTCAAATTAGGGTTAGCTCCAATTTCTGATGAAGGAATTGGGTATACCTCATAAGTTTCAGCTACTGTTGTTAAACCACCTGGAGCTGTTTGAGCACCTTTGTATGGCCATGTTGGAACAACTGTACCTTTTGTGAAAGTATTGAATCTTCTAAGGTCTTGACGTCTATGTCCTTCCCAGTATAATTCTCTTGCTCTTTCAGCCAATAATACTTCAGCACTTACTGTTGGAACAGCAGTCGTCGGACGACCAGCTCTTTCCCATAAAAGTCTGATGTTATCATTCTTAGCTGAACCGTACATTCTCCATTCAATCTCAGTTTGCATTAATAATGCATCTGCTACACGGAATACAGGGAAGTTTGTTTCTGCGAAAGTAGCATCACCAGGATTACCTTTTGAATCTACGTTTCTGAATTTAGTTACCTGAACACCTTGAACAAATTGAGTGAAATCAACAATTTCTGTTAATTCATTACCATTATCATCTGTGTGTACAAAGAATAATGATCTTTCATCTGTAGCTCCATCAAAGTACTTTTGTAATGAAGTCATAGATCTGTTACCACCCCAACCTGGAGCACCCATCATATCTCTATCCATATCACCACCAGTCGCAGCATTGATTAGGTAAGTCATACCACCCCAAGTACGAGTTTGGTTACCGAAGTAGTTAATTGAGAAGATGATCTCATTGTACTCTTCGTAGTTATCCATTACGAATAATGATTGGTAAGCAGAAACAGCATTTTTCTCTGAATCAGAAATCATGTAGTTGTTTACAACTAAATCTGTATACTTTTTAGCATCTTCCCAGTGAGGCTCACCGATATACACTTCAGCATTTAAGTATAACTTAGCCAATAACATGTGTGCTACACCTTTGTTTGCTTGACCAAACATGCTAGATCCGATATCAACTAAGTGCTCATCGTTAGCATCATCAAGAATAGACTCTAATTCAGCTACTAAGTAGTCGAATAATTCTCTTCCTTCTTGTGCTCCCCAAGGCTCAGGTAAGTCTGATCCTACTGAATTTTCTTCAGTTACTTTAGGTACACCATTACCGTATAAATCTAAAGCATGCCAGTAAGAATAAGCTCTTAAGAATCTTGCCTCAGCTCTTTGTCTTGTTAGATCAAAACCAGAATCTGCTGCATCTCTTAAGAATTGGTTTGCTAAAGAGATTTGGTAGATAATTCTGTAATATAATGCTTCATTTAGCGTGTTGTTTGTTGACCAAGTCATTGTAGACATATCTGGTTGACCTGGGTCACCCCAACAGTTAATCGCTTCATCTGTTGGCAACTCTTGTGCTTCCCAATATCTACGTAAGTATTGTGATGCACCTTCGTCAATACCACCAAGGTCACCGTTACCATCAGGTCCTTGTTGTCCTGTTACTGCATAACCAGCATATAACTTTGCAAGACCTTGATTATAATCTTCAACACTTTGGTATACTTTATCTTTAGTATCAACATTTGGATCTACTGGCACTGTGTCCAACTGATGAACACAAGAAGTGAATCCTGCAGTAACAGCAATTGATGCTACTGCTATATATTTTTTGATTGATTTAAAATTCATCTTAATGTCTTATTTAAGTCGTTACTAGAAGTTCACGTTGAAACCTAACATGTAAGTCGTTGGACGTGGATACATGTTGTTATCGATACCACCTTGAATCTCTGGGTCAACACCTTTATAGTTTGAGAATACACAAGGGTTATTTACTGTACCGAATACACGAGCACTTGTTTTACCTCCGAATAAGTTATTGAAGTTATAACCTACCATGATGTTATCTATTCTTAAGAAGTTAGCATCTTGGATATAGTAATCAGAGTGTAACTGTCTAGTTTGGAAACCTGTGTTGTAAATATCAGTAGTCACGTTGTTTGTGTTGTTGTTTGCTGATACATACAATTGGTCATATGCAGAGTTGTTTGAATCTACGTTGTTGTACACCTGAGCACCAAATTGTGCACGAGCTGACATACTGAATTCCCAGTTTTTGTACATGAAACGAGTAGAGAAACCTAAGTAGAAGTTGGCCATAGGATCACCAGCGATGTACTTATCTTTTTCATCGATAACACCATCACCGTTTCTATCTACATATGCACCTTCAATTGGTTTACCATTATCGTCATAGATTTGCTCATATACTAAGAATGAATATGGAGTGTAACCTTCTCTATGAATTTGGATAGTTTCACCAGTACCACCTGCGATACCACCTACTTTCACACCTTCATAGTTAGGATCATCTACTAACGTAAGTTTTGTAATTTTCGAATCGTTCCAAGTCATGTTCACACCGAAGTCCCAGTGCATATCTTGCTTTTGGATAATTTTAGTGTTTACAGAGAATTCAACACCTTTGTTTTCCATTGAACCTACGTTCGTTAATAACATGTTTGTTAAGTTCGAACCACCTGGTACTGGAATAACGTTCAATAAGTCGTTTGTTACTCTGTAGTAACCTTCTAATGAACCTGTTACTCTATCGTTGAATAATCCGTAGTCGAAACCTGCGTTGTATGTGATTGTTTCTTCCCACTTGATGTTTTCGTCATAACCTTCTGGACGAGTAGTATTGATGTACTCCCATTGTCCTGTAGTTGGGTTATAGAAACCATACTTTGAGTTGGCATCACCTACTGTATAAGTTGGCATATAAGGGTAGTTACCTGCACCAATATTTTGCTGACCAGTAACACCTACACCTGCTCTTAATTTCAAGTCAGATACTGCAGTAACTCCTTGCATCCAAGGCTCTTCTTTAATTTTCCAAGCCAAAGCTAATGAAGGGAAAGTACCCCATCTGTTATTTGGAGAGAAACGAGATGTACCATCTTGACGAACTGTAACTGTTGCCATATACTTTTCATTGAAAGTATAGTTTGCTCTACCAAAGAATGAAACTAAGTAGTACTCAGTTGCCCAAGTTTGATCTTTTGTTTTATAACCGTAAGCGTTGCTTTCTACCGAAGTACCATCTTCGTAGAAGTGTTGCCATGAGTAACCACCCATTACATCAAATTTATGCTTACCAATTTCTTTATTGTATTGCGCATAAACATCCAATAACTCGTTACGTTTAGTTTGAGTGTAATCAGATACATAACCACCTTTCTCATCGCTACCTGCAGGGCCGTTGTTTTCATTCCATGAAGTCTCAAGTCCTTCATAAACACCACCTTTCGAAGATGAGTAGTCATAACCAGCGTTTACTTTAAAAGTAAGGTCTTCGAAACCGTGTACTTTATAGTCAAACTGTGCGTTACCAATACTTCTGTTTACATTAGATGTATTTGAGTTTTGGTGTACCATTGCCATTGGGTTAGAAGGAGCATTTACCGATCTACCTGATGCTGGATCACTTGTGTTTGTCCAAGTATGGTATCCACCATATTGTGGGAATCTATCATCGTATACTGGTTGCGTAGGATCGTAAGATACTGCAGAACCAATTGCACCTGTATTACCAAACTTGTTATTCACAAACATACCTTTTACTGAGGCATTGATTTTTAAGTGATCGTCTAATAATGACGGTGACAAGTTTAAGTTCATCGTAGTACGATCCATTGAAGAACCATCTAAAGTACCGTTATCTAATGTATAACCTACTGAAGCTCTATATGGTAACCATCCTTTTACGTTACCTGAAACACCTACGTTGTGGTCAGTACTTACTGAAGTATTCATCACTTCGCTTTGCCAGTTAGTATTCGCATCTCCTAATAAATGCTCACCTGGTCTACCTGACATCATTTGTCTGTATTGGTCCGCTGATAATACATCTACTTGATCGTTTAATGTATTGATTGATACTGAACCATTGTAGTTTACATTGATAGATGACTCGTTAGTAGCACCTTTCTTTGTTGTGATGATAATTACACCGTTTGATGCTCTTGAACCATAAATAGCAGTTGCAGAAGCATCTTTTAATACTGTCATTGACTCGATATCCGCAGGGTTAATTGCGTTTAATGGGTTACGCATACCTGATACACCTTCAGAATCTACTGGTACACCATCAATAACGATAAGTGGATCGTTAGAAGCTGATAATGAAGAACCTGAACGGATACGAATAGTTGATCCTGAACCTGGAGCACCACCACCTGTTGTGATTTGAACACCAGCTACTTTACCTTGTAATAAACCTTGAGGTGAGTTAATCGCACCTTTGTTAAAGCTATCTGCTGTTACTGCTTCAACTGATCCAGTAGCGTCCTTTTTTGTAGTGCTACCATAACCAATTACTAGTACTTCTTCCAACTGCTCAGCATCAACATCTAATGCGATATCGAAGTTTGTAGTTGTTCCAATCTCTGCTACCTTTTTCTGATAACCAATATAACTAAACTCTAAAAATTTAGCTGTTTCATTAAGGTCAATAGCAAATTTTCCGTCAAAATCAGTTGTTGTTCCTTGTGTAGTACCTTGAATAACTACTGCTACACCTGGTAAAGGACTTCCAGTCTCATCTACGACTGTTCCTTTAATAGTTCTTTGTTGTGCAATTACCGAAGTGCTCAAGAAAAATGAGAACATAACGATCAGGGCACCAACAAAAGACTCTTTTGTTAGAGGTAAAAGTTTGATCATAATAAGTAATAAAATGATAATAAAAATTTAGCTTCGATTAATAGGTTAGAATAACTATCAAATCAATTCTATACTTCTTATTTAGATTAAGTTTAACTATTTAAAATTGAAATTTTTTATGGTTAAAAAATATACAACTTATTTCCGCTTTAAATACAAGTGCAATATAAACACTTTAAAAAGAAATAAGAGTTTAATTATTGGTAAATTAAAGATCAAATTTTAACAAATTTGTTTTACCAAAAATGTTTAAAACTTCACCAACAACCATCAAAGCAGTGTTATTTAGTTAAAAAAACAAAAGCAAACGGTTGTTGATATTCTTAAAATTATCATAAAATACGAATCTATTTTAACATAAAAGAACTTTAATCATGTAACATTTTATAGTGATTTACGTCATCAAAAAGGAACAATATCATTAAAAAAGTGTTTCAATCGGTTGCGACAAATTATTGATATTACACAAAAAAAGGAGATGAATTAATCATCTCCTTTTTCGTTAGGGATTCGTTGCCCATATACTCATATTGGGAATGAAACTTCTCCGAGGTAACAACAACTGACTTATAACGGCTGATGCAACATCCTCCGCTGTGAGTTGTTCTTCATCCAAAGGTATTTTCCCTCCTTTATTATTGTTATTAGTTCCAGTCGTCCAACTAGGGTCAACATGAAAAACTCTGATTCCTTCTTTACGAACTTCTTTTATCAAAGTTTGCGAGAAATTAGCTAAAGCGGCTTTACTAGAAGCATAAGCTGCTCCTTGAGGAAAACCATATCCACCACCTGTCGCTCCTATATTGATTATATCCCCTTCTTTTCTTGATCGAAATTGAGGTAAAAAGTATTTTGTGATCATGGCAGGTGCAATGACATTGATTGCATACATCTTCTCAAAGTCTTGCCTGGATAGTTCTTCTAATGGTGCAACAATTACATAACCGGCATTATTAATAAGAATATCAACATTCTCTAACTGTTCACCAACAAACTGGCAGAAAGTATCAATATCATTCTGTAATGTTAGATCTACTGCAATACCTTTTGCTGAAGTCGTCTTATTGATCTCATCAACAAGGTCTTTTTCCTGTCCGCAGAAAACAACCTCTGCTTTTGACATCAAGAATTGCGAAAGAATGCAACGGCCAATACCAGAAGTACCACCCGTAATCACCACTTTTTTACCTTCTAAACTCATTATACTGTGAATGCATAAATTTGATCAATCATTTCATCGGCATCGAAGTACCCTGCAGCTAATTTTTCGATGGTAGCTGTAGTATCAATAAACAAGCTTGGAAAACCTGCTGCCATTTTCCTTGACTGATTGATTTCCTCGATCGTCTCTTTCTGATTCTCTTCATTACCCCAAGAATCCATAAATGGTTGAGGATCTATGTCCAGTTTTTGTAAAATGGCAATGTACGTTTTAAAATCATCAAAACGCTGACCGAAATAGAATTGAGCTTTTTGTAATTCCGAGGCAAACTCCAAAGTCTTTTCAGGAGCATTTTTCTTTACCCAAGAGATCGCTAAACAAGGTTCAAAGCTAGAGAAAGTATATGATTCATCCTTTGTCAGCTCGTAAAATTCTGTAGAAACCAACGCCCCTGTTTTCTTCTCCATTACAGGAGAGTTTTTTTGAATGAATCCATGTAAAGCCTCTCCTCCTGCAGGTGCTTGCTCACCAACCCACATTCCTCCGACCATAAGTTCAAAATCCAACTCAGGGTAAGCTTCTACAACTTTTTTGATGTTATCACTATTACCATAACACCACCCGCATTGGGGGTCCATTATATATATAAGTTTCATTGTCGTAATTTTTGTTTAAACAAAGATGTAGATTATTCAGAAGATAAAAAAAGCTAAGAGTGACACCTCAAAGCTTTTGTTTATCTTTTTAGATAAGATTAACCTTATTAATAACTCGAATACACCCTTACTCTATAAGTTGCTCGCATATTCGATTAAAGCCTTATCATCAATACATTTAATTGTGTATTGCCCACCTAAAATGATTGGCGTATTAGGATACTCATGTCCGCAGGTTACTCCTGTGATAACAGGAACATCTACTTTTTCTTTAATAATTTGTTTAACAGTTAATGGGAATGGTCTTTCTTCATCAGGAACCATAGAAAACTGCCCCATAATAATTGCCTTTACCTTATTTAGATCTCCACTCCTTTTAAGGCGAGTAATCATACGGTCAACTTGATAAGGCTTTTCGCCAACTTCTTCAAGGAAAAGAATTTTATCTTCAATATCCAACTCTGAATAGGTTCCTATCTGATCGGCAATCATACATAGGTTACCACCGACCATTGTTCCTGTGATCTCCCTATCAGAATACTCTTCTTTTATATCACCTTTTAACATAGGAACCTCATCATAGAATAGCATTCCTTTTAATTGAGAAATACTCACTTCCAACTCCTTCTTATTGAATTGGGCAACCATTGGTCCATGAATACTCGCAAACCCAATATTATTAATACATGTATGCAAAGTAGTTACATCAGAAAAGCCTATTACCCATTTAGGGTGATCTATAAACTTTGCCCAATCCACTCTATCTATTATTCTAGTTAATCCATACCCACCTCGAGCTAAAAATATTGCTTTAATTTCAGGATCGTCCAAAGCTTCTTGTAAACGACTTATTCTTCGACTATCTGCACCCGCCAATGAGCCCCATTCAGCTGCCCACTGTTGATCATCAGACACTATCAACCCCCAAGCTCTCAGTACTTCTATTCCATCTAATACCGCATCAATATTTACTACACCAGAAGCAGCAACAACAGCAACTTTATCTCCTCTTTGTAAGATTCCCATAGTCTTGATTTAAGTTTTCATAAGGTATAAATCTATGTAATTAAATTTAGTGATAGTTAAGGGAAATAAAAAAGCCTAGATCATCGAAATGTGACCTAGGCTTACATGTTATTCTGTTCTATATCTATACTGACACTTCTGCTTTAATATGAGGATGAGGATCGTATCCTTCTAGTTTAAAATCTTCATATTTAAAACCAAAAATATCTTTAATTTCAGGATTAATCGACATGGTTGGTAGAGATCTAAAATCTCTTGTCAATTGCAACTCTGCTTGTTCTATATGGTTGTTATACAAGTGAGCATCACCTAAGGTATGAACAAAGTCACCTGGTTCTAAATCACAAACTTGTGCAATCATAACAGTAAGCAAGGCATACGAAGCAATATTAAACGGTACTCCTAAAAATACATCTGCACTTCTCTGATATAACTGACAAGATAGTTTACCATCTGCCACATAGAATTGGAAAAGAGCATGACAAGGCATTAAGGCCATTTTAGAAAGTTCTCCAACATTCCAAGCAGAAATCACTAGACGTCTTGAGTTAGGGTTCGTTTTGATCTCATTAATTAACCAAGAAATTTGATCGATCACTTCACCATCTGTATTGGTCCATGATCTCCATTGTTTCCCATAAACTGGTCCCAATTCACCATTTTCATCTGCCCATTCGTTCCAAATTCTCACACCATTTTCTTGAAGGTAAGCGACGTTTGTGTCTCCTTTCAAAAACCACAATAACTCATGAATGATTGAGCGTAAGTGAAGCTTTTTAGTTGTTAATACAGGAAATCCTTCCGAAAGGTCAAAACGCATTTGATGACCAAATACAGATCTAGTACCTGTACCCGTTCTATCTCCTTTCTCCGCTCCTTCTTCTAAAATACGTTTGAGTAAATCGTGGTATTGTTTCATGTTGATGTGATCGTCTGTCTTATAAAAATCGGCTACAAATAACGTCAATTTCTTTCGATTAAAAAACAACTTTCTTGGTCATAGTAATATTCACTTCTCAATGCCCCTCCAATGTATTGGTAAGACAGATTTTGGTCGTTATATTGATTTACACCTCTAAGAATATTTTTCCCTTCAGAGGTTAAAATAAGATATCCATCTTCATTGACTTCTAGTAAGTCCTTTTTCATTTGTTTGATGATCCTTTCGTATTGTAAGTCTCCAAAACCTTCAATTGATTGTCTTCTTAAAAGCTTACCAATAAGCTTCCTTTCTATACATGGTTCATCGTATAAAAATTTTAAAATACGACGTTCAATTTTACTTAAGCCTGTTTCTAACCAAGGGAATTGCTCCATATATGCTTTCATGATGTCATCAATATATGGAAAACAGCTTGGTGACTTTTTAATTAATTGGATAAGATTTTCAAAATCAGCATTGACATAATATTTCCAGAAATTACCTGCATACTGAATATCGGAAGGTTTAAGATCTACTCTATTATTATAGAGTGATGGATAATCTTCAGGTTTATATTCTCCTAACCCCTTCTTCTGATCTCCTAACACTAAAGACACCTTAACATCTTTTTTGTCTAGCGAGTTAATGTAAGACAACACAGCAAATAAGTTGATGTAACAAAAGAGATCATTCTCAAACCATAGGGTGATCATTTGAGCTGATTGCAACTCTTGAAGTCTTGAAAGCTCATGAAACGATATCGCATTATACTCTTCGTTAGTGATCTTATAATTCACTAAAAAGAACTTTCTTCTTGTATCGAAGAAACCTTCGCTCCACAGTAATGGGTGCTGATCTCCTTCGACCAACATTTCCCTAAAAATGATCGGATCACCTCCAAAATCCTGTGTTTTCCACAGCTGGAAGCTACTGTCTCCGTTAAGAACATGATAGTGTTTCATAGTAGTATTATATGGGTTAATTGTTTTCTTATTTGTTTGAACGTGCATTGGTCTAATGAAGTTTTAATTCGTTCAATCTCATCAATTTATCTACAGCAATTTTGTTCGTTAAATATATTCCAATAATAATTGAAATCCAATGCAAATAACCATTAATAAATATGCATTTTTCATAAATTTTCAATATAATGCATGTTAGACGCGGAATGACTTTGTCATTTACAAGTGTGTGTTAATTAACAGGTAACTTATATAACTTTTAACGACTACCATGAGACCACTATCAAAAAGAGAACAAGATATTATATCTGTGATTAAAACCAGTCTCCGAGAATCTATGAAGTTTGGTTTTATTTCTGATTATATGTCATTGCTGATTGAAAACCATAAAGAGAAAGCGCAAACTGCTCTTGATAAACTTTGCCCACATGTCGGTGCTCAAGAAGCAAAATTAAGTGCGGAAGATGTTATGATTATGCGTAAGGTAATGGAACTAGTTTCTGAGCCAGATATGCCTTTCGTTAATATCATTCACCCATTCCAAAGAGACTTAGCCAAAAGCTTTTCTCTAACATGGCTGTATAACCTTGCAGAAGTAGGTACACCTATGGTAAAAGTTCCTTCATATTTGAAATAATTACATTTCTATTAAATATAGAATCGCTATAAAAAATGCCTCAAGCTTACTTATAACTTGAGGCATTTTTCTTTTTTAAATATCCTAGTTGATTCCTCTGTTCATTCTCTTGACCCAATTGATAAATAAATCACTCCACTGATCTGTTCCATCACTTGCTCGACCTAAACCAAAACCATGACCACCTTTTGGAAAGATGTGTGTCTCGACTTCAGCTCCTACTTTATTCATCTTTTCAGCATAAACAGTAGTTTCTTCAATAAAGCAAATATCATCATCATAAGCATGTACTAAAAACGTTGGTGGGGTATCCTTTGTTACCAGGTTCATAAGAGTATTCTCTTCCACTTCGCTAGCAGTTAATTTTCTATGGTAAAGGTCATTTTCTAACCATTCAATATTCAATTTTGTCATCTGAGTCACCCCATAAATATATGCCGCAAAATTAGGGTTTTCATCTTCCGCTTCACTTTTCCATAGTGTAGTAACAGTTGCTAAATGAGCTCCAGCAGAAAAGCCCATTACTCCCACTTTTGACGCATCAAAGGAATATTTATCAGCAAAGCTTCTTAATAGAGACAGTCCCTTTCTTGCATCCGCTAAAGGTACACTTTCTGGTACTGTGCAGCTTTTAAGGTTGGGTAAACGGTACTTTAACACTGCAGCAGTAATTCCGTTTTCTGCTAACTTCTTGGCTACATCATACCCTTCATGATACATGGCTACTAAACCATATCCTCCGCCAGGCATAATCAGCACAGCTTTGTCTGTTTTGTGTTTTCCTTTTGCCTTAAAGACGGTAATTGTAGGATGAGTAATATCAAAAACGCAGAGGGTACCATAAGCCTCCTTTTCATATTCTTTTAGGTCATTTTCCTTATAAAATGGTATTTCAACTTTTTCCCATAAAGGATACACCTCTTGCCCGTAAAGTGATGTTGAAAGGAGTAGAATCAACCAAAATATTAATTGCTTTTGCATGTTTATTTGTTCTCTTTATCCATTTTAAAAAAAGATCTCACTTCTTGGTAGTGTTCCTCCCAGCGTTCATCACTTACCCAATGTCCCTGATCCTGGTCAATAAAATATTTTTTAGGAGTTGTAATTCGATTATAGGCTGCAAAGCTGGTTGCGGGAGGACATACTTCATCTTGCATACCAATTCCCATATACACTGGACACTGAATTTTATCGACCATATTTTTTGTATCAAAATAACTTAATGTCGTTAATATTTCATCCCATGAAACATTGGGATGATGAGCCATCCATTCATCAATTTCTTCCCAATTTGAAATACTAAAATACCTTTCCCAATCCGTTAAAAATGGTATATCAGCAATACATAAACTTACTCTTTGATCTAGAGAAGCAGTCACCCATGCTAAGCCTCCCCCTTGTGAGGCTCCCCATACGGCAATCTTCGATTGATCCACTTCTTCTCTTGTCATTAAGAAATCCATCGCTCTTAGACAGTCCAAATAGATGCCATAGTAGTAGAATGCTTTTGGATTGTCAAGCCCTCTTGCCCACATCTTGTAGTTTCTTTCTCCTGTATTGTCGCTATTACCATGATCTCTAACATTGAAAGAGAAAATCACCATATCATCATATTTATCCACAGGTTCAAGGTTTACAGTATAGCCAGGCACTTGCAGTAATGTTGGGTATACTCCTTTCTTTTTAGGGACTTCTAACCAACCTCTTACTGTTAATCCACCAATGCTTTTCATTTCTACCTCATACAAATGTGTTTTGGCAGATTTATCTCTTTTGATCTTTTTGACTTTATATTCAGGATTGACTTGAGATAACTCGTCTTTTGCATTGCTCCAAAAGGCATCAAAATCGTCTGTTTTCCTTAAAGGAGAAGTAATCTTTTCGGGGTTAACAGTAACTACTGTTTTAATTTTTTGTGATGTTTCTGCTGTTTGTACTATAGCCCTTACTTCAAAAAATCCATCCGATTGAAAACGATAAATTGGACAATAAGCCCATACTACCGAGTCGCCTTTTACTTTATAAGGAAACTCTTTTTCTCTTAGAACTACCCCTTCATCATTGGTAATTTGCCAATTAATAGTAAACTCCTGATCTACACTATTTTTATTGAGTACCTCAGCATGGAGTTGTAATACCCTATTTGGGAAAAAACCATCATTTGAAGGTACTAAACTCACCTGTAGAGATTCTTTATTTTGGGCAGTCAGACACAAACAAAACGCTAAGAAAAAAAATGTACAAAAATACCTTTTCATTGTTTTTACTATCAGTTTTCTAAAAATTAGAACCTAGTTTTTGATGATTTTATAAGTCTCAGATTTTAAAGGGTTTTTCAGAAAATACATCCCAGAACTCCACAAAGACACATCTAAAAATGACTCTTTTCCTTGATGCTTCAGCTGTCCCATTTCATTAAATATCACATATTCATTATTGGAATCAATACTTTCTATATACAATGTATGTTGTACTGGGTTAGGGTACACTTGAAAACCCATTTTCTTCTTTGGAATATTACTGTTGGATGTCACATTCTCTTCTTCCATTTCAATAAGATCAAATTGAACAATACCATCTTCAGCATCTAATTGAATATCAATTTGCCAAGTGTCTAGAGGTGCCTTTTGAGTGGTGATTGAAATGTTCTGCCAATCCGTTCCTACTTCAAAACTTTTTGTTTCCTCAGTAATCACAGCCTGTCCTTGAGACCTAAATGCATATCTAAGTTTTGAACTTCCCGTACCTTTTACCCATACTGATATACTGTATTGCATACCATTTTGAGATTTTACCGCATAGTGTACACCTCCATTTCCATAGCATTCTACTACCGCCTCTCCATCTTTTGCGTTACTACTTTCAACAATGGTTTTTGCAGTACTTTGCAATGACCCTGCTCTCCAACCATCAGGACGGGTAAGAATACTTCTTTCAAAGGATCTGTTTCCTAAAAGTTCATTGCTCATTGGAAACGCGTTGTACAGTTTATAGTCAGCATCATCTAAGATATTCCAATTCATCTCTTTAGAAATATGTTCTACTAAGACTTGTGCAAATCCTGCATGTTCCCCTACAACCGCATGGTCTTGTCCCCACAACCAAGGAAATTTGACATAAGATATATTTTTATCCCCTGATTCATGAAACTGATCAACCATTTCATCAATGTAATCTGTAGGCTCTCCTACTGCCCAACCTTCAGAATTGGCCAAAACAATGTGTGCCTTTGGATATACTTTTCTCAGTTGATCTTCTACAAAGTTCTTCCATCCATTTTTCTGCATTTGTTTTGTTGCTCCTGACCAATAATCATTAGCTCCAAGGTTTACAACAACCACATCAGGAGTAGTATTTAGATAGTTTTCTTCTGGATTCCATTGGTTGGTGACTGCATTATCTGTTTTGATATGAATCTTTTCAAAGTAATCCGTAAGGTTTCGATCTCCCATCTTGGGAGTAATTCCAAAACCACCCGCTGAAAAATTAGTAAACTCTGCCTCTAGTGCTCTACTTGTAAAACCAGGGTAGGTAAAATACCCTCCTGCTTCACCATCTCCTCCCTGATCTTTATCATTCCAAGCTGACCAACCCGATGGATTAGAATCTCCATAAAACTCTATCATTCTAGACTTTCTATTGGGTAATGCTAATGCACCACTACCGTCAGTAGCAAAGCCATGAAACTCAATCATTCCCCAATATTCATTTAACTTGACAAGTTCTACGGTATGTTCCTTATTTTCTAGTCCTTCAAGAATAGTATACTCTTGTTTTGATGTCTTGATTTCAAGAACATTTCGTTCAAAGGGGCTCGCTTTACCATCAAGTATCACATAAAGGTAACTTAAACCGTTCCCATCAAAATTCTTAGCAGAAAAAGTACCTTTTAATGTTGTCCCAGAAAACTTCATTTTAATACTACTCGAAGGCATACTGAAACGAGGAATTAAAGGGTCCGAAAATTCTACTCTCCCTCGATACTGAATTGCATGATCATTGGGTTGAATTACAGATTGACCAAAACCTACAACTGAGAAACAAAACAGTATGATAAAATTTAGTATCCTCATATTATTTCTTTATCACATAAGTTGTTACCGATTGTGGAGCCACAACAATGTCTTGACTTACTTCCTGAGTACCTATAAATGATAAATCTTCGCTTCTAGATGTGCGGTACATTTTCATCTCATTATTTGCTAACTGCCCATCGAAATCAAACTGAATTGTATATTCATAGTTATTATAATTCACCAATACCACCACCACTTCATCATTATTCATATAAGCAGAGGCCATAATTCTTTTTTGGGTAAAAGGATCATCATTCGTTTTTCCGAACAATTGATTAGTATGAACTCTCTGCATACCATTTTTTACAAATCGGCTGTAGTTTCCTAAAGTATACAGCATTTTAGATGTTTGATAACCACCATTGACCTCTGATTTATCAATGTATACCAAACCATCTTTATAGTCATAAGGACTCATTGCAATCCACCATTGCCAAGCAGATGCATTGGCTTCAGTAAGGTCATAATGCATCACTCTAGCCAAATACAACCCCATGTCAATACTTAGGTCTTTTCCATTACCATCAATGCCTTCTTCGCTATCTCCCATAATACAATACTCAGACATATTGTATTTAAGGTTAGGGTTCACCTCTTTAATCTTACTCCATAATTCTTTTCTCATTGGAGCCAAATTAGATTGTTCTGTAGTCCAGTAGCTATGCCCTGCAACAAAATCAGACATATGTGATAAATCAGCTACATAATTGGAACCACTACCAAAAAATTCAGCAATTTGATTGTCTTTATCAGGGCGGTTTGTTCCACTTTGGTAGAGGTAATCTATCTGCCCTGCCTCAGTAATTTCAATTTTTGTCGACAGGCCTTTTTCAGTTAGTTTGCTATCTAATTTTCTTACTAAGTTGGCTACCTCTTCGTTAGTAAAAGGGCACCCTTCTTGTTCGGAGCTTTTATCCCAATCCCATTGTGTTTCATTGACAGGGCTTAACTCATCCAAAGTAATTCCTTCTGTTTGTAATTGGACTGTTACATAAGTTAAAAACTCTGCAAAATTTTCAAACTCGCTTGGATCTAAATTGGACTGTTGAGCTGCAGAAGTATTGGCTTTACCATTTTTTGTCATTTGTACTGGAGCACTATTAGAGAAGCCTATAAACTTTTGTACTCCTCTTTGTTTTGCTGCTTGAAGAAACCAACGCTGACCTGATTGTTGTGTCCAATCATACGTACCATCTTCTTGTAAAAAACCTTCCGTTCTTCTCCAAAGGTCATTAATATCACTTCCTGCTCCTTGTGCTTTTGAACCTGCTCCGATATTAAATCTCCATATATTAAGACCAATACCTTCAGGGTTGCCTTCATCATCTACGGCTGTTGAAAAAAGTAAGTCAGCAATTGCACTTTTTGTCGCATCCGGCCAATTACCAACATATTGTGCCGACCATGCATCGGAAGCTCCAAAACCTTCCATTTGTTGATACGTTTGTGTTAAATCTATACTCAATACTGTATCTTCCAAGGTCTTATCTTCATTTCCTGTTGTTTCTTCAGAACAAGAAGTAAGTCCTAAACAAATGGAAAGAATTATTGTCGTCCATTTCATATAACTGATGTAAAAGTGATTCATAATAATTACATTTTGTTCGTTAAGTTTAGAAAAGCTTCTTGATGAAATTTATCCATCAAGAAGCTTCAAGCCTTATTTACCCAAACCAGCTTTTTGGGTTTCTTTTTGGTAAGGCATCATTGTAAATCCATACGAATATTTCGCAGGCATCAATCGGTATTCATCATGCGGCAGGTAACCCCAACTATTGTCACCTCCTACACCTCTTTGCTTTAAGTCAATGTTTAGTGATACTAAATTTCGTTGGTAAATATCATTAATATGACGTTGCTTTTTTTCTTCGCCTGGATCAAAATCAGAGATACGGTTATGCAATGCCGTAACACTCAAAGGTTGTTGTCCGATGACTCTTAAACCAAACCCTTTATCGTTTAATAAAGTCAACCATCGTACATCCGTTTTATTGCCGTTTTCCTGAGGTCTTAAGTAAGCATGATACTGCTCTGCTACTGTACTCTCATAGATACCAACCAATGTTGCATTATTTCTATCTTGGTAATTTTCTACAGGTCCTCTACCGTAATAGGTAAATTGATCATACTCATTAGAAAGAATCATATTCATTCCAAATCTTGGTAGTTCTGGTAGGTCTTTTCTTCCTTCAATATCCATTGCAACACTTACTGAAATGGCTCCTTCTCCATTAATTGCATAAGTCAGGTGATAGTCTGCGTCTACATTCTTTAAATGATAGACAACATCAACCAAAACAGAATTCCCTTCTTCTTTCACATCAATAGATTTCACCGATTTGTTTCTATGTGCCATTCTCCATACGTTCGATTCTTTTTGCATATGGTTTCCGAAATCGTTATCAACAGGTGCTCTCCAGAAACTAGGTTTTGGTGCTTCATTAATAATTTTCTGACCTTTGAATGTCCACTCAGCAATTTCACCCCACTTAGAGATCCACACTTGGAAATCTTTACCATTTACACCAATCCAATCACCTTCTTTCTGAACTTTAGGAAGGGTTGTTTTTTCTTCCTTTTTAGCAAAGAATTTCCCTTCTCCTAGCATAAACTGCTCATGAGCAATAGAGTGACCCTTCGGAATCATTCTAGTTGCCTCTTTTGTAATCACATTGAAGTTTAAGAAATACTCTACACCATTTTCTTGAGGTATTTCTGGAAGTTGAACAAAAATATCTTTACTCTGATGTGGTTCGATATTTAATGGATGGCTTGCCGATTTTATGACCTTACCATTTTTCAAAATCTCATAACGCATATGATAGTTTGAAAGGTTAGTAAAATCAAATTCGTTAGTGACTGTAATGATTCCATTCGCTAAATCTTTGGCTTTGAACTGAACATTTTGATGTACATATTTCACCTCATATAATCCCGGATGTGGCTTACGGTCTGGATCAACTAAACCATTTAAACAGAAGTTTTCTTGATTCGGGTACATATATGAATTGAAGTCTCCTCCATATGCCCAGTACATATTTCCATTCTCATCATGCGTCTGAATACCTTGATCTACCCAGTCCCAAATAAAACCACCTTGCATATGTGGTTTGCTTCTTACTATATCCCACAGATCTTTAAAATTACCATTCGAATTACCCATGGCATGAGAATACTCACACATAATAAACGGTCTTGTTTTATCTGTCGCCTCAGCATACTTTTTCATGTCCGCTACCCATGGATACATTGGGCAAACGATATCCGTATTTCTCAACTCACCCGCTTGTTCAAACTGAACCGGTCTTGTTTTATCACGCTCTTTTAACCAATCATAAATCTTAAAGAAAGTCTCACCATTTCCACATTCATTACCCATAGACCAGATAATTACAGATGGATGGTTTTTATCTCTTTCTACCATTGATTTTACTCTATCAAAGTGAGCATCATACCAATCTGGATTATATGCGGTATGACGAAGTGTATCAAAGGTTCCTTGATGTTCTGCCCCCAAACCATGTGATTCAATATTGGCTTCATCCACAAGGTACAAACCGTATTCATCAGCAAGTTCATACCATCTAGTATCATTGGGGTAATGGCTCAAACGTACTGCATTGATGTTGTTTCGTTTCATCGTTTCGATGTCTTTCAACATCATCTCTTCCGTATTAGCATGCCCTCTTGTTGGGTGGTGCTCATGTAGGTTGACACCTTTTACCAATACAGGCATACCATTTACATGCAGCTGTGCATTTTTAATTTCAACGGTTCTAAAACCCACCTTAGATGAAGTACTCGAAACTACTTTCCCTTTGCTATCTTTTTGTGTTAATACCAAAGTGTATAAGTAAGGATCTTCAGCACTCCATCTGTTTACATTAGTCAGCTTTCCTGATAACTTGGTGGTTTTTGATGAAATCGCAGGTAATAGAATCTTTGATTTTTTTGTAAGTACTTTTCTTAAGTTTTTATCATAAAGTACTGCCTTAATGGTATTTGTTACTGACTCTTTTGTTGTATTTTCTATATCAACTTCCAAAGAGAACATACCATGTTTATATGACTTATCTAGTATTGATGTTACTTCAAAATCTTTTACATATGATGTAGGTGTAGCATATAAATAGACCTCTCTATCAATACCACTTAAACGCCACATATCTTGATCTTCTAAGTATGAACCATCAGACCAGCGATAAACTTCTACTGCAATCTGATTCTCACCTTCTTTGACAAAGCTTGTGATATCAAATTCGGCAGGAGTTTTTGATCCTTGAGAGTAACCTACTTTTTCTCCATTTACCCATAAATACATCGCAGAACGAACTCCTGCAAAGTGTACAAACACTTGCTTTCCTTCAAAGTTTACAGGTAAATTGAATGTTCTTTTATATGAGCCCACCGGATTATCGTCATGTGGAATATTCGGGGGATCTACCGGCGTAAATGGATACTCAACATTCGTATATATTGGAGTTCCAAAACCTTGTAATTCCCAATTTGAAGGCACTTCAATATCATTCCATGATGATGTATTGTAGTCCTTTTTAAAAAAGTCTTTTGGCCTATCTGCTGGTTTAATAACCCAGTTAAACTTCCAAGTTCCGTTGAGTGATAAGGTATTATCGGAATTTTCTTTATTATTCGTTAGGGCCTCCGTTTCAGAATTATATAAAGTAAAAGTGGCTCTTGCCTCTTCTTTATTCTGAGCGATCATCTTTGGGTTCTCCCAATCATTTATTTGTTGGGCAGAAACTCCTAAAGATGCCATTAGAAGACTTCCTATTGTTATCAGCTTCTTCATATTGATTTTATTTCTCTATTCTATTTGAGTTAGTTAAGCTTATTAAAGTGGAGTCAAGGCAGTAAAACCACCTTGACTATTGATTTTAGATTAATAACCAGGGTTTTGTTCTACTGCCCCGTTAGATAAGTCTATTTGTGTTTGTGGAATAGGAAAATACATGTGCTTGCTTTCATCCCAAAGTGTTCCTTTGTCATTACCAGCATCATAATCTGTATTGTTATTCATATTATAATTCACAAAGTCAGTCATAGCTTGCGTCATTCTCCCTGTTCTTTTCAGATCATAAAAACGTTCGCCTTCCATCGCAAGCTCCAGTCTTCTTTCGTTTAATACATCATCTAATGTTACCGAAGTATAGTTGTGACTGTTATCGCCAAATGCTCTTTCTCGAAGTAAGTTAACATGCTGTGCCGCTCTACCTGCAGCACCTACTCTTACCTCACATTCTGCAGCTATAAGTAGTACATCTGCGTATCTAAGAATTTTATATTGGTAAGGATCATTTCCATACCAGTCATTACGCGCTGATGGTTTTAAAAACATTTTTCTGTTGATACGTCCAGATGCATTCGATCCATCAGTTTCATTATCAGCAAATGCATAGTAAGGAGTTCCTTCATCTGGATCTGGATTACCATCGGCATCCAATAAGTCCAAATGCTTAATGATGGTCATTCCTTTACGGGCATCTCCCTCTTCAAAAGCATTTTCAAGGTGAGAAGATGGAGTATTGAATCCCCATCCATTAACAACACCTCCGTAAAAACTAGGGCTATTCTTTGAAGATCTAGATCCTGTTACCGTTGGGAATGATGTTCCTAACGCAAATGTTATATCGCCTGAAGTTTGAATCTCAAAAACAGATTCTGCTGAGTTTCTTTGTGAGTTATCCCAAAGAACTTCTATATCTGGCACCAAAGAATAATCGCCATCTTGAATAATCGCATTGGCTTGGTCTAGTGCTTCTTGATATTTCTGTTGATATAAATATGCTTTGGCTAATAATGCCTGTGCAGTCCCTTTAGTAACTCTACCAATTTCATTAGGATCTTGAAGGCCTCTAGTTGGTAAAACTTCGATCGCTTCCAATAAGTCTCTTTCAATAAATGCCCACGTGGCTGCTTCAGTACTTCTTCCCAAAGAAGCTTGCTCATCTGCAACTTCATCAGTTAAAGCAGGTCTTTCTAAAAGTATCACGCCTCCGAAGTTTCTTACTAAACCAAAGTATTGATAAGCTCGAAGTACCTTTGCTTCAGCGATCACTTGTTCTTTAAATTCTTGATTTTCGACTGGAGATCCTTCCGTTTTTTCAAGGACAATATTAGCATGGAAAATTCCTTTATAGCTATAAATCCACTCGTACTCTAACCACTCGTTTTGTGGTGTGATATCAAATTTTGAGAGTAAAGTGAAGCTCAATTGATCTGTATAACCATCAAAGGCATCATCTGAGCAAATGTCTCCTACAAAACGAAAGTTATCTTTATACCACCAATCGTCTCCACTTAACCAGAAGTAAGCAGACATTAAACCTTGAGTAATCTCTGTTTCAGTATTATAAAAGTTGTCTAAGTTCTGTACCCCTTGTCTTGGGTTTTCAAGAAAGTCTTTACATCCTACTGTCCCGAATGCCAAGGCTCCTGCTAATATATATGTTGCTAATTTTTTCATTCTTTTGTGCTCTTTTGAATTGATTAGAAAGTGAAGTTTAATCCCATCATGTAAGTTCTTGGTGTAGGGTAATCACCCCAATCGATACCTCTATCGAAGATTCCCCAATAGCCACCCGATACATCTGGGTCCATTCCATCATAACCTGTTATTGTAAATAGGTTTTGAGCTGATGCAAATATTCTTAATCTATCTACATTCTTTAATTTGCTGAAAGTATATCCGACTTGTATGTTCTGTAATCTCAAGAATGAACCGTCTTGAATATATAAATTTGAGAATCTATGGAAGTTTTCAGTTTGACTTTCTCCAGCTAACCTTGGGTAGAAGTTGGTTGAACCTTCACCCGACCAAAATCTGTTTACTACTCCTGCCTGAACATTCGAGTTTCCTAAATCACCAGAGTAAGTATAAGGAGCCATAGCATTGATCACATCATTTCCATATGTTCCTTGGAAGGTCATTGAAATATCAAAACCTTTGTAAGCTCCATTTAATGTTAAGCCAAATACCAAATCTGGCTCTGGATTCCCAATATATGTTCTATCTGCATCTGTGATTTGACCATCACCGTCAAGATCTTTAAACCGGATATCACCTGGCTTAGCGTTTGGTTGAATTAGTTGACCTTCTTTTGTTGCATGACTGTTGATTTCTGTTTGATTTTGGAAGATGCCATCATGAACATAGCCGTAGAAACCTGCTACTGTACCACCTACTTCAGTACGAGTCATGTTATTTACCCTTTGTGAGTTACCTCCCCAAATCACTTCACCTTCGTTGGCCAGTTGAGTAACTGTAGATCTTGCTTGTGATAAGTTTAATACAGCTCCAAAACTCCAATCTTTTTTATCAATGTTATAAGCTACTGTAGCATCCCAACCTTTGGTTGTCATACTACCAACGTTCGCCCAAATTTCACCAGGATAGCCAGGGTAACCTAAATGAGGAGGAACATTTTTCTGCATCAACATGTCTTTGGTATTTCTCTCAAAAAAGTCTACCGAACCTGTGATTTTACCATTCAAGAAACCAAAGTCTACGCCTATGTTTTTATCTTCCACAGTTTCCCAAATCAAGTTACTGTTACCAATCACATCTGGTGCAAGACCTGGATATCTTTGACCATCAGGACCAAATACATAGTCATAGTTTGAAAGTGTTGTCGTATAAGCTCCATCGTTGATAGCTTGGTTACCAATAGTACCCCAACCACCTCTAACTTTTAAGTTACTTAACCAAGTCGCCTCTTCCATAAAACTTTCGTTAGAAATATTCCAACCAGCAGAAATCGATGGGAACGCAGCCCACTTATTACTTTCAGGGAATCTAGAAGAACCATCCATACGGAAGTTAGCAGTCATAAAATAACGATCATCATATGCATAAGTGAAACGACCAAAACCTGAAGCTAAAGAGTTCCACTCTTTGGTACCCCAGCCTAAATAACCATCTTGTGCAGCTTCTGGATATCTTAAATGTGGTGCATTTGAAGGAATGTTTTGTCCTGATGCTCCTAATGTCTGATGTACTAGTCTTTCGGTAGCCGTACCCAACATTACAGAGAAACTATGTTTGTTGATTACTTTCTGATAGGTTAAAGTATTATTCCATACATAATTACTTCTAATGTTCTGTCTACGCTCTGCTCTAGTTACATTGTTTAGATCGTTTGGTCCGATGTAATAGGTTGGTGAGAACGTATCTGAACGCCAAGTGGTGTAGTAATAGCTAAATTGAGTTTTGAAGGTTAAACCATCGATAATATCATAGTTCAGGTAAGTATTTGAGAAGATTTTATTTTCCTTTTGAGAATAATCATTTCTTGCTACCCTACCCGCAACGTTGGCTACATCGTTAGACGAAGGAGCATAAATACTGTATTCATTTAATCCTTCTCTTTCATCTTCCGGTTTATATACTGCATCCGTTGGACGTAGACGTACTGCATCAAAAGGCATAGATCCCGGTCCACTTACATTTGTAGAAGGTGTAATTGAAGCACTTTGACCCACTGTGATTTTATCCGTTAATTGAACGTCTACTCCAAATCTACCTGTGAATCTTTCATAGTCATATCCCTGTAAAACCCCTTCTTGAGAGAAGTAGTTACCACTCATATTGTATCTGATTTTTTCAGAACCACCAGTAATATTCACACTGTAATCTTGAATTGGAGCCCCATTGTTCTGGATTTCATTAAACCAATTCGAGTTCGGAGCATTTTCTACATACTGGTAGTTTGGATCAATTAACGATCTTGCTTGTTGGTACTCTTCAGAACCTGCAGTCATTGGTTTCTTCGCTATATTTTGAACACCTGCAGAAGCATCAAAACTAACTTTCATTGAACCTTCAGTACCTTTAATTGTCGTAACGATAATTACACCATTTGAACCTCTTGATCCATAAATAGCTGATGCTGAAGCATCTTTCAATACCTGAATATCAGCAATATCTTTTGGCGATAAGAATGTAATATCTTCAACTGGAGCTCCATCTACTACATATAGTGGTGTGTTACCGTTTAATGTTGAAATACCTCGAATATTAATTGTTGGGGATTCACCCGGAGCAGCACCTGACTGAGAAATCTGGACACCACTTACTCTACCTTGAAGTGACGTTACAACATCACCAGTAGAGATTTTTCTTAAATCTTCACCGTCTGCTGAAGAAATAGCTGAGGTTAGTTCACTCTTCTTCTGAGTACCATATCCCACTACCACAATTTCCTCTAATTGCTCTGCATCTTCAATCAATGCAATATCTATTTTAGATTGAGTAGTAATTGTAATTTCTTTGGTGGTGTAGCCGATGTAAGAAAACTGTAGTACAGCTCCCTCATTTACTTTTAAAGAGTATTGACCTTCAAAATTTGTCGTTGTTCCTATTGTTGAACCCTTGACTACTACAGTCACTCCAATTAAGGGCTCTCCCAATGAAGTCACTGTACCTGATATCTGACGCTCTTGTGCCCATACTGTTAGGCTGAACAACAGACTGATAAGTAATAATAATTGTTTTTTCATTCCGGTATTCGATGTTAAGTCTTGCTTTATTAGTCTCCCAACAAACTAGTGCAGCCTGTTGGGAGTAAGGATTTTTCTATTGTAATTCCAAGGTTAATGTCATGCTTGCTTTGTCGAAGCTAACAACATATGTTCCTGGAGAGTTATTGAAAGCTAGAGGTTGTAAATTATAAAACTCAGGCTCTTGAACGATTGGAGTTGTGGCAGCTGCATCAGTAACTAAATCAAAAATCATTTCGTCTGATGAATTATCGTAAACTACATAGCCAGGGTAGTTATTTCCTTGCTCATATGTATTTCCATTCAACCACCAGCTTTTGTCATGATGAGCTTGATCTACTGAAGCTATATCTACTACAGCATTGAAAGGAGTTACCGCTGTATTTTGACCAATAACAGCTAAAACTGATCCCCAAGCGTCATTTCCTCCATCAGCCATAAATGTTACTGTAGTAGAGAATAAGTTCGTATTACTTTCGGATTGAGTCATTAATATAGCTGTCGATGGATCTCCCCAATTGGCACTACTGCCATCCAAGTTATGTCCCATTAGGTAGTAAGTTTCAACAGTTGTAGAAACTACCGATACAGTTTGATCATTAATGTTGACTGTAATTTTGTATTCACCTGGCTTGTTATAGTAGTACACAAAGCTCTGCTTACTATCAATATTTTCGTAGTTCAGGTCTTCAATTGGTTTAGTAAGATCAAACACTTCGTTATCTGTTGGATCATCATTACCTCCTGTTAATCCAAAATTGATCGGTGTATAAGCATCTGTTTGTCCAACGAAAGAGAAATATACTCCCCAATCATCTTCACTTAAGTCATTAAAGTTTAGTGTTACATCAAAAATTCCATCTGCTACTTTGTTCATTTGTAACGCTTGCGATGGATCATACCATGAACCGTCTTCTAGTTCTTGTGTACCACCAGCAATGATGTATAATTCTTCTGCTATTGGGAACTCTGGCGGAGCCACATCACCTACTTTTGTAATTGTAACTGTTAGGTTGTTTTTATTAAATACAATATCATAATATCCTGCTTCTTCAAATAGATAAGGGATAGAACCTTGATCATTATGCATTGCTCGAGTTTCATCTGTAGTATTATTCTCTTCTTCGTTTTGAGCAATCCAACCAAAATTATCAGGACTCCAATCTCTTTGTCCTACAAACTTCATTTCAGCACCCGCTTCAATTTCAATATTTGTTTTTGTATATACACCTTCTTCAGTTGATGTCATTGGAATTCCGTTAGAAGGATCCCACCATTGACCAGATTCCGGGAAGCCACCACCAACAATATACATGTCTGCTTCTACAGGAGGCTCTACTGCTTCAGTTAATGAAATCGTTAATTTCATTGTTTCTTTATTGAACTTCACCTCATATTTTCCACCATTATCATAAAAGGCTAACGGATGTAAGTTATAGAAACCCGGTTCTTCTACTATTGGAGTTGATGCATCTTCTTGTGTAACCATGTCAAACTCCATTGTGCCTGCTTCATCATCAAACTTTACATAACCTGGGTAATTACTTTCTTGTACGTAATTGTTATCGCTTCCCCACCATTCTGAATCCTTATATTTTTCAGGAACATTTTCAAAGTCGACAACCGCATTGAAAGGCAGAACTCCAGTAGTTTGGCCAATAATTGCAAGTACACTACCCCAAGCATCTGAACCTCCACCGCTCATAAAAGTGACTACAGTTGAATATTCATTTGGGTTATCTGAAGACTTTTCCATCTTAATCGCTGTTGATGGATCTCCCCAGTTGGCATCTCTTCCTTCAAGATTGTGTGCCATCAAATACATACTTTCAGAAGCTTTTGTCATTACTTTCTGAGAAGCTGTAGTTGTATTATCTCCTACACTTGTTGCTGTAATTTCAATAGTCACTTCGTCGGCAGCATCTGTGGGTACTGCAAACATATAATCTAAATTGAATTCTTTTGGAGAACCTTCCTCTTCAAGGTTAATTGTTCTGTCCAAACTCCAATCAGGTTGATACAACCTCACTGCTTTAACACCTATCTCATGAGTTACCACTGCCTGAATTTGCATGGTTTCTCCTCTAAAGGCCTCCACCTCTTCCTCTAAGTTGATTTGAGGATTAGTTGGATCATTAATTTCTTTTTCCTTACAAGACTGTACTGATATAATAAGTAATAGTCCTAATAGGTAATAGTAAAGTTTAGTCATCATTATTTCATACTAAATTTAATAGTTCACAAAAAAGTTTCCTTTTACTGTTGCTTTCGATAACAAATATGAAATAGTGAATTAGAAATAAGGGTCTAATAAATAATTTTATAGAAGGGTCAAATCATTTCACCCTATTCATTTCTGGTTAAACAAAAAGGGGTATTTAAATAATAAATATTTTCAAATAAATTTTAAAATACTATAAATCAACAACTTAATCAATAATGTAATTATATTCATTTCACCCTGCTGTAAAGATATTAATTTAAGTGTTAATTTCACGCAAAAGAAAGAAGCACCAACTATTTTCCTTAAAGTATTCTTCCAATGCCTACCATAAATAATACCGTTATCATTCGAATATTACTCACACTACTCCTTATTTCTTCAAATATTAAGGGGCAAAACAAAGCTCAAAACTTTACATCCATAGATGGTTTGTCTCACAATACCGTATATGAGATTCTACAAGACAAACATGGCTTTATTTGGATGGGAACAGAAAGCGGTTTAAGTAACTTTGATGGCCAAAATTTTAATACAGCACAAGGTTCTTACAGAGATCAACTTCCTTCACATTTTGTCAATACTTTAGAAATTGATAAGAATAAGACTATTTGGGTAGGAACAACAAAAGGACTAAGAAGAATTAACCAAGAAAAAGAGATTATTGAAAACCCTGTTAGAGAATTAGCGAATAAAAACATCTCAGATATCGCTGTTCTACCTAATAATAATTTGATAGTTACCGTAAATGGTTTTGGGTTATATATCATCAATAATAATAATGAAGTGATTGAGCATTGGTATAAAGACAGCAAAACATTACCTCTATCATCGAACCTAATTGAAACTATTTTAATCGATAAAAAAACTGGATTATTATGGGTAGGAACTAAGGATGCTGGTATTGACCTCATCAACTTATCCAATAAGTATGTCACTACCTTTCCTATAGGTAGAGGTATTAATCAAATACCGTCGAAAGTGATTCATAGTTTTACGCAAGATCATGATGGAAACATCTGGATTGGAACAAAAAAAGGAATTTCTAAATACGACTCTAAAAACAAAACTATCTACAGCGTACACCAAAGAGCATTTTCTAATACTCCGATTATTGCATTACATACGGATAGTGAGAATAATATATGGGTTGGTACTGAACTAAATGGCTTATGGAAGATTACTCCCTCAAAAAACCAATATTTAGAAAGAATTGATATCTCAGATCGTAGCACCACCATACGCTGTATCTTTGAAGATGCTCAACAAAACCTGTGGATTGGCTCTCAAAGAAATGGAATTTATGTATTAAAGGATCAGTTTCATACCTTCAAATTATTAGGTAAAACAGAACTTCAAAGTAATATCATTTGGGGTATTATTGTGGATGATAATCAAACAATTTGGGCCGGAACAGATGGAGAAGGCATCACCACATACAATACAAAATACAAAACATCTCATCGATATATTCATATACCCAACGATACGACCTCCCTCTCTGATAATAATATTATTAGTGCTTTTAAAGATTCAAAAGACCGTTTTTGGTTTGGTACTTATAATGGTGGTGTCAATTTATACTTACCTCGAATAGATGGGTTTCAACGTATTGGGATGGATCAGGGATTACTAGTCCAAGATATCAGATCATTTGGAGAAGATAAAAATGGTACAATTTGGTTTGGTACGAACAGAGGTGGTTTGCATTACTATGACGAAGACTTACAAAAAGCGGTAAGTATTGATAGAACAAGAACTATGGATATCAGAGCTATTTGTAGTAAAGGCAATAAGTTATGGTTGGGTACTTTCGATGATGGTGGTTTATTTAATTATAACATTGATTCAAAAGTTCTACAACCCATCAACTTACCTGTAAATATTGAGATCATTTTTGATCTCTTGTTTGATCAAGAAAAAGATATTCTTTGGATTGGTACCTACGACAAAGGACTTCTTGCCTATCATTACCAAGAAAAAAGACTTGAAGAATTTAAGGACCACAAGGAACTTACTTCTAATATTATCCATGCTATACAACAAGATCAAAATGGAAAACTATGGCTATCATCTAACCATGGTATTGTAGAATTTGATTATCCATTAAAAATTGTCAACAAACATAGTATTGATGTTGGCATACAGTCCAGCGACTTTATGGATGGCTCCAAAGCTATGACCAAAAGAGGTGATATCTATTTTGGAGGTGCAGGAGGTCTAAATTACTTCACTCCTAGTGAAATCATTCCTCAAACATATTCCCCTAACATTGTACTCACTGAATTAAAAGTATTGAATGAGAAAATTATTCCTCATCAGGAAAATCAAATTCTCACCAATAGTATAACAGATACTGATGAAATCGTTTTATCCTACAGTCAAAATCAGTTTTCTGTAAAATACCAAGGGATCGACTATAAACACCCCGAAACTTTAATGTATAAATACTATTTACATGGATGGGACAAGGAGTGGAATAATGTAGGTAAAAACAATGTGGCAAGTTTTAGTAATCTGGCACCAGGAAGTTACACTCTACTTATAGCCACAAAAGTAGCTGGCGGACCTTGGAGTACTCCTTATTCTTTATCCATTCAGATAGAGCCTCCAATCTGGAGAACTTGGTGGGCGAAGTTTATCTATGTCTTAGTTTTTATTCTGATGATTTACTATTGGAAGAAGTTTATTGACAATAGAGCAAAAATTAATTCTCAATTAGAACTTCAAGCTCAACAGAATAAACTACAGCAAGAAAACATGCAAGTCTATAAGGATATCATTCATGAACTGAATACTCCTATTAATCAGTTATTGATGCCATTAGAGAACATGATTCTTGATAAACGCAACACTAATTCAAAATTGAAAAAACAGTTGCAGATGCTTTTCTTTAATGCGTCTAAAATGCATAATATCCTTCGATTTATCTTAACTAATAAAACCCAAGATGAAGGGGAATTACAATTAGAAGTTTACCAATACAATCTCAATACATTTTTATTAAACTTTAAGGAATCCTTCCAATTACAGGCACAACAGCAAAGTATTCAAATTGAAGTAAAACTACCTGAAGAAGATGTTTCAGGATGGTTTGATCTAGAAAAGATCGAAACTGTATTACACTTTTTATTCCTTTCTGTATTGCAAAATTCTTCCTCTTCAGACCATATTATGATAATGTTGGATACTGAATTTAAAGAGTTACAGGAACTTTGTCATATCGATATTCACCTTTTAAATACCAATATGCACCAAAAACATATCGATTTGACGAAAAGGAAAACATCGCTTGTAGGTATTCCAATGAGTGAACTTTATCTCAAAAAACATAAAGGAAGTATTCAATTACCTCAAACAGGAAACGATTTTATTAGAATTAGTTTCCCAATCAATAAAGAGAGTTATTCTACATCAGAAATTAAGATGGATGTTGAGGAAAGTAGTGCTTTGTTTGTTAACTCTGAGATCTACGAATCTACTTCAGAACAGGTGATAAAAGTAGATCAACATATAGCGATTTTGGATGACAATAAAGATGCTGTCACTTTTTTAAGTAATATATTAAGCGAATACCACCTGCATACTTTTGATAACCCATTAGACATGATGGGATTCTTAAGTAAGACCCCTGTAGATATTATCATTATTGATCACACTTTAGAAGGTAATAATGGTATTGAAGTGATTAAAAAGCTTAAGAAAGATGCTAAACTGGCTATTATTCCTACCATCTTAATCGCATCAAATCTTACTGAAAAAACTAAAGTAAGTGGATTAAAAGCTGGTGCAGATTTGTGTATTTCTAAACCTTTCCACATTTCTATCCTTAAAACTCACTTACAAAACTTAATCAATAGTAGAAAGTATTTTAAAAATATATACAGAGCAGAAGTACTATCGGAATCTAAAGAAGTCGTTCCTTTAAATGAAGATGAACAATTAATCAAAAAGATTACCAACCTGATTGAAGAACACCTTGCTGACCCTGAATTCAATGTTCAGAAAATTCAGAAAGAAATGGGATTAAGTCAGTCTTCATTATACAAAAAGATAAAACAACAAACAGGAATGTCTTCTACTGAGTTTCTCCGCAATTTCAGACTTAAATACGCTAAGAAATTACTCGAAAAAAGTAACCTTCCTATTTCAGAAGTAATGCTAAGAGTAGGTTTTCTTGATGCAAAGTACTTTAGAGTGAGTTTCAAGAAGAAGTACAATGTTTCTCCTTCACAGTATCGAAAAGAGTACAAAACGCAAAAAGAAGAAAACTCCTAACACTTCATACATCTTACACATGTAAAGTTTAATTATTAAAAGAAAAAAGTAGCATCCTAATGATAAATAAGTAATCATTCACTATCTTTGCACTTATTAACTCAATTCCATTTCAACGAATATCTAATGATGCTAAGCTATAAAAATGTCAAAAGGGCATTCTTATTTCTTACTTTATTCCTAAACTTTACCTATTTATCAATTGCAGAAGAAGCAGAAAGAATCATTACCCCGGATTCTATCTATTCTCTCCAATTTCAAGGTAAATTACTTGATGCTAAGAAGCTGTCGAAAGCCTGGGTTTCACAAGTTAAAAGTAAGTTTGGATCCAAAAGTGTAGAAGTAGTAATTCCTCTTATTGTTTCTTCAGAACTAGCGATACTAAGAGAAGAGTATCAAACCGCACAAACATTTCTAGACGAGAGTATCCAAATCATGGATAATTCTTCGGGCTGGTTATACCCAGATTATGGACTTGCCTTAAACTACAAGGCCTACTGTTTATTAAGCTTGGGAGATACTTATAAAGCAATTCCGATCGTCAATGAATCGGAGATGATTTATACCAAAACGCTTACCAAACAACATCCTGATTATAACCTATGCATAATCAATAGGGCTATCATCCATCTCAATCTCAATGAGTTTGAAAAAAGTGAAGAGTATTTTAATCGAAGTCTATCTTCTTACAATACCAACTTCGGGAAATCAAAAGTGGAGAGTACTGTGAAAATAGAATGGATTAAGAATCTCCAAGCTCAACTGTACACCAAATGGTTTAAACCTGAAAAGGCCAATAAAATTCTAGATGAAGTTCAAAGTTCGCTGATTGCACAACATCTCGAAAAAAGCCCCTTATTTACTGATATGCTTCTCGAAATTGGTGATGTTTTCTTGTTAAAGAACGAATACCGAATGGCTTATACTCATTACGATGATTGTAAAGAGTTGTTAGAAGCTTCACTAGGACCAAAACACCCTGCCACCTTAGTCGCTTATTTTAAGATCGCCAATACGCTAAAAGCACAAAATTACTTTAAGAATGCTATCAGTTTCTATGAAAAAATTATTTCAAACTTTGATGTAAACAATAGCGATAACAACGTATACGTAGAATCTCTACTCCAATTGGCAGATATCTACATGATGAAAGGTGATACAAAAAATGCCACCAATTACCTTGCAAAATCTCAGGAGCATAATTACAACAAAAGGGATCTTGATTTCTTCTATTTAAAAGTAGCAGGAGAATTAGATTTCATCAATGGTGATTATATCTCTGCGGAGTTAAAGCTAATGGAGTTGATATCACTTGTTCGCCAAGAGAAAGTATTCTTCACTAGGCATTATAGTGATGCCGTTGCTGTGTTAGGCTCCCTTTTCGTAACTCTAGGTAGGGTTAATGACGCTGTAAATATCTGTTCTAGTGAGCTTCGATTCATCAAGAAAAGAAATATGCAGGGAGGTTTGAGTTACTTTAAAGTAAAACTTAGTCTACTCAATGCTCAATTAAGTGAAGGTGATGAGGATATAAACCTAATAGTTCAAGAAACTCAACAGTCTATTGATAGTGTTATCCTCAATTTAAACCCTAATCACACCCTATTGATTAAAGGAAATAATATTCTTGGAAAAGCTGCCCTAAAAAATAGAGAGTTTGATTTAGCTTTGGAGTACTTTGAAAAAGCAGATCAATTTGCAGAGAAACAAGGTATTGATGAAAAAGAATACCAACGTATTGAGATCATTGACTGCAAAGGGAATATTTACCTCGCTCAGAAGAAGTACGAACTTGCGTTAGCCGAGTATAAAAAGGTAGTCAATACATTCGACAACACCTCTATTTACAAACCTGGAATCATGGCCAGAATTGCTTATGTCAATTCCCTTCAAAATAAATGGCCTGAAGCAGAACAACTGATATTGGAAGCAGTAGACCTTCGTTTTAAACAATATGATGAGCAATTGAAGTTTACAAGTGAAGATGAGAAAATTAACTTCATACATTACTCTAGTGGGGTTTTTGTTTACTTCTACAGCATGATGGCTTCTGAAAGAGGCATAAAGTCTCCTCTTATGAGAGCGAAGGCTTACGATATTCATACGAACTACCGTAAGTACTTCTTAAAAGAAGCAATGACGAGAAAGAATAAGATTGATCAATTAAATGAGTATAGGAACTCTGTAATGTTTACGAACTATGCAGAAAACCTTAAGCATTTAAAGTCGAAGTTAGCCACTGTTAACTTTATGTCTAAGTCAGAAAGAAAGGCACTCGGTATTGATACCTACATGACTACGGACAGAATCAATAATCTTGAAAAATCGTTGGTATATGCCACCAATACCAAACAAGATTCATTGGGTATCAAAAAGTCTATAAAATGGCAGGATACACAAAAAAGCCTTGAAGAAGGAGAAGTGGCTATCGAAATTATCAAGTTGAAGAATATCAATAAAGCAAAAGAATCCTATGCCGCTATCATTATTTCGAAAGAGCTGAAGTCTCCTAAGTTTGTTCCTATTGGAAACGCCAGACTTATGGAAACAGATCTTTTGGCGATCTATAACCGTCTGACTACACCGCATAGCCGATCATTAGTTATGTCTACGAATAAACCCAAGAAAAAGGTGAATCCATACGATTACTACTGGAAGCCAATTCGTAAGGTTTTAGACACTCTAAATATCACTACTACTAAAATTTACCTAAGTAAAGATGGTATCTATAATGGTATTAACTTAAATATCATGAAGAACTCTGCGACGGGTAAACATATTATTGAAGAAGAAAATATTCATTTAGTAATAAGTACAGCTGATATCAAAACCAAGACACAAAAGAAGTTAGTATCCAAAGATATCCTTCTTGTAGGCAACCCCGTTTTCCAACATGATGGTGCTTCAGGAGAAGGTGTATCCAGAGGTGTGACAGAAGAAGCTACTTCAGATTCTGACGGTGGCTATTATTTCTACCTTAATAACTTACCAGGTACGGACACTGAAATAAAGAATGCTGAAACAATGTTCAAAAAACAGGGATGGAACGTGACTTCTTTATCACAATTCCAAGCAACTGAAGAGAACATAAAAGGAATGAAAACCTCACCTTACATTATGCATGTGGCTACTCATGGTTTCTATTTGGATGAATTACAGTTTCCTATTTTGAATAATCCACTATTAAAATCTGGGTTGTTCTTTACTGAAGTTTCACAAAAAGAAAATAGAGAGCTGACTGATATCTATGATTCTGGTAATGATGGTATCTTAACTGCTTATGAAGTGAAAGGTCTAAACCTTAAAAATACAGAGTTATTGATCTTATCAGCATGTCAGACTGGTGTATCTGAGATCTCTGCAGGAGATGGTATCTCAGGTCTTCAATACGCTTTTAGCATCGCAGGTGTTAATTCAATTATCATGAGTTTGTGGAGTGTAGATGATGCAGCTACTCAAAAATTGATGAATGAATTTTACAAGCAATGGTTTGAGACAAAAAACAAAGATATTGCTTTCAAAAATGCTCAATTGGCTTTAAAGAAAGAATATCCTAACCCCTATTATTGGGGAGCATTTGTACTGATAAACTAAAAATATTATCAGAAAACCATTCAATAACAAAAAAGCCTAAGAAATAAGACCTTAGGCTTTTTTGTTATTGATAATTTCTATTTATAAATGACTACATCAAAAGAACTCTTTCCGTCAAACTCTTCGAGATTAATATATCGATGAGTGACTTCCAAACCTTCTTTCTCTATCACCACTTTATATTTATACTGATTAGGGACAATTAAATTAAAGACTCCTTCTTTAGTCGTCTTATCTTTTGCCAAAGGTTTATTTTGGTCATCATAAGCGAAAACATCATACCCTTCAACACCACCTATCATACTTTCAAAAATCCCTGTAATCGTATTCTGAGTTGATCGCATCAGTTCACCATCACTATCTACTAATACTTCCGATAATGAATCTGGATAGAACTTGTTATAATCGGCTCCGAAATACCCTTTTTCATTAATATATCCGGTCACATAGAACTCTGTTCTTCTGTTCATCTGATGTTCCTCTTCAGAACACCTTTTGTTTTTACACTCAATAACCGGCATCGTCTCACCATATCCTTTATACGTCATACGATCTGCAGAAATCCCTTTTGATACTGCATAATCAAATGCCTCTTTTGCTCTTTCATCAGATAACTTCTGATTATAAGATTCTCTACCTCTGATATCTGTGTGTGAAGACAACTCAATGGTAATTGTAGGATTATACTTCATTACCGTAACTACAGTATCTAAAGAATGTGATGCATCTGAACGAATATCAAACTTATCAAAATCATAGTAGATTCTTACTCTCTGACCTACAATAGGATTCATTGCAATATTACGTTCTGTAATTACTTGAACTCCTGTATTGGCAGCTTGTCTTCGAGTAAAATACCTTGGCCTCTCTGAAAGAAAATCATAATGTTCGTTTGCCATTACAGGAATTCGATAATATCCTGTTGAATCAGTAAATACTTCTACTTTTTTTCCTGTAGACCTTTCTGCAATCGTTACTCTTGCTATTAATGGTTCTTTAGACAAAGAATCATATACAATCCCTTCAATAATTGGTCTGGATAATTCAAGAACTATTAATTCTCCAGTACTGATTTTTGACACAGCCTCTTCGATTAAAACTGAATCGGGTTGGTATCCATCTTTACCACCAATAATATCTTGTTGATTCCAATCTTCAAAACTCACTTTAAATAACCCAGCACTATCTGAAATAGCTACTCTTTTTCCTAAGACAGTAACATCGGCCATTTCGATAGGTTCCCTTGTGAACTTATCAATAACAATTCCTTTGAAAAAGCTCTTTTTGATTTCTAAAATATTATCATTCTCATTTGATGAAGATGTTGTTGCTCTATTTGAAGAGATATAATAGGTATTCATATCGATTTGTGCACCCCCGAAATCATCATAGCTAGAATTGATAGGAGCTTTTAAGTGCACTGGTCTAGACTGTATATTCTTGAGGTCTTGCATCACAATATCCAATCCCCCTAAACCTCCCCAACCATTGGATGAGAAATATAGTTTATCGTTAATAATCACAGGAAACACCTCATTCTCTACTGTATTAATTTCTTTACCCATCAACACCGGAGAACCAAACTTCCCTCCGTCTGAAACCTCAGAATAGTAAATATCAGCACCTCCTACACCTTCAGGTCTATCTGACACAAAATAAAGCCTTTTACCATCTGTTGAGAAAGCAGGGTGTCCTGTAGAAAAATCTACAGAGTTCCATAAAAAACCAGAAGGTTTGCCCCAAGTTCCGTCTTGATTTTTAGATGAGACCATTAACTGTAAATTACTTTGCTTGTCTTCCGTTTTTTCTTTTTTATCGCTTCTTGTAAATACAATCATGTTCCCATCAGGGCTTATAGCAGCGGAAGCTTCATGAAATTTACTATTGATCTTCTTAGAGAAATTTTTAATGTTTCCAGTAGAATCGTAATAGAAAAGGTCCAGAAATGATCCACCATCCCATGCATATTTTTTTGCACCCGTTCCTTTGGGGCGATTAGAGGCGAAGACAACTCCACCATTATATACCAATGGACTAAAATCATCATTCTCGGAGTTAAATGGAGCATTATTCACAAGAAATAAGTCCTTATCTAGCTGAAGAGTATCAATCATTGAAAGGTTTTTCATCTTTCCATAAATTCTTGCAGAGTTCTGACCATTTGGCTCATTAAACGCTACCTTGTACCACTTTTTAGCTTCCTTATACTCTCCGGTATTACTTAACGCATCTGCATAAATCTCCGCTGTCTCTCCTAAAATTTCAATTCCAGCACTATCTAGTTCCTGAAAAACTTGAACTGATTCCTGTGGCTTATTTAGTTTCTGAAGACACTCTGCAACATGAATAGCATACGTTTGCTTTTTTTCTAAATCAGTTTCCTTTTCATATTGCTTTTTATAATGCTTTAGTGCGGATGCATAGTCCATATTTTCAAAACGTTCTTCATTTCTTTCATCGATATTCTGAACTTTTTGATTTTGCATTGTCTGACCTAAAGTCATTGATGATATCAACAGAAATACTATGTATATATACTTTTTCATTCGTTGTTAGAAATATCTCGGTGTTTTGATTTTATTCTTTTTATTCTCGAAAAATAAATTGATCATGAACTCATGCGACCCATTGGTAATGTTTGATGCTGAGTTAGTGATTAAATCATAAGAATAACCTATTCTAAATATCTTATTTAATTGGAGCTCTGTGATAAACCCAACCGATTCTTGAGTTCTGTAGGTCATTCCTAACCACAACCACTCCATCAATAAAGCATTTACATTAATATCTGCTTGAACCGGTGCGCCTTCAGTTACTCTAATTAATGCATTGGGCTTCAATACTAAATTAGGGTTGATAAAAAATGCATAACCTGCGGTCACAAAATAATAGCGTTGTTCTTCTACCACAAGGGTCGAATTAGCATCTCCCAAGTCTGAATTCAATAACCTTGGCACCGAAAATCCCACATAGTAATTGTCCGTATTATAGAACAAACCTCCTCCAAAATTCGGAGCATTCCTCCTTACTCTTTCGTTTGGTAAAGACGGGTCTGGTACATGAGAGGTAAGGTCTGCAAAATTAACAGCTACACTATTTAAACCTCCTTGTAATCCAAATGATAGAGTCCCTTCACCAAGATTAATACGATAAGCCCCAACTACATTAAAATTTTGTGTGGTTGTTGCTCCAATTTTGTCTTGCGAAAACAATCCTCCAACTGACAATCGCTTATTGCCTAAAGGAGAATCTATCGCTATTGTAGACGTATGTGGAGAGCCTCCAACACCCGTCCAATGTTGTCGGTAAATTAATGATGTATTGATTCCTCCCTGACTACCAGCATATGCTGGGTTTATCGTCATACCGTTAAACATATACTGTGAGTATAGTGTATTTTGCTGAGCATTAACTGTAAACGTAATTCCCATAAACACCACTGAAAGCAACAATATTTGATGTATAGTTTTCATAAAATGAGTATTCTAGGTTTAGGTTATTTTGCAAGAACTACATATCCCGAACGAACAGGACTACCATCTTTTAAATCCACTTTATAGAAATATGTAGCTGCTGGCAATACGTTGTTTCCAGCCCCATTTCCGTTATTGGTGCCATCCCAGCTTATGTCAGCATTATTGTAACCATTTGAGTTATAAACAACATTACCCCAACGGTTATAAATCGTCACTTCATTATTAGGGTAAAATTCAATATCCTTAATGTGCCAATAGTCATTTATTCCATCATTGTTAGGTGTAAATGATGAATAAATCACTAATTCAGGACCAATATCAATTAATACAAAAGCGGATTCTTCTGCATATAATCTTCCATTTGTAGCATTCCATTCAAATTGATCATCACCGGCAAAATCAAAATCAGGAGTATAAATCAACTGATCCAAACTATCTACTGAGAATGTTTCATTTATCTCTACAGGTTCACCATTATAAGTTAGTTCACCATTTTCTGGAAGACTTAATACAACAATGGATACCATCGCTGAGTCCATTGGGTCGGTAAATGCATTTTGGAAATCCGATAATGTTATTGGAATATCTTGGTTCTCATCTCCTGATTTACTGATATCAACTACTACAGGTATAATATCATCTAGGTTTTCCACAATATGGAATATAACTCGACTAGAAGTACCACTCCAATGTGAACCATTATTTACACTATATAAAATGTGATCATCCCCAACATAATCGGTATTAGGTCTATACAACAACTGATCTAATTGACTTCTATGGATCCTTTGCCCTAAAGTCACAGCAGTCGTTCCCAAAAACATCTGTCCATCTCTAGATAGTTGCTCTATGCCAACACTATCCAATGCCAGATTATTTGGATCAGAATAATGATTTTCAAAATCAACTAATGATAATGGTAAATCTTCGTTCACTTGTCCATATTTTTCAAACGGTTCTGCTTCTGGTGAGTCAGGGGAGTCTGATACTATAATTCTGATTAGTGCTTCTGAGTATCCGTCTCTGTCGTCTGTAATATAATACCTTGCATAGGTAAGGCCTCTAAAGTCTCTTGTCGGCGTAAACTCAACTTGATTATTGATGATTTTTACTACTCCATTCTCCTCTTCTCTTTCAGCCATATAAGCTGTTGTCACAATCAAGCTGTCGCCATCTTGATCAAAATCATTGTCCAATACATCGATTAAAACAGGAGTATTATCAAACGTCTGTGCTTGATCATCAATAGCTGTTGGAGGATGTGTTTTTGTATATAATTGGATACGAACGTTTCCATCAACATCTGCATATTGTATTCCATCAGAACCATTCCAATTGAAGTTTTCTAACACCTCCAAGTTTCTTAAGTCATCTATATAATAGAGTGAACTTATATCTGCAGCATCAATTTCCTGACCGACAGTAATCGGTGTTGAGGGTTCCATGTAGATTGTCCCTTCAGAAGGTAATGATATGAATTTAATCTTATCCAAATCCTGACTATCAGAGAATCTTGCATTGAAATCATTATAAGTGAAATGGATGGTATCTCCAACATAACCACCATAGTATAAATCACCTACAGTAGGAGCATCATTTAGAATATTGATACTAATAATTGCTGTACTTTCTCCATCTATACCATCAGTAATCGTATAGCTAACTCTACCTCCATTCACATCACTTCCTACATAACCGTCTTCAGGAACAAAATAAACTTGCCCATCTACAATAGATGCAGAACCATGTGAGGTAGCATTAATTCTCCTGATGTAAATGGAATCCCCATCAGCATCAGTATCATTAACTAAAGCATCAACGAATATTGATTGATTGGCAACTGTTGTTGTGAAATCGTCTAAAGCGACTGGGTTATGCCTATTGTTTTCAATGAAAATAAATATTCTTGCATCTTCAGAAGACATATCACCATTTTCGTCTTCTACAGCATAATTAAAACTAGTTAGACCATGCCAATACGTATCTGGCCTAAAGAGTAGTTGATCAATGGAAGAAAATGGTATACTTTGATTGAGTGTAACGTCTGAACCATTAAAAACTAGTGTTCCATTCGCAGGTAATGATTTGACAATTACATTTTGTATCGCATCTGTTGGCACAATGTTGTGATAATGATTATTGAATTCATCACTATTGAAAGGTAGGTCTGTATTTTTTTGCCCAATCTTATAAAAGTCTAAAATGACTAAATCAATTAATAAACTTACTGTAAAAGTATACTCATCAACACTCTGGATATCTCGATTATCCACCACTTTAAAATGAATGCTATCATAGTTGATAGGGTCAGTACCAACCATAGAAGTTGCTTCATATCGAATATCAGTTCCAACAGGAATTTCATCATCGATAGCAATATCCACAAAGCTACCTCCTCCATTATCTCTTTGAAATACCGTATTTGCTGAATGCACCGGAAGACTTTTTATTATCACTGACTTATAAGTAGCAGATGCATCTACTGATGAAAAGTAAAATAAGTCCTCGACTGCTTGGTCAATAACAACATTTAAAGGTGCAATACCTGTAGAGTCCTTAGATATAGGCGGGTCATTTACAGGAGTCACATTAATAGTATATAAATGCCTTATTGAATGATGGTTATTTAAATCAATACCTGTATTATCTTTTACTCTAAAATTAAACCTAGAATAAGGATCATAATTGTCATTGCTTTCATCTGCAATAGGATAATATCTTAATAAGGTAACATCAGGAATTTCATGTCCCAAAGTCAATTGATATGGAGTAAGGGTATCTCCATCATATACCAATCGTCCATGGAAATTCAACGGGTCTAATGGATAAGAGACTCTAATCCCATCAAAAGTATCTCCATCTTCATCGTTAAATAAGAAATCAGATTCCGAAAACTGATGGTAGGTATCTTCATCTATAGTAATGGTTTCATCCTGAGAAGTTGGTCTAGATTTTATAGTGATAAAAGAATTCGCCGTATTACTACTTACAGAAGTCGTCTCAACTCTTAAGATAGTTTGAGTCGTTCTTTGAGTAAAGTCTGTTAAATCATTGTTGGTAAAATAGACTAATTTCAAGGCTTCTTCAAACTCTGCCTTCGTTCCTCCTCCTTCTATACGTATTACCCTTTGTTCATCGGTATAACTCCATGTCAGACTTCCCGGCAAAGTCCCCCGGACAATTAAGGAATCTGTAGCTTCAATTTTCGTTAATGAAATATCGGCATAAGAGATAAAGTCCGTCCCCAAAAGTGTCACTTTCGTATCTATATCAGCAACAACTCCAGATGTTAAAGATCCTCTGTAATACACACCATTATAATCCGCTCCATCAATACCTGAACTATTATTGTTGTCCAAGTCTAATGTAGGAGGAATTACACAACCATTGATTTCTAACTTCAATGATAAGTTATTGGAATAATCACATTCCAAAAGTGGAGTATAAACGGTATCGGCCGGCAATGGAACATCTACAGTAGATCCATCAAAAGCATAAGGATTGTGGTTTGCAAGGATATACAGTTCAATGGTATTTGTACCATCTTGAGGAACCAAAGCGTTGACAATTGTAGATTCGCCTGGCTGTATTGTTTGTCTTAATAAGACCGTATCAATTACAGAAGCTGATGAACTACTGTAAGGATCTCCATTATATAATGTTACCGGAGTACCTAAGGCAGCTGACCAGTCACCTTGGTTTTCAATGGTGATAAAAATCGGAATATCTGAACCGTCAGCACAATCTGATAAATCTGCTTCAATATCTGGGATAATTAAATCTGGTGTAGCAAAAGAGATATTTAAACTATCCGTAATAAAAGGCGTCTGACTCAAGAAAGAATTTAGAGTACCTTCAAAATAAGGATTAAAGTTATCTTGTGGTGCAATAGGTATCGTTAAATCGTCATTAATATTTGTGACATGATAGCCATGTTGGTTCCAGAGATTTCTACAAGAAACCCAAGGAGAATCATAAGATCCCCATACTTGTATAAATCCATTTGCGTCAGAATCAGGGCCATTGACATCTTGAGCTGACATTACAATCTCTGCTTGTCCATCGGCATTCACATCAGCAACCAAAGGATATTCAGTTCTTGTTCCTGCTCTTGAGATTACTTTTGAAACTTCTATAAAAGTGTTACTATCGTCATCCCATCTCCAAATAAATAAGTTTTCTTCTTCAGAATAAACAACTTCAATATTTCCATCACCATCAAAATCAAATAATGTAGACCCAGTCATCTGAGAGCCATCATCTAATTTCTGTTTTTTCCACTTCTCTACTAATGCATTTGTTCCTGCATCATATTCAAGAACAACATATTGATTTTTGCCTGCTGTACCAACTTCAATCATTCCATCATTATCAAAGTCTCCAAGATTACAACGACCAATTTTATCAGAATTTTCAAAAACATAATTTCCTAAATAGGTCTGCGTATAAGGTGACCATAGATAAATAGAAATCCCTTTATTATTAATCTTAGAAGCAACAATCACTTCTAGTTTATTATTACCAGTAAAATCACCTATGCTCACAAAGCCATCACCGGGTCTGTAATGATTATCATAACCTGAGGGTAAAGGACAACTCACTAATTCAGTAAGTGTACCACCTGCAATATCGACAGCATAAACTTTTCCTCCGGCGATTAATTCTAATCCTTCTACTTCATTACCAAAGGTTCCCCCATTGGGATTACTATCTCCAGGCCGAAAAACATCATATGCTAAAGGGTATGCATCTTCAATTTTATTCCCATCTTCGGAATTCATATTATAAGAGAAGGAACCACTATTCTTCGCAGAATCTGGAGCAATTAATTCTGCTAAAGTGATAGCATTGAAAATCGAATTACCTAAATAAACTTCAGGTACACCATCCCCATTAAAGTCTGCAAGTTGAGGAGTTTGCATATTGGAAACAACTTTAGCAGGGAGGGATTCAGCAATGAAACGGTCAGACAAATATTCATAACGTCTAACTACGCGGCCTTCATTAACAAAGATATCTCCAAGCTTATTTTTGTCAACATCACCTATGGCAACTTGAGTATAAGCATGCGTATTTCCTTTTTCTGTGATTTGCTGTAAAAGTTTACCATCTGCCCCACTAAATATATTAATAAAGCCTGGCTCACCCTTGGGCATAGATTTTCCTACAAGTTCTGGAATACTGTCTAAATCAAGATCGGCAACCATCACACCAGACCTTTGCTCAATTTTAGCAACATTGGGATCTGTTGAGAACTTGGGGACAATATTAAAGTTCGGTACAATTGGAGGAATCACCTGACAAGTCGCAGAATCATTACCAAAATAGAATCCGTCACAACCCGGAAAATTGGTACAATCTGGATCAAAACAATCAATAAGGCCATCACCATCATCATCAATTCCGTTATCACAGATTTCAGATTGAGCAATTAATAGTAATGGGAAAAATGTGGTTATTAAAAGTAATAGTGTTCTTCTATATGATTGACACATACAGTAGTATAGTTTTTATGGAGTATTAAATTCAGTTCATAATAAAGTTAAAAAAAATGATGAGTTTTTTAATTATTTTAAGTGAATTTTTACTCATAATAGCTATTCTACAATGATTCTTTTATTCATCGTATTCTATAACGGTAATACTCCCTAGCAAACTAATCCCTTCTAAAACAACTACACAATTCACTTTTTCCTTAACTGATGGAGTAACCACAGCTTTATTATTAGAAAATACTTTAGAAATTTTACTCGACCAGTTCTTGCTTTTCTTTGAAAAAGAATGCTCACTAAGAATCTTTTTTGTCTGGTCGATCACATGTGTTCCAGGTGCTACTTTAATAACAACTTCTCCTATTACTTTTACAATTCTGATTTTTAACTCAGCACCTTCTAAACATTTTGAACGTAAGTCCACTTTAGTTTCACCAATCATCGTCACTATTTCATAATTCGAAACAGAATTACGCATAGCATTATTATCAAAAGACAGTTTTAATGCCCCTAAAATTGTAAACATTCTGGACGGTGCATATTGAGATGTACTTATATGCAAATGTTTTTCACCTAGAACAGTTACCGACATTTTATTTGGGTCTTGCGGTAAGATACCTCTAGATACTTCTGATTTTAAAGGAGTTACATTTGTATTATTCTTATACTGATCTGGAAAGTCTGAGAGTAATCCGTCTAATATTTCAACATGATCTGCATTCATTGCAATTTCTAAACGGTTTTCATAATCATGCTCATCTAAATTCCCTTCAATAAATGCTTTTTCTAATATTGAAACTACTTCTTTACGCCTTTTGGGTAAGCCAAATTGTGATTTATGTTTCATCCGGTGATGGAAAGTTAGATTTGAATAGAGAAATTTAATTTAGCATAAATATACAAAAAAAGCCTACTGATTAATATCAATAGGCTTGTGAGTGCAAAATATGTGTTTTTAATATGGTATAATATCTACATTGATAGTGCAAAAGCGATCACGAATCCCGCTACGATCACTAAAGTTGCTATTGTGAAATTTCTCATAATTTTATGTTTATATATGGTTGTGGTAAGTGTTTCGATTTGTCACATCAAATGTATATTTTACGCTTTTAAAGAACAAACTTTTTTTCAACTATTTTTTTAGAGAAAAAAATCATCGTTTTATTATTTTTCAAAGATTTTCCACTTCTATTAAAAAAGTTTTAAAATTCTTTCTGTTTTAATTTATCCAAATCACCTTATAAGTGTAATAAATACAGAAATAATAAATAATCTTGAAAAATAAATTATTGTTAATAGAGTAAAATCGTATCTTTATAGATAAGAAAAAACAATTTAAGCTAAAGTGAGATTGAAAATGATGGACACTTTAGTGGTAAAAATATTTTATTACTCTTTTTATTATCTATGAGTAAAATCTCTATTGTCCCATTTGGGAAAACAAACTTATATGTATCACGAATTGGTTTAGGCCTTGCTGCGTTAGGTAGACCTGGATATATCAATTTAGGTCATGGAAAAGACTTAGAAGAAAACTATAATATAGATGCCATGCAAAACAGAAGCAGTGATATTTTAACTGCGGCGGCCAATGCTGGTATTACATATTTTGACACAGCAAGAAGCTATGGCAAGGCAGAAGAGTTTTTGAATCATTGGTTAAGAACTAATCATCATACCGATTGTGTAGTAGGCAGTAAATGGGGGTATGAATATACCGCAGAGTGGAATGTTACTGCACAACATCATGAAGTTAAAAACCACAACCTAGAACTTTTAAAGAAACAGTGGGGAGAAAGTATTGATATTCTTCAAGAACAACTCAATATCTATCATATCCATTCTGCCACATTAGAATCTGGTGTGCTCGATAATGAAGAAGTTTTAGATCAATTGTGGAATATTAAAGAAAAAAACACTGTCGTGGGCCTTTCTTTAAGTGGTACAAAACAAGCTGAAACCTTAGAAAAAGCCTTAGGAATCCAAAAAGACGGTGTACACCTCTTCCAATCTGTACAAGCCACATATAATATCTTAGAAAGATCTGCTGCTACCTTATTAGAAGAAGCCGCTTATCAAGGTTGGGGAATCATAATTAAAGAGGTATTTGCCAATGGCAGACTCACAGAAAGAAATAATGAAAGCGACTTTAATGATGCTAAACAGAAACTTCAACTTATTGCACAAAAGCACAATGTAGGCATCGATGCCATTGCATTAGCTTTTGTATTGTCTCAACCATGGGTAAGTACAGCACTGAGCGGTGCGACTACCTTTGAAATGTTGGAAGCTAATTTAAAAGGAAATCAGTTACAACTAGACTTAATGGACTTCCAAATGTTGGATGAACTAGTAGAAGAATCTGAAAATTATTGGGCAAAAAGATCCTCATTAGAGTGGAACTAATCTTTACAGATTAGTTCCTTTTTTTATTTTTTCTTCTAACTTTATATTAACAACAACGAATCAATCTGTTTTCAAAAGAGGATAATCCAATTAAATAATAACTCAAAACCTCATTTAAAAACGGCATATATATCCAAATTTTTAATAATCTATTCATAACCCTTTATGAAAAAGTTACTCTTGGCCGTTGCATTTTTTGCAATACCATTATTAAACTATGCTCAGAAGAAAAAGAAATCTTCAAACAAAAAACCAAACATCCTAGTAATTTGGGGTGATGATGTCGGTTGGGCAAACATCAGCAAATACAACCACGGAATGATGGGCTACCAAACACCTAATATTGACCGTATTGCTAATGAAGGTGCTATGTTTACCGATTGGTATGCACAACAATCTTGTACAGCTGGTAGAGCGGCATTTATTTTAGGTCAACACCCATTCAGAACGGGACTTTTAACGATCGGAATGCCAGGTTCAAAACAAGGTATACGAGAAGATCAGCCTACAATTGCTGAATTACTTAAACCCCTTGGTTATACTTCAGGACAGTTTGGTAAGAATCACCTTGGAGACCAAGATATGCACTTACCTACTAACCATGGATTTGATGAATTCTTTGGTAACCTTTATCATTTAAATGCCGAAGAGGAACCAGAAACATATTACTACCCTAAGGACCCAGAATTTCACAAAAAGTTTGGACCAAGAGGTGTAATCCATTCATATGCTGATGGTAGAGTACAAGATACAGGACCATTAACTCGTAAAAGAATGGAAACTGTAGATGATGAATTTACAGGGGCTGCATTAGAGTTTATCGAAAAAGCACATAAAGCAGACAAACCTTTCTTTGTTTGGCTATCGGCTACTCGTATGCACGTTTGGACTCACTTAAAAGAAGAATCAAAAGGTGTAACTGGTATCGGTATCTACCCTGACGGTATGGTAGAGCATGATAAAAATATTGGTGTTGTTTTAGCCAAACTTGAAGAGCTTGGAATTATTGATGACACTATCATTATGTATTCTACAGATAATGGTGCTGAAAAATTCACATGGCCTGATGGTGGTACTACACCTTTTGCTGGCGAAAAAGGTACTACATGGGAAGGTGGCTTCAGAGTTCCTTGTGCAATTCGTTGGCCAGGTGTGATTAAACCAGGTACAATTGATAACAACATTTACTCGCATGAAGACATGATGCCTACTTTATTAGCAGCAGCAGGTGTTTCTGATGTAAAAGAAAAGTTATTAACTGGTCACCAAGCAGGCGATAAAAACTTTAAAGTTCATCTAGACGGGTATAACATGATGCCTTTCTGGACAGGACAAGTAAAAGAAGATCCTCGTAAAGAAATTTTCTATTTCGATGCAGGTGGTCATTTAAATGCTTTACGTTACAATGATTGGAAGTTACATTTCTCTATCATGGAAGGAGCTATTAATACTGCTTACAGAAAAACTCCATCATGGCCTATCTTAATTAACTTAAGAGCTGATCCTTATGAGGTATCTTACAAGTCTGCTCTTTACATCCGTTGGTTTGCAGATAATATGTGGACATTTGTTCCTGCTCAAGCCTATACTGCTAAGTTCTTGGCAACATTTAAGGAGTTCCCTCCTGTTCAAGGTTCATCATTAGGTATAGACAAAGTATTACAGTCTTTACAATCAAAACCTCAGAACTAGAAAAAATTCATAATATAAAAAAGAAGGCGTCTCAACAAAGTTGTGGCGCCTTCTTGCTTTACATCAATTTTCATCATTACATCGGTAATACTGACATTGAGAATCATAACTCAACGCCCACTATCAATACATCATCAGTTTGAGGTGCAGTACCTTTCCATTTTTCAAATACGCCCTCTAAAACTTTCTTTTGTTTCACCATTGGATAGTTGATTGTTCTATTCAAGGCTTCAATTAATCTCTTTTGTAAAAACTTACTTCCTTGTGATCCTCCAAACTGATCTTGGAACCCATCACTTGTTAAGTATAATCTATCTCCTGATTGATAATCTATAATACTTGACTCAAACTGCTTACGAACATCTTTAGCATGATATCCAATAGTAGATTTAGATCCTTGTATCTTATCAATCTTGTTATCTTTTCCTACGAAATACAAAGGTCGTTTCGCACCAACAAATTCAATTTCTCTACGGTCAGAATGGATGGCTACTAAACCTAAATCCATACCATCAGAAATCTTGTTTACATTTTTCAGATTTAGCAAGGCATACAATTCCATATCTAAGAAATTTAATATCTCTTTTGGAGAGTGTATTTGCTGGTTGATAACGATATCATTCAACAACAGATTGCCAATAATTGTCATAAATGCCGCTGAAACTCCATGCCCTGTACAATCGGCCGCTACTAAAATCCTTAAATCTTCTTTTTGATAGAACCAATAAAAATCACCTGAAATAATATCTTTTGGACGGTTAAGAATAAATCCATCTTTAAATTCATTAATGATATTCTGACGGTGACCTAAGATAGAATGCTGTACTTTTTTTGCATATGAAATACTGTCAGTCAGCTTTCTATTTACATTCGAAACTACTTCATTTTGCTTCTGCAGTTTCGATGCTTGTTGTTCAATTTCTTCTTTTTGATCTTGAATTTCTCTTGTTCGTTCGTTGATTTTCAATTCAAGATCCTTATTAATATTGATCTGTAGTTGGTGATTCTTTTCTAGCTGTTCATAAAGCTCCTTTTCGACAGACTCTTTTTCTTGATTTGTATTCAATAAGTTTTGATGAGCATCTCTTAAAGCTAAACCTCTACTGATCGTTTCATTTAAGTATTTATCTATCGCTTTTACAGCTGGTCTGAAGATAAATTTGGCTTCCAAGAAGATAGAAAGAAGTGTAATCACTAAAAGAATTGTTTCTATCGTCTCTACTTGTTTAATTCTACTGGTAGACTCATGATCATATTGGAAAGTAATAATGTTCATTTGTCTAAGGAATGATGCTTCATTTTGTAAAATCACAGAAACATAAGGATCAATATATTGAGGAGAACTTTCTTCTAAGATATTTTCCGCTGCCTGTTTCATTTGGTCAAAATTTGGAGTAATCTCTGCGAACATTTTAGAGATCGTCTCACTATTTTCACCTCCCAGATCCAACTCTAGAGACCTTTCTTTTAGACCGTAATGTGATGAGGACCAAAGCTCAATCACACTTTTAAACTCTCCCTGTAACTTTGCATACTGACGATTAGAAGATGCTCTTTCTAGCTGTAAAGCTATTTTACTGATCTTCTGGCTCAACATCCTTTGTCTACCAGATATGTTAATCACACGGGCATCTTTTTCTTGTTTGCTCAATACAGTTCTAATAATCACTTGACTTGATATACTTAAGAAAGCTATAAGAGAAAGTGCAATTATATAAGATGCTGTAAGTTTTTTCTTCGGACTTTTTAGATAATTCGTGTTACTCATTGTGCTAGTTAATTTAGTTTGTTACTTCAGAGTAATGTTTATGCTCTTTAGAGTTTAGAATCTGGCATGATACAAGTGGTTTTAGTGATTCAAGAAGTCCATAAGATATCCTCTGTAATGGTAATAATCTGGATGCTCTAAGATATCTTTTCTATTTCTTGGACGTTCAAATGGAATCGTTAATTCATCGCCGATCTTAGCAAATGGACCACTTGTCATCATAATTACTCTATCGGCTAAGAATATCGATTCATCCACATCATGAGTAATCATAATCGCTGTAATCTGCTCTTTTTGCCATACTTCAAGAAGTACATCTTGTAGCTCACCTCTAGTTAAAGAATCTAACATTCCGAAAGGTTCATCTAAAAGCAATACTTTAGGCTTTAAAGCAAATGCTCTTGCAATACCTACCCTTTGTTGCATACCTTGAGACAACTCCGATGCTCTTTTATCGAAATCATTTCCTAAGCCCACTTTATCTAAGTAGTACTTACAAATGTCTTGTTTTTGCTTTTTGGATGCATGAGGAAAAACTTGCTTTACACCAATCATTACATTCTGCAAAGCTGTCATCCATGGGAATAAACTTGGTGACTGGAATACTACAGCTCTATCTGGGCCTGCTTCTCTTACTTCATCACCGTCTACAAAAACTTGTCCTTTGCTGATATCATTTAAACCGGCAATCATTGTCAACAAGGTAGACTTACCACACCCTGAATGACCAATTACAGAAATAAATTCTCCTTTTTTAACGGTTAATTGAAGATCTGATAATACTGTATAATCCCCTTTTGGAGTTGGGTAGATCTTAGCGATATCTCTACACACCAACATATCAGGTCTAGTATCTTCAATTATTTCTTTTTTTGGGGATAAAATATCTTTAGCAATTAAACTCATAGTTGTATTTTTTTAGATGTAATGTAATGATTGTGTTTGATGTAAATTGATATTAGAAGTATTGTAGTTTTTCTTTTGCTTTCTTGAATCCAAACTTGATTCGACCAGGCATTACTGGCTTTAAGTCTGGTAATTCATAAGAGGTAGTCTTTTGTGATTTACGAGAAGCACCAACCTCAATTAGGTATTCAAGCACTTCGTTTCTTAAATGCTTATACTCATCCATTTTATTGATCTCTGCTACCACTCTTGGGCGAGCTAAATTGACTGAGAATGTTGGACCTAATGAAGCTTGTGGACCTGGATTTAATGGAATAATACGGTCTGCCATTACAATACCTTCATCCACATCGTTCGTAATCAATAAACATGTTTTACGATCTTCACTCCAGATATTAACAATCTCCTCTTGTAGTGTACCTCTTGTCAAAGCATCTAATGCAGATAAAGGCTCATCCATTAATAACATTTTAGGGTTCATGGCTAATGCTCTTGCTACTGACACCCTTTGTCTCATACCTCCTGAAAGTTCAGCAGGTTTTTTATCAATGGCATGCGATAAGTGTACCATCGCTACATACTTTTTGATCAACTCTTGCTTCTCCTCCTTGCTTTTAGATGGGTAAACCTCATCAATCGCTAACTTTACATTTTGAGAAACTGTTAACCAAGGTAATAGAGAGTAGTTCTGGAAAACCACGCCTCTATCAGGCCCTGGTCCGGTGATTGGCTTCCCTTCCAAAAGCACCTCACCTTTGTCTGGGAATTCCAATCCGTTGATTAAATTGATAAGAGTAGTTTTTCCGCTTCCAGTGAATCCAACAATAGCGACAAACTCACCTTCTTCAATTGATAGATTTATATCTTTAAGTACTTCGACTTTTTGATCTCCACTTCCGTAAGATTTGCTTACGTTTCTTAATTCTAAATATGCCATATCTCCTACGTTTTAAGCTACATCTTTGTTAAACGACATCATCTTTTGGATTACCATCATAATTCTATCTAACATGAAACCAATTAGACCGATTACGAACATGGCTACGATGATTTTTGCATTGGAATCATTTGCACCATTCTGGAATTCTTCCCAAACAAATGAACCTAAACCTGGAGACTGAGCTAATAACTCAATAGCAATCAATACCATCCATGCTACCGAAAGTGTAATTCTTAATCCTGTAAAAATCATTGGTAATGATGAAGGAAGAACTACTTTAAATATATTTTGACCGATGCTTAACTTTAATACTCTTGCTACATTTACAAAGTCTTTATCTACTGTAGAAACTCCCATAGAAGTGTTAACCAAAGTTGCCCACATAGAACATAAACCTACAGAGATAAATGAAATCATAAACGACTTATCCATATCAGAATCAGACATTAATGTCTTTACAATCATGAATACAAGTAATAACCAAACTACTGGTGATACTGGCTTTAAAATTTGAATCAACCAGTTAAAAGATGTTCTTAATGTTGCAGATAAACCGATGATAATACCGATAGGAATAGCAATAAATGCTGCTAATAAGAAACCTGCAAACACCGTTTTTAAACTAGTACCAATTTGGTCTACAAATGAAGGACGACCTGTATATGTAATTGGTGATTTTCCTTCTGCAATACGTTTTTCGTTAGTTTTAGCTACTTTCACTTCAAAAGCATCTTTCTTTTGTGAGATGATCTTATGATCTGCTAAAAGTGAAAGATATGCTTCCCAAACTTTAGTTGGTGAAGGAAGTGTATTCGGCTGACAGCTAATATCACCTGAATAAATACAATTTTGAATTTCTAAAGCTGCAGCTTCTCCTTGCTCTACTCTTGCTTTCTCGATTCTTGCAGTAGCTTCTTTGTTATACAGATAACTTGAACCTGTATGCCATACTAATACAAATAGCAAAATAGATAGTAAAGGAAATAAATAAGATTTTATAAGTACGTTAATGTTCTTTTTAGTCTCTTCACCTTTGAATATGTTTACCCAAGGGGTTAAGAAAGCTTGAATGCCTGTTAGATGTAAAATTTTCTCTTTCATGATCTTAATTAGTTTGTACTGATATGATGATAATTGATTTGTTAGTGGAAGTATGAACGATATTTCTACCGTTCATACTTCATAGATTGAATTACATTGCCCCGTCTTTGTTACCAATTTTAAAGCTATTGATGTAACCGATTGGATCTTTTCCATCATACGATACACCATCGATAAAATCTTTAGTAGGTGCTTTATAACCATCTGTTTGTGGGATGTCAGATTGAGATAAGTGACCTTCTTCAACCAATAATTTTGCAGCTTTTTCCCAGATGTCTGGTCTGTAAATTTTCTTGATTGTTTCGTCGTACCAACCTTTTGATTTAGCTGTTGGAATTTGTCCCCAACGTCTCATTTGAGTTAAGAACCACACACCATCAGAATAGAAAGGATAAGTTGCGTTATGACGGAAGAATACGTTGAAGTCAGGCATCGAACGCTTGTCTCCTTTTTCGAATTCGAAAGTACCAGTCATTGAGTTTGCAATTACAACTGAATCAGCACCAACATATTCTGGCATTGATAAAATACCTACAGCTTTCGCTCTGTTTCCTGGCTCATCTAACCACTTACCAGCTCTAATTAATGCTTTAGTTACAGCAGTAGCTGTGTTAGGATACTTTTCAGTAAACTCTTTCGTCATTACGAATACTTTCTCAGGGTTGTTTTTCCAGATATCGTAGTTAGTAGTTACTGGAACACCAATTCCTTTAAATACCGCTTGTTGGTTCCAAGGCTCACCTACACAATAACCGAAGATTGTACCTGCTTCTAATGTTGCTGGCATTTGTGGTGGAGGTGTTACTGAAAGTAATACATCAGCATCTACCTGACCTTGAATATTTTCTTTTGTATAGTAACCTGGGTGTACACCTGCTGCAGCTAACCAATATCTAATCTCATAGTTGTGCGTAGATACAGGGAATACCATACCCATTTTGAATGCTTTTCCTTCGTTTTTGTACTCCTTAATTACAGGTACTAATGCGTCTGCTTTAATTGGATGTACTGGCTTACCTTCAGCATCTTTTGGTACATTTGGCTTCATTTTAGACCAAACATCATTAGATACTGTGATACCATTACCATTTAAGTCCATTGAGAAAGAAGTTACTAAGTCTGCTTGACGACCAAAACCAGCACCAGCAGCAATTGGCTGACCTGCTAACATGTGTGATCCGTCTAACTGACCATCAATAACTCTGTCTAATACGTTTTTCCAGTTAGATTGAGCTTCGATAGTTACGAAAAGCCCTTCATCTTCGAAGTAACCTAATTCTTTTGCGATGGCTAAAGGTGCCATATCTGTTAGCTTGATAAAACCAAATGTTAACTGTGGCTTTTCAATGTCTAACTGCTTTGTCTTTGATGCTGATACTGTAACGTTTGATTGTGTTTCTGACGATGTTTTCGATGATCCACAGCTAAACATCACTGTAGCTAATGCCACACTCGCTACTACAGTAGAAAGTGATCTTGATAATAACTTTTTCATGAGTATATTTTTTGATGATTGTTGAAAGAAGATTGGTTAATGATAATGGAGTGGCTGATCTCCATTATCATTAATCTATATGTTTAGTTATTAGCTTCTTTTTTTGCTTTTGAAACGAATAGTGTCGGCTTGAAAGTTAACATTACAAATGCCCAGTTGTTGATCAAGTCAGCGTTACCACCTTTTAACACTTCCATTGATGAAGTAGCAAACATTTGTGAGTAACCAACTAATAATGAAGCATCTTTACCTAACGATCTAGCGTAGATTAAGTCAATCTCAGTACCTAAGTTTGATGATACTTTTTCGAATTGTGAATCAGATCCTTCAACAGTATTGTAGATATCTACTGCTGAGATAAACTGGTGTAATTGAGCTTTGAATGTACCTTTACCAACTTTGAATGCAGTATTTAAGTAAATATCTTGAAGACCTGCACTATTACCTTTCTTATCGTTGTGAGCGTTACCTACATAGAAGTAATCCATAAAACCATTGAACTTGTGGTTTGTACCGTAAGCTGGAGCAAAGTTTTTCATTTCACCTGACTCAGCATCACCACCTGAAAGTACTTGGTAACCTAATGTAATTGGAGTTACTTTAGTTTTAACTGTTAAGTTTAAGTCTAACATGTAAGCATTAACATCTGCCATACCTAAAGTACCTGTTTGGTAGTAACCTTCACCTGCTACTGTTAAACCACCAAAGCTTTTGCTACCTACTAAACCTAAAGTTTGTCTTTGAGAAACACTATCTGAAGTTGATCCATATTGGAATGCATCGTTGAATACTAGAGCTGATAATTTACCAGTTTCCCAATCTTTGTGCGCCCAGATGTATTCCATTGCTTTATAGTTATTTACACCTGTATAATCATTACCTACAAGTTTACCTGGTTCGAAACCTGCTTGGTTAAATGCAAGACCTACATGAAATTTGAATTTAGAAGCTTTATCATCATAGATAAATAAAGCAGCATCATGTCTTCTACCTTGTTGTGCCCATTCTAAACCACCTAAAAATCTTTGGTTATCATAAGAAATGATTTGACGACCTACTTTTACACCAATTTTCTCATTGAAATTGTACTGTGCCCATGCTTCAGAGATATTAGTTAAAGCGTTAGGGTCAGTTTTATAAATTTGGTTTGTTGATCCCCATAAACGTACATCTTGTAATGACAATCTCATGATAATGTTATCAGATTTGTAATCAAGATTTAAACGAGATCTTTGTTCTGTAAAAAATGCTGGTTCTTGAGTATCTGTTCTCAATTTCTTAAAACCATTTCTTAGTTCAGATCTTGGACGGATTTCTGCTGAGAGCTTGAATTCTTGTGCTGTTACTTCTGTTACCGCTGCACACAATAGCAATACAATAGTGTAGATTAGTTTTTTCATTTTTGCTTACGCTTTGTTGTTGTTAAATAAGTATTTTTACTTAGTTCTTACGCAAACATAAAGTGATTATTAAAAGTTATTTAGGGAATTAAGCAGATGGAAAAATGTTTTTAAATCATGTCAAAAACTGCGTTTTTGCAGTACAACTTAGTAAACAAACTGTACAACAGTTAGTTACAACACAATTAAGTACTTATACGTAATAAAAAAGCAGAGATTATTTTCTACGTAATCTCTGCTTTTTTTTAAATAGTTGGTGAAAATTTTTCAATAATTATGTTGGCATCTCTTTGAGCTTGCCTCACCCAACGCTGGAATTGATGCATCTTCCTATCTAATTCTTGAGTACTTGAACTAATATTTGTAGAATAAACTACTAATTCATCGTGATTAACATCTTCTATCCCAAATGTTCTACGGAATGTGCTATTGGTTAATAACTCTCTATGAATTTTTTCTGTTTTTACTCTACTAACAAGAGGATCATTGGATAATACTCTGAATGCAAAAGTAGCAGCATGTACTAAACCACTTTTGAACTTCAAACTCCACTTGAAATCAAGTTGGGTGGATAATATATCAGTATTTACCTGGCTCATTTCTGATAGTGTTTATATAAGTATGTGTGTGGTTACAAAAATAATTCAATTGTAATTCTCTTACAATAATATAGTAAATTTTAAACGTTAAAAATACACTTTAGTTACGTATTTATTTAAAATTTATGTGAATGGGGCATATTTAAAAGTTCTCAATTCGCTTAATATAAAGATTGACTCAGAAAATTATACTTTTCTAATGAGCCTGTTTTTTCCTATTAGTTTTATCTAACTAGTGAAAACAATATAAGTAATCAAAAGAGGATCATGAGAACTTTAAATGCTTATGGGTTATATACCTTTTATTACTATTAAGCTACTTTAAGAATACGCTTTTCTGATATCAAAAATAGATTCTTTGAATATATATCTATATAAAAAACAGGATATGTTAAAGATTGGTTCGATTCTCTTTATATAAGAAAAAGCCAGAGTCATTCAATTCAACTCTGGCTTTATTATATATATAAACTAAGTGTCTATTAATACTTAATTTCGTGTTTCACTACTTTCTATATTTAATAGGTAAGAATAACGATTACCCTACGCTAGGTAAATTATTTTCTTTTAAAGGTTCCTTAAGAAGGATAGCCAATTGTTTAAGAGCAGTGGCATTGTCCACTTTTTTACCCTTACTATCGATAAAGTTAACTTTTTCCGCTTGTATCAATTGTTCACGGTATTGCTTATTAAAAGCAACGAAGTCTTTAAAGTTAATTAAGTTGTAACCTTTATCAGACACTTTCATCGACACATATTGTACTTTAACAACACCTTCTTCTTGGTAGAATTCTTCTGGCATATTTCTACCGATAAGCATTCCTTCAAGTTCTTGCTCAGGTGCTACTCTTAATCCATAAGTTACTTTTATCAATTTAAACATGATAAATGCAATTACTACTGTAAAAGCAATACACACTTCAATACCTATAGCTTGAACTAATAATTGTTCCCATCTTGGTAGAACTAATAATTCTTCCTTACCAAAAAGTGCTACAGCTAGAGTACCAAAGATACCTCCGAATCCATGAACAGGAATTGCTCCTACAGGATCATCTAATTTAAATACTCGTAGAATTAAATCGAAAGAAAGGTTATGGATAATACCTGCTAACAATCCTATAATTAATGCATTTAAAGGAGTCACAATATTACAACAAGCGGTAATGGCTACTAAACCTGTAAGTGCACCGCCCATTAGTTTTTCAATAAGCTCTGATCTATCTTGGAAAAAGTAACACATTAAGAATGCTGAGAATCCAGCACCTGCAGCGGCTAGGTTAGTATTTAAAATAATCTCGAATACCGAAACATCAAATTTTAATGTACTACCTCCGTTGAAGCCCCACCAGCCTACCCAAAGCAACATTACACCAAGGATACTGTATGAATAATCAGCTACTTTAATAGGTAAGACCTTTCCTTTTCTATCAAATCGGCCCAATCTTGGTCCTACTAAGATCATACCTACTAAACCTACAGTTGCTCCTAGTGTATGTACAACAGTAGATCCAGCAAAATCAAGGAAACCAAGTTCTGCCAACCAAGCATGGTTACTGCTAAATAATAGGTTACCCCAAGCCCAGTGACCAAAAATTGGATAAATAATAATTGCAGTCACTATAGAACCTATAAAATAAGGTAAAACTCCTGTTCTGCCTGACATGGCTCCAGAAACAATAGTTAAAGCTGTTCCTGCAAAGGCAACTTGGAATAAGAAAAATACGGTACCATTAATATTTAGGTCTCCATTTGTAAAATGATTCCCTACCATTAAATTGGTATCAAGTCCAATAAATCCCCATAGACTTTCTCCGAACATAAAAGAATAACCAATCAAAAAGAAGCCCATAATACCGGCGACCATATCTAAAAGGTTTTTGGCTCCCACACCTGCTTTATGTTCTTTCTTTACTAAGCCAGTCTCTAATGTTTTAAATCCTGCTTGCATTAAAAATACAAGAATCGCACATACTAATACCCACAAGGTATCTTGATTTATCAATGGAGAGTTGTTCGTTGAATCTACGGCATAACAAAGAGAGGGCATAATTATGCCTAGAATTAAGGTGAATAGTTTAATCATATTATAGTAATAGTTTGTTGTCTGGTGAAAGTAATATGAAACACGTTTTGCGTAAAAAATTAAGCAATAATACGTATAAAATATCTAAAAAACATAACAAACATAGATTTATGTACTTAATACGACCCGTATATATACTAAAAAAACTCCCCAATTGCTCAGGAAGGCTTTTTCATTATTATATTATATTACTTATTTACTCTGCAACAACTGCTTCAGCTGAGGCAGAATCTACTAATGAAGTAGTTCCCATTATCACCTCAACTTTATGATTTCCTTCACCTAAGTCTGGGATGATGTTCCCTTCAATCACTTCGCCATTTACAATTAATTTTGCTACTCCTTTACTTACTTTGTCAGGGTTACTAATTGTAATTGCATATTCTCCACCTCTAAACTTCCTATTGATTGAATAGGTATCCCATTCATTTGGAATACAAGGATCGACTTTTAGTCCTTTATATTCAGGGCTAACGCCTAAAATATGTTGCACTACTGTATAGAAATTCCATGCTGCTGTACCCGATAACCAAGAGTTTTTACCTTCGCCTGGCTTATATGCATCTTTTCCTGCAATCATTTGGCAGTAAACATACGGTTCAACTTTATGTAAATCGTGGATATCTTCTAGATAAGCAGGACAAATCTGTTTGAAGTATTCCCATGCTTGGTTTCCTCTACCTAATTTTGTCTCTCCAATCATAATCCAAGGGTTATTATGACAGAAGATACCTGCATTCTCTTTATACCCAGCCGGGTAAGTAGAAATCTCACCGTATTCGATTTTATATTCTGTAAAGGCAGGGTTATTAAGCACAATACCGTATGGAGTGTCCAAACGTTCTTTTACGCTATCCAATGCCTTTTCTACCATTCCTTCTTCCAGACCTATTTCGGCCATTGAGCACCAACCTTGAGATTCGATAAAGATTTTACCCTCTTCATTTTCATCGCTACCTACTTTATTTCCGTAGAAGTCGTAAGCTCTTAAGAACCATTCACCATCCCAGCCAAATTGCTTCACAGCTTCTTTCATGGCATCTACACAATTCTGTGCTCTTTCTGCTTCCTCAGTCTTCCCTAACTCTTGGCAAAGAGCAACATAATCAGTACCGTATACTACAAATAAACCTGCAATCATTACTGATTCTGCCTTAGAACCTTCAGTGTTATTCTCCGTAGTTTGGAACGACTCGTTTGGATCTTTAGAGAAACAATTCAAGTTGAGACAATCATTCCAGTCTGCTCTTCCTATCAATGGTAAACCATTTGGCCCTAGATTATTGATCACATGATTGAAAGATATAGTTAAGTGATCAAACAACGTTTGAGCTAGACTAGGGTCATTATCAAAAGGTACCATTTCATCTAAGATAGAGAAGTCTCCAGATTCTTTGATATAACTTACCGTACCTAAGATCAACCACATTGGATCATCATTAAATCCACCACCAATAGCATCATTTCCTCTTTTTGTTAAAGGTTGATATTGATGATAACAGCCACCATCAGGGAACTGTGTGGAAGCAATGTCAATAATTCTCTCTCTCGCTCTTTCTGGAACTTGATGTACAAAACCAATTAGATCCTGATTTGAATCTCTAAAACCCATACCACGACCAATACCTACTTCAAAGAAAGAAGCAGATCTTGACATATTGAAAGTGACCATACATTGGTATTGGTTCCAGATATTGACCATTCTGTTAAGTTTATCATCAGCGTGGTTCAATGTGATGACTGAAAGTAACTCCGTCCAATAATCAGCCAATTCTTTTAAAGCCGCATCTACTTTTTCAACGGTATTGTATTGATCAATTAAAGCTTTTGCTTTTGTTTTATTGATTACTCCTTTACTCTCCCATTTTTCCTCCTCTTCATTCTCAATATATCCAAGAATAAAGATCAAATCAGTACTCTCACCCGGAGCTAAAGTAATTTCTTTGTAATGAGATGCTATTGGAGACCAACCATGAGCTTCTGAATTTGATGGTTTTCCATCCAATACTGCTCTAGGATTAGAGAATTCATTATACAAACCAATAAAAGACTCTCTATCTGTATCATAACCATCAATTTCCTGATTCAGATGATAGAAAGCATAATGGTTTCTACGTTCTTTATATTCTGTTTTATGGTATAAAGTTGCTCCATCAATTTCTACTTCTCCTGTAGATAAATTACGCTGTAGGTTATTTTGATCATCTTCAGCGTTCCATAAACACCATTCATTATAAGAGAAAAGTTTAAAAGTCTTCTCAGTTTTCCCTTTATTGGTCAATTTCATTTTTTGTACCTCTGCCCAAGCATTTAATGGAACAAAAAATGTTACTTCGGCTTCGATATCTGCTTTCTGACCTTTGATTGTCGTATAACTCAATCCATGACGACATTCGTAATGATCTAAAGGTGTTTTGACAGGTTTCCATCCTGGAGACCAAATATTTTCTCCATCATTGATATAAAAATAACGACCACCATTATCCATTGGTACATTGTTATATCTATATCTATTTAGTCTTCTAAACTTAGCATCTTTATAAAAAGAATAGCCACCTGCTGTATTTGAAACAAGAGAGAAAAAGTCATGATTACCCAAATAGTTTATCCAAGGAAATGGAGTTTTGGGATCTGTAATTACATATTCTCTGTTAGCATCATCAAAAAAACCGTATTTCATGATCGTATCTTTAATATTTATATTATTTCTTAGTTTGTTATGCGTTCACTAATTCTTCTGATGACAAATCAGTGGAAGCTTGATTTTTTTCTTGAATTCTTCTGTTACTTAATTCTGTTGTGATTTCGGATAATTTATCATCATCCAATGGATACAGCATCATCAAGGCTGCAGCTAATACTGCAATCAATGACGGTACCCAACTCATCAACATAATAATACCAGGTATTGCCCCTTGGATAGATGAGGAATCCAACCCATCATAGTTGTACATTGATAATACAAAACCAATTATTGAAGCAGCTATACCACCACCAAATTTGGTCGCAAATGAACCAGCGGAATATACAAGACCCGTTGCCCTTCTTCCATTCTTATACTCTGAGTAATCGGCTGCATCACCTAACATGGCAAAGAATAAAGTTGGAAATATCGCTGCAGCAAATTCTGACAACATACCCAGAACAAAAATACCGGTGATATCAGATTTATTACACAGTACTATTAAAGCATTGATTACTCCAGAAAAGACTAGTGCAGAGATAAATAAGTTTTTCTTCCCCATCTTTTTACTAATCGGAGCAGTAACCATTGCACCTAGAATCGATACTAATGTTAACCCAACCATATACGTTGCCGCCATTAATTGGTCATGTAGATAATGAGTAAAATAGATTACTACTATCCCTTGCTTTATGGCATTATATATATTGAATAGCAACCCTATACATAGTAATACCAGCCATGGCTTATTATGTATTAAGTCTCTAAAATCTTTCTTGAGGTTTGTTTTCTGGGCTACAGGAGCTTTCACTCTTTCTTTCGTACTAAAGAATGTGATAAACATAAAGCCCGTTAGAAAAGCAGACATTAAGTAAATCGAATAGCTATATCCCTTTTTTTGGTTAATGATAGAAATATTATCTGTAGATAGATTTCTTTCTCCATTAACTATAAAAGTATATTCTTTATCTGCTTCTAAATTAAAACTTTTACTCTGTGTAGGAGTGTCATCTTTATCGCCTCCCCACTTAAAAGTTGCAATCCCATCTTTGGTTTTGATATAGGCATTTGGTACGTCAATAGCCGCAGAAACAGTTACTTTGGCGGTATCTTCAGACAATCTTACCATATCGATAGTTGGGTTCACATTACCAAAAGTGGTCACTAAATACAGTAAGGTACCTTGAACCAACATTCCTCCTGCAAAAGCACCTACCATTCTATATGAACCAATACTTGTACGTTCTTTATCATCACCCGTCATTACTGCCATTAATGCTCCATATGGGATATTATTAGCCGTATAAATTAAAGTAAATAATATATAAGTTACGTATGCATATATAAGTTTACCGCTGTCTGACAAATCAGGAGTTGTAAACAGAAGTGATAAAATCATTCCTAGTGGTATGGCCGTCCATAAAATCCATGGCCTAAACTTTCCGTACTTAGATTTTGTTTGATCACCAACCATACCCATAAAAACATCACTTACTCCATCAAATGATCGAGCAAAAAACATTAATAATCCTACAGCTGCTGGTGCAATCCCAAATACATCAGTGTAAAAAATTAACAAAAAAGTAGCTACACCTCTCCAAGCGATATTTGCTGCTCCATCACCCAGAGCATAACCTATTTTTTCTTTAATAGATATTTTTTCATTCATTTCTCTTCTTCAATAATATGTTGCGTTAGTTTCGTCTATTATTAGATCTAAAGCGAAATAAAAAGTAGTACTTATTCTTTCTCTAAATGAATCCGGCAAACGATTTAAAACTATCCAATAAATGTAGACCTAACAATTTTAGTAATGTGATGCTAAATTATAGAAAAATGTACTTAAACAACATCAAAAACAGCGATTTTTATGTTAATGTAGTAAAAATGTAGTATGCATTTTGAGTTAATGTTGTAAAAAAATATAACAATTAGGAGGTGACTGAATCGTGATGTTTTTATCCATCAAAAAAAGTAGAAAAAGTTGTAGAATTATTGGGTATAAATAAGCTGAAAAATGAATATTTATTCATAACAATTTTATTAAAAGAAAAATTGACGCGATTGATTCCTTCACTAATACATTTTTAAAGATTCAAGAACTTTCACTTTCTAGAAACAACTTCAAAACAAAAAAATGGGTCTATAAATAGAGATATTTGGTGGCTTTATTTTTACTATTTTAAGAACTATCCACTTTTATCTGAATTTTTCTTTAGTTCGAGGATAAACTTTATTAAAATTCCCAAAACTTTACTACCTTTATCGTAATTCTTGTTAAGAATGGATTTTTTTTAACTGATAGATCCATTTTAGTAACATTTTTTACAATCATGAAGTCAACTCTAAATCAAATCTTTAAAATTATTTTTTAATTGATACGCCCTTGATTTACAGTTATTCGAGTAATTGCTTTTATACACTTATTCTCTCTATCATTGCAGTGTCATCGCGATCTCGCTAAAAATATCTGCAGAATTTGAAATGAGATGTAACTAAAACTAATAATCACTTACAAGAATACTTTATGAAAGTAAAACCAATACTACTGATGCAATTTATTGCCATGGTACTCCTATCATCAATAAATGTATTAGCACAGGAAAGAACTATCTCTGGAACTATTGTCGACACTAGGGATGAAATGCCTTTACCGGGAGTAAATGTATCTATTGAAGGAACTCAGATCGGATCTATTACCGACTTCGATGGAAAATTCAATTTAAGAATATCAGAAGGACACAAAAGATTAGTAGTGTCATTCATCGGATATAAAACACAAACTATAGACATCGGGTCTAGAAGTAATTTTGAAATTCAACTAGAAGAAGATGTCGAACAACTAGAAGAAGTTGTAGTTGTTGGTTACGGTGTTCAAAAGAAATCTGTAGTTACTGGAGCCATTGCATCAGTTAAATCAGATGAGATAACGGAAACACCTATCGGCAATGCAGCTCAGTCTTTACAAGGTAGAACACCAGGTGTTCTGGTTACAAACGTTTCTGGACAACCAGGTGCAGGTGTAGATATTAGGATTCGTGGAACTGGATCAAACGGAAATAACAGCCCTCTATTTGTAGTCGATGGAATGCAAGTGGACGACATCAATTTCCTAAATCCAAATGACATTGAGTCGATGGAAGTATTAAAGGATGCAGCTTCTTCAGCTATTTATGGTTCAAGAGGTGCCAATGGTGTAGTAATGATCACAACTAAAAAAGGAAAAGCAGGTAAGTCTACTGTCACTTACGACGGGTATTATGGAATTCAAAATGCATGGAGACAATCTCCACTTTTGAACGCTCAACAGTACATGACCTTACATAACCAAGGATCTATAAATTCTGGTGGGGATGCTATTTTTTCTAGTGATCAAATCAACAATCCTAAGCACGATACAAATTGGCAAGATCAAATTTTTCAATCAGCACCAATCCAAAACCATAGTATCTCGACTTCTGGGGGTACAGAAACATCTAACTACCTAGCTAGTTTTGGGTATTTCGGACAAGAAGGTATTGTAGCTCCTGAAAAATCTCAATTTGAAAGATATACTTTCCGTTTAAACTCATCACATAAAGTTTCAGAATCTGTTAAGGTAGGTGTAAATGCCACTTTTGTGAGAGAGGAAAGATCAGGCATTAATGAAAATGAACAATTTGGTGGAGCCATACAGAATGCATTATTACATGATCCATTAACTCCAGTATATGCCTATGATAAAAATGACGAATACGATACTTACCAAATTCCACCAGTATATAATCCTAACCAATACAACCCAGTAACAGGGCAAAATGGTGCATATTATGGTATCTCTGATCAGCAACTAAGAGAGATTGTTAACCCTATGGCAAGATTACATAACACTTATGAAGATAATATTTCTAATAAGTTTATTGGTAATGCCTTTGTTGAGGTAAAACCTGTAGCAGTTAAAGGATTAACATTAAAAACAGATTTTGGTGTGGATATCGGTTCTTGGGCCAATAGAGGTTACCAACCTGAAGCGTATTACAACTCAGTAAATCAAGTAGCGACAAGTTCTGTGAACCAAAGTATGGGAGAATATAGTACTTGGCAATGGGAAAATACAGCGATGTATGAGTGGACCATCAATGAAGATCATAAGTTCTCTGCACTAGCAGGTATGACCATGCGACAAAGTACGGGTACTGATATGTGGGGTGGTAGAAACAACCTACAATTACCAGGTTGGGACTACGGTTATATCGGAAACGGTTCTGACGATAATTCACAAAAAACAAATGGTGGCTTCTACGACCATAGATTAATGTCATTCTTTGGTAGAGTGGGTTATGATTACAAAGAAAAGTATCTATTGAGTGCTACAATACGTTATGATGGATCTTCGAATTTTGGTCCTAATCACCAATTTGGTTTCTTCCCATCCGTACAAGCTGGATGGATTCTTACTCAAGAAGATTTCTTAAAGCATAGTGAAACTATCAATTTCTTAAAAGTAAGAGGTTCTTGGGGTAAAGTGGGTAATGAGAACATTCCTCCTTTCGGGTACCTTTCTGCTTTTGGACCAACTCCTTCTTATCCACTTGGACCTAACGGAACACCTATGCCGGGTTATGGAATCACTAGAATGGCTAACCCAGACTTAAGATGGGAAGCTGCTGCCGAGTTTAACTTTGGTATCGACTTAGGTTTATTTAATGATATGTTCTTAGCCAATGTGGACATCTATTCGAGAGAGAGACAAGACCTTTTAGGAAATAAGCCTGTTCCTGATTACACAGGTCAAGAAGATCCTATCACCAACTTAGGTACAGTAAGAAACCAAGGTATTGAACTCGCACTTACTTACCAAAACAACGAAGGTGCTTTCAAATACTCTATCACTGGTAATGTTGCCTACAACGACAACAAAGTAACAGAAGTAAACAACACTGATGGTTTTATTTTCGGTGATGGCCTTCACAACACCGTTGGTAATATGGCTATGGCTGTAGGGCACTCACTTCCATTCTTCTACGGATTTAAAACAGACGGTGTAATTCAAAATCAAGAGCAGGCCAATGCTTACAATGAGATGTTTGGTACAAATGCCAAACCAGGTGATATCCGATATGTTGATACAAATGGCGATGGTGTAATCGACGAAAATGACAGAACCGACATTGGTACTCCGATTCATAATTGGACCTATGGTATCACTTTAAGAGCTGAATACAAAGGATTTGATTTCTCAATGTTCTGGCAAGGTCAAGCAGGAGGAAAAATGATGAATGCTGCGACTCGTCAAGATTTACTATCTGATCAAAACTACAATACGAGATATTTAAATAGCTGGACTCCAGAAAACGGAAGTAACACCATGCCTAGATTCACACACAACGATACAAACAACAACTATCTGTGGATGAATGACATGGTACATATCGAGGACGCATCTTACCTAAGACTAAAAAATGTTCAGATTGGTTATACCCTGCCAGCACATATCTCACAGAAAATGCAAATGCAAAAACTTAGAGTGTATGTATCAGGAAACAACTTATTGACATTTACTGATTACTCAGGTCTTGACCCTGAAATGGGACATGGTGGTGCAATGGGATCAGGTTTCGATCTTGGCTCATATCCTCAAGCTAGATCATTCTTAGTAGGCCTAAACGTAACTTTCTAAAAACTAATACCAAACAACAATGAAAACAAACATTAAATATATAACCGTCGTCTTCTCATTATTTATGACGATGACCTCTTGTTCCAAATTTCTCGAAATTACTCCTAAAGATTCTCAAGATCAGGATAGTTTCTTCAGAACATCTACTGAAGCTATGCAAGCTTTAATTGGAACGTATGAATTACTGAGAAATGATAATTTGGATTGGCAAGCCATGCCTCAAGCAATGACTGCTGATGTAATGTCAGATGATGTTTATCCAGGTGGAGCCAATTCAAATGATATGCTAGGATGGCAACAAGCTGCAAGGTTTGATGCTAGAGCAGTAAGCCAACAGGGTGAGAAAACATGGAAAAAATGTTACGTAGGTATCCAAAGAGCTACTACTTTATTAGAAGGTTACGATAAGATCGAGTTCAAATCAAATGAGCAAGAGTTAAAAAGTCATATCGAAGGCGAGGCACTTTTCCTAAGAGGACATTACTACTTCGAAGTCTTACGTCTATTTGAAAACGTACCTATCGTAAGAGAAACATTAGGTGGTGATAACTGGGAAGATATTGAACAGGCTACTCCAGACGAGAGCTATGCATACGCTGCAGCAAATATGATTAATGCCATCCCACTTATGGCAGAACGTCATGTAGATAGTGACCTTGGTCGTCTGACAAAGTATGCTGCAAAAGCTGAACTAGTTAAGATGTTCTTATTCTACACAGGGTATTACCAAAAAGATGCAATGCCTGTTGAAGATCATGAACCTTTTACTAAAGCTGATGCGATTGCAATGGCTGAAGATATCATTCAAAATTCAGGTGCTAGCCTATCAGCAAATTATGCGGATTTATTCAACGCAAACGGCAACTTCAACAAGGAGGTTCTTTTTGAAATCTGTTTTGCCAATACAGGAACTGGAGATTGGTCTCACAACAAACTTGGTAACTACCAATGTATTATGTCAGGTCCTAGAGGTCACTCGTCAGATTTATTAGCACAAGGTTGGGGTTTTGGTGCTCCTACCCGTCAATTAGAAGCATTATTCGAAGATGGTGATACTAGAAAATCTTCTACAATCGTCTATGCAAAAGAATTATTGGATGCTCCAAATGCCAATGGTATGGAAGCACACTTCAACTATACAGGAATGTTTGTCAACAAGTACACGACACATGCTTATAGGTATGCAGGTGCAGGTGCTCCAGAATTAAACTACGATCAGAACTACCATTATATCAGATTAGCTGATGTTTTATTAATGGCAGCAGAACTGAACTTAGGAATAAATGATGCGAAAGCATTACAATATGTGAATCAGGTAAGAAACAGAGCAGGTCTTCAGCCTTTAGCAAGTGTAGATTTAGACGCTATCTATTTAGAAAGACGTTTGGAATTAGCACTTGAAGGTCACAGATACTTCGATGTATTACGAAGAGGATTAAATTATGCAAAACAAACACTTGATGTCCCTTCATACACACTTACTCCTCCAACACATGATGATGAAAAATACATTATTAATGGAGTAAATATGACTGGAGACGTCGGTGTAGAAAATGATTTTATTATCAATTTCGATGCATCAAAAAGAGGATTCTTACCAATACCACAAAGAGAGCTTGATTTAAATAATAAACTGAAGCAGAATCAAGGATACTAGAAGTAACAAAACACTTTCTATAAAATATAAGTCATCGGGAAGGGAATTTTTCTCTTCTCGATACTTACACATTTCATTTAAAACTAAATAAAGATGATTAAGAACACAGTCAGAGGATTAGCAATGATTGCATTGGCAGCAAGTATTTATTCTTGCTCTCCAACAACTGCCAATGATTTCAACAACATCGAAAAAATTGCCTCAAGTAACTTGAGCAACGAGGAAAAAGCCCGACAAATTGTCCAAAAACTAACATTGGAAGAAAAAGTAGGACAAATGACTCAAATCACATTAGATGTGATCACTAAAGGTAAAAATGCTTTTGAAAGTGATGAGCCATTATCGTTGGATGCTAAATTAGTAAAAGAGGCTATCGCAAAGTATAAGGTAGGTTCAGTATTAAACACAGCCAACAACAGAGCAAGAACACCAGAAAAGTGGAACGAAGTAATTACCATGCTTCAAAAAGAAAGTATGTCAGAAATTGGTGTTCCATTATTGTATGGTGTTGATGCTATTCATGGTACTACCTATACGGCTGGAGCAACATTTTTTCCTCAACAAATCGGTATGGCTGCCACTTGGAATCCCGAACTAAATCGTATTGGTTCTGAGATTTGTGCTTATGAAACTCGAGCAAGTTCGATACCTTGGACTTTCTCACCTGTATTGGATATGGGCAGAAACCCTGCATGGCCAAGAATTTGGGAAACATATGGAGAGGATGTATATCTCACTTCAGTAATGGGTGCTGCTGCGGTAGATGGCTATGAAGGTAAAAACAACGACTTAACCAATAAAAATGCTGTAGCCTCATGTATCAAACACTTTGTGGCCTATGGTGCTGAAAAATCAGGGAAAGACAGAACGCCAACCTACTTACCTGAAATCGAATTAAGAGAGCATTACTTACCTTCATACAAAGCGGCGATCGATGCAGGTTCTCATACTATCATGATCAATTCAGGAATCATTAATGGTATTCCTGTCCATGCCAACTACAAAATTCTTACAACTTTATTAAAAGAAGAACTTGGTTTTAAAGGCCTCGTAGTAACAGACTGGGCTGATATCGAAAATATACACAATAGAGACAAAGTATCGGCCACTCATAAAGAAGCAGTAAAACTTGCTATCAATGCAGGTATCGACATGGCAATGGTTCCCTACAATTACAACTTCACTACTAACCTAATCGAATTGGTAAATGAAGGAGAAGTAAGTATGGAGAGAATTGACGATGCTGTAACGCGTATCGTTCAAGTTAAATTAGCCTTAAACCTTTTTGACAAGCCTTATACTGATATTAAAGACTACCCTGATTTTGGTAGTAAAAAACATGAAGATGCTGCCTACAAAGCTGCTTCTGAATCGATTACTTTATTAAAAAACAACAAGAATATTCTTCCATTACCTAAAAATGCAAAAGTGCTGGTAACAGGACCAAATGCCAACTCGATGAGAACGTTAAATGGAGGTTGGTCATATTCTTGGCAAGGTGAAAAAGTTCATGAGTTTACAGACAAGTATAATACGATCTTAAAGTCAATTCAGAATAAGCTAGGAAAGTCGAATGTAAAATATGCTGCCGGCCTAGAATATGTAAACGATGGACAATACTTTGAAGAGCAAAACATCAATATTCAAGAAGCAGTAAATGCCGCAAAAGGTGTTGATTATATTGTGCTTTGTATAGGAGAAAACACATATACTGAAGCTCCAGGTAACTTAGATGATTTATATATTTCTAAGAACCAAGAAGCATTAACAGAAGCATTAGCTAAAACAGGAAAACCTATCATTATGGTATTGAATGAAGGTCGCCCTCGCTTAATTAGTAATATCGAACCTTTAGCAAAAGGTGTAATCCATACTTACCTTCCTGGTAACTTTGGTGGAGATGCTTTAGCTGATATTCTTGTAGGTGAAGTAAACCCATCTGGTAAGCTTCCCTACACTTATCCTAAATACCCTAACGCTTTAACTACATACGATCATAAGCCTTCTGAATCTTCAGAAAAAATGGAAGGTATGTATGACTACGTTGGCTCTACGAGTATACAATATCCTTTTGGTTACGGCTTAAGTTATACTGACTTTGATTATAGTAACCTAAAAGTATCTAAATCTGAGATAGTTGGTGATGAATCATTTACGGTTTCAGTAAAAGTGAAGAACTCAGGTAAAAGAGATGGACAAGAAGTAGTTCAGTTGTTCTCTAAAGATTTATATGCATCAGTCACTCCAGATGTAGTTCGTTTAAGACGTTTCGATAAGATTGATTTGAAAGCAGGAGAAACAAAAGATATCACTTTTAAAGTATCTGGAAAAGATCTCGCTTTTATTGGTCAGGATATGGAATATGTTACTGAAAAAGGTGATTTCAAATTATATGTTGGTGATCAAGAAGTAGACTTAAAAGTTACTTCTACAGTCAAATTCCCTAAAAATTCTAATAAAGGAATTCTATAAATTGATTTAGTCACCTATCCATCAGAGCATCACTTTTCTTGAGTATTAAGAAGAGTGATGCTTTTTATGTATTTAAGATTTAATAACTAAAGAATTTAATAAATTGCTCCGAGAACATTATCGGTCATAGCAAGCAACCAAATTAAGAAGTAAAGAGAATGAATTATTTTAAAAGTACCCTTTTAATAGCAAGTAGTCTATTGATAGGTTGCTCTTCATTACCCCAAAAAGAGCAAACAACCCACATCACTCCTAACCAAGCATATAGCTTCCCAATAGATGAGAGCTGGAAAGAGTTATCGATTAGAGAAAAAGTAGGACAAGTGATCTGCTTTAATTATTCAGAAAAAGACATTGAAAAATACGGCAATGGAAGTATTAAAACTTTTCTATCCAAATACCCTATTGGATCTTCCTTTCTTGCCAATTGGAGTGTTGGTACTTCACCTGAAAAGTTTCAATCTATAGCAAAAGAACTACAAGAAAATAGCAAATACCCTTTGTTACTTTCAGAAGATTTTGAATCGGGTCTTGGAGAAGTAATTAAAGAATATACATACCTTCCTGGCGAAATGTCTTTAGGTGCAGCTCAGTCACCCGAATTAGCTCATCAATTTGGAAAAGTTTTAGCTACTGAAGCCAGAAGTTTAGGTATAAATTGGGTACTAAACCCTGTGGCAGATATTAACCTTAATCCTTCTAATTTTTTAACTAATTCAAGGTCAACTGGAGACCAAACAGAAGTAGCCATTAAAGTGCTACCACATCAAATTAATGGACTCCAAAGTAATGGTGTTGTAGCTACTGCGAAGCACTTTCCAGGAGATGGAACAGATGTTATCAATCAACATTTTGCAACTTCTTCTATGCAGCTTTCTATGGATGAATGGTATCAAGAACATGGTAAAGTATTTCAGACTGTAATTAATGAAGGTGTACAGGCAATTATGCCAGGCCATATTACATTTCCAGCATATCAAAAAGAACAAGTAGATGGAGAATACCTTCCTGCGACACTCTCTTCTGAACTATTGCAAGGATTATTGAAGAAAGAGATGGGATTCAATGGAGTCGTTGTTTCTGACGCACTCAATATGGCAGGGATCGCGAATTATTACCCAAATCAATTAGAGACTGAAGTTGCCTGCTTTGTTGCGGGGTGTGATATCCTTTTATGGCCCTCTTTAGTAACTATGGATACTATTGTCGCAAGAGTAGAAAGAGGAATTATTACCATGGATAGGCTAGATGATGCTGTTCAAAGAGTTTGGAGAATAAAAACCCAGCAAGGATTATTTAAGAAAGACTATCAAGTATGTAAAAACATCACTAAAACTACCTTATTGGAGAATAAGCAAACTGCTCAAAAAATTGCGGATAAAGCCATCACACTTATCGCCAATAAACATGATGTCTTACCAATTAAGTCAGATGAAACTCCTTCTCTACTATTCGTTTACGTAAGTCAAAATACTATCAAAAGTAAATTCAAGACTTTAAAAAATGAACTTCAGGAAAGAGGATATAAAGTAGATGAAAAAGTTGGTCTATCATATTTTGCAAATGCGGGTAAACTTCAAGAAGTGAACAACACTTATGATAAAATTCTATTCATATATCATTCAAAACCTAATGCACCTTGGGGTTCACTATTATTTAATGGCGATGAAGCACTCAGTATGTGGTCATCAAATATGTTACCACGAAATAAGGTAATATCTATTGGTGTTGGAGATCCTTATAAGAATATCTTATACCTACCACAAATATGGGGTCGTATCAATGTATACAATAATGATCCATACAGCCAGAGGGCTATTGCTAAAGCAATAAATGGAGAGATTACCATGAACGAGCACTCACCTGTGCTGCCACAAAAAGTAAAATCTATTCAATAAAAAAAGGTTGCTGAGGACTCTTCTTCAGCAACCTTTTTTGTTATATCAATATTGATTATTCTTTGCCATCAACATAATCCTGTAAGTAACTAAACTTAGGAGTAAGTTGCTTACCATGTGTGATTGTAGCTCTTTCAATAATCCCTTTATCTTCGATAAATAAATCTTCCAATACATTATCAATCATCTGACGACCAAATGATTCAGAAGCATCCCTTGGCAATTCATTTGGCAAATTGTCTACTGCCATTACAGTAATGTTATCTTTTGAAGACAATGCGGCTTCCTCTTTACCTGTTTTAGGATTGAAATCATATAAAGGATCTGCAATTGTAGACGGACGGACAGTAGAAGGAATAGAACCTTCAATATCACATGTCACATCGGCAATCACTTTAATTTTAAAATCGTCCTTCTTCATATCTTCTTTTGTGAACAAGACTGGAGCAGCAGGGTGCCAAAATGCACCAGCAACCAACATGTCTGCTACAGGAAGAAAGTCTCCAAAAGTAGAGTTAAAATCACCTGGGTTAGCATAAAAATCTTTGATTTCGAAAGGAGTATTGTCCTTCTTCACATGGTAGTCTTTTGATCTTAACTGCACAAATACAGGCTGACCAAAAGATTCATTAATAAAGTCTTCTCTGCTTACCTTTTTAATTCCAGCGGCCAATAATGTTTCTACGGCACCATTAGCTACTCGACCACTACCTGTAAGAACAATTTTATAGTCTTGTGGCAGTTTCACTTTTTTACATTCGATCCAAAGTTCATTTAAGTCATGGCAAAGATGAGCGGGCTTTAAATCATAAGTTCCCATTCTTTTACCATAGGCTAACAAACCATTGTAAGCACCAACTAAACCAGCAAAACGCCCAAAAGCAATAACTCTTGATCCATCTTCTCTTGTTAGTACTTCATAGTCCATAATATCAATATTATTGGACATGATTGCTCTTAATAATTCTCTGTTATATGGTTGTTTTTTGATAGTATGAGAGAAGAAGAAGTATTTTTTGTTTTCAACCAATTCTGGAATTGGCACTTCTTTGATTCCTAAAAGGATATCACAATCATCTACATTATCTACCACAGCAATACCTGCTTCCTGATATTCCTCGTCTTTGTAACAACGAATTGGGCTTTTTTGAACATAAATTTCAACATCAGGGTATTTCTCTAAAACTTCCTCACATTGTGCAGGCGTTAGAGCCACTCTTTTGTCTTCAGGTATTTTGCCTTCTTTTATGATTCCGACTTTCATGCTTATATGCTGTATTTGCAGTTAATTCCCTCTAAAAATTTGTCTTAGGACAGTGGGTGTAATAGACTGCGAAGATGTAAATAATTTATAAGACCCCCAACAAGAAGTCCAATATTGTAACATATTTTTTTAACTAAAAGTCAACTTTTTGTTATAAATCACTATAAAATTAAAATTTCACTCTGTTTCTATAGCTCTGGAATAAAGCGATCTACATAACCTTGCAGTCCTATTTTTGTTCCCAACTCAGTAGGTACAAACTGCCATCCGTCACCATCTCTTACCAATTTAGCGAACTCCACTTCTGTATCATCACTAAACTCTGCATCTAAATCATAATGAAGAATCTCTCCTCCTGTTTCCAAGTCGATCATTCTAATATAAGCTTCTTCAAGGTTACCGAAATTATGTCTCCTAACTTGTGCATCATAAATGCTTACCACAAAACGTAATTCATGTACCATTGGACTTATATATGGAAGGTTAAGTAAAATCTCTTCGTCATCTCCAATCCCATCTCCAGTTCTGTTATCTCCTTTATGGCGTACCATTCCATCGGGTGACTGAAGGTTGTTATAAAACACAAAGTATTCATCACTAGGTAGTTTTTTATCTTTACCCAACATAAAAACAGAAGCATCCAAGTCGAGTTGCCCGCCTTTTCGTACTTCCCAACCTAAACCTACTTTCACTTTAGTAAGCTTATTTGCAGCTACTTCCTGTAACTTTATTCCTTTGCCTTTTTTTACAATCTTCGTTGCCATAGAATCAGTAAAGTTTACGCTATCTTTTGTAACTTGTAGAAACGATTTATCTACCAACCATAAAGATAAACCACAATAAAGTTAAACAACACATTTACTATACCAAACAAACACATGATTAGCTTCTGGGAGAAAGACAGCTTTATTCAATACGACTTGATTATTGCAGGTAGTGGTATTGTAGGCTTAAGCACTGCTATTGAATTTAAAGAGAAAAACCCTTCGAAATCAGTCCTAATTTTAGAAAAAGGGATTTTCCCGACTGGGGCAAGTACAAAAAATGCAGGTTTTGCCTGTTTTGGAAGCCTTACCGAAATTATTGACGATCTACAGCATTATAGTGAGGATATTATTTTAAGTACTGTAGAGAAAAGGTACAAGGGACTGGAAAAGTTAAAGAACCGGTTGACCAACTTTCCATTTGATTACCATCAATACGGTGGGTATGAATTAATCAGTAAAGAACAATTACATTACTTAGACCAACTACAAGAAGTCAATAAGTTACTAGAACCGATTTTTAAAGCACCCGTTTTTTTAAACGTGAGTGATAAAATCGCAGCATTCAAGTTTTCAAATGCCCATGTACAGCAATTACTTTTTAATCAGTTTGAAGGGCAAATCCATACCGGAAAAATGATGAAAGGTCTTTTAAGTAAAGCAAGACAATTAGACATTGAAATTATAACGGGGGTAGAAGTCATTGATTTCTATGATGAAGAAAACAGAGTCATTGTACAGGCACATCATGAATTACAAAAAGTTGATTTTTATTCAGAACAACTTTGTATTTGTATCAATGGATTTACCAACCGTCTATTACCTCAACTTAACGTCAACCCAGGAAGAGGTCAGGTTTTAATAACCTCACCTATTCAAAATCTTCCTTTTAAAGGCACTTTCCATTATGATCGAGGCTACTATTATTTTAGAAACGTTGGGGATCGTGTCCTTTTTGGTGGAGGCAGACATCTCGATTATGAAGGAGAAACTACAACATCTCTTCAAACGACTCCATATATTCAACAGCAATTAGAATCTTTATTAAAAGAAGTTATTCTACCTAAAAATGATTTTACAATAGATATGAGATGGTCTGGAATTATGGGATTTGGGGACCAAAAGGCTCCTATTGTTAAATTATTATCAGATCGAATCGGTATAGGAGTTAGAATGGGAGGAATGGGAGTTGCTATTGGTTCTGAAGTGGGAACCCAATTAGCAGGCATCATGTAAAAACAATTTAATTATGTTCAAGTTTTAATAATTATGATGCATATTGCAACGCATTAGTAGATGAAAGAGCATTCATCAACACGCAAATAATAAACTTTAGTTCAAATAAACATCTCAGTTTCAGCAATGTCACACGTTATTTTAACGCACAGAATTGTAGTAAGTCTTTTTTTCCTTATCTACTTAATTAAGACGATTTTACTTTTTGTAAATCAAGGGTCATTCGAGAAGTTTCGTAAAGTGATCAAAGTACCAGAAATGATTGTTTCATTTTCATTTTTGGCTACAGGCTTATATATGATATTCGCTTCGGATATTGTCATCTCAACTGCATTATGGATTAAATTCGGCTTAGTGGTGGCCTCTATTCCATTAGCAGTAATTGCGACAAAGAAGAGCAACAAGATTATGATGTTAGGTTCATTATTATGCTTAACAATGGCTTATGGAATGGCAGAAATGCACAAAGCTAAGCAACGTAAAGCAATGACTAACGCACCTGCTGTAGAAGTATCTTCAGAAGGTCTAACAGAAATAGAAAAACAAGGTCAAAAAGTATATGGAAAAACTTGTTTAAGTTGCCATGGACCAAACGGTGATGCACAAAGAAGCGGTGCTGCAAAATTATCTGAAAGCGGATTAGATCTCGACGGTATTAAAAATGTTGTTAGAAACGGTAAAGGTGTTTACATGCCAGAATACAACAAAACTCAGATCAGTGATTCAGATTTAGAGGCATTGGCTAATTATGTGTTAACACTAAGAAAGTAGCACAAAAAATTTATTGCATTTTTAGATGTTATCTCTATCTTTGTGACAACATCATGGAAAGCATCTAGAAGGGAGCGAAAATCGTCTCCCTTTTTTGTTTGTCATTTTTTCTTAAAAACGGAAATGATCACCATTAAATCATTGACTATCAAATAAAAATAATTGATATTCATTCCACATTAAGAAAAGCTTGATGTTGTTTTCTGAAAAGATTTCAATAATTGAAGAAAAAATAATGGATTTAGCTGCACAAATAAGAGAAATCGCTGAGCAAAACTTACCTGATGAATCAACTTTCATTGTGAAAATTGAAGCAAAAGGCATGCGACGCTTAAAAGTGCTCATCATTTTAGATGGAGACAATGGAGTAACAATCGAACAAGTTACTTCTGTTTCAAGAGCTGTAGGTAGAGAGCTTGATGAAAGAGAGCTAATCAAAGATGAGTATACTTTTGAAGTTACTTCTGCAGGAGTAGGTGAACCACTTGAATTACACCGTCAATACGTTAAAAATATTGATCGTAAGGTAAAAGTAACTCGTAAAAACGATACTAAGTTTACTGGAAAGCTAAAAGTAGTCAATGAAGAAAGCATTATTATTGATGCTGAAATCAAAGAAAAAGGAAAAAAGAAAGTAGAAATTAAAGAGATGGAAATTCCTTTCTCAGATATCGAACAAACGGTAATTGAGGTTTCTTTCAATTAATTTTTACACATAAAACATAACAACAAAACATTTGCAGATATGAACAGTTCAGAATTAATCGAATCGTTTAAGGAATTTGCCAAAATGAAAGGCATTGACCGTCCTACTATGATCAAAATCCTAGAGGATGTATTCAAAACAATGATTCGTAAGCAATATGGCGATGACGCTACATTTGACGTAATTATTAACGTTGATGCTGGTGACTTAGAAATCTGGAGATACCGTCAAATTGTCGCTGATGATGCTGAGGACTTTGATGCTCAGACTCAAATTCATTTAACTGATGCAAAGAAAATCGAAGAAGACTTCGAGGTTGACGAGGAAGTAGCTGAAGCAGTAGAAATTGATTTCTTCGGTAGAAGAATGGTTCAAACTGCTCGTCAGACACTAATTCAAAAAGTAAAAGATTTAGAAAAGAAAGTTCTTTTCGATCAATATAAAGAGCGTGTTGGTGAATTAATCATGGGTGAAGTATACCAAACTTTACACAGAGAGTTTATCATCATCGACCAAGATAACAACGAATTATCTCTACCAAGAAACGAGATGATTCCTAAAGACCGTTACAGAAAAGGTGATCATATCCGCGCTGTAATTGATAGAGTAGAAATGAACAATAACAACCCTAAAATTGTATTGTCTCGTACTTCTCCTTTATTCTTACGTCTTTTATTTGAAAACGAAGTACCTGAAATTTTTGATGGTTTAATCGCAATCAGAAACATTGTACGTGAGCCAGGTGAAAGAGCAAAAGTATCTGTAGAATCTTTCGACGAAAGAGTTGACCCTGTAGGTGCATGTGTAGGTATGAGAGGTTCTCGTATTCACTCTATCGTACGTGAGTTACAAAACGAAAACATTGATGTTATCAACTACACTGAGAACTTAGACTTAATGATCCGTAGAGCATTAAGCCCTGCTCATATTGCTGGTATTAAAATCAATGACGAAGAGAAGCGTGTTGAAGTAACTTTACCTCAAGATCAAGTTTCATTAGCTATTGGTAAGAATGGCCAAAACATCAAGTTAGCCTCTAAATTAGTTGGTTACGAAATCGACGTATTTAGAGAAATCATGGAAGGTCAAGATGACGACATGGACTATGATGTAATGGAATTCAACGATATGTTTGATGACTGGATGTTAAATGAATTTAAGCGTATTGGTTTAGATACTGCAGGTGCCGTTCTTGACCACACTGTTACAGAGCTTGAGCGTAGAACTGAACTTGAAGAAGAAACTATCATCGCTATTATGGAAGTGATGAAGAGACAGTTCGAGGAAGATCAAAAAGGTGGTAACGGTAGAACTCAAAACAATGCCAATCAAGACGATGAAGATTTAGAAGATCTTATCGACTACTCTGATGACATTGAAGAGTACGAAGAAGCGGATACAAAAGAAAACGCAGAAAGCCTTGACCAATACAAAAACGTTATTGAAGAGTGGATTATCGATGAATTCAAAAACGTTGGTTTAGCTACAGTTATCGATGTAACATCTTTAACAAGAGAAGAAGTGATCGAAAAAACAGATTTAGAAGAAGAAACAGTTGATGAAGTATTAGCTGCTATCAAAAAGTAATCTCTAAATTCTCCGTTTTTTAGATAAAAAATATTTTTTGAAGGAGGTTATTAATAAAAATGACCTCCTTCAATTATGTTATTCCAACAATTTGTAAGCAGAAAGAGGGCTGAAAATTCTATTTTTGTATTATAAATTGGAATATTAACTATAATAAGTGCAAAAAGGTCGATTTGATTTGCAATTAAATTTAAGTTTTAAGAAAGTAACTTATATCTTTGCAATCTAGAAGTGTTGATATGTAAAGTTCGTCATAAAACACTTTGTCAAGCTTTAAGCTTATTATTGATTAATTGCTGTGATAGCAATAGGTTACGAACAAAGTATTACGAAAAGGATTATATGGCAGATCAAAAGATGATCAGATTAGGCCAAGCGGCCAAAAAATTAAACGTAGGACACTCGACCTTGATCGAGCAGCTGAAGAAGAAGAACATTGAAATTGAATCTTCATCTCCAAATGCTAAGATCACAGAAGAGCAATTTGCTTTGCTTAAGAAAATGAATGCCAAGTCTATGCAAGACAAAGAAGAGGCATCACAAATCTCTATTTCTTCTAAAGTAGGGAATACAGTTATTGAGTCTAAAAAATCAAACAGACCAAAAACAACAGATAAGGAAGAGGATCATCTGATCATTAAAAACAGTAATCCTGATGAAAAAGCTGAGTCTGCTCCTTCTGCACCTAAAAAGGAAGAAAAGAAAGAAGAAAAAGCTGAATCGTACAGCGGAAGACCTAGCTTAAAAGTAGTTGGAAAAATTGATTTAGATTCTCAAAAGGCTAAATCTCAAAAACCAGCAAACAAAGCTCCTGAAAAGAAAGCAGAAAAACCTGCTCCAAAACCAGAAGCACCAGCTCCGAAGAAACAAGAAAACAAAGTTTCTACGCCTCCAAAGGCTAAAGAAACGCCAAATAAACCGGCTCAACAAGAACAGCCTAAAGCTACTCCAAAGAAAGAAGAGCCAAAAGCTCAGCCAAAACCTGAGCAACCTACTGAAAAAGTGAAAAAGAACGAAAACAAAGAAAAAGCTGCACCGAAGCAAGACGAAAAGGTAGCTAGCAAAGCCCCTGCTAACGAAGCTCAGCCTTCTGCAGATGCTAAAAAGGAAGACGCTGCTATCAGTGCTAAGGCAGACGAGTTAAAAGGACTTACTGTAGTAGGTAAAGTCGATCTTTCTTCTTTTGAAAACAGACGTAAGAAAAAACAACGTCCTGTTGCTTCTTCTGATGACCAAGGTGGCCAAAAGAAACAACGTAAGAAGAAAAGAGTTCCTGTAGGAAATTCTGAATCTGGAGCTAAACAAGGCGGTGGCCAAGGTGGCAATAGAAACCAAGGCGGTAATAGAAACCAAGGTGGCCAAGGTGGTAACAGAAACCAAGGTGGTCAAGGCGGTAACAGAAACCAAGGTGGCCAAGGTGGTAACAGAAACCAAGGCGGTCAAGGTGGTAACAGAAACCAAGGTGGTCAAGGCGGTAACAGAAACCAAGGCGGTCAAGGTGGTAACAGAAACCAAGGCGGCCAAGGCGGTAACAGAAACCAAGGTGGTAACCAAGGCGGAAACCAAGAAAAAACATTCCGTAATGCTGACGCTACTTCTCAAAGAGGACAAGGAGGCAATAAGAAAGGAGGCAATAAGAAGAAGGGTAAACCTTCTGAAAAGGATATCCAATCAGGAATGAAGAGAGCGAACCAACAGTTGAACCAATCTGGTTTTAAATCAACTCGTGGTAAGCACAAACAAGCGAAGAAAAATAAGCGTGAGGCTGAACAAGAAGCACGTTTACAAAGAGAAGCAGCTGAACAACATATCTTAACGGTTACTGAGTTCGTTTCTACAAACGACTTAGCAAACATGATGGATGTTCCTGTTGCAGATATCATCATGACGTGTATGAACAGTGGTATGTTTATATCCATCAACCAACGTCTTGATAAAGAAACAATTGAGTTAATCTGTGCTGAATTTAACTTCGAACCTAAATTTGCTTCTGCTGAAGAAGAAGTAGATGCACCTTTAGAAAAAGAAGATAAGCCAGAAGACTTACTTGAAAGAGCTCCAATTGTAACAATCATGGGTCACGTTGACCACGGTAAAACGTCATTACTTGACTACATCCGTGATGCAAACGTAGCTGATGGTGAAGCAGGTGGTATCACACAGCACATCGGTGCATACGATGTAACAACTAAGACAGGTAAGAAAATTGCATTCTTAGATACTCCAGGTCACGAAGCCTTTACAGCGATGCGTGCCCGTGGTGCAAAAGTTACTGACGTTGCAATTATCGTTGTAGCTGCCGATGATAACGTGATGCCTCAAACAAAAGAAGCAATCAACCACGCATTATCAGCTGAAGTACCTATCGTTATTGCGATTAACAAGGTAGATAAGCCAAATGCGAATGTAGATAATATTAAAACTCAACTTTCAGCAATGAATATCCTTGTTGAAGATTGGGGTGGTAAATACCAAGCATTCGAAATCTCTGCGAAATTTGGTCAGGGTATCGATGAGCTTTTAGAAGGTGTACTTCTAGAATCTGAAGTATTAGAATTAAAAGCTAATCCTAATAAGAACGCTGTTGGTACTGTAGTTGAAGCATCATTAGACAAAGGTCGTGGTTACTTAGCTACTGTATTAGTACAAGCTGGTACAATGAAAGTTGGTGATGTAATGCTAGCTGGTGGTTACTATGGTAAAGTGAAAGCAATGCTTGATCATAGAGGACACAGAGTAGCAGAAGCTGGTCCTTCTACTCCAGTTCAGGTACTAGGTCTTTCAGGTGCACCTCAAGCAGGTGATAAACTGAATGTACTTGATACAGAACGTGAAGCAAGAGAAATTGCTAACAAGCGTGAGCAGTTATCGCGTGAGCAAAGCTTAAGAGCTTCTCAACGTCCTAACTTAGACCTATTCAAGCGTCTTGCTCAAGGTGAGTTACAACAATTGAACTTAATCATCAAAGGTGATGTGGATGGTTCAGTGGAAGCATTATCAGATTCATTATTAAAACTGTCGAATGACGAAGTTGAAGTAAGAATTATCCACAAAGGTGTTGGTGCCCTTACTGAATCAGATATCCTATTAGCTGCTGCCGATAAGGAGAACCCAACGATGATCATTGGTTTCCAAGTTCGTCCTACTCCAAATGCAAGAAAGCTAGCTGAGAAAGAAGGTATTGAAGTACGTCATTACTCAGTAATCTATAACGCTATCGATGATGTTAAAGCTGCCATGGAGGGTCTTCTTGAGCCAGATACGGAAGAGAAAATTGTTGGTAACGTTGAGGTTCGTGAAGTATTCAAAATCTCGAAAGTGGGTACTGTTGCAGGTTGTTACGTTACAGATGGTTACATCAAGCGTAACTCTAAAATCCGCTTAATCCGTGAAGGTGTTGTTATTTACGGTGGTACTGAAGGCGGAGAAATCGGTGCTCTTAAGCGTTTCAAAGACGATGTAAACGAAGTGAAATTCGGTTACGAATGTGGTCTTAGCATCGCAAACTACAATGATATCAAAGTTGGTGACGTTGTAGAAGCATTCGAAATCACAGAAACAAAACGTACGTTGAAATAATCCATCACGTACTCGTAATACTATTAAGACCGCTTGTTGCCAGCAAGTGGTCTTTTTTTATAAATGATATTTCAATTTCTTATAGAAAGAAAAAGGTCAAGTACTATCATAGAATTTGACCTTAATTATTTATACTATTAACTCATAATCTAAACACTTATGATTAAAGTAATTATAGTTCCTTTAGAAGAATCTTTACTTAAAGTACCATTTAATTGCTTTACCAGTGAATCGACAAGATGTAATCCAAAAGAAGTTCCATTAGATACGCTATTTTCCAACCCGATACCATTATCCATTACTTTAACGATTAATAGCTCAGATTCTTTCTTCACACTAATGATTAACTGAGGATTGTCGATTCCTTCAAAAGCATATTTCATTGCATTAGTCACCAATTCATTAACTATTAAGCCTAATGGAATTGCTTTATCAATATGTAATGGAATATCATCCACTTCAAATTGTGGCTGTAAAGAAGCATCAAAACTAAAAGTTAGATTTAGGACTAAATCTTCTAAGTAATTTTTTAAATCAATATCTATATGTGCATCAGTCTGATATAATTTCTGATGGATCAATGACATTGCCTCTACTCTAAATCTTCCAGAGTCTATCGCTTTTACTGCAGGATGATCTCCTAATTGATTACTTTGAAGATTCAATAAGCTAGAAATCATTTGAAGATTATTCTTCACTCTATGATTCAGTTCTTTTAGAAGAAGGGCTTTTTCTTCTTCCCTTTCCATAATAATATCTTTCTGCTGCTGTAATAACAGATTTGTTTTTTTTCTTCGCTTGGATTCATAGTAGAGATAAACTGATAGTGCAATAAAAATCATTGCAATTACAGCTGCACATATGGAAACATAAGATTTTAAAGCATCTTTCTGTTTTAATAATTCTAGCTCAAATGCTACTCGATCCAAATCAAATTGATGTTTTGCATCTTCTAGTTTCCTTAAACTCTCCAGATTAATCAATGAGTCTTTGTATAAGATCATTTCCTCCTCAAAAAATAAAGCATCTTTATACTGCCCCTTATTTTTATAATACCTTACTAGTTCTTTAGAAAGCTCTTTTACCTGTTCTTTCGCTTGTAGTTCTTTAAATACTTTATAGGATGTTAGGTACCTAGTTTCTAACCCTTCGGTTCTATGTTCTTTCTCATCCAATTTTATTAATTCTACATTGTAGATTTCTGCATTTAAATCATCTCCATTGTTCTTGAGTTTAACTACCCCTTTTTTCAGATTGGTCTTTGCAATATCGTTTTCACCTAAAGCAAACTGTACCATACCTAGATTACCATATGCAAAGCCATCAATAATTTCAGATTTTGTTGCTTTATTAAGTGTTATTGCTCTGTTTAAATAGACCTTTGCACTATCATATTGCTTTAATAGGCGATAACATTCTCCCGTATTATTGATCGTAAATATGTAATTAAGTTTCTTCTTGTTCTCAGGAAAGGTTCTGATTGCTTTTTTATAATACCTTATTGCCTCCTCATATTCATAAGTGGTATAATAGATCCCTGCCAATTGGGCATAGTTCAAGCATTCATAATACTTATTATCTAGCCTAATATTTATCTGTGATGCTTCATTTAGTAATTCTATAGCCCTCAAATTGTTTCCTAGTATTCTATGAATATTACTTAGGTTTTCAATCGCTACACTTTTTTGATCATAGTCTTCTAACTCTTCTGCAAGTTGAATAGATTTTTCTAGATAGGGAATAGACTCTAAACTATTTAAATGATAACCAATACGGTTATAATAGATCGCTAACGAATCTTTTGAAAGAGTCGATTCCTTTTCATTTAAGACTGCAATTAGACTGTCAGCTTTATGCTTTGTTTGAGCGTTAAGTGACAAACTTGTCGATATAATCAGTAATAGTAAGTGAAGTACGTTTGTAGTTTTCATATCAAAAAGTAACAGGTTTAGTTCTCGTAATGTAATGGAGAATAAATTAAAATGAAAAAAAAGGGATTGAAACCTTCATTTCAACCCCTTTTTTAAATAATTATTTTCTTTGCCTAGATTTCTTTGTTATCAAATACAACTGTATTTTTCACTTTAAGATCTGCTGACAACTTATCTATTTTCACTTTAAAGTCACCTTTTTCTACTGCTGTTTTAAGATCAGCTCTTACAAAAGCTAAATCTTTACCAGACAATGTGAATTTAATCGTTTTTGTTTCACCTGGCTTCAACTCTACTTTTTCGAATCTTCTTAAACGCTTATTGTCTGGTGTTACAGAAGCATATAAATCCGATGTATAAAGTTGTACTACTTCTTTACCAACCACTTCTCCAGTGTTTTTGACATCAACAGAAACTGTAAAAGTATCTTCTCCATTGATTTCATTTGAAGATAATGTCAAGTTTGCGTAATCAAAAGAAGTATAGCTTAGACCATGACCGAATCTCCATTGTAAAGGCATTGATGAATCATAATCATACATTCCTTCCATTTTTGTTGGAGCTTCTGATGGTTTATGATCATAAGTACCTAAAGCATTTGGATACATCGGGTATGAGTATGGCAATTTACCTGAAGGGTTTACATCACCAACTAACACATCTGCTAATGCATCTCCACCAAAGTTACCTGGTAAATATACATGTAATACCGCTTCTGCTTTATCAACAAATTGTGATACTAAACGAGGACGACCTTCATTTAAAATCATCACAACAGGCTTACCTGTTTTAGCTAACTCTTCTGCTAACTTTCGTTGGTTTTGAGAAATATATAAGTCATGCAAGTTACCTGGTGATTCTGTATACGTGTTTTCACCAATGCAAAGTAAAATGTAATCAACATCTTTTGCTGCCGCTACTGCAGCATCAATATCAATGTTTTGCTCTTCATAGTACTGGCCATCGTTTTTATACTCAATACCAGCAACGTATTTTACATTCTCTTTTCCTAACTTATTTTGAACTGCCTCTAAGATAGTATTGTATTCAGCTGCAAACTCATAAACCTTCTCACCTTGCCAAGAGTATGACCAGCCACCATTTAATGTACGCATTGAATTGGCATTTGGTCCAGTTACTAATACTCTGGCATTTTTAGGTAAAGGTAATATATCGTTGTTATTTTCTAATAATGTAATAGATTCCGCAGCTGCTTTGTATGCATCTTTTTCAAACTCTTCGCTACCAAACTTAGGGTAATCTTTTACTTTAGGGTATGGAGTTTTGAATAAACCTAACTCTTCTTTTACCAATAAGATTCTTCTTACAGCATCATCGATACGTTCTATGCTTACCTCACCTTCTTTTACCAACTCAATTAAGTTTGTAGTGAAGTTATAGTTGTAAGGAACCATTGCCATATCGATCCCTGCATTGATAGCCAGTTTTACTGCCTCTTTGTGTGTTTCAGCAACTTTATCTCTGTTGTGAATATTTTCGATATCCGCCCAGTCAGTCACCACTAAACCTTGAAAACCTAACTCTTCTTTTAATAGTCTTGTGATTAACTCATAGTTAGCATGAACAGGAACACCATTAATGATACCTGAATTGATCATGATTGTATGAGCACCTGCATCAATAGCTGCTTTATAAGAAGGTAAGTAATGTTCTCTTAATTCAATTTCTGGTAAATAAGTTGGCGTTCTATCTTTACCTGATTTCTCAGCACCATAAGCAATAAAGTGCTTGATACAAGCCGCAACTCTAGTTTCATCAGATAAGTCATTGTTCTCACCTTCATAACCTTTAATCGCTGCCGCACCCATTTGAGATGTTAAATAAACATCCTCACCATAAGTTTCCCAAATACGTGGCCATCTAGGGTTTCTCCCCATATCCAATACTGGTGAAAAATCCCAAGGAATTGAACTTGCTCTAGTTTCGTATGCTGTTACTTCTGCTCCTCTTCTTGTTAACTCTGGGTTCCAAGTTGCCCCCAATCCAATTTGTTGAGGGAAGAAAGTTGCCTCTGCAGTATAAGTAGTACCATGGATGGCATCTACTCCATATAAAACAGGAATACCAATTTCTTTCATGGCTTCATCTTGAATAGCGGAAATCACTTCATTCCACTTTTCAGGAGTTCTAGCTCTGTTGTTTGCAGTATTTAATACCGAACCAATTTTATACTTTCTAATTGCTTCTTGTAATAATTTAGTATCTACTGCTAATGGCTCATCACTTACATATGCATTTTCACCTACAGTGATTACATCTAATGTGATTTGAGTCATTTGTCCTACTTTCTCTTCTAAAGTAAGTTCTTTTAATATTTTCTCTACTTTCTCTTCCCTTGTTTCTTTCTTCTTATCTGGACGTTCCGAATCAGAAGTTTTTGCAATTGATGGTGAAGTTAATAATAGAGAAAGAATGCCGATAATTAGTAATTTATATTGCTTCATCTATTCAGGTATTGAAGTTTGTTTATTTAAAAACTACCACTACCAAAAGGCAATGGCAGTTTTTTATTTAGTTTGTCTCAACAACTTACTGATTAGTAACCAGCATTTTGTTTTAACAATGGATTTAAGTCTCGTTCTGTTTGAGGAATCGGTTGAAAGCCTCTTTTAGAGTTATCGAAGTTGACAATAAAGTCTGCAGATGCTCCGATATCACCAGTAAGGTTCTGACCTGTTCCGTTTAAGTATTCATCTCCTTCTACTCTTGGACCTCTTAGAGTATATGAAGTAACACTTAATTCGTTGTTTACATAGTTGATATCACCTTTAGACCATCTTAATACATCAAAGTAACGATGACCTTCCAATGCTAGCTCTAATCTTCTTTCTTTCTTGATATCCTCTAAAGTGATACCACTCTTTGGTTGAAGATTCGCTCTTTTTCTCACTGGGTTGAAGTATTTACTAGGATCTTGACCCAATTCTACAGCCAACTCAGCACCTAATAACATGATATCTGCTAAACGGATATAGTGGTAGTTAACACTATAGTTCAATTCTCTAGATCCAGCATCAGGGAAACGAGAGGTGTGTGTAGTAATCTTGTTGGTAAATAAACCAGAGTGATTAAAGCTTGCTCCTAATCCTCCACCTGCATCGATCAACTCTTCTGCAAGAACGATAGTACCGTGCATTCTTTCAAGATCACCTTCTTCCATATAAGCTTCATATAGCTCTTGAGAAGGAATACCTATACCCCATCCACCAGCTAAAATTGGTGTACCTGGGTTTGCTTCACGATCACGAGGACCTGATTGAATACATTGGTAATTACCTCTGAAGCTACCACCCCAATCGTAAGAACCTGTAGCTACATAAGGGAATTCAAATAATACTTCTTGGTTGAAATCTGCACTAATTGGAGAGTATAAATCGCCATAGTTTTCAATCAACATTCTACCAGAGTTATTGATGATATCATCTACCATAGTTAATGCTTGATTTGCATCAATGGCTGCACCACCTTCAACAGGCATAGTTTGTTGGTTATAGTATCCTGTATAGAACATGAACATTTTCACCAATTCTGCCTTCGCTCCATATTTATCTAAACGACCTTGCTGACCATCTGAAATTCTTTCAGCCATCAACTCGATACCATCCATCATATCTTTTGCTGCTTGAGCATAAACTACACTTGGATCTGATTGTTCTACACCTTTCCAGTTTGTAGCGTCTAGAGGTTCAAGGATTAATGGTACGTTTTCGAAGTTTCTAAGTAATTCAAAGTAGAAGTGCCCTCTTAGGAACAATGCTTCTCCTTTATAGTTTTTCTTATCTTCTTCCTCTGTTCCTTTAAACTCAATTAAGTCATAGTTGACTAATAAAGTATTGGCTCTTTGAATACCAGTATAACACTTCGACCATACATTTGCGATTGTAGGGTTGGTAGTAGTGGTTTGGAAACGAGCCATTTCTTGGTATTCTCTCATGTCACCAATATTGGCAGCACCAGTATACATATCATCCGAAAGAACGTCTGATTGTAAGGCTACAGAATAGGGGTAAGCAAAGATTACTTGAGAATAAATACCCATCAACGCTTGGTAAGCTTCTGTTGATGTTTGGAAGAAATTTGAATCATCTACTTTGTTTGTAGGATCAACTTCCAAGAATTTTGTACATGATGTAGTCATCATTGATGATAATGCCACACCACCTGCAATTAATATATGTTTTAAATTCATTGTTTCAATTATTAGAATGTGACATTAAGACCAACTAGGTAAGAAGCTGCTACAGGGTAAGAACCTAAGTCGTAACCACTCCAAACACCTCCGTGACCGTTTTCAGGGTTAATTCCTGAGTATTCAGAGATAGTCACTAAGTTGTTACCTGAAGCATAAACTCTTAGTCTACCTACACCGATTTTCTCACAAGCTTTGTCACTGAAGTTATAACCTACTTGAATGTTTTGTAAACGTAGGTAAGAAGCATCCTCTAAGTGAACCATATCGTTCATCCAAGTGTAGTTCTTGTTTGTATCGTTGTGAGTGAATCTTGGCATGCTTGCATTCGGGTTCGAAGGTGTCCAAGAATCAAGGTATCTTGTAGGGTAGTTTTGTGTAGTCATTAAGTCAGGACGCATTGCAGCATTGATCATTTCACCACCTGCTTGTCCTTGCCAGAACATTGAGAAATCAAATCCTTTGTATTCTAACTTAATTGTTAAACCGTAAGACCAATTGTGAACTGGAGAACCGATTGCTGTTCTATCATTTGCGTCAATTACACCGTCACCGTTTGAGTCTACATATTGAATATCACCTGCTACTGCATTTTTACCATACATCTCGTTGTATGCATCTGCTTGAGCTTGAGATTGGAATACACCATCAGTTTTAAAACCATAGTATACTGGTAAAGACTCTCCTTCCATCATTACTAATTGACCATCAGTTTGGAACATTGTAGGACCGTAAATGATACCGTCTTCATTGTTTACATCCAATACTTTGTTGTCATTGTAAGCAAAGTTACCTGTGAAAGAGTACTTTAATTCACCTTCTCTATTTTGGTAAGTTAAAGCCATTTCAATACCTCTGTTTTGTACAGTACCCATGTTTGTGATTGGGTCTTGCATACCTACATAATCAGGAATTGGTTGGTAACCTAAAAGGTCTTTACGTTGTCTTGAATAAACATCGATATTCGTTGTTAACATGTCTTGGAAGAAACCTGCATCTAAACCAAAGTTAAATTCTTGAGCTGTTTCCCATTTCAAATCTGGGTTACCTGCTCTATCTACACCATAACCAGGCTGAGGGTTACCATCAGGTCCGATTGGATAAGCGTATGTAGGAGCAATTGCTTGCATATAACCGAATGCTTCAATCTTATCGTTACCTACCTGACCCCAAGCTGCTCTAAGTTTCAAGAAGTTGATAGTCTCTGAAGAAGATAAGAAATCTTCGTTTGATAATACCCAACCTGCTTGAACTGATGGGAAGAAACCGTACTTGTTGTTAGGACCAAAGTTTGAAGAACCATCATAACGCATTGTTGCACTTAACATGTACTTATTGTCGTAAGTATAACCTACTCTACCAAAGTATGATAATAATCTCTGGTCATAAGCTCCACCATTTGACTTTTGGTTATTGTCATCAGCACCGTTACCTAAGTAACCATAATGCCATCCTGGTAATTGTAAGTTAGCTCTTGAACCTGACATGTCAATACCTGTTGATTGACGCATAGTCATACCTAAAACACCATTAATTTGATGCTTCTCATTGAAAGTACGGTCATACATCGCTACGTTTTCCCATTGCCATGTCATGTAGTTGTTCATGTTTTGGCTTACTGATGAAGTTGCTACAGTGTTATTCGGGTTGTAGTAAGCTTCTGGAGTATAATTTCTGTTTGACCATGAACCTTGATCGATACCAAAGTCAGTCTTAAAACGTAATCCTTCGATGTTTACTGGCTTATATTCTAAGAATACGTTACCAATTAATTTATTTGTAAATGATTCGTCATTAGTATTCTCAAAACGAGCTAACGGGTTTACAATCTCTCTTAAGTCTTGGTCTGATACTGCATAGTATTGACCATTGCTATTTTTTACGGCACCATTCTTAGTCTCTAACTCAGCAATTCTATTAGGATCAGTTTCGTATACTGGAGTTAATGGATCATGAAGTAATACGTTTTGGATTGAACCACCAAAAGCATTGTTTTCTTGGATACCACTTTGCTTTTCGTGAACGTACGTCATGTTAGCACCAGCAGTTAAAGACTTCGATAATTTGTGAGTACCGTTTAATCTAAAGTTGAAACGCTCATAATTCGACTTGTCAGGAGCAACAATACCGTCTTGTCCTAAGTAACCGAAACTCATTAAGTAAGTAGAGCTTTCTGAACCACCTGATGTTGAGATGTTATGACTTTGAATTGGAGCATTACCAAATGCTTCGTCTTGCCAATCTGTATCAGCTCTTGGATTAGCCATATCAGCTGCAGAGAATGGTTGGTCGTAACCTGCGTTAGCAGCACCCATGTTATGGAACTCCATGTATTGTTGTGCATTCATCAAATCTGATGTTCTTGCAGCTGTTTGAATACCAAAGTAACCATCATAAGTAATTCTTGCTTTACCTTCTTTACCTTTTTTAGTTGTAATCATTACAACACCGTTCGCACCACGAGCACCATAGATAGCAGAAGATGCTGCATCTTTTAGTACTTCCATAGATTCGATATCATTCGGATTCAAGAAGTTAATGTTATCAACTTGCATTCCGTCAACTACATATAACGGAGAGTTGTCACCGTTAGAACCTGTACCACGAACACGGATTTCAATTCCAGCACCTGGCTGTCCTGAAGTGTTTGTTACTAATACACCTGGAGTTCTACCTTGTAATGCTTGAGAAGCGTTTGTAATTGGTGTTTCTGTAATTTCATCTGACTTTACTGATGCAATCGCACCTGTTACTACAGATTTCTTTTGAACACCGTAACCTACTACGATTACTTCTTCTAATTCTTCTAAGTCGTCTTCAAGAGTCACATTGATTGTACCTTGAGTACCAACTACAACAGTTTGTGATTTGTAACCAATAAATGAGAAGATAATACTTGTCTTTTCATCTTTGATATTTAATGAGTATTTACCGTCAAAATCTGTGATTGTTCCGATAGTTGTACCTTCGATTGATACGTTAACGCCAGGTAAAGGCATTCCATCACTTGCACCTTTAACAACACCCGATACCGTTCTTTCTTGTGCAATTACGTTTGCTCCGAAAATTAGCGATACGAACAAAGTTAAGGTGAAGTGTTTACTAAGTAATGTTTTCAATTTCATTTAAAATTTCGTTGTTAGTAAAACACTGTGTGCGAAAACTCATATAGAGGATTCTAAAAATTAAAAATTAGGTTCACCAATAGTTTATTGCCTGCAGACAAGAGGTTGGTTTGCTTCTGCAATGTTACAAGGTTTAAGTGTAAAAAAATAACTTCCACAATCGTTTGCGCAATCATTTATCAATTAAAAAAAGAACACAAAACACTGTTACAGTTATGTTTATGCGTTGTTACTCGATTAAAAAAAATGTTTCCTAATCATTCAAAAAAAAATTGAAATTAAAATTGTTTAACAGATTAACAGAGCAACCAAAGTATTTTTAGTGTAGAATTCACAACAAAAAAAAGCCAAAGAAAACGTTATACATTCTCTTTGGCTTAGGTATAGTTGAATCGGTTATTATTATTTCTTTATTCTATTAAAATCTTTTTACTAACAGAATATCCTTCCTGCTCTAATACTAGAATATAAAACCCTTTTTCAAGGTGGTTGATAGTAATAGAACCTACTTCCTCCTCCGTTTGGAACTGTAATACTCCCATAGTCGAATACAATTTCGCATTTGCTAATTCTCCGAAGTATAATGTTTCACCATTTTTTACTGGATTTGGATATATAGAAAAAGAAGAAAGGGTATCATTGGTACTTGAAATGATCTCATCCAAGATACCACAATCTCCATCGGTTGACAATTGCTCATTAGAAAGTGTTTGATTGGATACTTTAATATCACCAATCAATAAACCTCCTGTATTAGGACCCGAAAAAAGTCCATGATTAATATACATTCTAACACCTCTAACTCTCGTTAAAGTATTTTCGAATTGATGTGTATATGTTCTTACATTACAGTCTGCTTCTACATCATTTGGCAATAATCGTAATTGATCACCTCCAATTTCATCAAGATTAGCATCTAGTAAATAGATACCCATCGCATCAGGTAAAGTAGATGAAGATAGCTTTAATGCAATGCTAAAGTTATTGTGTCCACTGAAATCATAAACTTCAGAAAAATAATAATCGATATAAGGGTTTTCTGATGGATCACTCACATCGAATTTCACCAAAGTCATGTCTCCATCTGCAGATACTTCGAATATCTCTGTAAAATCTTCTGGGATAGACCAATTAGAAACATCTGTATCCAATGATGGGAATAATGCTTCATCTTCTGATGGTGCTCCTTGTACCACAATAATGTCTTCTGATACATCATAAGTACTACAATTTCCTTGAACAGCAGCCTTGATTTCACCACCCACTGCATTATCACCAAACTCAACTGTGATTGTAGAAGCTGTGGCGTCATCAGAAGTAATTGTTGCTCCTTCTGGTAAAGTCCAAGTTACAGTACCATCCAAACCACTCACCGAGTAAGTTTGCTCAGAATTTTTATCTACAACGTTGTCCCCTGAGATCGAAAGTTCTCCTACTGTATTCTGATACACTCTCACATATTCTACTTCCATAGTTGCTGGTAAAGCTGTATCATCAGTAGGTCCGCCTGCTCCACCCCAATTACCGCCCATAGCGATATTTAATAGTAAGTGGAAACGCTTATCAAAAGGCCATTCTTTATATGTTCCTCTTTTAGGAAATGTAAAATATGTCTGATCGTCGTATCCTATTGTAATATTATCTTCTGTCCACTCTAATGTATAATCATGAAATGCAGTTGTAGCATCACTGATGGTTACCTTTTGGCCTTTTTGTGTATTTGAAGAATGGTTATAGGCCTCCGTATGTACTGTACCATGAACTACATTTTCTTCGTAACCAACATGTTCCATGATATCAATCTCACCACTTGATGGCCATCCACCATATTCCCAATCGGTTGGTAACATCCAAATAGCTGGCCAAGTACCCTGCCCTTTTGGTAATTTTGCTCTTACAACTACTTTACCATACAACCAATCTCCTTTATCCTTAGAAATTAATCTTGCTGAAGTATATGATTTTCCACCAAATGATTCTTTTCTAGCAGTAATCAATAGTCTACCTCCAGTCACCTGGGCATTAGATAGGTTATCTGTGTAATATTGGTCTTCGTTATTACCCCAACCATTTCCACCAATATCATACCCCCATTTTTCCGAATCGGGAGCACCATTATAATCGAACTCATCATTCCATACTAATTCATAACAATCGTCTTGTGAAAAAGCTTGTTGAAATGAGAAAAAAGTAATGAATATAAAAAGTAGTTGTTTCATGTTTGTAATCATATAATTAGAAGAAGAGCAAAACAAAGTGTTCATTATTGTTTCTGGTAAACTCTAACATAATCTATATACATAGATTGAGGCCAAATGTTTTCATCTATACCTTTCATTCCTCCCCACATTCCGCCAACAGCAATGTTTAAAAGCAAATGAAAACGTTTATCAAAAGGCCATTGCTTATAGGTTTTATGTTCATTCTTAAAAGTAAAGTACTTCTGATCATCTACATAAACACTATATTCTTCAGGCCCCCACTCAACGATATACTCATGGAAATTCGATTCTGCATCAGTAATCGCGATACTTTTTGTTTTGTTGGTCCCAATAGAATGATGGTAAGCCTCAGTATGGGCTGATGCATAGATACTATCTTTTTCGTATCCTACATGCTCCATAATATCGATCTCACCACTTTTAGGCCAATCACCGTACTCCCAATCTGTTGGAAGCATCCATATAGCTGGCCAAGTTCCTCGACCTGAAGGCAACTTTGCTCTCACAACAAACTTACCGTATAACCAATCTCCTTTTCCTTTGGAAATTAGTCTAGTTGAGGTATAATCAAATTTCTTATTGGATACAGGGTCTAAAAATTCTTCTTTTTCAGCAGTGATAATCAGGTTACCCTCACTGATTTTAATATTGTTAGGTCTAGCTTTAGTATAGGCTTGTAGCTCTTGATTTCCCCATTGCCATTTATTTCCTTCAATATCATAAGACCATTTAGAAGTATCAGGCATGGTTCCTTCATTAAACTCATCACTCCAAACTAATGAATATTCAGTAGCTTGAGTTGTTGAATTCTCTTTAGGTTTCTCACAAGAGATAAAAAGTAAAATAGGTGAAAAAAGAAGTAAAAGTTGTTTCATTCCTTAATGATTAGATTTAAAAAAGGGAGGTAACCAAGTTATACCCCCCTCTAACTTAAAGAAAGTTTGTGAATTAGTTCGACAGTTTATCAAACTTCTTTGTTTCACTTACGTTAAGGGAAACAGATTGATCATTGATCATGAATCTGAATTCGCCTTTTTCTACAGTCCAATTTAAATCCGCGTCCACAAACGCTAAATCTCTAGCTTTTAGAGTGAATACCACCTCTTGCGATTCACCAGCTTCAAGATTTATCTTCTCAAAACGTCTAAGACGTTTATTATCAGGTGTGATAGATGCATATAAATCTTTAGAGTACAATTGTACTACTTCCTTACCTGCTCTATTTCCTGTATTTTTTACTTTTACTTTAACCGTAAATTGTTCGTCTGGTCCAATATCTGATTTTGAGATTGTGATATCAGAGTAATCGAAAGTGGTATAACTTAATCCATGTCCAAAGGCATATTGTAAAGGAAGTGATGAGTTGTAATCATACATACCTTCCATTTTTTCTGATGCTTCAGATGGTTTATGATCGTATGTTCCTAAAGAGTTAGGATACATAGGATATGAATAAGGTAATTTACCCGATGGGTTCACCTCTCCCGATAAGATATCAGCTAATGCATCTCCACCAAAGTTTCCTGGAAGATAAGTATGAACTACTGCAGTCATGTCTGATTCAAATTGTGAAATCAAACGAGGACGACCTTCATTCAATACCAATACTACAGGCTTTCCTGTTTTTGCTAAAGCTTCAGCAAGTTTTCTTTGGTTTTGAGAGATATAAAGATCATGTAAGTTACCAGGAGTTTCAGTATAAGTGTTTTCTCCTAAGCAAAGTAGAATCACATCTGTACCTTCTGCCGCTTTTACTGCTGCATCGATATCGATATTTTTCTCTTCATAATACTGACCTTCGTGGTTGTACTCCACTCCAGCAGCAAACTTTACATTCTCTTTGCCAAACTTATTTTCAACGGCTTCTAAAATAGTATTGTAATCCTTAGCGAATTCCTCTACTTTTTCTCCTTGCCATGAATAAGTCCATCCGCCATTTAATGTTCTCATAGAATTAGCATTTGGTCCTGTAACCAAAAGCTTTGTTCCTTCCTTAAGTGGCAGAATATCTTTATTATTTTTTAATAAAGTGATTGATTCTGAAGCTGCATTGTAAGCAATTTTCTCATGCTTTTCGCTCCCAAAATCAGGGTATTCTTTTACTTTTGGTGCTGGTTTTTCGAATAACCCCAACTCCATTTTTACAGTTAAGATTCTTCTTACAGCATCATCAATTCGAGACATTGGCACTTCACCTTCTTGAACTAATTCAATTAGATAATCAGCAAATTTGAAGTTGTAAGGTACCATAGACATATCGATACCAGCATTAATCGACTGTTTTACAGCTTCTTTATGTGTATCTGCTACTTTATCTCTATTGTGAAGGTTTTCAATATCTGCCCAGTCTGTTACTACTAGACCTTTAAAACCTAATTCTTCTTTTAATAATTCTGTAAGGAGTTTATAGCTAGCATGTACAGGTGTACCATTAATGATTCCTGAATTGATCATGATAGTATGTGCGCCAGCATCAATTGCAGCCTTGTATGAAGGCATATAATGCTCTCTTAACTCCACTTCTGGAAGATAAGAAGGAGTTCTATCCTTACCAGATTTTTCACTACCGTAACCAATAAAGTGCTTGATACAAGCAGCTACTTTAGTCTCATCTGATAAATCATTGTTCACTCCTTCGTAACCATCAACCGCTGCTATTCCCATTTGGGACGTTAAATACACATCTTCACCATATGTCTCCCAGATACGAGGCCAAGCCGGGTTTCTACCCATATCCAGTACAGGTGAAAAGTCCCAAGGAATTGAACTCGCTCTTGTTTCATAAGCTGTTACTGCACACCCTTGTTTATTTAAGTCAGGGTTCCATGTAGCAGCCATACCAATTTGTTGAGGGAAGAAAGTTGCTCCTGCTGTATATGTAGTACCATGAATAGCATCTACACCATAAAGAACGGGTACTCCAATTTCTTTCATCGCCAGTTTTTGAATCTGTGTGATGACTTCATTCCATTTTTCTGGAGTTCTAGCTCTATTATTAGCAGTATTAAGCACCGAACCGATTTTATATTTTTTAATCGCTTCTTCTAATAATTTTTGATCGAGAGTTAGTGGTTCGTCACTTACAAAAACGTTTTCTCCTTTGGTGATAACGTCTAAAGTAATCTGTGTCATTTGACCTACTTTCTCCTCTAAAGTTAGTTCTTTAAGTATTTTATCTACTTTCTCTTCAGTAGACAACTTACTTTTGACGATATTTTCAATGTTGTTTCTTTGTACAGGGTCTACATCAGGTGAGTTGAATCCCAATAAAATAGAGCATAATGCTGCTGTTGCTAATCCCTTTCTCCAAGTATGTTTCATGCTATTATAAAATGCAGTAGTGATCTTTTCCCTATTTAGTTATCTCGTTAAAAGAGGAAGAAAGGGAAAGGTATTTTTTCCCTCTCTTCGTTCTTCTATTTGTCTATTTACTATTTATTCTTCTAATCTAAAGTCTGAAATGTAGAATGTGCCTGGACGAGTATGTCCTTCTCCACCAATTTGGATGATAACTTTATCGTAGAATGTATTGTCAATTGCAGGTACAGAGTAACTCCAATCTTTGTTTGCATCAGTCATCACACCTGAATAGTCAAATGTAAGTTCAACCCAATGTCCCATATCATCCTCTCCAATTGTATGAGCAACTTCTGCTCTTGTTCTCCAAGCTTCACCATCTAAACTATTCTCTAATCTAAGTGCTACTGTAGGAGTCATTGCAACATCACCTAACCATTCTGGAGTTTCAGCAGCTGGAGTTACAGTTGTGAAATCATTAGAAGGTAAGAAGTATACTTTCATCTTAAATACATGTCTCGTAGACAAGTCGATACGGTTTGGAAGTTCTGCTTGGTAGTTTTGCCACCATCCTTCATCACCAGAAGCAACATTTCTTTCGTATTTACCAACTGAAGTAGCATCGTTAGTACTTTCATCAATATTAGGGAAACCAGTTGTGAAAGTTAAAGCTTGATCTGTAACAAAAGTAACGTTTGTAGAACCTGCAAAATCATCAAAAAGATCATTTTCTTCTAATGGCTTTTCTTTTGGAGGTGTAACAGGGCGTTCAAAACCTTCTCTAATGAAGCCGAAGTACCAAGCGTTACCATCATCTCCAATCGTTCTTAAATACATCTCATCTTCATTAAGTGTTTGGATCTCATATTCCTGTGAACCACCTACATGCCATGAAAGAAATGCATCTCCAGAAACTGATAAATATTGTTTACCATCTCTTTCTGAGATAGACCATGCCCAAGTAGCTTGATCATCGAATGCGATAGAGTACGTATGATCATCTGCGTCTTGTACTAAAGAACCACCTCTTGATGTAAACCAATCAGCCATATAATCTTTTGCATAAGTATCTCCATTGTTAGTTAATGTGTACTTAAATCCATTAAGATTAAAGTTGATGACATCATCATAAGCACCTAAACCATCTTTTTGTAATGGTTCTGCACCCCACCATACTGGAATATCAGAGTTATCTCCATCTGCAGGACCGATACCCATGTGGCCTACAGTCATTTTATCAAATACCCAATTTTTACCATTGATTGAATCTGCTCCACCAGTAAGGAAGTTATAATCTTCTCTATCTAATAAAGAAAAGTCAGTATCCTCAATCGTAATTGTTTTTGTAGATTCAGCTTGACCATCTGCAGTGATCACTAAAAGCGTAACATCATAATCACCTTGTACGGCATATTCTGCAGTTACATTATCACCTTTTCCTGATGCTCCTGTACCAAATGACCAGTAAGCAATTGAGTTTGGTGTTGTATTCGTAAACTCATAGATATTAGGGTTTTCTGCAGTTGGTGTTGCTGTAAAAGAAACATCATCTGCTGTTGGATTTGGTCCTAAAGAAGGTGCATCCTCTGTACAGCTTGCCATCCAAATAAGGATGACAAAGCTGAATAATGAATATATATTTTGTTTCATGATTATCAGATCTTAAGAATTAATAGCCCGCATTTTGTTTTAACAATGGATGTAAGTCAATCTCACTTTGTGGAATTGGTAAGAAACCTTTTTTAGACTCATCAAAAGTAATTTCGAAGTCTGAAGCATTACCTACGTCACCAGTTAAGTTTTGACCTTGATCATCAATGTATGAAGCGTCTGTTTCAGTTGGAGGAGTTAATGTATAATTAGAAACATTAATCTCTGATGACACATTTGCCATATTACCATTTGACCATCTTAACACATCGAAGTAACGATGACCTTCATGTGCTAATTCAACTCTTCTTTCTTGTTTAATATTATCCAAAGTAACTACTGAAATAGAACCTAATCCTGCTCTATTACGCACCTGGTTAACATACCCAGAAGCCTTGCTATTATTTGAATCTACTGTTAATTCAGCAGCCATTAATAAAACATCTGCTAAACGGATATACTGGAAGTTCTGTGCCCAGTTCAATTCTACATTCACATCTGCTTGGTTCCACTTATGTGTTGTATATTTGAAGCCATGCATTGATGTAAAATTGTAGTTTGCTTGGTATGTAGAACCTGCTGCGTCAATTAGATCTTTAGCATAAACAATTGTTGCTGCTTTTCTAGCATCACCATCTTCAAAAGATGTTTCTAAATCTCTAGACGGCGAATTGAAACCCCAACCTTGTACTAAGATATCACTGTTATGGCCACGAGGACCATTTACTTGGCAGAACATATTACCATACGACCAGTCTCCCCAATCTCCTGAACCTGTATTTGCAAAAGCGATTTCAAAAACAGCTTCTGTGTTATAGTTACCATTTTGGTTGAAAAGGTCTGCGTAATCTGCGACTAATGATGCTCCTGAATTATTGATAACATCATCTAACATTGTTACTACTTGGTCAGATGTAATTTCTGCACCTGATGTAGTTGGTAAAGTAGTCTTATTGTAATAACCTGTGTAGAATAAAAATACTTTAGCTAATTCAGCCTCTGCAGCATATTTTGTTAATCTACCTTCGTCTCCTTCTGGAGCTTCTGTTGCCATTAATGCAACAGCGTCATTCATGTCTTGTGCAATTTGTGCATAAACAGCTTCTGGAGTAGATTGCTCTAGTTCTTTCCAAGCCTCACCAATTAATGGCTCTGTATACATTGGAATATTTTCAAACAAACGTACAAGCTCAAAGTAAAAGTGTGCTCTTAAAAATAAAGCTTCACCTTTATAGTTGTTTTTGATATCTTCTTCAGCAGTTGTAAAGTCGATGTTGTCATAGTTGGCTAAAAGAGTGTTAGCTCTTTGAATACCACCATAACATTTATTCCAAGCTACTTGAGCAGCATAGTTGTTTGTTTGAGCTGAGAATCGCATAATACGTTGGTACTCAATCATATCTGTACCTGATGGATCCCCACCTACATATGAATCATCTCCCATGGCCATATCAAAAAACTGAACGCTGTTTGTATAACCGTTATAATCAGAACGAAGTTTTTCGTAAATACCAACCAAAGCTTGTTTCGCTTCTGTAGAAGTCTTGAAGAATGTATCTGCAGACTGTTTATCTGTTGGTGTCAATTCTAAGTATTGAGTACATGAAGTAGTCGACATAACGCCTACTAAAATGCTACCTGCAACTAATATATCTTTGATTTTCATTTTGAGTCAATTATTGAATTAGAACGTTACATTTAAACCGAATAAGTAAGCTCTTGCTTGAGGGTATGAACCATTGTCATAACCTACCCATGCACCACCGTGAGCAACTTCTGGGTCCATTCCAGTATAGTTTGTAAATGTCAGTAAGTTGTTACCAGACACATACATTCTTAATTTACTCATACCTACTTTCTTACTTACTTTTTGTGGTAGAGTGTAACCAATTTGAAGGTTTTTCAAACGTAAGTATGAAGCATCTTCAACATGAACCATATCGTTCATACGTGTTAAGTTTTGGTTTCTATCGTCGTAAGTAAAGCGAGGGAATGAATTTGTTGTTCCTTCACCTGTCCAACGGTTAAGGTAACGTGATGGATAGTTTTCTGCTTGTCTTAAGTCAGGTCTTAATGTACCATTTACTAAGCTACCACCTGCTTGTCCTTGCCAGAACATTGAGAAGTCAAAACCTTTGTAATCCATTCTAACATTTAAACCGTACATCCATGAGTGAACCGGTGAACCAATGTTCGTTCTATCATTTTGATCAATTACACCATCTCCGTTAACATCAACATAGCGAATATCACCTGGTTGAGCATCTGGTTGGATTGGGCTTCCTTCATTTGCATGAGCATCGATCTCACCTTGATTTTGGAAGATTCCATCAGTTTTAAATCCGTAGAAGTAAGGAAGTGAATAACCTTCTTCCATCATTAATTGACCTTCAGTTTGGAATAAGCCAGGACCGTAAATTTTACCATCTCCGTTAGCTACTTCCATTACTTTGTTATCGTTGTATGAACCGTTTACAGTCACATCAAAGTGGAAATCACCATCTCTTTTCGAGTAAGTTAATGATGCTTCAATACCTTGGTTTCTAACTGTACCTAAGTTGTAGTTAGGACCACCAACACCAGTGAAACCTGGAACAGGAAGTACTCCTAATAAGTTTTGACGCTCTCTTGAGTAAACATCTACAGTTGCTGTAACTTTGTCATCCAAGAATCCCATATCAATACCTAAATCAACTTCTTGTGCTTGCTCCCACTTAAGATCAGGGTTAGACATTGAAGTAATTGCATAACCTGGTACCATTACTTGAGTTGTTCCGAAAGGATATGAAGGAGTTTGTCCGAATAATTCTAAGTAACCGAAAGCACCAATGTTTTCGTTACCTACTCTACCCCATGAACCTCTTAATTTCAAGAAGTTAACAACATCATTATTCTTTAAGAAGTCTTCTTGTGAAAGAATCCAACCTGCTTGAACTGAAGGGAAGAAACCGAATTTATTGTTTGGCCCAAAGTTAGAAGAACCATCATAACGAGCTGTGAAAGACACTAAGTACTTTTCTTTATAGTTATAACCTACTTTACCAAAGAAAGATACTAATCTATGTTGCCAATCTTGACCACCGTAACCTTTCTGAGTTTCATCATCTGCACCGTTTGAAACCCATGCATACTGCCATCCTGGTATTTGTAAGTTATTTCTAGAAGCTCCTACACTAGTACCAGAACCATTTCTTGTTGTAGTACCTAATAAGGCATCTACTTTATGATCACCAATCTTCTTTTCGTATGTTAATACATTCTCCCATTGGAAGGCTAGGTAAGAACCTGCAGCTTGGTTAACTCCCGAAGTAGCTACTTGGTTTACATTATTGTAATAAGCTTCTGGGTTGTAACCTCTGTTACCCCAGTTTCCGATATCTACACCGAAATCTGTTTTAAATCTTAATCCTTTAATACCTGGTGTTACTTCTAAGAATACATTACCTAAAAACTTATTTGAGGCGTCATCAGAGTAAGTATTGTTGATACGAGCCATTGGGTTAACCACCTCTCTTAAACCTTGCTCTGAAATACCATAGTAACGACCATCTTTGTTAGCAGGTTTTACTGCATAAGTATCGTATTCTTGGATTTTTGTAGGATCATCTTCCCATACTGGAGTTAATGGATCATGTAACAATGCATTTTGTAAAACACCACCAAATTGGTTTTGCTCATTGATACCTTCTTTTTCTTCTCTTGAGAAAGTGATGTTTGATCCTGCCTTAAAGTATTGTGAAATCTTGTGTGAAGAATTCAAACGAATTGAATATCTATCAAAATTTGATTTTTCTGGAGCTACAATACCTTGTTGACCAAAGTAACCTACTGAAGCTAAGAATTGTGATGATTCAGTACCACCAGACATTTGTACAGTATGGCTTTGAATTGGCGCTTGTTTAAACATCTCGTCTTGCCAATCTGTATCAACTGTATTTGAGTTAATTTCGTCTTGAGTAAAACGAGGAGCACCACCAGCGTTAATTGAACCTTCGTTATGGAAAGTCATATATTCTCTTGCATTCATTACGGGAGCTTGTCTCCATGCTTCTTGGATACCATAGTAACCATCATATGAAACAATTGTTCTACCTGCTTTACCTTTCTTAGTAGATACTAAAACTACACCGTTTGCACCTCTCGATCCATAAATTGCTGCTGAGGCAGCATCTTTTAATACTTCGATCGATTCAATATCATTTGGGTTTAAGAAGTTGATGTTATCCATTTGTACACCATCAACAACATATAATGGAGTGTTATTTCCATTTGAACCTGTACCACGAACACGAATATCAATACCGGCACCTGGCTGACCAGAAACAGGAGCTACTAAAACACCTGGAGTTTTACCTTGTAATGATTGTGCTGCATTTTGTACAGGAGTTTGCGTGATGTCGTCAGCTTTAACAGAAGCAATAGCACCAGTAACAACTGATTTCTTTTGGACTTGGTAACCAACAACGATTACTTCTTCTAACTGTTCAACATCTTGCTCTAAGCTGACTGTAAATTCTGTTTGGGTTCCAATTGTAATTTCTTGTGGAGAATATCCAATGTAAGAAAATACTACAACTTCAGCTTGAGGGTTTAATGATAATTTAAAATGACCATCAAAATCGGTAATAGTACCGGTTGATGTACCTTTAATCTGTACGCTAACACCTGGTAGTACAGATTGATCACTTGCGTCTTTTACAACGCCTGAAATTACTCTCTCTTGTGCATTCACCACATTAGCAGTTATTAACATGCCAATGCATAGCAGTAGAGTAAATTGCTTTTTTAACTGTAGATAAAATTTCATTTCAAAGTCAGATACGATAAATGAATAAATTGTAGAGATAAAAAATTTGATATCTCTCTTGCTAGTAAAAAACAGGGACGTCAACTGTTGTTTTCTAATTCAAATGTCATAGGAAAATATTTCAAGAGCAAATTGTGTTTTTGGGGTGAACAAAAAATTTATCACTTAAAAAAAAGCAACAAATACTACTAATAATCAATAAGTTAACAAATAAGTGTATTGTTAACAAGTAATAACACTATCATTTAAAAAAAATGGATTTTAACATTTATATAGTAAAATCCATTCTTGTTTTATTAGAGAAAAAATCAAATTAAGCCAAAATCAATGCTTCCCATCCTTTCTTTTTTAGTTCTTCTTCTGAACCAAATTCATGAATTTTCACATCCATTGCTTCTCTGATTTTCTTTGAAAACTTCCAACATGTATTCTGTCTCATCTCTAAAAGCTCAGCAATCTTAGTAGAAGAGATGTCTCCTTTTTTAGAGTATACTATAAATACCATATAAAAGGCCTTCTTAATTGGGAAATGTAGACGATGAAATAAGGTTCCTGAGGTAACTGATTCATTATAATTACACTTTTTACATCGTCTACTATTAGGACCTGTACCTTTTGCATACAACTCATTACCGCATTTCTTACAGTTATAACCGTTTTTCCACTTAATTTCCTCTAGATAATCATAGCAACTTTCATCAGTAGGGAACATATTTTCAAACTCTTCTAAGGTTACCTCCTGCATCAGTACCCTTGCACTTTCTAAGTGTTCAACATCTACATGTAACTGTTCATTTTCTATTTGTAATTGGCTATTTAAGTCTTGAATTTGAACCCTTTGTTTATTCAATTCATTGTTCACCCACTCTAATTCTTTATTTTTCAACTCAATGATCTCGTTCTGGGCTTTAATTTTCTCGGTTCTTTCAACTACTTTTTCTTCAATAACTCTTTCTCTTATTTGGAGGTCTTTAATTAGTTCTTGTTGTGCTTCCTCTTTCTCTTCTTTTAAAATTTTAAATTTTTCAGTTTGAGATAACGTCATGAATAACCCTGTTATAAGTAACCCCATATTGTAGGCATACACTACTAAGATGTTGTCAGAGATAAAAATCCCATAACTTCTCAATACTTGGGTTATTAATCCTCCTAAAATCACAATGTATCCTAGAAAGAAGTAGGTCACCTTAACACCTTCTCTTTTTAGTTTCGTTAAAATGAATCCAAAGATCAATAAGAAAGGCAATAGAAATGTTGGCATTCTCCAAATCACATCGTTCATGGATTTAAAGATCAAGAAATAAAATGCATTCAATAAGGCAATACCAACAATTACTAAATAGAGTTTAAATGCTTCTTTTCTAATCTCTAAAAATTGTACAGCAAGGAAAACAATCGTTAGCATACTCACAGGAGCAGCGTACTTCATTAGAATATAATTCAGAAAGGGCTTATTGGTAAATAGATATTCTGCTCCTAAATTATCTTCGGTGAGGCCCACACAAATACTACCAATTAAGAATGCTATTAAGAAAATCAATGATTTGTCTCTAATGGTAATATATAGTAGAAGTGAGGTAATAATTAAACAAACTAGAATACCATAGTTTAACCCAAGCATTAAGTATTCTGTATTGGAATACTCTAAAAATGTTTCTGACTTACTAATCTTATAGAACAATACATTTAGAAACAGTGAAGTGTATTTTAAATATACTTTTACCTCTTTATTATCACCAATGTTTAATTGGTCGATCGGAAAGATGATATTCTTGTGTCTAAATGTTCTTGTCGTATAAATATGATCATACCCTGCCTTTTCCATTAAAACTGGAGGATCGTTTCCAACTTGCATATAGGCAATAATTTCACCGACATGACTATCAGGAATTTCAAAAAACCATCGGTCTTTCGATAATGCTTCTCCTTCTAATTGGATTTTAACCCAATAACTATAAGATTCTTCAGATAGAACAATGTTATCCACCTTGGGAAGAGGGATAAAGTTTTTTGTATTATTATTTACAATTTGGTCTATTGTATATCTTGAGTCTCTATCTTTTAATACCATCACTTTTGATGATGGAATAAAAATTTTGTCAACATAATCTGGAACTTCTATTAAGAACGGTGATTTATCATTTGCTGAAGCAGCGATAGGTAAACAGAACCAGAATATTATAATAAAGTTTAAATAATTACTTTTTAATATTTTCATCAGGAATTTCCTTAATTCAAGCTAGTAGTATCACAACAAAAATAAAAAAACTACTCCATTTCTGAAGTAGTTTTTTCATTAATATTTTGTATCTGGTGGGAATTAGATAGAGAAGCTTTCTCCACATCCACATGTTCTAGAGGCATTTGGATTTACAAATTGGAAACCTTTGCCGTTTAGACCATCAGAAAAGTCTAATGTAGTACCTACTAAATAAAGTAAGCTTTTCTTGTCTACATAGATTTTCACACCTTTATCTTCAAAGATATCGTCTGTATCTTTTATTTCTGCATCGAAAGAAAGATCGTACATTAAACCTGAGCAACCGCCTCCTTTTACAGAAACTCTTACATTTTGGTCATCACCTCTTCCTTCTTTTTCTCTTAATTCAATAATGCGTTGTGCCGCTGCATCTGAAACTTGAATCATAATTATCTATTTTTAAAAGAGCTAGCTCTTATTTGTTCAAACAATTTTTGTAATAAGTACAAAGGTAGCACATTTTTTTGTCTAGTTCAAAAGACCTGCTCGTCTTAATAAAGCATCTACCTTTGGTTCTTGACCTCTAAAACGCTTATAAAGTACCATTGGATCTTCGATTCCGCCTCTAGAAAGCACATTTTCTTTGAAACTATCTGCAGTTGCTTTATCGAAAATTCCTTTTTCTTTAAATAACTCAAAGGCATCTGCGTCTAATACTTCTGCCCATTTATATGAGTAATATCCTGCGGCGTATCCTCCCTGGAAAATATGAGAGAATGCTACACTCATGTTAACTCCTTCTACTTTTGCCATCGCATTTAATGATGTCGAGTCCATGGCTTCCTTCTCAAAGTCAGCAACATTATCCACTACCCCATCTGCTAATCTATGGTATCCCATATCTAACAAACCAAAGCTAACTTGACGCAATGTTTGATATCCTTCTAAGAAAGTTGAAGATGCTTTGATCTTATCAATCATTTCCTGAGGAATAGCTTCACCTGTTTCGTAGTGTTTTGCAAAAAGGTCTAATGTTTCTCTTTCATAACACCAATTTTCAAGAACCTGTGATGGTAATTCTACAAAATCCCAATAAACTGATGTTCCTGTTAAACTTTCATACTTCCCTTCTGCCAACATTCCATGCAATGCATGACCAAATTCATGGAACAATGTAGTTACTTCATTGAAAGTAAGTAACGATGGCTTTGTTTCTGTTGGCTTAGTGAAATTACATACAATAGATACATGTGGTCTTTGCTCTTCACCTTCTACAAAGCTTTGTCCTCTGAATGAAGTCATCCAAGCTCCACCTCTTTTTCCTTCTCTCGGGAAAAAGTCTGCATAGAAGACTGATATTAAGCGACCATTTTCATCTGTAACTTCATAAGTCATTACATCTTCATGGTATTTCTGAATATCCGTTCTTTCCTTGAAATTTAATCCATACAATTTATTAGATACATCAAAAACGCCGTTCAAAACATTTTCAAGTTTGAAATATGGCTTTAAAGCCTCATCGTCGATATCAAAACGTTCTTTTTTCAATTTCTCAGACCAGAATGCCCAGTCCCAACGTTGCACTTCTTCTGCTCCATTTGCTTTTGCATAAGCAATCACATCTTCTACTTCTTTTTCTGCCGCAGGGCGAGCTTTTTGCTGTAAATCATTTAAGAAATCAACAACAGCCTGTGGTGATGGAGCCATACGTTTCTCAAGAACATAATCTGCATAATTTTCAAAGCCAAGTAATTGTGCTTTCTCATTACGTAGACGTACTAATTTCTGTACAATTTCTTGGTTATCATTATCACCTCCATCAAAACAACGGCTACCAAATGCTCTAAATAATTCTTCTCTTAAGCTTTGGTTCTCCGCATAAGTCATGAATGGTATATAACTAGGATATTGTAATGTAAATACCCATTTACCTTCTTTTCCTTTCTCTTTTGCCGTCATGCTAGCTGCTTCTTTAATTGCATCAGGCAATCCTTTTAAATCAGCTTCATTGTCGACAACCATTTCGTAAGCATTTGTTGCCGCCAATACATGTTCACCAAAAGTAAGAGATAACTTTGATAGCTCAAGATCTACATTTCTTAGCTGTTCTTTTTTCTCTGTATCTAAAGCTGCCCCATTTAGAGCAAAGTCGCTATATGATTTTTCTAGTAATTTACTGTCTTCAGTAGACAGTGTTAACTGCTCTTTTTGATCGTATACAGCTTTTACCTTATCAAATAACTTTTCGTTCAGTAAAATATCATTACGAAGCCCACTTAATTTTGGAGAAACTTCTTGAGCAATCTTCTGAATTTCATCATTTGTTTCTGCTGAATTCAGATTAAAAAAGATACTACTTATTTTTCCTAAAAGATCAGAACAGTGCTCTAATGCAACGATTGTATTATCAAAAGTTGGTGCATCTGTACTGCTTTCAATTTTTTGAATATTTTCTTTTGCTTCAACTATTGCTTGTTCAAATGCTGGTAGAAAGTGTTCTTCTTTGATTTCAGTAAAAGGGGCCGTTCCAAACGGTGTATTAAAAGGTTTTAATAAAGGATTTTGCATTCTATATGTAAAGTAAAGTTTTGTTCTAAAAAATTGTAGCCTCCAACTGCTCTGAGTCAAAGGCTACACAATATCGTATACTATATGATAAAAATCTAGTTCATTCTAATATTCTTAGGTGCATTTGCAAACACTTTGTATTTGCCACCCATGTTATACAAAACATGTTGCCATAGCGTATCAACAGGTTCATCAAGAATATTGTTTAATTTCATATTCGAAACTACCCAAGAATCTTCTCTTAACTCGCCTCTAAGCTGCTTTTCTTCCCAACCGGCGTATCCCATAAAGAAGCGACAATTGTTGGCATTAAGTAGGCCTTTATGATTTAATTCTTTGATTTCATCATAATTCCCTCCCCAATACAAACCGTCTTTTAGAGGTATTGCGTTAGTCACATCTTTAAATTTATGGATGTAATGTAATGTATCCTGTTCTACTGGACCTCCGACGTATATTGGGCTATCTATTTCAAGCCTACTTTCCACCTCCTCGATCGTAACTAAAGAAGGTTTATTTAAAATTAGACCAAAAGACCCTTCCACTTCATCATGTTCACACACAATGATCACTGATCGTTCAAAATTACGATCTTTCATAAATGGTTCTGAGATAAGTAAATCACCATTTCCGATGGGTCTATTTCCAAAATTGATAGTAAAATCCATAGCAGTAAAGTCTAGATAGACAATTTTCAATACATCTTAAGCATTAATTTTTTCAAGCGATTGCATTACATTCATAATTTCTAAATATCATCCAATAAACCAAAATAAATAAGCAAGAAATTGAAATTGTAATATACTTTTCATAAAAAAGCCTAATAAAAGGTCACGATATAGAGAACTTTTTTAATTGAATTTTGTTTGTGCATCTTTTTAACGAAAAATGCCAAATTGATTAAAAAAGTAACAAAATTGATTGTAAATTAGCATTTCAGAATGAAGAGATCATAAATATTAAGATGGATTATTTAGAAGGATTAAACCCACCACAGCGAGAAGCTGTTGTGAATATGGACGGCCCAATGATGATTATTGCAGGTGCTGGATCTGGTAAAACAAGAGTTTTAACCTATAAGATTGCTCACTTGATCAATAATGGCGTTGAGCCTTTCAATATACTTTCATTGACCTTTACCAATAAGGCTTCTAGAGAAATGAAGGAGCGTATTGTTGAAGCTGTTGGTGATGATGCAAAAAACTTATGGATGGGTACTTTCCACTCTGTTTTTGCTCGTATCCTTCGTTTTGAAGCCGAAAAACTAGGTTATCAATCCAATTTTACCATCTATGATACTGAAGATGCTAAATCGGTCATAAAAGGGGTCGTAAAAGACTTCCGTTTAGACGATAAGCTATATAAGCCTAATGTTGTTTTATCTAGAATTTCTAGTGCCAAAAATAACTTAGTATCATGGAGAGCCTATGAACAAAATAATGATCTTCGACTAGAAGATGAGGCAAGCGGTAGACCTAAGATTTTTGAAATTTATAAAGAATATGCCATCCGTTGTTTTAGAGCCAACGCCATGGACTTCGATGATCTTCTCTTTAATACCAATGTACTTCTTCATCAGCATTTAGATGTTTTGAACAAATACCAAAATAAGTTCAAATACGTCATGATTGATGAGTTTCAAGACACCAACATCTCTCAATATTATATCACAAGAAAATTAGCGGCAAGAAACCGTAATATTTGTGTGGTAGGAGACGATGCACAATCCATCTATGCATTTAGAGGGGCCAATATTCAAAACATTCTGAACTTTGAAAAAGATTACCCTGAGTTGAAAGTCATCAAACTAGAGCAAAATTATCGTTCTACACAGACTATTGTTGAAGCAGCCAATTCGGTAATTGCTCACAACAAAAATCAACTAGAGAAAAATACATTTACACAAAATGCTATTGGTGATCGAATTGAAGTTATTCGCTCTCCATCTGATTTAGAAGAAGCTAGATCTGTTGCTCAGAGTATTCAACAAGCCATTATAAAAGATCATATCCCTGCTAGTGATATCGCTATTTTATACCGTACCAACTCACAATCAAGAGCATTGGAGGAAGCTTTAGTTAAACTCTCCATCAAAGCTCAGATTTTCGGAGGTCTCTCTTTCTACCAAAGAAAAGAGATCAAAGATATGATCGCTTATCTGAAGTTTGTGACCAACCCTAAGGATGAGGAAGCATTTAAGCGTATCATCAACTACCCTAAAAGAGGTATTGGAACAACTACCGTCAACAACTTATTTGTGAAGGCGGCAGAAAATAAATTAGGTATCTGGGATGTTGTATCAAATATTCGACAATTTTTTGGCGGAAGGGTAGCTACTCAGGTAGAGAACTTCGCGAATATGATTAAGGTTTTCCAAATGCAATCAGAACAGAAGAATGCATTTGAAACTGCCTCATTTATTGCCAAAAATTCTGGTATTCTTAGAGAGCTTTACGAAGACAAAACTCCAGAAGGAAAAAACCGTTATGACAACCTTCAAGAATTGCTTAACGGTATTCAGGGTTTTACAGATGATCCAGAGAAAGAAGATAAAAGTCTTGTTACCTACCTTGAAGAGATTTCTTTGATCACCACTCAAGACAAGGAAGACGTAAGTGATGCCATTACCTTAATGACCATTCATATGTCTAAAGGTTTGGAGTATGATTATGTCTATCTAGTGGGTATGGAAGAAAACCTTTTCCCATCTCAAATGATGCTGGAGACTAGAGAAGATCTAGAAGAGGAAAGAAGATTATTCTATGTTGCCATCACAAGAGCCAAGCAAAAGCTATACATGTCATACGCATTGCAAAGATATCGTTTTGGTAAACAGATTATGTGTGATCCCTCTCGCTTTATAGATGAAATTTCTCCTCAATATATCAGTATGAGAAGAAGTTCAATCAATGAAGACTTAGGACCAGGAAGTGTACCTGGCTTCTCCAACTTTAGATCTCTACGTCAGCAACCATCGAATTTCACTAAGAAAGTTGTTAAACCAAAAGATGACCGTCCTTTTGTTCCTTCGAAAACAGATAATCTCGCTGCTGGAATTAAAGTGCGTCATATGAAGTTTGGTGACGGCATTGTTGAAAAACTTTCAGAAGAAGGATTAGATCGCAGAGCTATTATTGCTTTTGAAGAAGTAGGAAAGAAAACATTGATTCTTACATTCGCAAAATTGATGATACTTGAAGACGAATAAGAAAATTCGCCTTAAAAAATTGATTATATTTAAGACTTAAACAGTCACTTGATCCCACAGTTAAGCGCTGTGGGATTTTTTAGTATTCACTTTACTACCTAACATTGAGAACCTCAAACTTATGAGAACATTATCAATTGTCGTTTTTTTTGGATGTCTATTTATTAGTAAGATAACTCATGCCCAAGAAATTACTCCTCCCAGTTATTTCTTAGAGTTTATGGAGGAAAACCCTGATAAATTTCACCTTACCTACAATGATAATTTTGGACGTTTAATAAAATGGAATGATGATGAACTAAGTACAGTGGGTGGACTAGTTTATTGGATTTATGTACTTGAATATGTTAGACAGGTAAATAATGGTAACTTCTCTCCTACTGAAAGAGTGAAATTAGATGAGTTGGAAAAATTCGATGCCAATTCTAATAAGATGAAAATATGGCATGATTACCTACATCACAACCGAAAATTATTAAAGGAAAAAGTAAGAATTAGAGAGGTAGTAAGCGGATTAATCAATTTTACTACAGATGCAAACAGTGACTATTTAATGAGTTTGCTTTCTATAGATTCTGTTCAGCAAGCTGTACGAACTTTTCATATGCATAACACTACAGCTTTGTTTCCTATGTCTTCTGCTATCATCTATGCTCACAACCCCTATCAGGAAGAAGAAAATGCTTTTGTCAATAAGCTAAAAAGTGAAAACCTACAGGAGTTTAGACAACATACATTTCAGATGTTCGATACTTTAACACATGACTCTACAGGTTTAGTAAAAGCAAGTTTTCAATTTAGGCCTGATAAACACAAAAAATATGCTGCTCTTCTTACTGACAGACTTCCTCTGGGACTCGTATCAGATTACAACCTTCTGATGCAAAAGATCAATGAAAGAAGCAATGATATTTTTTGGGGTGATATGGCTGAGGAATGGAAAAAAGCAGTTGAAGCTCCCTTAATGTCTTCCAAAGTAATGCAAGAACACTATAAACATTGTGGAAGGCTTGTTTATTCTACTGTCAACTCTGTTTCCATTACATTATATGGAACATTTAAAGATGGTAAAAGAGCACAATTAACAGCCACTTTCGACGACTTAACTGAAACAGAACATATCGATTTAGCTTTAGCAATTAACGATTTTGGTTTCTCCATTTTTGAGAACAAAGAGTACTTTAATCAGTTAAAACAAAAGATTGAAATTATTCGCCTTAAGAAGAAATAAAAATGATATACGATAGCATTATTATTGGAGGAGGTCCAATAGGTATGGCCTGTGGAATTGAGGCAAAAAAAAGGGACCTGAATTATCTGATCATCGAAAAGGGATGTTTAGTCAACTCTTTATATAATTACCCTGTCAACATGACCTTCTTTTCTACATCGGAAAAGTTGGAAATTGGAGGAGCTCCATTTGTTTCTCACAATCATCGACCTGTAAGAAGAGAAGCATTAGAATATTATCGCAGAGTACAAACCACTTGGGATCTAAATATGCATCTGTTTGAAACCGTTTTAGATGTACAACCCCACTCTGTAAAAGATCTTATTTATGAAGTAAAAACATCAAAAGGAACATACCTCACTAAAACTGTGACTGTTGCTACCGGTTTTTACGACATCCCCAATTTAATGCATGTACCCGGTGAGGATTTACCAAAAGTAAAGCATTACTACGACGACCCTCATCTGTATTCCTTCACTGAGGTTGCAGTTATTGGTAGTGCCAATTCTGCTATCGATTGTGCCTTAGAAACCTACAGAAAAGGAGCTAATGTAACGCTTATCATTAGGGAACCTGAAATAAACGACAGAGTTAAATATTGGGTTAAACCTGATATTGAAAACCGCATCAAAGAAGGTAGCATCAAGTGTTATTTTCAAAGTGAAGTAAAAGAGATCACATCAACTGAGATTATCTTCTACAGTCATTTAGAGGAAAAAGAAATCAGAATAAAGAATGATTTTGTTTTAGCCATGACGGGTTATCAACCTAATTTCGACTTTTTACAACGTATTGGTATAAAACTATCAGAAGATCAAATCAAACAACCCGAATATAATGCGGAAACACATGAAACCAATATGGAAAATGTATACCTAGCCGGTGTTGTTTGTGGAGGTATGAAAACCAACTCATGGTTTATAGAAAATTCAAGAGTTCATGCCGAATATATTTATGATAATATTACAAAGAAACTGAAGTAACTAAACGAATGAAAAATATATTAATTACAGGAAGTAGCAAAGGCCTCGGTCATGGATTTGTTGAATACTTCTTAAATCAGAAAGCAACAGTTTATGGTGTAAGTAGAAACACTCCCAATGATCTCACAGGAGCAGAGTTATACCATCATCAAAATATTGATTTAGGTAATTTTGAATCTATTGAAAGTGGTTTAAAAGAGTTATTATCTGATGTAAAAGAAGTAGATACCGTAGTTTTAAACGCAGGCCTTTTAGGTGAAATAAAAGGGATATCTGACGCTAATATTGAGGAAATGAAACACCTTATGGATGTTAACCTATGGGCTAATAAAGTAGTTTTAGATACAATATATGGTTTGGGTATAGATGTAAAGCAGGTGGTCGCTATTTCTTCTGGTGCTTCTGTAAATGGTAACAAAGGTTGGTCTGGCTATTCGCTTTCCAAAGCAGCATTAAACATGTTGGTTAAACTGTATGCTGTTGAATACCAAAAGACACATTATACAGCACTTGCACCCGGATTAATCGATACAGGCATGCAAGATTACTTATGTGAAAAAGTAAACCATGAGGAATTCCCTAGTATGGAACGACTTAAAGCTGCGAGAGGTACTGAAGTAATGCCAAAACCAAAAGAAGCTGCAGAAAACATTGCTAGTATTTTACCTAAACTTCTTGAACACACTTCAGGAAGTTATCAAGATGTAAGGAAGCTTTAAGCTTCCTTTTTTTATATCAATTTCTTATTACTCTCTATCAGTAAATAATTTATTTTCTGTTACAGATTAAACATTTCAAAAAAAACTACAAACTACTTAACTCTTTTCTTATTTCAAACCGTATGTGTTGGTATCAATCAAAATTTATCAACCATGCAATTCTTAAAAAAAAATATACATACAATTTTAGGAGTAGTTAGCCTGTTTTGTATTAGTCATACCTCTTCTGCACAAGTATATTTGCATAGAGGAGCAACTGTTACAAGAGCTTATCCATATCATTCAACGGCTGTGGTACATACTGGCCCTACTTTTATACATACAGGTCCTACATTTGTTGCACATCCAGTTTATCATCCTGTATATGTAGGTGCTCCTGTCTGGGGACCTTATTGGCATCCTGTTGGATATACCGCAGCAACTATTGCAGCAACTGCAATTGTTGTACATGCGATAGATGAAAACAACCAGAAAAAAGATTACTATTGCGATAATGGCGTGTATTACGAAAAACAATCCAATGGTAAATATAAAGTAGTAGCAGCACCTATTGGGTCTACCATAAAAAGCTTACCCAAAGGTTCGGTAACCTTAATTATTGAAGGAAGAACATATTACTATTATGCAGGAAACTATTATCAGAACAATGGAAAAGAATATACTGTAATTACTGCACCACAAGGAGCTGTAGTTAATCAATTACCTGAAGGAACTAAAACTGAGATTGTTAACGGAGAAACGTATTATGTATGCAATGGCATTTGGTATTCAGCAATGCCTCAACAAAATGGAACATCAAACTATGCGGTAACTACTCCTAAGAATTAAGCAAAATAAATCCCCATTTCATACACTAATTAGAATGAAATGGGGATTATTAGAAAATAAAAAAAAGGCTCGTAAAACAAGCCTTCTTTTTCGCTATTTCTCATTGCTACTTTCTACTATGAGAGCAAAAAATGGGAGTCGAACCCATATCTTAATCATATTTATGAATTTGATTACGCTCTACCGTTGAGCTATTTTCACTGATAAAACAATTATTTGCTTTCATTGGTTATTGTTTCTTTTACAATTATACAAATATGTATAAAGTATACATAGCGATTTAGACCGTTGAATTGCTAACAAGTTTAAACAAAGACAACCCAAGAGTTTAACAGACTTAAAAACAGAATCTTACCCTATTTTAACACTGTTTTAAAAATGTTTAAGATATGTAATTCTTTCTTAATTCCCCCTCAATAAATCCCGCTAGAAATAATGCTAAAGCCTATTTAAAGGCCTACTACATCTTTTTTAAAATTTTATATCAATTTTCACATACATATATAAGTACGCAGTGTTGAGTGCATTACTTACAAATTCTTTAAATAAGAAACGTTAAATCGTCAATAAACTGTAAAACATTTTATTTCTTTGTGAAAATACTTTTAATGAGTATTTCAATAAATAGCTGCGTTAGAAATGGGCTTTAGGCCTAATAACAAAGCTTTTTTTATTCGTTTTTATTTAGCTACTTTGTTTACCTTGAAACAAAAAAGGTATGTTAGCACCTCAACATACTATCATATAATAATATGACTAGAAGACGACTCATTACCATAATCACTTTAATGTGTATCGCCATGTTTGGCTTGGCATCTTTACAATATTATTGGATTAAAGAAGCTATCTCGGAGAGAAAAAGTCATTTTGAACAAGAAATTGGAGAATTGTTGACCAATGTTGTTAAGCGTTTAGAACAACAAGAAGTTTTACAAGTGACCAAAAGGTTTCTGGATGACATTTCTGTCACGAATAGTGATGTCAATGTAAAATATGACTCCGTAAAACAACAGGCTTACTGGACAAGCAAGCAAAACATAAATATCAGTCAAACAATCAGTTCTGATAAGTTAGCAAAACAAGGTATAGCTTATAAGGTTCAAGAAAAGGCCGTTATCAAAAAAACAGGTACAGCAACAAAAACCGTATTATCGGATATCGAAGGTGCAAAGTACGGTATCACAGATTCTACAGAAAACAAGCATATAGTTAGTAATATCACCTCAGATTCTACTGCTAGAAAGCGATTAGACATCGCTATGGATCTTATTATGAAGAAAACAGACTTAGTGAATCAGGTTGTTTCTGAAATGATCCTAGCCGAAAATACAATGTTACAAGACAGAGTAAATTTTGGTATGCTGGACTCCCTTCTAAAACAGGAAATGATTCATAAAGGTATACGAACTGATTATGATTTTGCCGTGTTACAAAGGGAAGGTGATCGGGAGACCGTTATTATGAGTAGCAATGTAGAACGTAATGCAACTATAATTGCAAGTGCGTATCATATTACGCTTTTCCCTAAAGACGTTTTTGATAATTCTAACACTTTGTTTGTGCAATTCCCTGAAGAAAGGAAGTTTTTAATCAGTAAAATGAGGTTTGTCCTCTTCTCCTCTTTAGGATTTATTTTGTTAACACTTCTTACTTTTGTGTTCGCAGCACGAACTATCATAGAGCAAAAACGTATTTCAGAAATAACGAATGATTTTATTTCGAACATGACACACGAACTAAAGACACCAATTGCTACTGTAGCCCTCGCCACAGAAGCCCTAATGGATCCAGATGTTCAGAAGATGCCAAGTATTTCCGGAAGGTATCTCGGTGTTATTAAAGATGAAAATCAGCGTCTCAGCAGACAAGTAGAAAGAGTTCTACAAATTGCTAGAATTGAACGAGGAGATTTTAAATTAAAAATGGTTGATGTAGACCTCCAAAAGACCATGCAAGTGGCTTACGACAATACATTAATTAAGATTGAAGATCGAGGCGGTGAATTATCTTTCAATTGGGCTGCAGGAGATGTAAAAGTTACAGGCGATGAGTTACATTTATCTAATATTATTTTTAACTTGTTAGATAATGCTAATAAGTATTCCCCAGACGCCCCAAAAATTGACCTTTCAGCTATCAGAAAGGGTGATAATTTGGAAATTCATATTAAAGATGAAGGTCAAGGAATACCAAAAGAACATATCAGTAAAATCTTCGATAAGTTTTACAGAGTTCCTACAGGAAATGTACACAATGTAAAAGGATTCGGTTTAGGTTTAAGTTATGTGAAAAATATCGTCGAAGCACACAAAGGCAATATTAAATGCAAGAGTGAGCTCGGCAAAGGAAGTGAATTTATAATACAACTACCAATATCTGAAAATGGATAAAACTAGAATTTTACTTGCAGAGGATGATCCTAATTTAGGAATGTTATTAACAGAGTATTTAGAAGTTAAAAACTTTGAAGTTACTCGTGCACAAGACGGGGAAGAAGCATTAAGAGCCTACCAAGACGGCGATCATGACTTATGTATTTTTGATGTTATGATGCCTAAAATGGATGGTTATACATTAGCTGAACGTATCCGTAAATCAGATGTTGATATTCCTATCTTCTTCCTTACTGCAAAGTCAATGAAAGAAGATACTCTTAGAGGATTTGAAGTGGGTGCTGATGATTACATCACAAAGCCTTTCAGTATGGAAGAGCTTTTAGCGCGTATTACTTCTATTCTTCGTAGAACTAAAAGTAAAACTGATTCGAAAGAGAAACAAACTATTTTCGAAATTGGTAAATTTACATTCGATTTCAACGCTCAAATGTTGAAATACAATGAAGACGGTTCTGAGCAAAGATTAACTTCAAAAGAATCTGCTTTATTGCGTTTATTGGCTATCCATAAAAATGAAATTATGGACAGATCATTAGCATTAAAGAAAATTTGGTTAGACGATAACTACTTCAACTCAAGAAGTATGGACGTTTATATCACAAAGCTTAGAAAATTCTTAAAACCTGACGATAATTTACGTATCGTAAATGTTCACGGTCAAGGTTTCAAATTAGTAGAATTAGGAGCAGAATAATCCTCTGTTATTCTGAATAAAAATATTAAAGCCATGTTGATTCTTTCAGCATGGCATTTTTATTTTATCAAAAATCTATTTATTGATGTTTGCACCTACAACCTGTTATTTAGGTTGATGCTTTAGGGTATAAATAGTGTTAAAATCAAATGGATTTAAAACAAATGTGAACTATGCCACATTTGGATAATGTAGACTTCCTTAAAATTGTAACATTATTAAGATAAAAATACATTATCACAAAACATTACACCTATGAAAACACTTATCAAATTACTTATATTACTACTCATTAGTTCGGTATCAATATTAGCTCAAGATATGAAAGATAAATCTACTTGGAATTCATTAAATGATTTCGAAAAATATGTCATTGTCAATAAAGGAACTGAACGTCCGGGAACAGGCATATATGATGAACATTTTGAAGACGGTGTATATACATGTAAGCGTTGTAACGCTCCATTATATAAGTCTGATGATAAATTTGATGCACACTGTGGTTGGCCTGCCTTTGATGATGAAATTGAAGGAGCCATTAAAAGAGAAACAGATAAAGACGGTCGAAGAACTGAGATATTATGTGCCAATTGTGATGCACACTTAGGGCATGTTTTTGAAGGAGAAAGACTAACAGATAAAAACGTTAGACATTGTGTCAATTCAGTTTCTTTAAACTTTACACCTACAGCGGAAGCAGATAAGAAAGAAGAAAATGTTGCCATCTTTGCAGGAGGTTGCTTTTGGGGGGTAGAATACTTCTTTGCTGAACTTCCTGGTGTTACCTCTACTTCTGTTGGATATACCGGAGGAAAGAAAAATAACCCTTCCTATAAAGAAGTATGTTACACAGATACCGGCCATGCGGAAGCACTTAAAGTTACTTATGACCCTAACAAGGTTTCTTATGAAGAGTTAGCTAGGTTATTCTTTGAAATACATGACCCTACTCAAGTGAACCGTCAGGGGCCAGATGTAGGAACACAATATAGATCAGAAGTCTTTTATATGAATCAATATCAAAAAGACATCGCTGAGAAATTAATTAATGAATTAAAGGAAAAAGGATTTAAAGTAGCTACAAAAGTAACTATGGCAGATACTTTCTGGGATGCAGAAGAATACCATCAAATGTATTATTTCAAACATCAGAAGAAGCCTTATTGTCACATAAAGATCGACAGATTTTAACCAGTTATAATAGCATTATCATCAAATGACTTTCAAAAAGCAGCTGTATTTATTAATATACAGCTGCTTTATTTTTTAACTAGGAATATGAAAATGGAAGAATATCACTTAATCATTGATTGTGGAAGTACAAAAACAATACACATAGCTGAAATACTTGAAGCTGAAAATTTACCTTGGGTGATTAGAAAACTCGATGAACTTCTTCCTATTCATTACCAGCAAGCAAAAAAAATATTGATCAGTGGTGCACCTATCCTACTTTCCAAAGTGGATAACCAGCCATATCTAGAAAAACTATCCTTCTTAAGAGATATTAATATTCCTGTATTTGGGATTTGCTTTGGCCATCAGATGTTAGGATTACTTGACGGTGGAGAGGTATCCTTAACCACAGAAGCTAGAGCTGAGGAAACAATACATCAGCTTGTTCCAGAAGATCCGATATTTAATGGTATAGATCAAAATGCTCTTTTTCATGAGGATCACTGTGAAAGTGTTTCTCTCCCCAATGGGTTTATAAAGTTAGCAGAATCCAATAGTTGTGATAATGAATGTATGAAACATAAGCAAAAACCATGGTATGGAGTACAATTCCATCCAGAGGTTACTGAGGGGGTGGGACACCTGCTTATAAAAAATTGGTTACATCTTTGTTCTTAGTAATCTGAAAATAGATTAAACCATAGTTTGTAAGAAACTTTTTGATGAATTAACTACGACGAAACCATCGATTCTAAACAGACTAAATACATTTAAAGATCAACTAACTTGGGTAATACATTACATTTTAGGACTAATACATCTATACTAATACTGTTATTTTTCATCATCAATTCTGTTTATGCACATCAACAACAAAGTGATGAACAATTGAATTTAATGAATGATGATACAGAAAAGGTTACTTTTCTTACTTCAACAGCATTAATGGAACAAAAGAAGAATCCTCATCATCAGAGCAAACCATTGATGCTTGCTAATAAGGCTATCAAGCTTGCTCGTAAGATTAATGATGAAAACGCACTTCTTCAAGCATACAATACCAAAGCCATTTTGTTTCGTGAGTTTTCTACTTTTGATCAAGCTATTGATTACCATAAGAAGGCAATCATTATTGCCGAAAAGAATTTAGAAGAAGCCAGAAAGATAGAACTTTACCTTGATCTTGGTGCCACCTATAGAGCAAGTCATAATTTTGTAGAAGCCAAAGATATCTTCACAAAGGCGCAAGAGCTCTCACATACTCTAAAAATGTGGGAGTATGAAGGTATTTCGCTAATTAATATTGGCTTTATGTACTTAGATCTAGACGAACCTAAAAGTGCTCAACACTTTTTCATGGAGGCAGAAAAGCTATCCAGTGAGCACCAACTTACAGATCTGTATATAATTGCAACAATTGGTATTGGTAAAACTTATATTCCTTCAAATACCAACAGCGAGCGTAAAAAAGCGAAAAAATATTTCTCTGCTGCCATCAAATCTTCTCAAAAAAGAAAGAAGCAATTTTTTGAAGGTATTAGCAACATTGATTTAGGCCGTATCTACCTGAAGGAAAATAAGATGACCTATGCCTATAATTATTTTGTGAAAGCTGTAAAGCAATTAAAACCTTATAAAGAAAAAGAGTACCTATCAGGAGAATATAGAAGTTTAGATGACCCTTTGAATTTCAACCGATATTATGCGGAAGCTATTTCATATCAGAACTCACTAAAATATTACAGAGGGGAAATATCTTTAAGTCAATATAATCAAGCGGTAAAAGAAGAGTTAGAGTTATTTGGAAACCCTGATCAAGAAGAATTGGAACATCTTAGAAATGCTCTATCTGAACTCAAACAGCATTATTCATTTCTAGACTCTATCAACCAATTGGATGAAGAAGAAGCTGCCAGGTTATTAAAAGATTATTTGGACCGACAGAAAGAGAAGTTGAAAAACCTAGAAGATGACAAATCATATCTTAGACACTTGCTCATTGAAACAGAAAAAATAGCAACAGAGAAAATAGTCATGCTGGAGCAGAAAAATCAATTACAAGAAGCTTTAATCTCTAAACAAAATTGGATTGGTATCTCCTTAGTTCTTCTAGTTATTTTTATCGGTACTATTGGTGGATATCAATATAAAATCGTAAATGATAAGAAAAAGGTTAACCGAGCTTTATCACAACAAAATGAAAAAATATCAGAGCAGAATGTAGAAATAAAAACTACAGCAGATCAGCTACAAAACGCACTATCCACATTACAAATTCAGAATAAAAAAACCAATGAAAGTATTCTTGCTGGCTGGAGAATACAGAATGCTATGCTACCTGCCAACCAACAATTAGATGATATCATACCTAAGCACTTTGTATTATACAAACCAAGAGATATTGTTTCTGGAGATTTCTATTGGGTTGGAAAAGAAAAAGAACATACGATCATTGCTGCTATCGATTGTACTGGACATGGTATACCAGGTGCATTTATGTCAATGTTGGGTAATGCATTATTAAACCAAGTAATCAATGTAGAAGGAGCAATTTCTCCAGATAAAATACTTACTAAATTAGATCAATACATCGCTGAAACTCTACATCAAGGGTTAAATAATGATTCAAGAGAAGGTATGGATATCGCACTTTGTGTGATCTCTCCTGATCAACAGTCATTACAATATGCAGGAGCTAAAAATCCATTGGTATTAGTTAGAGATCGTCAGCCGATGATCTATAAAGGTGTCAACAGGCATGTTGGAGGAAACCGAAGTAGTAAGAAAATGATTGGTTTTAATAAACATGAAATCACTATTGAACCTGGAGATATGTTCTATATTTATTCAGATGGCTATCAGGATCAATTTGGCGGACCGGACAATAAGAAGTTTATGAGAAAGCACTTAATTGCTGAGTTCTGTGAAATAGCACACCTTTCTTTAAATGAACAAAACACTCACCTAGACGACACTTTTGAACATTGGAAAAAAGACAAGAAACAGATTGATGATGTGCTAGTTATGGGCTTTAAAATCAGCTAAATAAAAGAATATCAATAAAGCATTATAGTTTAAAAAGATAATTGATTGCATTACTTATAGATCAATACTGTTTTTAGTTTATTGGGTATATTATTTCACCCAAGTAAGACCAATAACAATGAGATCTAGCTACCTTTTCCTTTCTTTTTTACTATTATCTTTTTTCGGATTTGGACAAGAAATAGATAAGTCAAAACAGATTAAATTATTCAAAGGTATTTACACTGAGATGACTGGAGATCAAGTCTCAGAGTACTTACTAGAAACGCTTAAAACTAAGAAAAATGTAAATGGTGATTATCGAATCAATTTCTTAGATGAAGATGCTTTTTTATTACCTGTCTTTGAACATAACAAGTTAAAAAAGGTACAAATCATCTTTAAAAATGAAGACATAGAGGCGATAAAACATAGTTTAGTTCATATTGAAAGTGCCTTTAAAGAATCTGATGGCTGGACAGAAGTAAAATCAGAGGATTATGTTTGGCTATTCTATAAAAAGTTGGAAAAGAAAATTGATTCAAAAAATCAGATCGCTGTATACTCTTTAGGTATCTATCATGATGAAATAGGGCATCGCTGGCATGCGATATTACATATTGCTCCTAGAATGGAAGATGGAGATGATTTAGACCAACAAATGGTAGATAAAAAGAAAACACTGATTGATTCAGATTTATAAAACATAAAACCCTTTCTAATTTAACTTAGAAGGGGTTTTATGTTTAAGTATATAAGTAAATGCTTAGAAACATAAATAAGCTTCCTAAAAGCACAAATAAATGCCAAATAACATGGTTATAGGGTAATTTCTCCCAAATATAAAAGATAACTCCAATGGAATAAGCGGCCCCGCCTGCAATTAAGTACCAAAAGCCTTCTTGCAACTCAGAATGTAACTGCCCCATTTTAAAAACAGCTAACCAGCCCATCGCTAGGTAAGTGATATTCGATAACCAAGCATACTTCATTTTAAAGAATAGTTTATAAACCATCCCTACTAAAGCGACACTCCATACGATGATACCTAATATTACTCCTCCATCATTTTCTAAGGATAAAAAAGCAAAAGGTGTATAAGTACCCGCAATTAGTAAAAAAATCCCGCTATGGTCCAAACGCTGCAAATATGATTTCACTTTTTCAACAGCTACAAGATGATACATCGTTGAAGAAAAGTATAAAGAGACCATACTTGCACCAAATACACTGTAAACGACATATTCAGTTGTTGATTCTGCTTTAAAAAGCAATAGTATCAAAGCAACTATACTCAATACCACTCCAAGTCCATGGGTAATAGAGTTCCAAATTTCCTCTTTGTCTCTTGTGATAATATGCATAATCAGGTTTAATTATTGAATAAACATTCACTTACATAATTAAAGACAATAGAGAATCTGATTATGTGTATTAAAATTCGTTAAAAGACTGATTTTTAAGAAATTTTCTAATGAACCAACACAAAAGCACCCCAATAGTAAGGATCCTTATATTCTTTCATTAATTGTAATTGAGCATTTCTGAAAGCTTTATCAATATCATTCGTTAAAAACCACTGATTATAAAATTCGTTCATCAGTTTCTGTGTTGCAATATCATCAACACTCCATAAACTCATAATAATCGATTTTACACCCGCGATACTAAAAGCATACTGTAATCCAGAAATACCATCCCCATCAGAAATATCAGATACACCAGACTGACATGCTGATAATATCAATAATGAAGTATTTTTAAGGTTTAGCCCTTTCACTTCATAAGCGGTTAATATTCCATCATTACCAGATGCATAGATATCTTCTAATGATTTTTCTTGATTAGAATTGACTTCTGTAAAGAATAACCCGGACTTTAGCAGTTGATTTTCAAGAATTGGATTAATCATCTCATCCATGTAGATACCATGTGTAGCAATATGCATAATTGCTGGAGATGAACTTAATTTCTTGATATTTCCTTCCGTTGCTCTTGCTTGGTAATACGTATTTACTTTCCAATCCTTGCTTTTGAAAAGCTTTTCAGTGTTCTCCAACTCTGTTTTTGTTCCAGGTAAATTAGGTAAGAAGAAACTATACTTCTCTTGGTCAGCACTAGATTCTTCTACTTGACGAGTTGCTTGTTCGCTTACCTCTCCTTCAAAAATTGGGTTGCCAAACAGGCATATTTCATTGTTCTTAAGGTTATTCAGGTATTCTGATTTATTAATTTCAGAAGTACTGATAACCAATTGAATATCCTTTTCTTCGATTAAGAATTTATCTGTTTCTTTATTATGAAGCACATTAAGATTGATAGCATTATAAATACCATCTTTACTTAAGTAGATTTTATCAATTGTTGGTGATAACTCATTTAAACCTTTCTGAATTGGCTTCCAATAAAAGTCATAAGCATTCACCGTCTTTTCCGACTTTTTCTTGTACACTAGAGACCTTGTTCGAGGAGCCGTTTCTTTGTTATAAGCTCTGAAAAGATCATTCTCCATAATTTTCGCATTGCCAATTGGAATAAATTTAGGAGTCTTACAGTCAGAGGATACGGCAATTGCAACATAAAACTCTTCTGTTGGGTTAATACTTTTCAGTTTAATGATCTCAACAGCTACCTCATTTTCTTCTAATTTTGCCTGAACATCTTTCCAACTTAGATATCCTTCAACATCCAAAGAGTCTTTATTTGCTTTTGCTGCAAAACCTATTGACTTCTCAAGGTTATTGATACGATCTGTTAGCATATAAGTATCAATATGAAGATCATTCCTTTCTTTTATTGAGAAGAAATTGGCTGTTGCAAGTTTAGATTTTTGCTTATCCAATTCTTCATAATAATAAGGGAAGTTCATCTTACTTCTATACTTACCTAATTGTTCAATCTTACGTTTTCTTAACTCGGCTTCTTTTAAGAAATACTTACGGTAATTAAGTTGAAGGTCATAACATTTTTCTACCATCAACGGGGATTTAAAACCCTCACTTTTAATCATTAAGCTAAAGAAGTAATTAAAAATTCCAGAGGTATGATGGATATAGTTTATTTTTTCATCTTCACTTTTAAAGTTTAATTGGGTATCATATTGGTCAAAGCGCATATCAACTCCTTTAATTGCCAGCATTCTTGCTTCTTCCCATTCTCCCAATAATGCCTTCACATAAGCAACTCTACCCAGAAATCCTGGCCAATACACAGATTCCTCAGAAAACTTACCCTTTAAAACCCTAAATTCATCCAATGCACTACTCAGTTCATTTTTCTCAATAAACATCGCTCCTGCCTGATCAATAATTTTTATACGTTGGTACTGCATTTCATCAATACCATGACGGTTAGCTACATCTATGGCTAAATGAAAATAAGAAGCTGCAGCATTGTATTCCTTTTTTCTTTTAGAGATTGCTCCTTTTAAGGTATTTGATTTTATAAATAAAGGATGATTGGGATTAATAAAACGAGTTAGGCTATCTTCAATACTTGCAATGTTTTCCATTGTTTGCTCCTCATTAATCATATTCTCAATTAATTGAGCATTTAATAAAGTAAGTTTTAAGTCCAAATACACTATACTTACTTCCATTCCTCTTTTCTTAAGGAATCTTATTTCAGAATCACAAAGTCCTATGGCATTTTGGATTCTCCCTAAGGTTACAAAAAGGTCTGTAAGTGTCGTGATCGCCTCGCTATAATACTTCGTATAAAATACCTTTTCCTGACGAACCAATGATATCAATTCCATTAATTTTAATTCCGAATTGATGTAATCACCTTTTAAGAAATAATAGTCTCCTAATACTTTTAAGTGGAAGAAATAAAGGTCTCTAACCGTTGTTTTCTCTATTTCTACCTTTTCTAAGTAATCCTCTATTTCTAAAGGTTTACCTTTTTGTAAATAAACATCAGCAATACTTAAATATAAATCTGCTTTTAGGTTGTTATACCCTTTCAGTTTACTGACTGTTTTATCAACTAAACCATAATATTTTAAAGCTTTGTCTAGATAACCAGTATCAGCCATTAGCTTACCCAAACCTAAATAGGCTCGCATAGTAGCTAAATGAGTTTCTCCAAAATGTTGTCTTCTATGGTCAATTAACTGCTCATAGAAAGAAAATGACATTTTATAATCATTACTTATATAGCAATGTTCTGCTAAAGCTTGTAGTAATGTCGAGTAAATGGGACTATTTTTTCTATCTTTCTCTATTAATGATTTTTGAGCAGATTGTAATAATGGCAATGCTTTTTCAGGTTTATACCAATCAGTATATAACTTGGCAAATTGAATATTCAACCACTCCATAGTAATGACATTATCTACTTTTGAATGAGAAATAATGTCTTCTCTACTTTCAATAAATTCTATTGATTTCTTAAAATAATCTTCACTTTTCTGAAACTCACCTAATTCTCTATTTAGGATAGCTCTATTGATATTACAAAGATTATAACCTGGGTATTCGCGAGTTAAAGTCTTATAATAGATCATTTCAGCCTCATTTATAAGAGGAAAAGCTGCAAATGAATCTCCAATACTTACTTTACAATAAGCCAAATAATTCAAAGCCATCGCATAATCAGGATACAACCATCCTGAAGACTTATCCATTACAGCAATGGATTTTTCTAAATGCTTGATCGCATCTTTGTACTCATAATGGATAATAGACAATTCAGAAGCAATTAATAGTGGAATGACAATCTCAATGGATTCATCACCATATTCGCTTTCAGTTACTTTTAACCATCGATTAACTAATTCTTTCGCTTCAACAAGCTTTCCTTGTTCTTGAAGTAATTTAATGGTGTCTGGGGTAATTTCTTCATATGTTAAAGGAATCTCATTAACAGCTGAAGCATTAGGGGTAGCAAACAAATTAAATACAAGCAGAAAGCAGAAGATATATTTTATCATGCTTTTAATGTTATTAGGTAGAAGTTGGTATTGACTAGACAGAATCAGTAGTCGGATAATATAATATGTTCGAGAGTTTAATTGTATGCAAGCATACTTAAATTAAGTTACAAATTTATAATATAATAACAAGAAAAACAGCTTATTAAAACATTTATTAAATAATATATACTTCTTTAAAAAATAGTAAAAGTAGTTCGTATTTGTACTTTAAGGCCGAATGTGTATAGAAATCGATATTTCTATACCTAAAAATAGCTAATGGGTAAACTACAGCATTTCAATTGACAATGCTATGTTTTGAATATCATCAATAGTTCTTTATAAGATAGATACAAAAAAAGGCTGTCCTTTCGAACAGCCTTCTTTTATATATTTTATGTATTGATTAACCACCGAAGTCGTCAAATAATACATTCTCTTTCGGTACACCGAAGTCATCAGTCATCTTAATTACCGCTGCGTTCATCATTGGAGGACCACAGAAGTAGAATTCGATTTCCTCTGGCTCATCATGTTTCGATAAGTAGTTGTCGATAAGAGCTTGGTGAACGAAACCAACGAAACCGTCGCCTTCTCTATCATCCATGTCTTTTTTAGGCACCCAGTTATCCTCTGGAAGTGGCTCAGACAATACTTTATAGAAACGGAAGTTCGGGAATTCTTCCTCGATCTTCTTGAAATCTTCTTCGTAGAATAATTCTCTACGAGAACGACCACCATACCAGAACTGTACCTTACGGTCAGTTTTTAATGTATGGAATAAGTGGAATAAGTGTGAACGCATTGGCGCCATACCTGCACCACCACCTACGTAAATCATTTCAGCACCAGTGTCTTTGATGAAGAATTCACCATAAGGACCTGAAACAGTCACTTTATCACCTGGCTTACGTGAGAATACATAAGAAGAACAGATACCTGGATTAACATCCATCCAACCGTTTTTCGCTCTATCCCAAGGTGGAGTTGCGATACGGATGTTCAACATGACGATGTTACCTTCTGCAGGGTGGTTAGCCATTGAGTAAGCTCTGAAGATCTCCTCATCGTTAACCATTTTAAGATCCCAAAGACCGAATTTATCCCATTCTGGTTGGTATTCGTCTGGTTTCTTACCCATACGAGGGTGAGCAGTGATATCGATATCTTTAAAATTAACTGTTACCTCAGGTACGTCAATTTGGATATAACCACCAGCTTCAAAATCTAATGTTTCACCTTCAGGAAGCTTCACTACGAATTCTTTAATGAAAGATGCTACGTTGTAATTAGATACAACTTCACATTCCCATTTCTTAATTCCGAAGATTTCTTCTGGTATTTGAACTTGCATGTCTTGTTTAACTTTAACTTGACAAGCAAGACGAACGTTTTCATGTTGTTCGGCACGAGATAAGTGACCTACTTCGGTAGGGAGAACATCTCCACCACCGTCTGTAACGCGACATTTACACATCGCACATGTACCACCGCCACCACACGCAGAAGGCAAAAAGATCTTTTGCGCTGAAAGTGTAGTTAAAAGTGTTGAACCCGCTGCAACAACTACAGGATTAGATTCATCGCCGTTAAGTACAATCTTAACGTCGCCACTTTGGACTAACTTCATCTGAGCGAACAGAAGTACAAAAACCAAAAACAGGATTAGGACCGTAAAGGCCACAATCGCTGCAGGTACTACTACTGATAGTTCCATAAGTAAAAATTTGTGGAAAGATAAGTGTTTTAAACATTTCCTTAATTGGCTACAAATATAAAAGGCATCTTCCCTTTTTAAAAGGAAAAATGCCTTAAAAAAAAGACAAAAACCAAATATTTAAAGATGTTGAGATTTTATTTGATGTTATCTTTAATCATTTCTCAATAGCCACTTAAAAATTTCTCCGTATGTTGGCTTTTTACCATAGGTAAGTAACCCTATACGGTAAATTCTAGAAGCAATCCATAAACTAAATAGAAAACCTCCTAGTAATAATACCATTGATAAGACCACTTCTCCACCAAAACCAATGAATGGCATTCGAATAATCATCACCACTGGAGATGTTAATGGTATCACAGAAAACCAAAATGCCAAACTCCCTTGAGGGTCTGAAACAATACCACCCGACAATGCTATAGCTAAAATTAATGGCATTGTCACTGGCAACATAAACTGCTGTGTATCTGTTTCATTATCCACACTTGCTCCAATAGCTGCAAATAAAGACGCATACATTAGGTAGGCAAATATAAAGTAGTATACAAACACCATGATGATAGAATAGAAATCAAAATCATGCATCATGTAATATGCTTTTGAAAGACCATCCACCTCCAAATTAGCAGCTTGAGGATTATTCATGTTTGCTTGTTGGATTTCTTCATATGGAATTTCAACAAAATTTGATAAAAGAGTAATGGTTACAGTACCTAAAATGATCCACAAAACTAATTGTGTCAATCCAACAGCACCAACACCGATAATTTTACCCAACATTAATTGAAAGGGTTTCACAGAAGAAACAATCACTTCAACCACTCTACTGGTTTTCTCTTCCAATACTCCTTTCATCACCATTGTAGAATACATGAAGACAAAAAAGTAGATAATTAACCCACCAATGATACCTACAACTGTAGAAATAGCAACATTACTATTAGATTCTTCACCTTCCTCATTCAAACTTATAGTTCTGATTTCAACAGGCTGATCCAGTGATAATATCTGTTTTTGAGTAACACCCAATTTCGGTAACCTTAAGTCTCGTACTCTTTCTAACAATTTTCTTTTTAACTCAGAAACAACCTTAGCACCAAGGCCTTTGGATTCATAGAGCAACACTCCATCGGCATGTTCTGCTGTAAAATCTCTTGGTATATGTAGAAAACCATCGATATCTCCGCTACTTAGTTCGCTTTTCCCGACATCTGATCCACCTGAAATACTGACAAACCTAAACAAATCAGTTTCTTCATTTACCAACTCTGTAAAAAGTCCAGACTCGTCTAAAACGGCTATATCTTTTTGTTCACCATCAGAAATGCTGGCCCAAATAATCACACCGTAAAAAGTAGCAATCATTAAAGGTCCTAATATCGACATAATGATAAACGACTTCTTACGAACTCTTGTAATATATTCTCTCTTGATTATGAGTAATACTTTATGCATCCTGATTTGAATTAACTAATTCTTTTACATTTCCTTTTTTAACCGCCTCAATAAAGATATCATGCATACTAGGTATATTCTCTTGAATACCAAGAACAGTAGTTTTCTTTATTACTTCTTCTAATAGCTGATTTGGAGAGCACTCCTTCAACCTAATAGTTTGTTTATAACCATACAACTCCTGTTGAGTGGGATGAATAAGTTCATGTGGAGTGGTTACAATTTCAACTGGATCGGTAGTAAGAAGATCAAACTGATTATTTCTGTATGCTTTCTTGATTTCAAGTTGAGTCCCTTCAATTACTTTCTCAGACTTATTAATCAAAGCAATTCTATCACATAATTCTTCTACGGATTCCATTCTATGGGTAGAAAGAATGATAGTAGCACCATCTTCTCTTAATCTTAATATCTCGTCTCTAATTAATTGGGCATTCACAGGATCAAAACCCGAAAATGGTTCATCTAAAATAAGTAATTCAGGCTCATGGATAACTGTTGAGATAAATTGAACCTTTTGCTGCATCCCTTTCGAAAGATCTTCGACATTATGAGCATGCCAAGGTTTTAACTCTAAGCGATCTAACCAATATTTTGTTTTCTGTTTTGCTTCTTTTGAAGACATTCCTTTTAACTGAGCAAAATATAGAATCTGCTCAGCTACTCCCATCTTTTTATAAAGGCCTCTTTCTTCTGGCAGGTACCCCATCTTATAAACATCAGCTGGAGTTAATGCTTGACCATTAAAAAGAATTTCACCTTCTTCTGGTGTGATAATTTGAGTGATTGATCGTATTAAGGAAGTTTTACCGGCTCCATTTGGGCCTAACAATCCATAGATACATTGTTTGGGTACACTAAGAGAAATGTTATTTAAAGCGGTATGATTTGCATACTTTTTAGAAAGTCCGTTTACTTCTAGTATGTTCAATTTTGATGTAGATATTAATTAATTAAGATTTTATAGTACGCAATTTAATGGATTTGATCGTTTTTTTTGTTTTTTTCTTCAAAGAGGCTAAATAGTGTACATCAACTAGTTCATTTAGTGATTATTAGCTAAATTACATATAGATCTAAAAGAAAAATGAATGGATTCTCGGACAATTGAGAGAATCTTTAGCTACTATCTAAATCTCTATTTTTTCAGAGATAACTACGTTTTGTTAAACCTAATATTACTACTTACTATGTTAAGATCCCTAAAAGCACGCTATGGTTTCCAGCGAACCGCAGCTAAGCCTAAAGTAAATCAAGAGTTAGAAGGCTTTGATATTAAAATCAACAGTGCAGGTGAAATAGAAAGCTCTTACTCGATTGATCAACTCAATGAATTTCTGAACAGAAAAGTGTATGACAAAAAATTGAAAAACGACGTAAATTCAGAAAATCCTTAAAACGAAATTTCATAAACTATTGACCTCTTACATAAAAGAGGTCTTTTTTTGTTGTTAAAAAACATTGCACAAACAAGGGATAACCCCCTGATTATCCATCACTTTACTGTGAAATATAATTAATTCAATATCAGTTATTATTAAAAAAGGATAAAATAATAACTGCCTAAATGAATAGTAAACAAATACGAATAGATCCAACTCAAGAAAAAAGAGTACCGTTCTAAAAAGTATATCATTCAAAAACAGAATCATTATGAAACTTATTTATCAACTTACTATACTCTCCCTATTTACGTTTTTTGCCACGTCTGTTAATGCTCAAGAGACATTAAAAAGAGGAGACAAAATTGAGAAAGTCGATATAAGAGACTTAAATAATAAACCTGCTGTTACACCTGGTATTGGAGAAAAAGTTACATTAATCTTTTACCCAGATCCGGATAAACCTTCAATGAACGAATACTTTATTGAAGAAGTAAAAAAATGGAAATTCCCTGAAGATGAATATATAGCTTATGGTATTGTGAACCTTGCAGATTCACCTTTTCCTAACAGTGTTATACGTTTTATGACGCGTCAGGTAAGAAAGAGATCAAAGCAAGAAGCTGATGCTTTAATCCTTACTGATCCAAAGAGATTTATTCAAGATGCTTGGAATACAGGCGATTGTAATAATGCATTCTCAATTTTATTAGTAGATGCAGAAGGTACAGTACTGTTCTGGAAAGCTGATGAAATGACAGAAGAAGAAGTTGATTTTGTGATTAATGAAATCAGAAACAATGTTTCAACTTCTCATAAATACACTGAAGAAGAAATGAAGCAGTTTGAATTATCTAAATAATAATTCCTGCTAGACTTAGTTATATTACCCTTTGCAATCAAAAAAAAATAGGCTGTCGCAAAATTGTGACAGCCTTATTTTTTAACTATATCTTAAATAATCTTCCCAACGTTTGAGAAGCTTTTGCATATCTTGAGGTATCTCAGAGTTAAACTGCATCCATTTCTTTGTCACTGGATGTTCAAACCCTAAAGATTTAGCATGTAATGCTTGTCTTGGGCAGAGTTTAAAGTTATTCTCTACAAAAGTTTTATACTTACCAGTACGTTCACCTTTTAAGATTTTATCTCCACCGTACATGGCATCTGAAAATAAAGGATGACCTAAATGTTTCATATGCACACGTATCTGATGAGTTCTACCTGTTTCCAATTTACACTCTACTAAGCTCACATAACGTAAGTTTTTCAATTCTTTATAGTGTGTAATAGCATGTTTACCTCTAGTAGTATCATCTGGTAAAACAGTATACATCCTTCTATCTGAATCTGAACGACCAATCATTGACTCAATGGTACCTGTCGTTTTATCCTCTGGGAAAGTACCCCATACAATTGCTTGGTAGGTACGTTCAATAGTATGGTCATAAAACTGTTTGGCCAAGTGAGTTAGTGCATTTTCATTTTTTGCTACTACTAAAAGACCAGAAGTGTCTTTATCGATTCTATGCACCAACCCCGGTTTATCTTCACCATTAAATGAAGTAGGTAATCCGTTGAAATGATAGATCAATGCATTGACTAACGTTCCAGATGTATTGTTAAACCCTGGATGCACAACCATACCAGGTTTTTTATTGACGATAAGAAGATCTTCATCTTCATATACAATATCTAATGGAATATTTTGAGGCTCTAATTCTTGTGATCTAGGTTTTGGCATAAATACCATTACTACATCACCTGGCATTACTTTGTAGTTAGGTTTTACCGGTAAACCATTAACGACAAAATGACCTTCTTTTAACCCTGTTTGAATTCTATTACGGGATAAATTAGGGATTCGATCCACAAGGAATCTGTCAATTCTTAAGGCAGTTTGTTTGGGATCAACTTCAATTCGAAGCTCATCAAATTGTCGTTCTGACAGTAAATCTTCTTCCGTTAGGTTAAAATCTTCAGGTCTAAAGTAACCGTCATTGGCCTCATTATTTGTTGCTTTTGAAGAGACTTTTTTTTCTTTTTCGTCTTCCAACATCTTTTGTTTATTATGATGGTTTAAATCGTCATTGTTCACAAAATTGCTTGTCCCGCTCATATCTCTTTCAGTCATGTATAGTAAGTATCAAGTTTATAATAGGTTTGAGAAATTTAGCCTAATTAGGCTTTTATTTAAGCTATGTTCTATTGAATGACAGCATCATCAACAGTAGAATTAGAATATTTAAATAGTAATGATAAACTTATAACGAATAACAGCTATAGGTAATATAATGTAAAATTATAATTCCTAAAACACTGCGTACGCAATACTTACAACTTATGTAATATTTCTTACAATGATTCTTCGAAATATGAAAAAGACTTTATGATTTATCGTTTTGTGAAGGCAACTTAAATCCGTTTTTGATAAAATCAATGAACTCTTTAAAAACTGCTTTGTTCGTAAAAACACTTTTCACAATACCCCAATAACCGTTTTCAGTATTATTTTCCTGTTGTATTTTTTGCAGTACTTCTCTTTCCTGAATCAGTTTACGTTGATGTTCTTCCTGCTCTTGTTTCTCTTTTTTCCATTCGTCTAAAAGGTCTGAGACATCAGAACGTTCTGGGTTTAACCCTTCGTAACCTACTAAAGCATTTGATTTATCATAAGACTCTTGTGCTTTGTCTTTGTATCCTTGTTGCTCATGGATAATTCCTAAGTTATTATGAGCAATAGCATCTTCAGGATCTAATTCAATTGCCTTTTCATAGTCAGCAATTGCTCCCTCCACATCTTTAATATGTGCCTTTATAAATGCTCTACTTGAATATCTATATGGATTATCTGGCTCTAATTGCTGTGCTTTATCAAAATCTAATAAGGCTCTTTTTGAATGCTTTTGCATATGAAGAATGATACCTCTATGTGCAAATAAATCAGCATTCAAAGGCTGTAAATCTATTGCTTTGTTGATATCTGCAATTGCTCCATCAAATGCCTTCATTTTGTATCTAGCAACTGAACGATGGTAAAATGCACCCACATTTTTATCATCCTGTGCAATTACTTTGTTCAAATGAGAAATCGCTTCTTGTAACTCTCCTTTCTTGATGAGTTCGATCGCCTGACTATATTGTTCCATTTTGTTAATCCGTGAAGTGTGCCTTCTCCCCTCTTTGTTTATTTAACTTATTAAATACCCAGATGTTCTATTTCTCTTCCAATTTCTGACTTAATTTTTGCATCAGATGTGATGACAATTCAATATCACCTTCATTTTGTCCGAAGAAACCCTGCATCTCCATTATGTATTCCATAAATTGATCCCTATCACGAGTTTGAATAATATCGAAAAGTCTGTTCATTTCATCTCTGAAAATCCTAACTACTTCGTATACATATTCATTCCTCATCTGGATATCAGCATATAATAATGGGTTCTGAAGAACATACCTTGTATAAAACACGATAAAGATACGATATGGAGGTGATGCCACGCTCTTAATATCTTCAAAATCTTCATCAAATCTCGCCATTGTCTTCGCAGAAACAAAGACATTGAAGTGATTTAGCCCCTGAACAAGGCCCATCAGCTTGTCATGCTTGATATATTGAACATCTTTAACAACTCCACCGTCTTCTAAAAAGCACTTTTTCAGTGCATCTTCTAGATCTTCTGCTCCATCATTGTGATTAAATAATACCACATTCCCATCAAAACTTTTAATACGATGACTAAACATTGGGTGGATAGAACAGTATTTTGGTAAAACTTCTGTGTAAACTTGTCGTAATTGTTGATATTTTTCTATCACAAACTTTTTTACCGAACAAACATCGATAAGATACTTATCATCAAGCGCTGGAAAAACTTCTTCCATCACGTTAGCCATCGCCGAAATAGGCACTGCAAGCACCACAATATCAGCCCAATCAGCTAGTTGTAAGTTAGAGTCGAACTCACTGTTTTCCTTCCTAGAAGAAAACCTTGCATCCGCACCTTTTGAACGAAAATATTTTACAATCCAGCTACCTAAACCTTGGCTACCACCGACTACTCCAATTTTTTGCTTGATGAGTTCCACTATTATCTCACTTAGTTTTTTTATATTCGATAAATTTACTTCAAATTTGAAGTCTCGAAGGCAAAACTTTTTGCAATCGAGCGACAAAAGTACGTATTTCATTTTTTATTTGGGAGTAGATAGAACGGGAAGTGGCACAATGGCGATGACTTTTGATTATTTTATGCCTGTTGAGTGTACAGGAAGCACATTAGATGAGTATTTAGAGGAGGCTTGGTTTCGTGACGGACCAATGATGTCGCGCTATGAAATGATTTATTTCAGAGAGCATGTGTATTCTATTGTCCCAATTCGAGTAACTCTAGAAAATTTCACCTTTTCAAAGACACAACGAAAACTTATTCGAAAGAATAAAGATTTTAATGTCAAAATTCAGCCATTAGAAATTACTGATGAGAAAGAGAGAATGTACGCAGAGCATAAAGGTCGCTTTCAATCTCCGAACTCTCCTACTACTCTAAAAAACTATTTCCTCGAAGAAGGAAATGATGAATCTCCATTCGAAACATGGGAACTTCAAATTTTAGATGGTAATCATCTCGCTGCCATTTCATTTATTGATATTGGAGAAGAATCTATCTGTAGTATTCTTGCTCTTTTCGATCCAAAGTACAGCAAACAATCTTTAGGGATTACAAGTATGCTTTTTGAGATCGAATATGCCCAAATGAGTAATAAAAAGTATTATTACCCAGGATACGTATTAGACGAAGACTCTGTATTTGATTATAAAAAGAGATTAAATAATCTACAGTATTTCTCTTGGAATGACTTTACTTGGAGAGCCTGGAAACACATTGAAGAAGAAACAACTACGAACTTACTGTTAAGAAGTAAACTGGATGAAGTTCAAAAAATCAGTGAAGAAATAACAGAAAGTGAAGTAGACGTAGTTCAAAACGAAGCTTTCTTCTACAATGTATGGCACAATACTTTTGATGTTTCCGGTATTGTACCTTCTCCTTTATTCCTTGAGTGGGAGTCACCTTGGTTCCACCAAATTACCATAGACTATGCTTTTGATCATGAAATGGAGTCTTATATGTTTACATTAAGGCACCATCAATCTGACTTAGCTGTCTCTGAAGATGCTATGGAAATTGCACATGCATTGAAAAAGTGTCAGATGCGTATTCGAAATTCAGCGATCATCCAACAACAAAATTTATATTCCCTAGAGTCTCAATTATTAAATGAGGGGATTCAAACAGATCTTACAAAGATGTTTTCTAATGGAAATAAATTTGATGGATTTATTGAATTGGCTATTGAAGGACGACACTTAACAATGTATATCTCATATTATGTTGAGCAAAAGCTCTTCACTTTACAAGCATCTAACGATTTAAGAGACATCACTGTCGATTCATTTGCTACAGCAAGAGATTGTGCGAAAGCAATTAGTGAGTGGTTTTACAGAAAAACTTTAAGCCTTGTTTTGTAAGCTCTTTCAGTTTTCTGAAATTAGAACTTATGAAAAAGCTTGCTATTATCTTATGTTACCTTCCCTTTTTATTAGGGTGTCAATCATTAACTGAAAATTCATCATCAAATTATATCAACAGGAACGACTTGGATACCTTAGTTGCTCCTCAGGATAATTTCTACCTCTATGCCAATGGTGGGTGGATGCACCATGAAGATATACCAAAAAACCGAGGGAGTTGGGGAAGTTATACCGAATTAAGGGTTAAAAACAACCTCATCATTAAAGGCCTTCTGACTGATGCTTATCAAAAAAATACTTACAAAAAGGGTTCGAACCAATACAAAGCCGCTGAGTTTTTCCGTATTGGAATGGATTTAGAAAAACGGGAAAAAGAAAAAGGGGCTCCTATAAAACCAATACTAGATCAGGTCAATGAAATTAAAACCTTTTTTGATCTACAAAGTGCAATCATAAAATTACATAAACATCAAATTAACCCCTTCTTTAAACCCACCATATTTCAAGATCTAAAGCAGCCTCAAAAGCAAGCCGTTTATTTAGAACTTTCTGGTATCAGCATACATAATACAGATTTTTATGCCTTGCAGGATTCCAATTCTATTAATATGAGAATTGATTATGTACAGCATATTAAAAAGATGTTTATGCTTTTAGGTGAAGAAGAAGAATCTGCTTTAAAACATGCTAAAATAGCCTATACCGTAGAGGAAAATATTGCAGAACAATACAACCTTTCCGTTAAAACTCATAAAAATGATAAGTATTACAACCCCTATACCATCAAAGGTTTAACGGACATTTGCCAAACTTTTATCTGGGAAGATTACTTCAAAGAATTAGGAATTGATACAGATACCGTTATTGTGACGAATACGACTTACTTTTCAAGTATAGATGCTATTATTCTTAAAAATGGATTAGAAAAAGTAAAGCAATATTTAAAATGGCGACTAATTCACTTTTCTGCTCCATTCCTATCTAGCGAATTTGTTGATGAAGACTTCAGGTACTTTGGTATGAAGAGAGATGGTCTTTTGGCGAAGCCAGAAGAATGGCAAAGAGTATTAGATGCTACCAATAAAGCTATGGGTTTTGCTGTGGGTGAGATTTATATCGAAAAAAATTTCTCTGAAGAGAAAAAGCAGAAAGCTAATGATATGATCAAAAAGCTATTGGATACGGCAAAAGATCGTTTAAGTAAAATTGAATGGATGGATCCAACTACGTTATCCTACGCTAGAAAAAAACTAGATGCGTTGAGTGTTAAAGTTGGCTACCCCAATAAGTTTCCTTCGTATAAAAGTTTTGAGATTACACCATCGTATTTAAGAAATGTCGCAAATGGAAACAAATGGTTATTTGAGCGAAAGATAAAAAAGTTAAAAGATAAGAATGTCGCAAAAAAATGGATTATCACTCCTCAAACGGTAAATGCTTACTATCATACTTTACATAATGAGTTCGTGATTACTGCAGGGATTCTACAACCTCCATTTTTCTATCCTGAGGCAGATGATGCTATTAACTATGGAGCGATCGGTGCAGTTATCGCTCATGAAATTACCCATGGATTTGATGATATCGGTAGGCAATACAATGACAAAGGTGAAATTCAGAATTGGTGGACAAGAAAAGATTACGATACTTTTAAACAAAGAACAAATCGTCTGATCGCACAATATGATCGCTATGAACCTCTACCAGGTAGATTTGTCAACGGAAATTTAACTTTAAACGAAAACATTGCTGATATCAGTGGAATGGCATTATCATACGCTACTTTTAGTGATATTCAAAAAAGTAAAGGAGAACATGATAATACAATAGATGGATTTACTCCTGAACAACGTTTCTTTCTCTCTTGGGCTAAGATCTGGAGATCTAAAACAAGAGTACAAGTTTTAAGAACTAAACTCTTAACAGAAACACATTCACCTGGAGAATTTAGAGTTAACGGTCCTCTTTCAAATTTCACTCCTTTTTACAATGCATTTGATGTAGAAGATAGTGATGGCATGTGGAGGAATAAAGAAGATCGTGTTTCTATTTGGTAAACTATAACTCTAATTCATACAACACATCTTCAACGGCATTAAAGCATACTTCTGATTCAAAGCCTTTCCCTGCCAAGTATTGCAGTGCTTTGCCCTTGATGATGTGTTTTTCATCACTTTTCCCAATCAATTGATTCACTTTTTTTCGGGCAATTTCTAATGCCATTTCATAATATTCTTCGTCTTTGATTTCTGTATTGAGGGCTTCCTTTCCGATACTTTGCTCAACTCCCTTTTGGTATAAAGCCATAGAAATTTTCCTTTTCCCCCACTTGTTCCCTCTAAATTTACCTCTCACAAAAGAAGCTGCATAGCGAGACTCATCCCAAAATTTATTATCCTTTAACCAAGCCAACACCTCTTCTATATCCTCTTCTGGATATTCCCATTTCAACAATCGGTTGGTAATCTCCTGTTTACAACGATCTTGATAGGAACAATAAGCTGCAATCTTTGGTAATATCTGTTTAAAAGTGAATTCCATTTACTTGATCAATTTGAATTATCCATGTAAAAATAAAAGCTAAATGCCCGATAACCGAACATTTAGCTTCTTTAATAAAATCTTATGTAGATGCTTACCTAGAAAAGCTTAGCCTTATTGACAGATTTCTGAGTAACTAGATAAAATTCTTTAAATATATCGAATGCTTTTTCACCATCTTTTCGAGTAATCTTAGAATAAGTACCGTCCTCATTCATGATAAAGCTATTCACATTATCCTTTAAGTTATACTCCAAGATATTAATTGCTTCTTGACGACATAAGTGATCTACAATTTCGAACTGCGATTCAATTCTTCTATCGAAAGATCTTGTCATCGCATCAGCAGAACCACCATATACCACAGGATCTCCATTATTATGGAAATAGAACAACCTTGTATGCTCTAGATAGTCTCCAACTATCGAACGCACCGTAATATTCTCACTTAGACCTTCTCTTCCAGGACGAATACAGCAAATTCCTCGAATGATAAGGTGAATTTTCACCCCTACCTGAGAAGCCAAGTAAAGAGCATCCATCATCTTATCATCCTGTAGAGAGTTTACCTTAATCACAATACCTGCAGGTAAACCATCTTTAGCATTTTTCGCTTCTTTTTCTATTAAGTCAATAAAGCCCTTTCTCATTTGTCGAGGAGCTGTAAGTAACTTATTATATCGTTTCGGCTGAGAGTGTCCTGTAATGGCATTGAAAAACTCCGATACATCCTCACCATAAGCATCATTCGTAGTCACTAATCCAATATCGGTATACAGTTTTGCTGTAGATTCATTATAGTTACCTGAACCTAAATGTACATATCTTCTAACCTTTTCAGACTCATTTCTTACTACAAGCATCAACTTGGTATGCGTCTTTACGGCTGATACACCATAAATCACAAAACACCCTGCCTCTTGCAATTTCTTGGCTTCATTCAGGTTGTTCTCTTCATCAAAACGAGCTTTTACCTCAAATAAAGCAGAAACTTGTTTACCATTTTCAACGGCTCTCAATAATGCTTTTGTTACCCTAGAGTCTTTCGCCAAACGATAAATCGTCATTTTAATGGCCATTACTTTAGGGTCATCAGCAGCTGCTTCCAATAGTTCTAACATATGGTCAGGACTATTGTATGGATGATGAAGAAGTATATCTTGTTTTTTCAGACGGTTGAAAATATTGTCTGAATCTCCTTTTTTAATTGATTGCAATGCTACAGGTATAGCATAGTTTGGAGATGGTGGCTGTAAATAAGCAAAAGCTTTGTGTGATACAATTTGCCACAATCTTGTAAAGTCTAAGAATACTGGAGAAAGGAAAATGTTATCCTCAGCGATATCAAACTTCTCCATTAATGTTTCTCTTAATAATGGATTTGGATTGGCAGACATCTCCATTCTTACCACTCTACCAGTTTTCCTTGTTCTAAGTTTAGCTTTCAACTCATTTAGGAAATCAGTATCTACATCATCACTTTCGTCTAATGTAAAATCACCATTTCTTGTGATACGGAAAATATCTACAGACTCAATCTCAACGTTTCTGAAAAGCTGAGAAACATGCTCTTCAATAATATCTTCAATCGGAACAAAAACCCAATAATCTTCTCGTTCAATTTGATAGAACTTTGGTAAATTCTTAGGTATCTGAACAAAAGATATTTTACGTCTATTTCCTGTTTCTTCTTTTTTATTTACAGTAACAACCCCAAGAATAGTCAGCAAATTATTCAACACAGGAAAAGCGTGGTATGTGTCATATACCATTGGTGTTAACATCGGGAATACCATTTTTTTGAAATACTCACCCACTTGTTGCTTTTCCGAACTCTTAAGGTCTTTTACTTTAGCGATCTTAAAACCATTGTCTTCAAACTGTGGCTCTAATTCTTTTTGTACTAACTCAAATTGTGCTTGAGTAAACTCTTGAATATCTGCGTAGAGTTTTTCTTTAAATTGATCTTCTCTTAACCCAGAATAATCCAAACGACGTTTTCCAAAATCAATATAATTATATAGTGATCCAACTCTAATCATAAAGAATTCATCAAAATTTGAAGCCGTAATTGCTAAAAATTTAAGACGTTCAAATACAGTTCTAGAAGGCATCTGAGCTTGCGCCAAAACTCTGTAGTTGAATTGTAACCATGATAGGTCTCTTGAGATATAATTACTACTATTTATTAAAGCTTGGATCTTGTCGTGGGCGACCATATAATTTTGAGTTTTAATGGATTGTGTTGAAGACTAATTTGCCATACAAAATTACAATTTTAATTGGTTTATTATATTAAGAGTTCCATATTTAATTGGAATTTAAAAAAGATTCAACCAAAACTTCATTAACAGCAATCAGAATAAATATGAGATCCTTAATTCTACTACTTCTTATTCTTATATCAGCACAAAAAATTAATGCTCAAAAAAGCATTGCTATTCTACCCTACACACAAGAGAATGAATCTTTCTGTGATTCTTATTTTTTATATAACAATAGAGTAGTAGTACAAAGTATTGAAGAAGTATTTCGATATAATGGGTTTAATGTCATTAATACTTATGCACCGATGATGGAAATCAAATCCAAAAACTCTTGCGATTTATCCAACAAAGAGTTGAGGCATTTACTATTAGGCAGGTGGCAAAATGTATATGTTGATGTTTCTTATAAATTCAATAAAACTGTAGAAGGCAATTACTTAGATTTATACCTTTTAGTAAAAGATGCTACCTCTGGAAATACAACTGTAGCTTTCAAAAAGACATCATCAACTCGGTTTTCTTATGAACTCAAGTCTTTTGTTTCTGAAATAATGAATGCGTATTTCTCCACATTTTTAGAAGAATACAATTGGGCAAAATCAAGTGGTAAGAATATTGATTTATCAACACTAAATATCCCTTCAATTGCTCCAGCAACTCCGAAAAAAACAACTTCGACTACTACGAATGAAGTAGTTGTTCCAATATCAAAAAGTAAAGAAGAAAAGACTGTGGACAACTACCCTTTAAGTGATGTCGACAAGGACATTCCTTCTTGGGATAAAGTAAATAAAGACGCCGTTGCTGTGATCATTGGTAATAAAAACTATAGACACAATGATGTTCCTAAAGTAGACTATGCAATCAATGACGCTAAAACTATGAAAGAATATCTAGTAAAGATGTATGGTTTCCAAGAGGGCAATATCATTTATTTAGAGGATGCTACTCAGGCTGATTTCAATGCTGTTTTTGGTATTAAAGGTAATGGAAAAGGCAAGCTTTTTAATTATGTCAAACCCAATGCATCAGATGTCTTTGTTTACTACTCTGGCCATGGTGCTCCCAATCCCGAAACCCAACAAGGATATTTTGTACCTGTAGATACAGACCCTTCTTTGATCCAATTTAATGGATATGCACTTTCTACGTTCTATGAAAATTTGGGGCAAGTTCCCTACAAATCACTAACCGTGGTGATCGATGCCTGTTTCAGTGGCTCTTCTGACGGAGGAATGTTATTAAAAAGTATATCTCCAGTATTTATCAAAACAGAAAATAAAGTATTAAAAGATGATAAGGCTGTAATTTTTAGCTCTGCTGCCTCAGAACAAGTATCGAGTTGGTATGATGAAAACTACCATTCCATGTTTACCTATTTCTTCCTTAAAGGACTCCAAGGAGCAGCAGATAAAAATAAAGACAAAAAGATTACGGTAGAAGAAATGAAAAACTATCTATCGAGTGAAGTTTCGTATATGGCAAGAAGGCTACACAACAGAACACAAACACCTGAAACTATAGGAAATCTCAATAAAACTCTATATTCAAATTGAATATTGTAATTTGTTGTTAACTTTTTTGATATTTTCCTAATGAACTCCCAATTTTGAGGACAATCATCCAAAAATAGAATTTAGGTAAATACCTTGTGGGCATTCTATTTTGTAGGATATAATATATTTTCAATAGTCTTCATTACTTTGGCGGGTAATGTCGACGATTAAATTGTGCGATGAGACAAAAATTATTAAGGGATGGAGCTAATGAACTTAGCTATGAAATCCGAGGAATTGTAAAAAAGGCTGACCTACTCAAAAAAGAAGGTAGAAGAATTTATTGGGAAAACATCGGTGATCCAATTCAGAAAAACGGTAGTATGCCGGAATGGATGCGAGAGATTATTGGTGGCCTGATCAATGAAAACGAAACTTTTGGGTACTGTCACTCTAAAGGTGTTCTTGAGACGAGAGAATACTTAGCAGAAAAAACAAATGAATTAAATGGTGTTCAAATTGACGCCAATGACATTCTCTTTTTTAATGGCCTAGGTGATGCCATTTCCAAATTATATCAGTTCTTGGTTCCTACATCAAGAATTATTGGTCCTTCACCAGCTTACTCAACACACTCATCCGCCGAAGCCGCCCACGCCAACACTACGCCTCTTACTTACAAGTTGGATCCAGAAAACAATTGGTATCCTGATATGGACGATTTGTATCTTAAGATCAAATACAATCCTAATATTGTAGGTATTCTAATTATCAACCCAGATAACCCGACAGGTATGGTTTATCCAAGGGAGATTCTAGATCGATTTGTCGAGATTGCTAAAGAATTCAATTTGTTCTTAGTATCCGATGAGATTTACGCAAATGTGACCTATAATGGAGCGAAAGCCATCACTTTGGCTGAATATATTGGAGATGTTCCTGGTATAGCTTTAAAAGGTATTTCTAAGGAATTTCCATGGCCAGGATCTCGATGTGGTTGGATGGAATATTATAACCGTTCAAGCGATCCACAATTCAATGCATTGTGCCAGACATTAGACAATGCTAAGATGATTGAGGTATGTTCTACAAAACTCCCTCAAATGGCTATCCCTAGAATAATGAAAGACCCTCGTTACCTTCCTTATCGAAAAGAAGCGAATGATGCAATTGGAAAGCGTGCTGAAATTATTGCTAGTCTATTGGGTGATTTACCTCAACTGACTTTTAATAAAACGTATGGTGCATTTTACAATACAATCATCTTCAAAAAAGGGATGTTGAAAGCAGGACAATCATTAAAAATTGATGATCCTAAAATTGCTGCAATGAGAGATGAATGGGTTCAAGAAGAAATGCCTTTTGATAAACAATTTGTTTACAACTTATTGGCTGCTAAAGGGGTTTGCGTAGTTCCTATATCTTCATTTTGTTCGGAATTAGAAGGGTTTAGAGTAACTCTTCTTGAAGAGAATGAAGAGCTTCTAAAAGAGACATTCACACATATCAGAGAAGCTGTAATTGAATATTGCAGTTAGTTTTGATATTGAATTAAAAATAAAAAAGGCCTGAATCTTAGTAGATTCAGGCCTTTAATTTTATCGTCTTCTTCTGTTACTCATTCTCTTTTTTAAAGAGTTGGGCATATCGTCTTTTTCTACGTCACCAAAAGGTAAGTTAATACCGAACCTTAAGTTAGCCGCTCTTGCTTTATCATATTGAATAGCAGCACTCAAAATATTATCAGATAACACATAAACTTGTAAACCTGGGAAGCCAACTGAAATCATACCACCAAGGTTAAAAGCATTGAATTTATCTGCTGTATAACTTAAGCCAAAGCCGAAGAATTTACCAAACTGCTTATCCGCAGAAAGTGTAAAACTTGGATAATATTCTCCTTCGTAAAACATTTGAGAGAATAACGCTCCAGCTGTTGCTCTATCCCAAAATTCATAGGTTGCCGCAAGGTTTACGATAGTTGGTAATGGTGTATTACCTGGTGCTTCGCCTGCTACATCAACAAAATTTAATGAATCTCCAATACTAGGAAATGGATTATCAGCATTACCATTGATTAAATTTACAGGATCCATACCATCATAATTGATAGAATCTAATGAAGCATTGTAATTATAGTTGGTATCATCCTTCCAGAATATTGTACCTAAATTCAAAGCTGATGCTTCGAAAGATAGTTTATCACTAAACTGGTAAGTAGCACCTAAATCTATAGCAAAACCTACATTTTTAAATGTAGCAATATCTTCTGCAATATTGTCTCCATCGATAGTTACACTACCTTCTTCATCAACAATATCACCTAAGCCATTAGAAGCAAGTTCAATATTACCATTTAATACTAAAGGTAAGTTTGCTTCATCGTCTTGATAGATCTGACCATTCAATTTTGCATTGACATTGTGTGAACCAAACAATACTTTAGCCGTCATACCCACTACTAATTTATCGTTGATTCTATAATTACCTCCAATCGCTACATCCATAAAACCAAAAACCTTAGCTACTGATTCTAATGGTTGCGGATTACCTAATACTTCTTGAGAGGCAGGTCCTTTTAATACTGTATTGAACAATCCTTTTGAATAAGTCAGGTGTTCAATGTTAGTGTAATTCACTCTCAGGTTAACACCCCACTTATATTTCTGGAAATACAAGCCAAATACTTCTGAGTTTAACATCGACATCTGGCGGTTAGTATCTTCCAATTTATCTAACAAACCATCGATATCTAAAATGGTCGAGTCATTGCTTCTGTAAGTAACATCATTCAAACTAACGCCATTGAAAACATTCAGTCCCATGTTAGTTACAGGAAATGCTACAGCCCACTTTGCTTCAGATTGTTTACCTGGATTAAGTTTTGTGTTTTGTGGCACACTATTCATGAAATACAATGTATTTATCTGCTGTGCCGAACTCCAATGTGCTAAAGCCATTAGAGAAAAAGTGAGTAATATATATTTTTTAAGTTTCATAGTTAATACTAGTGTAGTTTTAAAAAGATGGGATTAATTATCAGATTCAAAATTGATAGTACCGTTAAGTAGCATCCCCATCTTGATATCCATAGATTGTGAATTTGAAATAAAAACTGGTTCCGGAACTTCAGTATCTGGATTAGCATCTGCTTTCAATCCAAATGAAATATCCAAGTAACCTGCATTCAATAGAGCTCGAACTTGTCCTTCATTTAAAGGCGTTTCGAGGTATTGTTCAGATTCACCAATCACTACACCATCACTATTTACTTCAGCTGATTGAATAAGGTTTGCACCTTCCACTCCACCATTTACAATGATTGAATCCGTTGCAATACCGAATTCAGATTCCTTCATGACAAATTTCAATGTACCGTCAATTGGAATCCCATTGTTTACTTGTGAACGTAATACAGCTGTATTAATTTCTTCGATTTCTGAACTAAAATCTAAATCCAGATCTGAACCACTTGTAAAGTTCATACCTGTAAAGCCCATATAGATTGGGATTTTAGTAGAGAAAATTGCTGTTACTTTATCATTATTAGAGAAGAAAATTTCGTCTCCATTGTTGATCTCATAAGTTGCTGCACCCGTAAACCTAACTATAGTAGGTCTTTGACTTAAGATATTTCCTGCATCACACATGTATCGAAGTGTATTTGAAGGCTGCTCAAAATCTGTTGCAGGAACAACATCAATAATCTGAGAACAACTACTTACATTCCCAGTATCTGCAGCTGACTCAGTAAATGAAACAGGTATTTCATCACTTCCTACAATAGCTACAACACCTCCATTCTGTGCTTCTGATAAATCGAACTGTACTGCTGTACCTAAAGGATTATCAAAATCGAATGAAATCATTGGATCTCTAAATGTCAACTGTGCTCCTTCTGGGAAGATATCCGATAGATAATCTGTATCGATATCTTCTATAGGAATATCAAACCCTGCATCCGCCATACCGTTAGGGAAGAATAGTTTTACTCTATCCGCTTCGTTATCGCTAGAAAATGTAATTCTAGAAAGATTACCACTTGCCACAGGAGTACCTGAAGCATTAGTTACATTCATTGTTACAGTAGGTGTTTCAGACATTTCAAATTCAACCCCAGTAAGGTCAATTTGAGCTAAACCATTAACACCAGTTGCAGAAATACTAGACTGTCCGGATGATGTTGTAATATTTGACAACACTAGATTAAAAGTTTCATTAGCTCCAAGGCTATTGTAACCAACCACCAAGTTACCACTCATATATCTAATATATGATACGGTCGCATCGGCAACATCATTGGCAAGTTCTATACAAGGAAGAACTGACGGTGTACAATCGCTTGCGTCTTTAGCAAACTGCAAAGTAACGCCTTCTGCAGGAATTGGTACACTTCCTCCTAATCCGTCAATCGGATCTGGAAAGTCCACACTAAAAAAGTCGTCAGTACTACTACTTCCGAAAGCTTGAACAAGGTCTTCAGTTGTTGCGATTTCTAAAGTATCCGAAAAACTAAAAGACATGGTGTCTCCATTAATAGTCACATCTTCCATTTGCTCTTCTGTTAGTAAATCAGAAAAGCCTAAACCCCCATTAAGAATTGGTATACCGATGGAATAATCTTCTATTGGTGGCACCACAATTTCATCAATTTCTGGTCCACAAGAAGTAGATAGCATCAAAGAAGTAATTAGAATAGCCGAAGAAAAACTACGGCTCGAGAGATTATTTTTTTTCATGTTTAAAAATAGTTCACATAGGTTTGTAGTTGCCTATTTAAAAAAACATCTTTTAATAGTTGATTTTGGTTCAACGACAGGAAAGATTCAAGATAGGGCAATATTGTTAAGCAAAGTTAATCTATTTTATGAAAACTCAAGATGTATCTATAAAAAAAATACAATTATCTGTATTATTTTTACAAGAGTTTATTTTTTGAAAGTAAATGACAAAAGTATAGTATTCCTAAATTTACTAGAGAATTCCTTTTACATTAATTTGATCTAAAAATCATGCTTAAAGCTTCTGATTATTACAATTATATTTCTTCGACATTACAGGATGTACAGTTTACATACCAACAAAAGCACCATAGAATTAAAGATTTACTAGAATGGTTATGTAAAGAAGAAACGAAAGGGGAAAAAATTCTTTTGTCTAGTTTATTTTCTAGAATTGCTTTCATTGGTCAAAAGCTAAAACTACCAAATGTTCTTACGTGGAGGTTACAAAAGGTTAGAATTAATGATAGACAATCTAGAAAATCTACAAAAACGATTACAAAACATGACGTGAGTTTTGCTGCTAGAGGAATAGCCGAAACCGTTAAAATTATTTACAAAGAAGATATACCTGAGGCATTAGATCAAGCACTTCCTCCCCTTCCTGATATTGAAGAATCTAGGAAGAATAAGGAGAATTATATTGATGAAATTCGTGTTGAGGTAATCAAAATAGATCATGATAATAAAATTCTTCATTGTATTGAAGATGATGATATCGAAAATGAGGCTCCCGTAAAAGTAAAATATGGTGTTCCCCATGTTAATGATGTGTACACTACTTTTATATCAAAATTATGGGAAGGCGCCCAGTTACATTTGGTTACATCGAGACTTGACGAGGATACTATAATCCCATCACATTTTGTATTAGAACCAGATTACCTTGTCGATGTAACTGCTGTTGCTGAATCTTTCAATATGCATCAAAGTATTCCATTAATGCATCTACTCAAAAAGTTCTCAACGACTCATACAAGTAAAGCCATGTTATTGGGTAATGTTGCCAATTTTTTTTTAGATGAAGCGATACATTCTGCATCAACAGATGAACTAAATTTCTTAGATGTTTTTACCAAAACTTTTAAATCAAATCCTCTAGATTATATCACTTTACCCGATTTACAAACGAAAGAAGGATTTACGGGATTTATGCGAGATGCAGAGTTTCAATTCAAAAATATCCTTCATACTGTTAATGACAACTTCATTCAGCAGAATATAGTAAGAGAAGGGTGTGTCATCGAACCATCATTTTATTCTCCAAAATATGGGTTACAAGGCCGATTAGATTTATTGCACATCGATCAAAAAAACAAGGAATATAAAATTGTCGAGCTAAAGTCTGGTACTGCCCCACAAGCTGGTTTAGGGAATTCTGGCTTATGGAAAAATCATTCAGTACAAACATTAATGTATCAAATGATACTCCAAGATGCATTTAATGCTGAACGCCAATCTATCTATCCATTTATTTTTTATTCCAAGGCCTTACAAGCTCCATTAAGGTATGATACTTATACCTCTAAAATGGAGCAAGCTATTTTATATACCCGTAATGAAATGGTATTGAATGAGTTTCTTCTTGCTAAATCAGAAACTTTAAAGGACGTTGGGGAGGTTTTACAACAAATCAATGAGGTGGCTTTTGCTACTGCCGCTAAGTTCACAAAAGAAGATGTGAATACATTTATTCGTAAAATGAAGGCTACTTCTCAGCTAGAAAGGGCTTATTTATACTCATTTTGTAGCTTTATTGCCAAAGAGCATCAATTAGCAAAGGTAGGTGACACCATCTTTTCTCAGGGTACTGCTTCATTATGGTTAGATGATTTTGATGCAAAGAAAGATAGCTTTAAAATCTTTTTTGATTTAGAAGTCATTGAAAATAATGTCAACGAACCAACTCCCGAACTAATTTTCAAGAGAACGAATGAAGACAATGCATTTGTGAATTTCAGAGTCGGTGATATCGTCACAATCTATCCAAGAAACAATAAAGAAAGTGTGGCAACCAAAGGGCAGATTAACCGAGGAACCATCACAATGATATCAAAAGACGCTGTTCACGTACATCTAAGGCATCGTCAACGTAATTCTGAAATTTTTGATACGGATACAAAATGGGCTTTGGAAGGAGATTTTATGGAAGCTTCTTTCAATGCGATGTATAGAGGAATTTTCAATTTTATTACTTGGGAAAATAAAGGAAAGAAAGACATACTATTGGGATTAAAGCCACCAACTTATCCAGATAAAATGTATACACATTCAGAAGTTCTTGATTTGGCTCAGGATAAAAACTTAAATCAAACTGAGTTAAACACACTTTCAAAAGCAATATCTACAGAGGATTATTGCTTAGTTGTAGGCCCTCCAGGTACTGGTAAAACCTCTAGAATGCTAAAAAACCTTGCTCATATTCTTCATAAAACAGACTCAACTAGAAATATTTTATTTATTGCTTATACCAATAGGGCTGTGGATGAAATATGTGAAGCCTTAGATGAAGCCATTGAAACTCCTTTAGAAGATGGTAGAAAGTTCTTAAGAATTGGATCTGAGCACAGCTGCTCACCTCAATGGAGAAACGCTCTATTGAATAAAATGGCAGAGGAATCGAACAATAGAAACAGCTTAAAAAAGGGTATTGATCAACATAGAATTTTTGTCACCACACTGGCATCTATTGCCGGTCGTTCCTCCCTATTTTCATTAAAGCAATTTGATATGGCAGTAATTGATGAAGCCTCGCAAATACTTGAGCCACAATTAATGGAATTATTGACCAAAGTGAATCGATTTGTTCTTATTGGAGATCAGAAACAGCTTCCTGCCATCACTCAACAAGACCCTTCTTTATCAGAAATTAAATATGACAAACTGAAAGATATTCACCTTCGAGATAGAAGAACCGCTTATTTTGAGCGTATCTATTCCTTATGCCAAGAAAATAAATGGGATTGGGCTTACGACCGTTTAAGAAATCAAGGAAGGATGCATCAAGTACTAGGCAACTTTGCGAACGAACACTTCTACCAAGGCAATTTAACTACCGTTCCTCTTCCTTGGCAGAGTGATGAAATGGTTTGGGAACTCAAAGAAAAATATACCCCATTAGAAAAACTTCTTTGCGAAAACAGATTATTGTTTTTCCCTACAGCTCAATTAGGGTCTGAAACTTCAGACAAGATCAATATGGAAGAAGCAAGAAAAATTGCAAAAGTAGCTGTAGCAACTAAAAAGAGATATTTAGAGCAAAAAGGGTACTTTGATATTGATAAAACTTTGGGAATTATTGCCCCTTACAGGAACCAAATTGCTGCCATTCGACAAGCTTTAGAAGAAGAAGGTATGGAAGAGGCCAACACCTTAAGTATTGACACTGTAGAGCGATACCAAGGAAGTCAAAGAGAGGTAATTCTCATTTCTTTTTGTGCAAACACCCCTTTTCAGATGCAGAGTATGCTATCAATGACTGAGGATGGTAGTGTAGATCGTAAGCTAAATGTTGCGATAACTAGAGCAAAGCAACAAATGTTTTTCTTTGGTTCTCCATCAATTTTATCTAGATCTTACATCCATCAAAACCTTATGGATTGGGTCAGAGAGCAAAAAGGTTGGATAGAAAATGATAAAGAGTTATTTTAGTAATTCCCATTCAATCAGCCTATGAAAGATTTTGATGAATCCTGCGAGTGTGCAAGAGATAATTTTTGCCGTTTCGTTCAAGGAAATAAAAAATATACCAATGAAGAAATGGACTACCTAATCCAGTGTAGTCTTGGAAAAGGAGTATCCAAAATTCTCAGAGTTGGATATGTTCTTGTTGTTTGGAGTTTTGTAGCGGTTTGGATCGACAACTTACTTTTTCCAGGAGCTTTAGGATATTCTTTTTTTAAGGGAGAGTTTAGTTGGGTAACCATATCTCCATTACTTTTTCTTTTAGGCAATGCTACCTTAAAAGCACTATTTATTAAGTACAGACTTAAAGACCAGATTACTGTATTTGAAGCTTATTGGGCTTCCATCCCTTATATTGGTTTTGCTTTTTTATTAAGGTCTCAATTTAAGAAAGATAAAATCTTATATGTGGCAGCAAAAGATTACTTCTTCTATCAAAAGAACTTAGTAAAAAAAGAAGTTAAAGCTTTCTTTGGTTTTAAAACTAAAGATGATGTTGGCTTAAATATCTAGTCTTTAATAATATTTTTCAGAAAAGAGTTACCCTCTAAGACATCATCACTCATTTCCTTGATCGTAGTATTATGTAACATCTTCACTAACTCAGTTTTAATAGATTTATATTTTGAGTGTAATGGACATGGTTTTAGATCAGAACATTCCTCAAAACCTAATCCACAAGATGTCATTAGCTGATCTCCATCAATGGCATTTACTACCTGATATAAAGTAACTTCTTGCTGCTCTTCTTTCATGTAAAAACCGCCTCTTGGTCCTTTTACAGATTCAATCAACTCTTTTTTACTTAACTGTTGAAGTATTTTTAAAACAAATTGCTCAGGCATATCTGTCAGTTTTGCGACATCTTTACCTCCTATCTTATTCCCAATATTACTTTTCTGTGTCACAAGTATCAACGCTCTAATACCGTATGTACACGCTTTTGATAACATCATAATTGAAAAACGCTCTCTTATTTATAGCACTTAATTTACACCATAATTATCATATTTAGCCTTCTCTCTTAAAAATTATTAAAGAAAAAGAATAAAAGACCTTTTTATCTTTTAATGATCCTATCTATATTTGAATGTTCACAAAATATACAGCATTAGACAATGTGAAAAATAAATATCTCCTTACTTTCTACCAGGTTAAGATATTTTTATTTGTTTCGTTTTCTATCAGAGTTTCCACTCTATTACATATTTTTTTCGCAATCGTCTAGTGTTTTATTTAGATAAAATAGTAGAACAGTTAAGCTTTAAAGCCAGGCTTCTATGAGTTTGGCTTTTATGCTTATTCTGAAAGAAGTATCTCATGAAAAAACTCTATTCATTTTTCAAAAAATGGCACAAATACATTGGTATTGGGATATCCATTATTCTCATCTGGATGAGTATTTCTGGAATTCTTTTGAATCATAGTAATTGGATTGCAAATTATGGAGTTCCTACCAATTGGTTACCAGAGGATTATGTTCCAAAAAATTGGAATAGAGGTGGAATTAATGATGCTATTTTTGTCAATGAAAACCATATCTTTTTAGGTGGAAAGTTTGGTATATGGGAAAGTAAAGATGGAGGTAAAACCTTTCATTCTGCAATGAATAATGGTTTTACAACAGCTCCTTACTACCTAAAAACAAATGATCTATTATTCGATAAAAAACACAACATCTTATATGCTGCTACTTTTGGGGGAGTTTATAAATTAGACCTTTCTAAAAATTTATGGACTGAGATCAAGACTCCTGAATCAACACCTCAACAATTTGTAAAACTCATCGCTGTGGAAGATACATTGTATGCCTTTTCACAATCCCATTTATATACTACTTTATTGGCTTCTTCTAAAAGTTTATCTCCAAAACATCTCCTAAAAGATAAAAAGGAGACTATGGATCTGATTCAATATACTTTTGCTCTTCATAGCGGTTGGTTATGGGGTTTTGGAGGGAGAGTATTTTATGATATCCTATCAGCAATACTGATTTTTTTAAGTATAAGTGCTCTATATATTACTTTCAGAAAGAAAAGAAAGCCTACCGATAAAACAGCGAAGAAGAAGGTTAACCAACGGATGGGATGGATGATTAAAAACCATACGGTTATTGGTGTCTATACAAGTTTATTTTTGCTAGTAATAGGTGGTACTGGTTTTTTCATGAGGCCACCAGCATTGGTAGCTCTAATTGATGGAAAAGTGCCGGTGAGTCTAGTACCAAATTATCTTTTAGAAAACCCATGGTACCATAGTATCAGAAATGCTACTTACAATGCAGAAAATGATGAATTTATTCTCGATACAACTGAGGGAATTTATAAAGGTAAGAGGTCTTTAGAAAAACCATTTGTAAAAACTGAATGGGCTGTAAATATTTTCGTGATGGGAGCTACTGTTTTTGAAAGCCTACCGAACCATCATTATTTAATTGGTTCTTTTTATGGTCTTTTCGACTATAAAGAAGGAGACAACTATTCTTATGACCTATTGTATGGTAACAAGACTCCTCATTATAAAACTATGAAAAGACCTAGTGACTTTATGGTGATGTCTGCCTTTACATCTCCTAACGGAATACAATATATTTCAACTTTCCAACAGGGTTTATTGACATTAAATACACCAAATGAAAATAGCTTCTTTCCAATACCAAAAGAACTACTCGACGGATACAAGATGCCTTTATGGAACTATATGTTTGAACTGCACAATGGACGTTTATTTGGTTTCATCTTGGGTAAAGTGGGAATCTTATTTATACCAATAGTCAGCTTGTTCTTTGTATTTATTATTATCAGTGGAGTTTATGAATATGCTTATAGAAAAAGAAAGAAATTAAAATCTTTATATACAAAACGTCCTACTTCCAAACGGAAATAGGACGTAAACATTATACATAAGTGAGTTTGTTCTGGGCATCCTACCAAGTAGGATTAATATCTTATCATACCTTCGTATGTTCTACTCTGATTATTTGGTACTAACACGCCACGCATTTTAAGCTGTCCCGCACTGAAGACACCATTTATTGTTGCATTACAAAAGTTGCCAGATCCATCTAGATCATAAATAACTCTTGCTGTTAGTGTTGTCCCCATAATGTTGAAGGAAACTTTAGTTCTACCGGTCTTTTCATCCTTTTCTACTTTCCAGTCTGAAATTCGACCATCAACTGTTATACCTCCTACACCATTCCAACCAATTAAGTAAGCTGATCCAATTTGTAAAACTCCAACATCTCCTTCTACTTTAAGGAAGTTAATATTGGATTGTACGTTTACTGTTCGTCCTCTTCTATCATATAATTGATTGGCTTCTAATACAAACGACTGACTATCTATGGCCACAACCGCTGCATTATGTGCTATTTCTTCCAAAGCTTGACGCTCTGCTTTTTTCTGCTCTTTCGCTTTTTTCTTTTGTTCTTTTTTTAATGCCTTTAATTCTTTCTTGGTAAGTGTTGTATCCTCCTGAAAAGTATAAGCATTCGAAGCAAAAGAGAAACTTAATATCATTGCAATGAATAATATGATTTGACGATGGGTGATGTTGTTTTTCATATCGATAACCTTTTAATTATTCTTATTAAGATGACAATTAATAATACGTAGATGACAACTTAAAAAATGATAAATTGACGCTCGTTTCGTTAAGAAAATAATAATTTGAGTTTAAACAAGCACTTTCTTACCATAGATCAAAAAAATAAGGGTATAAGATAATTGAATTACCCTATACCCTTAATAATATTCTGAATTGCGGTTCTAGCCAATAAGTTCCGCAAGAGTTTTTACAGCCTGAGCTTTATTTTTTTCAGGTTGTGAACCTGCCTCTACTTCTAGTGTCTCTAAAAATGTTGAAACTTTACCAGCTATATCTTTGATATTTTCTTCTGGTAAATTCATTGTTTGTAACATAGTAAAAGCACCTTGCATCATCTGAACAATTTGTGCTTCGCTTTCTGCAGTATTTATTGCGTTCGCAAACTGCATTGCGATCATATTTTCATCCATGGTATAATAATTTAGATTACTCGCAAATGTACAAATGTTTTCTGAAGACAAAAAAGAGGAACAAAATACTGTTCCTCTCTTCTTCATATTATCATTTAATATTTTCTTGGAATTTTTGAACCAAAATCATAGTTGAGATCATTATCACTTGTGTAGATGTACACTCCATCCTTTAATCTCATTTTTCCACCTATTCTAAAATAAGCATATTCATCTTCGATTTTGATATATTTCTCTTCTTTTACTGTTAGACCATGATCTGAATAAGAATATATTGCTTTTATCAAATCATTTTCAATTGTTCCTACTAATGTCCCCTCTTTTCGGTCTGTTTCAGATACAATCCAGTCAAACGTTCCTTTAACTTCTTTTCCTGTGATATCCAATTTTAAGATCATTGAATCCATAAACTGAATCATCTCACCACTTTCTACCTGTACTGGTTCGCTCATGATTATTTTTTCAAACACAAGATCGTGTTTAGTAGCATCAATCGCTTTTTTATCACATGAGTAAAGAAATAAGGTAGAAACTAAAGTCAAAATGTAGAATAAATTTCTACAAATCATATAATTAAAAGTTGGTTAAACATATAATAATCAACCAATTACAAGTCAACTATCATTAAATTGCGAGGCAAATCTATTACTTAGAATCCTTTTCGCATACATTTATACGTTAAAAGATGTTTAACGAACTGATTTAATTACAATTCATTAACTTCTGCCACTACAAAAGTGCTACCACCTATGAAAATCAAATCATTAGCATTCGCCTGATCTTTTGCTTTTAGAATGGCTTGGTTAACATCGTCTACTAGAATTCCCTCCAAACCTAGTTTCTTAGCCTCTTCTTCTAGAATTTTGGCATCCAATCCCCTTGGTACATTGGGTTTACAGTAATAGTAATATGCATTCGAAGGTAGTTTGGATAGCATATTGGGCAGATCTTTCTCTTTTACGACACCGAGAACGATATGTAGTTTTTCAAAAGTTTCTTCTGCAATTTGTCCTAAAACGAATTTCCATCCATCTTCATTGTGCCCAACATCTGTAATGACTTTAGGGGACTGTTGTAGTATTTGCCATCTACCTTTTAAACCTGTATTCTCAACTACTTTTTTTAACCCTAGCGAGATCTGATCAGAAGTAACCTTGAATAACTGATGGTCATTTAAAACCTTCATTAATGCAACTACACCAATTACATTATGACGTTGATAATTACCTTTCACTCCAATTTCTACATCTTGAAGATATTCTTTACCATCTCTCAGAAGTTTGTCTGCATCCCATGAAAAATGATTTTCTGCAAAAATTAATGGTGCATTTTTTTCTTGAGCTACTTCTAAAAATATTGGAGAGGTTTCTACTTGTTTTTGACTGATAACAACGGGAGTCTCTGATTTAATAATCCCTGCCTTTTCTTTACTAATCTGTCTTAAAGTGGTCCCTAACATATCCATATGATCAAGACCAATATTTGTTATCAGACAAGCTTCTGGAGAAATTACATTGGTAGAGTCCAGTCGACCACCCAATCCTACTTCTATAACAGCAACGTCTACGTCTTCTTTTGCAAAATGATCAAAAGCCATCGCTACTGTTAATTCAAAAAATGAAGGTTGAACTTCCTTAATGATAGGTTTTATCTCCTCGACAAAATCAATCACTTTTTGCTCAGAGATATTTAAACCGTTTATTCTTATTCTTTCAGTGAAACTTTTTAAATGAGGAGAAGTATACAACCCTACTTTTAACCCACTTTCCTGTAAGATAGATGCTGTTAAATGAGATGAACTACCTTTACCATTAGTTCCTGCAACATGGATTGATTTAAATTTCTTTTCAGGATGACCTAATGCCTTACATAATGCAATAGTATTTGTTAAATCCTTTTTAAACGCACTTTTTCCTTCCCTTTGAAACATTGGAAGTTGTGCAAATAAAAAATCTAAAGTCTCTTGATATGTCATTGATATTATTCTTTGATGTTAGACTAACATCTTGTTGATTTCTTCTTTTTTCCTACTCGATCCATAGTGCGGACCTTTGTAATATATTCTTCAGCCAAGGGTACTTTACAACTTGTCTTGCCCATATTAACAGACACTTTGCCAATTTTACGCCCCACTTCTAAAGCTGAATCTGATAACGGTAAAATATAACTACCTACAGCTATCACAAATCCATTTTTACTATATCTTACTCTATTTTGTGAAGTATGAATATCTTCACCTATTTGTTCCATTAACGATGCTACTTTCTCTAGATCAATATCTTCATCCGTTTTAATACTGATGTAACCAGTTAAAGTATTCCATCCTGCACTACAAATAAATTCTTCTGATGATGTAATCCACTCCAAACCAATCTCCCAAGCATGCGGTGATGCTGCAGCAACTGAAGAGACGGTATAATCACTAAGCATGTACCAGTAGGCATTTTTTACCCAATCCTGTAATTGTTCTTTGGTAATCACTTTAGGATCTGCAATCATACCTGCTAAATACATAGCATCAGAGTTGCCGGTCGCATAAAGTTCCAAAGCCAACTGATGGTTCACCTTAATCTTTTTCTGTAGCTTTTTAAGATCGCCTACTTTTACACCAAAAAAAGGTTCTTTTGCTCCATGATTAATATAAATGGATTTGGTGCCTTCATTACCAAATTGGTATAAAGCATCCATCACTTCATTCTTATTCATACCGACAACGATTTAATCTTTAATATGATAATATATCGAATAATCGTCACCCTTAATAGTTTGTTGGCTCACTTTTTCAGCATGCTGTAAGGTTGGTGAGGCTATTCCCTTTTTAAATTTTTGCGATGATGATGTAAAAACATGTGCTTCATCCCATAAACCTTTAGCAATAAATTGGTCTAGTGTTGTACTTCCACCTTCAATAATTAATGAATGTACTTTTCGTTGAAACAAGTCATGAAGTAATTCTTCAAAAAAAGTGTCCTGTTTTAATTGAACATAAGTGACATTATCAATGTCTTCTTTATCTTCTAAAGTATAAACTACTGTTGGAATTTTTTGATCAAAAAGATGATAAGAAGAAGGTAGCTTCAAGTGTCTGTCAATGACAACTCTTAACGGGTTTTTTCCTGCCCAATCTCTTACATTTAATGTAGGATTGTCGTAGAAAGCAGTATTACGACCTACCATAATCGCGTCTTCTTCAGCTCTCATCTTATGCACTAACTGACGGGAGTATTGATTACTAATCCACTTTGAATCAAAGTTTTCTCTAGCAACAAAACCATCAGCAGTTTGAGCATATTTCAATAAAATATAGGGTTGTTGTAACGTCATCGCTTTAAAAAAGCGTTTATTGATCTCAAAACCTTCATCCTCTAAGAACTTTGTTTTCACTTCAATCCCAGCATCTTCCAGTTTCTTGATTCCTCGTCCGGCAACCAAAGGGTTAGGATCAAGATTACAAACTATTACTTTTTTAAACTTATGCTTAACCAGTAAATCAGCACATGGAGGTGTTTTTCCGTAATGGCTACATGGTTCGAGTGTCACATACATTTCCGATGATGACAACTTTGATAAATCTTCTTCCTTAACTGATGCAACAGCGTTTACCTCAGCATGTGGTTCTCCATATTGCTGATGATACCCTTCTCCAATAATTTGATCATTATATACGATAACGGCTCCTACCATAGGATTAGGGCTCACTTTTCCGATTCCCAACTTTGCTAATTGCAAAGCACGCTGCATGTACTTCTCTTCCATCCTAATATTCTTTACAGCGAATTTAGGTAACTATCACAGTACAGAAAAACGATGATGTTGATTTTTTCCTGATTTTGTTTTCAAATGAAGAATATAAATACCAGAAGTATATTGATTGACATTAATTGACTCTAGATGATCAAGGTCTAAGGTTTCGATTAACTGACCATGTTTATTATATACTTTTGCTTCTATTACCTGATCTAAAGTATTAAAGTGATTGAACTCTAAATTTAATTGATCTCGAACAGGGTTGGGATAAATATTTACGGATAGTCCTTGATGATCTACAGCTTTTACCTGCACAATATCCGAGTAACTGTATGTTCCATCAAAGTCTACTTGCTTCAATCTATAAATATAATACGCATTAGCATCCTCTTGATTCACCTCAAAAGAATATTGGTGACTTACATTGGAATTACCTTGCCCTGAAACCTTTCCCAATACATGATAATTTCTAGCATCAGAAGAAGCCTCGATTTCGAAATAGTCATTATTTATTTCTGTAGCCGTTTCCCATTCTAGCGTTAATCCATTATCGTGTGTTTTTGCTGATAAAGAGATTAATTCTACTGGTAGGTCATGATTGCTATTATCTCCTCCGAAAGTAAATGGACTAAAGGATTCTGCATTGGCATAAACATATCCAACATTGTCTTCAGAATCTCCAAGATCCAAATGGGTTGCTACACCATAACTCTCCCAAGTTGCTCCATTATAATGCATCATATAAATAGATGACGTTGATATCTTATTCTCAGTTACACCAGATCCGGCATCAAATGGAATTAATACTTTAAAGGGGTTCGTTGATAAACTACCTGTTGATGATACACTAACATCGTAGTATTCCCTTGTACTTAATGAAACTTCAGGGTTAGTATTGGCAAAACTAGTTTCAATATCGGTATCAGAATAAGCATCATCGAAATAAGCAGCCGAAACGGTGAAACCATCATCTTTAAAAAGAGCATCTTTTAAAACTCCTGCTTCATGGATAGACGTACCATCTCCTACAGGCATTAAATAAAAGTTGGCTGCGGCATTTGCTGCATACGCTTTTCGAACATTTCCACTTCCACTACAAATAATATGAGACGATGCACTACCTCCACTTTCAGCACTTGAAATACTAGAGCTGACCACTTGCCCATCGATAGTTGCATTTTCTTCGATAGATAATGTTCTTGTGGCTTTTAAAAAACCATCCGTTAAATACAATGTTCCTGCTACAATAGCTCCTGTACCTAAGGTGACAGTATCACTTGTATTAATGGTAAGGTTATTTATTTTATCTGTTGTTGGGTTGGTCATACTAAATGTACCTGTAGCATTGGTTGAAAAGACTATACTACCATTATTGGCTGGAGTAGCATCACTGCCTGTAGTAATAGTAATTCCTGTCCCCATGTCACCATTAACAGTTAAGATATTTTTACCAGTTTCGATTACCATAGTTTGGCTATAAAATTCAGATATTGTTTCATCTGCTCTTAAAACTAAGGTTCCATTATCAGCAGAATTATAGTTCAGGATAGTACTACTCGAAATAACTGCTGCTGCGATATTAAAAAAACTTGAATTGTTGAAGAAATAAGATGTTGAATTAGCTTGGTTGAAAACTATAGAGGTATTGTTCAAGAAGAAGAAACTACCATCATTGATAAAAACATTATCAACATTAAAATTAATTGATTTACTTCCATTTAGATATACAAATCCTCCTGACGTAACTATTAAATCAGCTACATTAAATGTTACTCCTGCTGTAGGTGCAGAATTAAGGTTACCTTGAACAATTAAATTTCCAATAGATGTATCAAATGAAGGAAAAGGGATAGAATTTCCAGATTGAATAACAAACGTATGTGCAGACTGGTCTGTATCAAAATCGATAGTTAATTTGGATTCACCAGAGGTGGTTAACGACCACATATCAGCACTACGGAAAGTTCCAGAACCTGTAGAATAATAAGTTAATGCATTAGTGGTATGGCAAAAGAATAGGCATGCAATAAGAATCGTATGGGTAATTAGGTTTTTCATAGTAGTCACTTGTTTTGGGTAATAATAATCTATGCAGGAAATTTCAAACTTAAAAGTTCCAAGATGTAGGGTCTACTAAGGAAAAAATCTCGAAAATCATCTTTATTCTTAACTTTTCATCATTGAAAGCATAATTGGTTGTATTATTTCAATAAAACAAAATACTTTGATAACAATTTTATTGTATTCAATTCTGAAGTTGTAAATGATTATTCGGTAATAAATTCATTTTTATAAGATATCAAATACTATTTAGTTCTTAGTTTTGTGATATTGTTTTCAGATCCACATTGATTTACCATGGCAAAAAATATCCTTGAAAATATAATTATTCAGTTATTAGGTGATCAACCTATACGCTTATTTGACTACATATTATCAAATAGTAATGTCATCTCTTCAAGGAATGGTTTAAAAAAAGCGTTAAGAGACAAACGTGTCCTATTGGATGGTACCCCAATTAATGGAGCCGAGTGGGCTATTGATCAACAGAACATAGAGATTCTTGAAGAAAAAGCTACACCTCCAAAAGAATTTAAACTAGGGCTAAAAGTACTTTTTGAAGATGAATACTTAGCTGTAGTCTATAAACCTGCTGGTATTCTTGTTAGTGGAAATCAGTTTAAAACCATTGAAAACGCTTTACAATATAATTTACAGCCTAGTGATGTTATCGATGCGATGCCTTGGCCTAAACCCTGCCATCGTTTAGATGCTCCGACATCGGGTGTTTTACTGATTGCCAAAACAAGAAAAGCTAGAATAAGTCTCGGACAACAATTTGAAGACAAAACTATAAAGAAAAAGTACCATGCTGTCGTTATGGGAAAGATTGAAAAGGAAGGTGATATAAAGATTCCGTTAGATGAAAAAGCTTGTCATAGTTCATATTCCCGTATTTCATATATTCCTTCTTTAAGATCTGAATACCTTTCTATTGTAGAATTAACTCCGCATACAGGAAGAACACACCAGCTCAGAAGACATATGCAGTCCATCGGGCACCCTATTGTAGGTGATAAAGAGTATGGAGAAGAAGGAAATATCATTGAAGGCAAAGGACTATTCCTATCTTCAGTAGAGATTTCATTTATTCATCCTATCTACGAGGAGCGCCAAACAATAAAAGCTCCTCAACCTGAAAAGTTTGAGAAGCTTCTACTGCGTGAAACAAAAATGTGGAACAAGTACAATAACGATTAATTACCTTTCTTTTAATACCATATCGATACACATAACTGCACCAAGTATTAATAATCGTAATGGATGGTTTTCTGGTACTTCTGGGTTGATTTCTAAAGCATAGTTATCTGCAGTAGTAAACATTTCTTTCATGATACCTGCAAACTCTTTAGATACATGAGCAAATTCGAAATCATCTTTAACAAATCTGAAATCCCAACTAGTCCACTTTCCTTTCAACATACAAAGTGATACATCATTTGGATCAAAAACTTCGAATTTACCTCCAATACTGAAGAATCTTTGCTTGAAATATCCCACTAACTGATCTCTTTCATCGAATACTTCAACTTTTGATAGCCAAAGGGATACTCCTCTCTTTACTGTTAGTACTTTTTCTCCTTGTGGTGTTCTTATCTCCACTTCAAATGGAGTAAGTGTTTTATAATCTGTAAATCTTAAGATTTTAGTAAAAAAGCCTAGGTTATCTTCTCTACATTCAAGGATAATTTGATTGGTTTCTGGATCGTAGATGTCGTAGTTGTTCGCTGCTTTAAACATCCCAACATGTTCTTTTACAAAGAACGTATTTCTATTTAAGAGTGAGTTCATTTACTATATAGTTTGTTTATTATTTTCTGAAGTGTCTCACGGTGTACATGATGTCCTCCTTTAAAGGTAACAATTTCTGTATTACAAGTTAAATCATTCAATAGTTTTTTAATCCTTTCTAACTTGATCATTTCAAGAAAAGGATCATTCTCTCCAATTACATAAATGAGGTTGACTTCTTCATTTAGAAAAGAAAAGTCTTCGGGACTCAGTTCATGTGGAAAATCAGCTCCCCACATGACAATCGAATCCACTTCTGGCTGAGTATTTTTTAACCATCGCATCAGTGTTGCTCCCCCTTGAGAGAAGGCAAAAAAGTTTTTCTTTATATCAAATACTTTAGTATTGAAAAGACGGTCATAATACACTTCATCAATATATCTTTTCTGATGAATAATGTCCTTTTCTCTTTCCATTCGAGTCATCCAAGAAGCTCCAATTTTTTCATACTTATTATCTAAATAGAACCTAGATAAGCCTTGTAATGCAACTACATGGTGTTTTTTTGGATCAACGATATCAAAGCGTCTCATAAAGTGCTCTGCTAGTTGTCCGTATCCATGAAAAAGAAACCAAAGATGCTCAGTTTCTTCCGATTGATTTCCATTAGTATAAAACGGTGCGTCCATTTTAATACTCACCCATTCTTTTTGGTTTTCCATACTACCTATATTAAAACAAAAGTCACTCTACCAAAAGTAGAATGACTTTTTATCATTTCAATTATACTTATAAAGTAAAGATTAATGTAACGCCTTTTTTGTACGTTCCAATTCCTCTTCTTTCAACGTTCTTCTTAAGATCTTTCCGACATTGGTTTTTGGCAATTCAGTTCTGAATTCGTAATGTCTTGGCACCTTATATCCTGCAAGGTTTTGCTTACAGAAATCTTTTAAAGCCTCCGCTGTTAAATGTTGATCTTTTTTCACAACAAAACATTTTACTGCTTCTGTAGACTTATCATCAGGTACTCCAATTACTGCACATTCAAGCACACCGTCATGCATTACTAATACATCCTCTACCTCATTAGGGTAAACATTGAAGCCAGACACAAGAATCATGTCTTTCTTACGATCTACAATTTTGAAGTATCCATGATGATCCATCGTTGCAATATCTCCTGTTCTCAACCAACCATTGTCAAAGAAAGTTTCTTCAGTTTCTTTCTCTCTTTTCCAATAACCTTTCATCACTTGTGGACCTTTAACACAAAGTTCACCAACCTCACCGATGGCTACTTCTACTCCACTTTCATCCATAATTTTCACATCCGTTGATGGATATGGAAGACCGATAGTACCAATTTTAGGGCTATCTAGGCGATGTACACAAACTACTGGAGACGTCTCTGTTAAACCATAGCCTTCAGCTAAAGTACAACCTGTCACTTCTTCCCATCGTTTGGCTACAGCTTGTTGTACCGCCATACCACCACCAATGGTTACTTTTAGTGCTGAGAAATCTAAATCAGGGAATTTTTTATGATTCAACATGCCGTTGAATAGTGTATTTACACCTGTAACGATCGAGAATTTATAGGCTGAAATCTCTTTGATAAAACCATTCATATCCCTCGGGTTTGTGATCAAGACATTTCTTGCCCCAATCTTCATCATTGTCATACAGTTAACTGTAAGTGCAAAGATGTGATATAATGGTAATGCTGTGATTACAATTTCCTCTCCTTCATTGAGAACACCTTGTAACCATGCATTCGATTGTTCCAAGTTGGCAACAATATTTCTATGTGTAAGAATAGCTCCTTTAGCTACCCCTGTTGTTCCTCCTGTATATTGTAAGAAAGCATTATCCTTACCTGTAAGTGTAGGCTTTCTGTAAGAAAAGTTTGCTCCTTCTTTTAAAACCTTTTTGAATTTTATGGCTGTAGGTAAGTCATAAGATGGCACCATCTTCTTGACGTGTTTAACTACTGCATTTACTATCAAGTTCTTTGGAAATGCTAATAAATCACCCAGCTCAGTTGTGATGATATTCTTCAGCGTTGGAACCTTATCTTTTATATTTTGTAATTTATCAGCAAAATTGGCTACAATTACTATTGTCTTAATTTCAGCATCTGTGAACTGATGAAGCATTTCTCTTTCAGTATATAATGGATTGGTATTGACCACTACCATTCCAGCTCTTATTGCACCAATCATAGCAATTGGATACTGAAGACAGTTAGGCATTTGAATAGCAATACGGTCTCCCTTTTGCATTCCACAGACATTTTGTAAGTATGAGGCAAAGTTTTCTGACTGCTTGTTTACTTCATTATAAGTAAGCTTGCCCCCCATATTTTCATAGGCAATCTTATCTCCAAATTTCTTAAACGATTCATCAAATAATGCGATCAACGATTGGTAGTTATCAGGATTGATCTCCTGAGGAGTAAAATCTGCGTAATGTTTATACCAAGGGCGGTTTTGTTCCATTTCTATATTGTTTTTAAAAACTTTTTCAGTGTTCACAGTGAATTTAGAGTAATAGTAATAAAAAGCTACTCATAATTTTTGTCTTTACAAAGGGACATAAAGCACTTTTGTACTAGACCAAATTTAGTAGTTAAAGTTTAAATAATTACGTAATGAATCTAAAGTTTGAGGCGATTTACATTACTTTGAATTAATAATCGTACAATATACACGTACTAATATAATTCTCAAAAAATAAATGAAAATTCATTCACTTTAAATTTATTTAGAAAAAGCACATCTTTTTTCAATTTATTTCGTGAAATAGAGTAAACCCTTATTATTTTTAGTATTATTAGATAAACTGAGCTATCAGGAAAATCTTTAGTCACTAAAAGAAAGAGTGTCAAAATAAATTATCATTATTAATAAGATGTTAGTAGACCGTTTTAAGAATATATTAAAAGCTACAATTAATGATCAAATAGAAAGTAATCCTGTCTTTCAAAACCTATTTCAAGATGATGATGGGTTTAAAAAAGAATGGCAGAAATATTATGATGAGATCATAAAAGAAAATAAATCAACAAATACAGATTACCAGGACTACTCCTATCAGGATACTTACCAACAGCAATATCAAGCACCAAAATCCGAACCTACTGTAGAAGAAAAACATTACAATGCATTAGAAGTTAAACCAGGTGATGACTTTGCTACAATTAAGAAATCATATAGAAGACTTGTAAAAGTATATCACCCTGATTTATATACTAGCGATCCAAAGAAACAGGAAATGGCCCAAAAGGTTACTTTGGAAATTAATGAGGCTTACAATTACTTTGAAAAAAAATATAAAAAATAGATAGATATGTTTGGATGGTTAAAAAGACTTTTTGGTATAGTTGAAGCTGAAACTCATTCAGTTCTTGATAAATTAGAAAACCCAATAAAACAAACGGAACAAGGGATACGTGATTTGAAAGCTGATCTTTCTAAATCGATGCAAGGATTAGCCGAAGTAAAAGCGTTAACTATTCGTGAGAAGAAGGAGTTTGAGGCGAACAATAGAAACGCAAAAGATTTTGAGCAAAAAGCAATGTTATTAGTTCAGAGAGCTAGTAATGGTCAAATAGATTCTGATGAAGCTGATCGTTTAGCAACACAGGCGTTAGAAAGAAAACAACAATATGCTCAAAGAGCAGCCGCTAATCAAAAGAATATTGATAATTATGGTGGCATGTTGAAAAAAATGGAAGGCAATGTTCAGCAATTGAAGTCACAGATTTCTAATTGGGAAAATGAATTAAAGACTTTACGAGCAAGAGCTACCGTAAGTGATGCCTCTGCTAAGTTGAACAAACAGTTATCAAATATAGACTCTTCAAATACTGTTGCTCGTTTAGAGAAAATGAAGCAAAAAGTTGAAGAAAAAGAAGCATTGGCAGATTCATATAGTGATATCGCACAATTGGCCAATCAATCTGTCGATTCTGAAATTGATCAGGCATTAGGGATTGTACCTGGAAGTACTCCTTCTATCGGAGCTTCTGATGAATTGAATAAATTAAAAGCAAGATTGGCACAAGGAAACCAAGATACTTCATCACAATCTGATACTAGCCAACAAGCTCCTCCATCCTCTTCTTCTGAACAATCAGAATTAGATAAATTGAAAGAGCAGTTAAAAAATAAATCATAAATATAAAGCCACTTCCAAAAGAAGTGGCTTTTTTAATACCTCTCATTTTTAGAGAATAACTTTAGAAAAATAGCAACAAATAAATTGCATTATTCTAATAAAAGGCACCAAACCATCTTTCATTTTGTTATTTTACTATTAAACCAAATAACCTATGAAAAGAATACTACTTCCTTTAACTACCTTCGCTCTAATTTTCTGCACTCATTTTTCAATTGCACAACATCATGTGATTGTCACAGACATCAACGAAGCCTACGATTACTATCAATCCTCTCATGAAGGGGCTGAAACAGCTCTCCATTTTATAAGTGAGGCTTTCGATTGTCACTCTATTGATTGCATACGAGAAAACATGTTCCGAGCGAAAACAGAGGTAGAAGCTGCTATGCGGAATGCTCATTATGCTAAAGATGAAACACATAGTGCTAAATCACAAGCTATCGATCATTGTGAAGTGGCATCCAGTCATTCCCATAATGCACACGGCTCTTTCACTGAAGCAAAAGATGGTTTCACAAAAGTGACCAGTACATTATCTACGGCTCACTATACAGATGATGTTGACGAGATTCATTCTCATTTAAACTATGCCATAGACCATATTCACCTAGCAATATCTCACCTTAATAATGGTGTAGATGGCTTAAACAATGCCCTTGGTGAATTAGAATACTGTGGTAATAGATAATAAAGATCCGACTGCTTAACAAAAAAAGGTATTGCCCTATTTCTAGGTCAATACCTTTCCTTTTATATATAGAATTTACTCTGTTTATTGAGCTTTTTCCTTTTTATGACGCACACTTACAGATGCAGTATTGTACACTTTAGCAAATGCAGGAACACTTTCTGTCAACCAAACATTTCCTCCAATAATAGCATGCTCGCCAATTACAGTTTCTCCTCCTAAAATTGTCGTTCCAGAATAGATCACTACATTGTTTTCAATTGTAGGGTGTCTTTTGACTTTTGCTAAATCTTTACTTACGCTCAACGCACCTAAAGTAACTCCTTGGTAAATCTTTACATTATTACCGATGATACAAGTTTCACCTATAACGATCCCTGTACCATGATCAATGCAAAAGTTATTTCCAATTGTTGCCCCCGGGTGAATATCAATACCGGTTTTACTATGTGCATACTCAGAAAATAAACGAGGCACAATCGGCACTTGGCAATTGTAAAGTTGATGACTTAATCGATGTACGAATACAGCAAAGAAACCTGGGTAAGCTAAAATAACTTCTTCAATATGCTTGGCAGCTGGATCTCCTTCAAAAATTGCTTGGGCATCCTTAATCAACTGAGCATGGATACTTGGTAGGGCATCAAAAAAACGCTCTGTAGCACTCGTACAACCTATTTCAAACTGATCACGAATAGGCAAAAATAATTCTTGTAACTTTCCTTTTAATCGAATTAATGCCAATTCTGCTGCATAATATCCTTGTTCTACTCCAGAAACTACTGGAAACAGAAAACGAAATAAATCATCTACAAACTCCTCAGCCTTCGCTTTGGATGGCATCTGAAACATGCATTTATATTCATTGATTTGTGCGATGATATCTTTATTGATGTTATCCATAGTGTTTTCAAGTTAACCTTCCCCTCTCTCGTTATGAGCTTAGTTTATACAATATTAGAATTATTCTACTAAAAACAGAAAAGTTACCCCATTTTAATAAGGTAACTTCTCAAAAGACAATTATTTCTATGGAATTAATTAGTCGATATATCTTTGATCTAAAGAAAATAATGCAGGAAACTTTGGTGCTGGAGCAGCTTTTTTATAAGCTTCAGTGATATGTTTCATATCCGCTTCAAAATCTCCTGTCGGCATAAATGCCTCAATTACTCCCCCAATCTTTTTATCAAAATCTAAATATGCTAATAAGATAGGAACTTTGGCTTTTAAGGCTACATAATAGAAACCCGACTTCCATTCAGTTCTTAATGACCTCGACCCTTCAGGAGGAATTACTAATGCTAACTCTTCATTCTCGTCGAACAAGTTGGCCATAGCATCTACCATACTAAGACGTTCTGCTCCTTTGGTTTTTGGTCTTCTATCGATTCCAATGGCACCCATAGGTTTAATAGCAATACTCAAAGGAAAACGTATCCACTCTCTTTTAATTGCAAACCTTAGTTTAATACCAATCTGACGCATAGCTGAAACCATATAAACAGCATCCCAGTTGGAAGTATGTGGAGCCGCCAAGAAAACGCTACGCTTCATGGTTTCTAATGGGATATGGTCCACTTTGATTTTCCATCCGTTGAACCAAAAAAGGAATCGAAAAATTAATCTTATCATTCTAGTTTATCACTTATATCGTGATGCTTATGGTTTAGTATTTCTAATGTATCTAGATACATTAGTTAAACATTGCTGGTCTTGTATTTGTGACAAAATCGAAAAGTTTTTTTACTAATTATTCTTAATTCTCTACGATGTCTCTAATTGCGACCGAAGCACAAGTCAAACCAAAAACAGCTGGCATATATGAAATGGTACCTATCGTAGATCTTTTATGTTTCACACCATTCACCTCTTTTACTTTGCTCTTATCAATTAATTCTGGTGAGAACACAACTTTCAACTTACGCTTTACGCTTTTTGCTTTGATTCTTTTACGAATCATCTTGGCAAGGTTACAGTTGTAAGAATCTTTTAATCGAGATACTTTCGTTTGCGTAGGGTCCATTCTACCACCAGCACCCATTGAACTAATAATACGTAGTTTCTTTGAAATGGCAGTTTCAATCACTGAAATCTTAGGCTGTAGAGTATCAATACATTCAATAACATAATCGTATGGATGTGCTGACAGTAAGGCCTCAATATTTTCACCGTCAAGATATTCCTCTCTAATCTCTAATTGAGCGTTAGGGTTAATATCTTTAATTCGATTACCAATTACAGAAGCTTTTGGTTGATTGTCTGTACTAATTAAAGCAGCAATTTGACGGTTCCTGTTCGATTGTTCTACAGTATCACCATCAACAATTGTAATTTTACCTACACCTGCTCTTGCAATAGCTTCAGCAGCAAAACCACCAACACCACCTACTCCAATGATTAATACGTGAGCATTACCTAATTTATCAAGTCCTTCTTGTCCAACTAAAAGTTCTGTTCTTTCCTGCCAGTGTCCCATAATAATGTTTAAGTATATTTTTTGACGGGCAAATTTAAAGAAGTCCTTCAATTTTGGGAAATAACTCCTTGGCTATTTCCATTTTTTCTATTCTCAATTGCTCTTTTTCAATCGTTAAAATTTCTGCACCCTTAGTATACAATTCTTCAATAGTAAGATTTTTATCGTCATCAGTCTCAAATAGTGCATATTTTGGATCTATACACTTTAGTGTTTCTACTGTTTTTTTATGTCCGTTCATCAGCATTTTGCCGAAAGATAGATAACATCCATTTTTTATAAGTTGTAAACCGGACTGTAGATTTCCTGTAAAACCGTGTACAATCCATGGCTGCAGACACTTTTCCTGTTTTCTTAATTGAATAATATATGGATATGTACGAACGGCATGTATTATCAGTGGTTTATTATACTTTTCAGATAACTTAATATGCTCAAGAAATATCTCTTTTTGTAGCTCAAATGGAGTTGAAATTACTCTATCCAAACCTGATTCTCCAATAGCATCTATTTTATCAATATCTATTTCCAACTGTCGCAAACACCACTCAACATCTATTTCATTGATATGCCATGGGTGAATTCCTGATGAAATAAGTTGTAAAGAATCTGTTACTAAAGAATGTTGAATAAATTGATTCCAAACAGATACTTCATCATGATTTTGAGGAAAATGACTATGAGCGTTAAAATATTTCAAGCGAATTGAATTATGGTTTACTTAAAAAATGAAAATAAAAAAAGGAACACCGCATTGCAATGTTCCTCCATATTTTAAAGTAAAATATATTAGAAGTTAGTTAACTCTTCAAATTCTTTTACTCTTGCTTCTAAATCTGCTTCAGTGATTTCTAATAAACGTTCTGTACCAAATTTCTCAACACAGAAAGAGGCCATTGCTGAACCATAAATCACTGCTTTTTTCATATTATCAAATGAGATATCATCTGTTTTTGCCAAATAACCAATAAAGCCACCTGCAAAAGTATCTCCAGCACCTGTTGGATCAAATACTTCTTCCAATGGCAATGCTGGCGCAGAGAATACCTTATCCTCATGGAATAATAAAGCACCATGCTCACCTTTCTTGATGATTAAGTACTTTGGTCCCATAGCCATAATTTTCTTCGCTGCTTTTCTTAAAGAATATTCACCAGATAATTGACGAGCTTCTTCATCGTTGATAGACAATACGTCTACCATAGAAATCGTTTTCATCAGGTCTTCTAAAGCGATATCCATCCAGAAGTTCATTGTATCTAATACAACTAACTTTGGTTTGTTTTCTAAACGCTCAATTAATGTAGATTGTACTTGAGGAGAAAGGTTACCCAACATTACATATTCCGAACCTTGGTAGTTAGCAGGAACAATTGGGTCAAAATGTTCTAAAACATTCAATTCAGTAACTAATGTATCACGAGAGTTCATATCATTATGATATTTACCAGCCCAGAAGAAAGTTTTTTCACCTTCTATGATCTGTAACCCCTCAGTATCAACACCTTGCTGCTCTAATGTACTGATATACTCTTTCGGAAAGTCATCACCTACTACTGCAACTACTTTTACAGGTTTCGTGAAGAAAGAAGCAGAGATAGTGATATACGTACCAGCTCCACCAATAATTTTATCTGTTTTTCCGAAAGGTGTTTCGATAGCATCAAAAGCTACTGAACCTACTGTTAATAAACTCATCTTTATTATTTAAGTCTAAATGTATTTCAATTGTTGATTAGAAAAATTGCTCATTGTATTCATAACATTGATAAAAATTTCTAAAAGCTCACAAATTTAAACATAAAACATTGAAAATAAGAAAGACTGTACCACCTCTTTACGGTAATACAGTCTTAATATTAATCAATCTTGTTGATAACTTTAAATAATCGGATTTCTCCTTACAATATTCTATTTATAAAGTTGGGAAGTTTTCTACATCACAACTATATTCCAAAGCTTCTAGCTCCAATTTCACCTCTTCAAGAAGTTCTATAGCTTCATCATCATTTGATATATTATTGTTTTCATCTAATACCAAATAGATCACAAGGCAATTATAGTTTTCATTTAAGAAGTCTAAAATATCTTCAGACTCATTCTGAATTAACTCACAGTCTTTATCTGAAATTGCAGTTCTTACTACATTTCGATACTCTAAAAACTGAGCGGAAATATATTCATTATTACATGCAGTTACTTTTGATTCTTCATCCGTTTCACAACCCCAAAGAAAAGTCACAGCAGATAATAGTAATGTCCTAAATAATAACAATTTGATTGTCATACACACGTCTCTATTCTAATTCTTTCTAAAAGACAATTGAAAATACGAAATGAACAATTCAAATAATAATTTTTTTCTGGTTTTGTAAAAACTGATATTTTTAACTTAAATTAACCCAAGGTAATATTTTAAATATCAACTAGTTACATACTTTTATCATGTGATTTAGTAAAAGATCGAACAAAAAAATTAAAAGACTCGTTAATCAATATCAGAACAAACTACATGTTTATATGACTAAAATACTTAAATACAATTTCATTTTACTCCTCGCTGCATTAGTATCTGCATGCGCAACATCAAAACAACCTAATGCACAACATAAAACAATTACAGTTGGTCCTCAAAAAGCTGATTGTGTTGGTGTTGGCCCTCAAGAATGTTTACAAATTAAAGAAGGTGATGCTACCACATGGAGTAATTTCTACGGTTCAATTGAAGGTTTTGATTATGAAGAAGGCTATGAATACGTTTTAAATGTAGCTGTTTCTCAAGTTGACAACCCTCCAGCAGACGGTTCATCATTACATTATAAATTAGTGAAAGTAGTGAAGAAAACGGAAAACAAATACCCTCTATTAAACGGTACTTGGGTAATTACCACTTTAAATGAAAAAGAGACTAACCCATTAATCACATACATTAATTTTGATACTTCAGAAAACAGAATCAATGGTTTTGCCGGTTGTAACGGCCTAGGTGGAAGTATGGAATACAATGCTGAAGACGGAACAATAAAGTCAGGCCCATTTATGTCTACTATGATGTTCTGTGAAGAAGTAGCTGAAAATGAAAGAGCACTTGGTAAAATATTAGAAAACTTTAATGCTTTTGATATCTCTGATGATATATTGACATTAAAGAAAGATGATGAAGTTTTAGTTACTGCTAAAAAAGGTGTGAACCACATGAATTTCTTTAGAAACTGGGAAGTGTCATTTATTGAAGGAGTTGATGATTTCAACGGGCACATTCCTAACTTTATCATTACAAATAAAGGTGAAATTTCCGGTTCAGGTAGCTGTAATAACTTTCATGGAAAAGTAACTATGGATGCTTATTCAACTACTATTAAAATGGGACCATTAGCAGCCACAAGAAAAATGTGTCAAGACAATAATGTTGAAGGAGCATTTTTTGCAAAAATGGATCTTGTAGATAACTACAAAATTGTAGACGGTGAGTTGCAATTATTATCAGGACAACAAGTAATAATTAAAGCAAAAAGAAAATAATTATTCACCCACTCAATAAAAAAAGCCCAACTGTAAAAGGTTGGGCTTTTTTGTTATCATTTTCTGGTTTAGAAAACTACATTAACGGGCATACTCATTTCTAGAATAGTTTTAAATTCGAGTAAACCTGTTTTTTTATTTCTTTCAAATAAGGAAAGGTTATTAGAATCTTGATTGGCAACTACAATAAAGTCTTCTTTTGGAGATAATGTAAAATCTCTCGGAGATTTACCTTGCACATCTTGATAGCCAATATTGGCAATTAATCCCGATCCTTTGTCCACTTTAAAAATTGCAATGCTATTATGTCCTCTATTTGAGGCATATAAAAATTTTCCATCTTTAGACATTTTAATAGCAGCACATGTATTATACTCTTTAAAGTCTTCTGGTAATGTAGATACATTGGCCAGCTCTTTATATTGCCCTTCTTCATTGGTATTATAGATCGTAATCTTTCCCTCTAGTTCATTAAGAACATACAATATATTACCGTGAGCAACAAGATGACGAGGCCCACCACCTGCAGGAGTACTTAATGTCTGTACTTCCATAAGCTTTGTTTCCTTTACATTATAGATATGAACTTTATCTGACCCCAAATCTACAGTAAATGTCTTTTTAAGCTTTGAATCATAATTTGCAAAATGTGCATGAGCTGCCTCCTGACGAGATTTATTTGGTCCTTCACCTTCATATTGAATCAATTGATGGAAAGGTGTCAGTAAACCATCTTTAATCTGGAACACCCCAACATTACCTCCTGAATAATTGGCTACAAAGACTGTATTATTACCATCTAGTGAAACATGGCAAGGATGGGCTCCTCCTGATGGTACCTTATTGACAAAAGTAAGGTCACCTGTAGATTTATCAACAGTGAATAAGCTTACCTCTCCACCGTCTGTCTCATTCACAGCTACGGCAAATTTTCTATCTTTTGAATAAGCTACATAAGATGGCTGAACAGATTTTGCTGCAACACCTTTCATCTCAAGTGTCGCATTTTTTGCATCTAAATGTACTTTATAAATTCCTTCTGATCCTTCCTTCGTATAAGTTCCAACTAAAAAGTCTTGGGCATACGTGCTTACACCTAAAAGCATAGCACACACTGTCATTAGTTTTTTCTTCATCTCTTCGTTTATTAAAAAATTGAGAATACTTAAAAATAAGGAAAACATTTTTTTAAATTGTGGATATTATATTGATAGGATCAATTTGTCGACTAACAACATCATCTTTTTATGAAATTTAAGATTACAATCGAATATTGTACGTTATGCCAATGGACACCTAGAGCTGTTTGGATGACTCAAGAGTTACTTTATACTTTTCACCAACAAGTTTCAGAAGTAAGCTTGATCCCTACTGATGGGGGCGTTTTTAAAATTTCTGTAAATGACCAACTTGTTTGGGATAGAAAAGAATCGGGTTTTCCTGAACCAAAAGCAGTAAAACAAAAAATAAGAGATGTTGTTGAGCCAGATAGATCATTAGGTCATTCCGACAGGTAACACATTCAGTAATTGACATTTATAGTAGAAAATGAAATCTGCTTTTAGACAAACATACAGACAGGTTCTACGTTGGGGGAACCCGACTGTGGAAGCTTCATTAAATGAAAATACTAAAAAAGTAATTCAAGATTACACAGGTATTCCTGCTCTTGAAGTTACTTTACCTACTTTTCTTCCAGGGGAAAAAGAAGTAAAAGTTGAAAAAGAAATCAACCTCTTGCCTTCTTATGTAAAAACCTTTACTGAAATTGTAGGAGCTGAAAATATTGGTACATCAGATTTTGAAAGAGCACAACATAGTGCAGGGAAAAATTATGGTGAACTCGTCAGTCTTCGAAAAGGTATTGTTCACTATCCGCCAGATATTATTGTTTCACCTAACGATCACCAACAGTTAGAAGAAATTATTCAAAAATGTCAGGAATGGAAATTAACCGTTATCCCTCATGGTTTAAGATCTTCTATGAGTAAAAACATTGGTTTCAATAATGGCGGTATTGCCATTGATATCAATAAACACTTAAATAAGGTTGTTTCCATTGATGAGGAAAGCTTAACGGTTACAGCTCAAGCGGGAATTAGCGGACCAGAATTAGAAAACTATCTCAATAAAAGAGGTTACACATGTGGTCACTTCCCTCAATCTTTTGAGTTCTCAACACTTGGAGGTTGGGTCAGTTCTAATGGCGTAGGATTGGGATCTACGGGTTACGGGACGATCAAAGATATCGTTTTAGGACTAAAGGTCGTAACTCCTACAGGAACATATTCTAATGAAATTTACCCGAAGACTTCTCAAGGGTATGATGTGATGTCATTATTTATTGGAGCAGAAGGGACATTAGGAGTCATTTCTGAAGTAACGATCAGCATTAGAAAGTATGAGCAAAAACATTCAAAATCAACATCTATAATTTTCAAGAACTTTGAAGATGGATGCCTTGCCATGAGAAATTGTATTCAAGGTGGTTTTGGAAAACCTCATTTTTTTAGATTATCTGACTCAGAAGAGACCGAAATCGACTTTAGAATAAATGGATACAATGGTTCATTCTCAGATAGAGCTATCAAAACATTAGGGTATAAAACTAATGAAAGGTGTATTATGCATGTTTCTGTAGATGGAGACGAAGATTACACATCTTTTGTGATTAATAAAATTAAGTCTGTGTCTGCTCAAAGTGGTGGTCGAAATTTAGGAAATAAGTTTGCAAAAAAATGGTTAGAGACTCGTTTTAGTAGTGCATATATGAGAGATCCTCTGATGGACTTAGGGTTGATTACTGATATTCTAGAAACTTCAGTGACTTGGAAGGACCTTGGTCAACTTTGGAAAAGTGTAAAAACTTATATCAAAGCCAAACCTAATACTATCTGTATGGCCAATATTTCACATGTCTACGAAAATGGTGTCAATTTATATTTCTCAGTAATTACACCTACCGATAAAGTGTCTCCTAGAGAAGATTATGAACATTTTCATAAAGGTTTTATAGGGACAATCTTGAAAAACAAGGGAGCTTTATCACATCACTATGGAATTGGCAGAGCATTAGCTCCTTGGTTAAAAAATAAGATAGGAGATCAGTCTTATCACTTGATGGAGTCGATAAAAAAAGAGATCGACCCCAATAATATCATGAATCCAGGAAGCCTTTTTATACAATAAACATGTATGCGATCCCGCAATATCATTCAGATTAAAAGTGTAAAAAACACCTAAAATGATGCGGGATTCTATACATCTTTAACTCACGACACAAAAAAACTGTATTTTTACACCATGAGTATCAAAGTAAATCAACTAACAAAAGTTTACGGTGAACAGAAAGCTGTCAACAATATAAGCTTCGAAGCAAAACCTGGTGAAATTCTTGGTTTTCTTGGACCCAATGGTGCTGGGAAATCCACTACAATGAAAATAGCTACATGCTATATTCCCCCAACTGAAGGTAGTATTCAAGTTTGTGGTTATGATGTCGTCGAGAATCCCATCGAAGTACGCAAACGAGTTGGGTATTTACCAGAACACAACCCTTTATACCTAGATATGTATGTTAGGGAATACTTGGACTACTCTGCATCTTTATACAAACTAAAAGGCCAGCAAAAAAAACAGAAGATCGAAGAAATGATCGAGTTAACTGGTCTTACTAGAGAAAGAAAAAAGAAAATTGGAGCCCTATCCAAAGGTTACCGTCAGAGAGTAGGTTTAGCACAGGCATTAATCCATGACCCCGAGGTATTAATCTTAGATGAGCCTACAACAGGATTAGACCCTATTCAACTAGAAGATATCCGTTTACTTATCAAAAAGGTAAGTAAAGATAAAACAGTGATGCTTTCTACTCATATTATGCAAGAAGTCCAAGCACTATGCGATAGAGTGGTTATCATTAGAAAAGGTGATTTGGTCGCTAATGACAAAGTCGATAACTTAAGACATTTAGGTCCAAAAACATCCTTGAGTCTTAAATTCGAAAACCCTACGGATGCTCAATTCTTACAAGCAGTTGAAGGTGTTGATAAAGTAGAGATCATTGAAGACCGCTCTGTAATTGTTCATTATTCCAATGAACTTGATTTAAGAGGTGATATCTTCAGAGCTACTGCTTCCAACAATCAAGCAATTATTGAGATGAATACTCAAGTGCAATCTATGGAAGAAATTTTCCAGCAATTGGCTCAATAACTTAAAGCTATTATTTACTATTTCATTCAAAAACTATCATGAAGCTATATCTATTTGTCTTTTTGTTCCTTACTAGTCTATCAATTACAGCTCAACAATTGAAAAAGAATGGTGATAACTATGAGATTAAGTACAAGAAAAAAAGTAAATACCCTATGGGTCCTGAATTAGGAAGTAAAATCCCAATAAAGGAAAACCTTAAAGACATATATGGAAATACAATTTCAATTTCAGAACTGGAAAGTGGTATTACTGTCTTAAACTTTTGGTTTATAGGATGCAAAGGGTGTAAAATGGAAGAACCGAACCTGAAAGAATTATCATCCTATTTCTCTGATAACTCAAATATTAAATTTGTAAGTATCTGTAGATCCAGCTCAGATTTAATTCATAGTTATTATACTAAATATGGCGAATTTGGTTATAAAACTGTTAGTGTAGAAAGGCCATATGTAATCGATAATTTTAATATTGTTGGTTTTCCTACTCAATTATATTACGTCAATGGGATCCTAAAAGATAAAACTTCAGGAGCAATGAATGAAGAGTACCATTTAGAATGGATGAAGAATTATCTTGAAAAACAGATAAAAGAAAATACGCTATAATTTCTAATTATATACTAAAAAAATAAAGGCACAAAGATGGTTTTATTCTCTTTGTGCCTGTATTTTTTATTTACATATATTGTTACTCATTAGCAATATCCCAAATGCTCAAATAACTTAATTTTGTAATTTCAGTTGCTTTATCCATCATTATTTTTTCCGAATGATCTGAAACTTGGTGGTAATCTTCATGTCCTCCTGTATGGAACCAGAAGTACGGAATTCCAAAATTATCAAAGTTCACATTATCAGATCCTCCGGCTTCACCTCTCTTTGTTTTACCATCGAACATCTCTAGGTTAAGGCTATATTTCTCAATATTTGATTGACTGATTTCCCATGTTTCAGGGTTCTCCGCATTATAGATAAAACTTACTTGATTATCCTTACTATGCCAATCTCCTCTTCTACCAATCATATCGAAGTTGAGGTACATATTTATATCTTGAGTTTTCACATAGTTTCTTAAGAAGTTTAATGAACCATGTAATCCTTTCTCTTCTGCCGTCCAAGAAGCAAATAAAATGGTTTTCTTAGGTTGTACACCTGTAGCCTTTACTGCTTTTGCAATACCTAATACTGCGGCTACTCCAGAAGCATTATCATCTGCACCATTCCATACATATCCTTCTCTTTTACCTAAATGATCATAATGTGCTCCAATCATCACAATACTATCAGGCATACTACCTGTTACTTGTGCTAAAACATTCCTTACTCTTTTACGTTCTACCACAGCATTGGATTTAAACTCAGCTGATACAGCTTTTAGTTGTGGTGAGTAGATTTTTTTATTTTCTAAGGATTTGATGTATTGATTTACACTACTAATATTCAACAAAACCGCAGTGATATATTCACCACCCATAAATACTGGTGCTATCTTGCTAGCTTCAGATACTGGACTATATAATCTTGTATCATAAAAAGATGATAACGGTTGATCTCCTTCGTAATATTTTCTATTATCTCTAAACGGATAATTACTAGATGTTTTTGGCAAGTCTCCAAAAGGATCAATTTCAATAATCGCTAATGCACCATACTTTTCAGCAAGTTTTTCTTTCAATTTATGCACTTGCTTTGCTGGTTCATCCTTGAAAGCATTCCCTACTTTACCATTTTTTGGGGCTCCTTTTAATCGTACCCAAACCTTACCTTCATAATTTTTCTTGTAAAAATCAGAGTAGTTTAAAGAATCCACTTCTATTCCATACCCAACAAAAACTAGCCTTCCTTTTCCTTTTACAGAAGATGGAGCAGCTTTCACCTCAAAGTCTGTATGATAGGCAAAAGTAAATTCCTGACCATTTTCAGTTGCGATAGAAAGGTGTTGCTTATCTGCGGCTTTATATTCCAATACATCAAAAGATTGAAAATATGTAGGTTTTCCATTCACTGTGTCGCCTGCAGGTTCTAATCCCATAAACTCATACATAGAAGCAATGTATTCCGCAGCTCTGTAAGCTCCCGGCCGGCCGGCCTCTCTTCCTTCCATCCAATCAGATGCAAGGTATGTTAAAGTAGAATTAATGGTTGATTCCTCAATCTCTTTTAGTCCTTCATCTTTTGGTGTTTGTGCAAATACATTTAAGGTACTGAGTAAAAATACAGTGATTAATGATTTTTTCATGATTGATTTAATGGTAGTAGTTTCAATATTTATGATGAATGTTATGTTCTAAAATTCGCGATTTTGGGACAGAATGGGAATTGTTGTACGTTAATAATAATGTATGTGATCTTCATTAAGACCAATCGTAAGCAAATAGGGTGTTATCGCCATTTACGTCAACTAGTTTTAATACCGATGCTCTAAAGTTTTTAACATCGGCATGAGAGGTAATAAACTGGTAAAATTGGGCTTTCCCTTTTTTGGGGAAATCAAGAATGGTTTCTTTAATTCTTACTACCTGTTTAGCTACGGCTGGTGCTGGGTCAATTAATGTAACATGTTCTCCTGCTAGTTTCTGTATATCTTCAAATAGAAATGGATAATGTGTACATCCCAAAACTATTTGATCTACATTCTCTTCCTTCATTTTCTTTAATAGAGGGTAAAGTACTTGCCAAGATTTATAAGTATGCATTTTATGTGCCTCCACTAATTCTACTAGACCGGTACCAGGCTGGATAACCACTTTTATATCTTTTGCATATTTCTCTTTTGTCTCATTAAATAGTTTCCCAGAGAAAGTACCTTCAGTGGCTAAAACACCCACTGCTTTAGTTATTGAAGATAATGCTGCAGGTTTTATCGCAGGCTCCATTCCTACAAACGGAATATCGTAGCTGTTTCTTAAATGATCAATTGCTGCCGCTGTTGCTGTATTACAAGCTACAACAATAATTTCAGCGCCTTGTTCAATTAAAACTTCTGTGATTTTCTCCGCTCGATTGATCAAATATTCTTTTGATTTCTGACCATATGGACAATGCTCATGATCTGCATAATAGATCAAAGGAGTATCAGGAAGAGTTTCCTTTAGTACTCTAAAAACTGAAAGCCCTCCGTAACCAGAATCAAACAATCCTATCATTATTATCTATTTTTTTTTCTAGGGTCATTAGCATCAAAGAAATGCCAAGATACCAATAGGTCTTGTACAACTTTAGTATTTAGTGTTCCTACTTCATTAGAATTAGGGAAGTAAGCAAATACTTTATTATCAAAAGGATAAATAAATACCTCTGCATTGTAGTCAGCGACTAAATCTTCCATGATGATTTCACAAAATGGTCGATACTTTTTAACTGTATCTTCTATGAAGCTATTTCTTACCTCATACTGATCTACCTGAACTCTTGGTAAGGAAGTTACGAATTGATAAACAGCAGCAGAATCTAAAGCTTTTACATTTTGAACAGAATAAAAAGGGTCTTTGAATGTTATATTAACATCATTTTCTGGATTTCTATTATATGTAAGTTCAAAATTCTTCAATGTTCTCCAAGAAGTTCTAAAAACTGTTTTATCTCTCCAATCTTTTTCATTGGCATCAAACAATTCTTCTAGGTTTAAGAACTGACCTGGCATTTCAATACTAAAGATTTCACCATTTCTATTTCCATATGCCATTACATCCCCTTCGGAAGCAATGGACCCTGTAAATACCGGAGTTGATGCGACATACACAGTAATATCTTTTCCGTCCGTTGGCATACTTTTCTTGTTCTCGATGATTTGTGTTTGTTGCATTGCTTGAAAAACACGTCCAACAAATATAGGTGAGACATCTACCTTACCATTCATTACCCACCTACCGTCTTCTAACCGAACAATAGACTGGCCATTAATGTCAAATTGATTAACTTGAGATAGGTCCGCTAAGTTGAAAAAGGGCTTTCCTTTTACATCGTTACTTTGCAAAGGGAAAACGGAAAAAACAGAGAATACTATGGCTGACACCAATATGATATTGACTCCAATTAAGACCTTTAGTTTATTAGTCATCGTTTATTTTTAGTTTTCTTCGGCTGTTTTTACATCTGCTTCAATTTGAAGCGTAGTTTCAGGATGATCAGGATCGTTTGTGATCACTGTGATCGACTTTGTTACTTTCCTATTGTAATTACCGGCAGTAAAAGTAACATCAAGTGTAGTACTTTCTCCCGGAGCCAATTGCGTTTTTTGAGGTTTTGTCGCTGTACATCCGCAAGAAGCTTTTACTTTTCTTATGATTAACTCATTGCCTCCTTTATTTGTAATTTTGAATGCAGTAGATTTTTTATCCAATGCTTTCATTTCACCAAACTCATGCTTTTTAGTATTGAACTCTACTTTTGGCCAAGTCGATTGATCTTTTGAGACATTACTAAAGTCTTCTTTGACATGAGCACTAATATTGATTCTCTTTTTGGGTTGCTTAATATCTGATGTTGGTAATTGAAAATATTCAAATAAATAACCATAATCCCCTTTCAAAGCTGCATCATAACTTATATATAACGTTGCAGTATCTTCGGAAGCTAATTTATCCTTAGAACCCCAAACTTTAACATAGTCCGGTGTCTTTGCATCCTTATAATTGATGGCGATTTCTGATTTTCCTTCATTATATAATACTGTACTCAACGTATCTTTGTCAGTATTTTTGATATTTGTAAATACTAAGTGAGTTGTCTTGAATCGAACATTTCCAATTTCCATAGGATACCAATCTTTAGGGCCTTTTGGTCTTGGAATTACATTTCCTTTTATCGTTAACAGCAATACTTGTGGTTGACCATCTGTTCTTACTGAAATCGTTTTATTAAATGTACCAGGTCTATTTTTTGTAGAGTAACTTACTTCTATAAACCCCTTACCACCAGCAGCTACCGGGTCTGTTGACCAATTAGGAGTAGTACAGCCACAACTTGCTTTTACACTAGTTAATTTTAGAGGTTTGTTTCCATTATTTGTAAAATCAAAGATTACTTTTGCATCTCCATCTTCTTCATTGATATCCCCAAAGTCATGCACTGTTTTTTCAAATTGAATCTTTCCTTGTCCGTAAGAATTGGACATTCCAAAGAAAATTGAAAATACTAAAAGCAGTACCGAACTAAATTTTGCTTTCATCTTATCTTATATTTACTTGAATTATATATATCTAACTAAGCTACTTCTTCGCTAAAACACAAAAATAAAAAGATCATTTATATACTGACAATCATTTTTTAGCGTTTATTGAATAAGTGGCAAAAAAGTTGTAACTAAAGTTTTGAATAGTTATTAAACTTTCATTAAAAAATAGTATAATTGGACTACAGTCCAATAACAGAATCAAGACTTTATCTAATTTTTTAGCTATCTGATTTTAGTTAAAGAGATTTTTTAAACGAACTAAGCATTAAGGCCGGAAGAATTATGGCATATATGGAACATTTTAGTGTTAAGACTTTCAAGCAACAACTGTCTGCTAGAAAAATCTCCTTGGCATTCCAAGGTATTTTTTCTCAGGACGTACTTGCTTTGATAGGTAAGAGTTTAAGGAACACTCCAGAAAGTAGGGTAATTGCTAAACGTCTTTTCGCCATTGTTATTGAAATGGCTCAAAATATTCACCATTATTCTGCAGAAAAACAATACTCTGAAAAGGATGGAAGAGATATTGGCGTGGGAATTGTAGCTATAGCTGAAGATGATGATCATTATATCATCACATCAGGTAACTGTATTATTAAAACAGAAGTTCCTCCTTTAATAGAAAGGGCAAACTATATTAATGGGTTGTCTCCCGATAAATTGAAACAATTTTACAGAGAACAACGCAAAGCTCCACAACGAGAAGGGAAACCTGGTGCAAACTTAGGTTTTATAGACATGGTTCGTAAGTCCGGAAACCCGATTGAAATAAACATAAAAGACTACGACGAGACCAGGTCATTTTTTATATTGTCAGTAAAAGTTAATAAAGAACTTTAAAATCAAATAGCATGGAAAACTTCCATATTGACGGATCCACATATATTCCAAGAATTGATTTCAATGCTCAGACAGGCGTTTTAGAATTGGAAGGCGAATCGTATCATGAGTATACTACTGAGTTTTTTGGCCCTATCTTCTCATGGTTAGAAGACTACCTAGAAGCTCCAGGAAAGGAAATTACATTAAACTTTAAGATGTCTTATTTTAATACTTCATCTTCTAGACGTTTCCTTGAAATATTAACAATGTTAGAAGATTACCAAAATGACAAAGAAGGTAAAGTTACTGTCAATTGGTATTACGAAGAAAATGATGTAGATATGTTAGAAAGCGGTGAAGAATACGCTGATGACGTTGAGCTTTCATTTAATTTACTTCCGTATTAAAGGATTAATATTAGTAGGACTACTAAAAAAATTCAAGGTTGCATGATATACAATTCAAGCAACCTTTTTTTATTGCTAATTTACTCTTGGATGAAACTCTGTCACCACTTGTTGGAGATAATCTTTATTAAGATGCGTATAGATCTCAGTAGTTGTAATTGATTCATGTCCTAGCATTTCTTGAACAGCCCTAAGATCTGCTCCACCCTCTACCATATGTGAGGCAAATGAATGTCTAAATGTATGAGGGCTAATATTTTTACCCAACTGGATTTCTTCTGCTAACCTTTTCACTATGGTGAAAATCATAACTCTAGTAAGCTTAGCCCCTCTTCTATTAAGAAAGAGTATACTTTCTGAACCTTTCTTTGGCGTTTTAGTATGTCTATCGTTTTGGAGGTATAAGTCCACTTGATGTATTGCTTCTTCACCAATTGGCACAAATCGCTCTTTATCTCCTTTGCCTACAACTTTAATAAAACCTTCTTCAAAATAAAGGCAGTCTAGTGTAAGGTTGATTAATTCTGAAACTCTTAGTCCGCATCCATATAGTACTTCGATAATAGCATGATTTCTCCTCCCTTCATAAGTAGTGTGGTTTATTGCTGCTATTAAGTTATCTATTTCTTCTACTTCAAGAGTATCTGGCAATTTTTTAGGTAAACGAGGAGCCTCTATCAGTTCGACTGGATTGTTTTCTGTCTGATCCGTTTCGTTGAGATATAAAAAAAATGATTTCAGTGAAGACAATATGCGAGCTTGAGAAGATGTGGCCAAGAAGAATTCTTTATTCAAGTACATCATAAATTGCATGATGTCATCTCTTGTTAAAGTATTAGGTGTCTCTGTCGATTCTATCAGTAATAGAAAGTCTTTTAATTTCTTTACATCCCGAATATATGCTTCCAGAGTATTATCAGACATTCCTCTTTCCAATCTCAAGTAAAGAGAGTAGTCTTTTATTGAAGTATTCCAATCCATTAAATATCGTCCATATTAGACCAACGTTCTCTCATTTTTTGCTTTTCCCATTCTCTTCTTAAAGCCAAACGAGCCAAAGCATCTGCAATATCAGTTAAACTACCTTGTTCAAAAGCCTCTTTTACGAGATCTTCTCGAACATCAATTCTATACAAACCGTTCATCAATCTTGAAGAGTCAGTACGTAATAGGTGTTCAAAATATTCTGATAATTTATCTGCTGTTTCTCCAAATGAATCGGCTTTGAAGTCAGGTTCTTCAATTTCAAAACGTTCCCGTAATTTATTCCAAGCTTCTAAATACATAGTCTACTGTTTAGACATAAAAATAGGATGTTTTTTTCAAAACACCCTATAAATATTTTTGGTAATCTATTTCTTTATGCAAACGAGAGTACTAAACCCACTCGTCTGTTTCAATAGCTTCTAAAACTTCTACTAGGCCATCAAAGGTATTTACACCTACAGCAACCTCAGAACCACCTTTTAAAGCTATACCTTCTGGTTTCGCCTCATCCAGTAAATTATTTACAGTATTTTCATTAAAGCCACCAGCGATGATCACTTTATATTCTTCTGTTAACTGACGAATAGATGCATAATCCTGTGCCGTTAAATCAGCAGAAAACTCTAATAGGAATAAATCTACTTTTTGCTCCAACATCGACATTTGTTGTTCTGTTTCTTCCAAAGAAGTCACTTCAATCTTGTACATTAAAGTTTTTCCTTTGTTAGAAAGGTCATCAACTAAAGCGGGGTTGTCAGTAACGATGGTTTCGATAGCATCATAAGCAGCAAAGTCTACATCTGCTGAAGAGTACACCTCGCCTGCAAATTTAATTCCTGCCAACCAACTTGCGATCTCTTTGTATTTATCTGCTGAAACATAGCGTGGGTGACTCTCTTCGATAGGAAAACCAATCATTTCCACTCCCATTCCTGCACAATATCTACCGTCTCCCAAATTATCTACATCTGAAACAAATACGCGTGTTTTCAGTCCCATAAAATTTTATAATTACGTTGTAAGTATCCTTAGAAAATACCCCAATTTTGTTTAATAATAATTATTTTTGCAAAGGTTGTAAAATAGATTGAAAGGAGGAAATCAATATTCAAGTTTATACGTACAACTACCTTATATTAAGAGTTTTTTAATCACCCCTTTAAAATAAGAATCAACATGGCAGTTATCGATGCAAATGATAGCAATTTCCAAGAGTTATTATCTCAAAATGATAAAGTTGTAGTAAAATATTTCGCAGGATGGTGTGGCAGCTGTCGTTTATTCAAACCAAAATTTAAAAGACTTTCAGGTGATGAACGTTTTGAGGGTATTGCTTTTCTTGATGTAAACGCAGAAGAAAGTCCTGAAGCAAGAGCATTAGCAGGAGTTAATAACCTTCCATTTTTTGCCATTTTCAAAGATGGTAAATTAGTTGAAGGAGGTCCAATGTCTAAAGAAGATGCTGTTGTAGAACTTATCGAAAAATTGAAATAATGAAAATACCAGTTATAAAAAAATTAGTAGAAACCTACTCATTGGAAGAGCTTCAAGCTGCCGAAGAGGCTTTAGCTGAAGAACAACAACCCACTATTGAAATTGGTGGTGATGATGAAGGGGAACAACTTACTCATGCATTTGCTGCAGTCTGGATAAAAGAAAAAGTAGATGCTGGTGAAGACTTTAAAGTTGCTTTAAGAGCTTACACTTCAATGGTGAGAGGTTCTATTTCATAGCAATCTTTAGTGATTTATTTTTTAGTTTGTAGAAATTTAATCACTTCTAGCGAAAAGGCTCAATCTTTAATAAGGTTGGGCCTTTTTTTATTCTCTTTTATCAAAACTTTAATTTAAGGTGGTATTTCCTTCGAGATTATTAATTATTTGTTCAAAAAATATCATACTTGAATAGAAACAATTACCTTTATTCCCAAGTATTATTATTAATCGAAATTACAATACAATGTCTATTAAATTTCTAGAATCACTAGAACAAACAATTAAGGAAAGATTCGATAATCCTTCAGAATCGTCTTACACAAGCAGCTTATTTGCCAAAGGCATTAATAAAGTAGCTCAAAAAGTAGGAGAAGAAGCGGTAGAATTAGTGATTGAGGCTAAAGATGATAATGAAGACTTATTCTTAAATGAAGCAGCAGATTTAATGTATCATTATATTGTACTATTAAGAGCTAAAGGTTACAGTTTAGAAGACGTTACTAAGATTTTAGAAGAACGTCACAAATAAATTAGATTGTTCTGTAGCTTTTTGTTATCTTATATTGTTTCGATTAGAATCAATAAATTAGCACTACTGTCTACGTAACCATCATGAAAACCCTAGAATCCATTTCTTTCCAAAACATTGAACTCATTGAAAACTTTTTCGATGGTAAACTTTCCCACTTAGAAAGTCAGAAATTCCTACGTCAATTGATGTCTGATGCTGAACTAAGGGATGACTTTGATTTGGTAATTGAAATGAGTCCACAAATGGTTTCATGGTCTTTAGAAAAAAAGCGTAGAGTAAGGCTAGCATTTTCTACTCGACATTATGGAGTATCTTCTTTGCCTTCTAAAGGTAATTTAGCAAAAGACTTAGTTGCTTACGGTACAGCGACCGTAGCAGCAGCAGGTTTATTAGTCTTTATTAGTGGCCTTTTTGTCTTCTTTGCTTCATAAGCTTTGATTTACAAAACTTTACGAAAGTAATATATAGAAAAAAGGCTACCTTTTGAAAAGGTAGCCTTTTTTTGAAAACGAAAAATTATATATCTGATTATTAGCGTATCTTTTAGCAAGTAGAACTATTTTTAATGACATATCGCTATGCCATAATTAAGTCGCTAATCTATGATACAAAATTAAGTAAACGAAACAGTAAATGAAAGCGAATTTTCGCAAAATGCTATATTTTTTATAAAAATCGTCCTAATTTTGCAGAAATTATCTGTATAAAGCGGGTACAAAAAATGAATTGATGTAAATTTAATTCATGATTGCGAAATGCAGTCAACATTCAACCAAGTGTGATAAATCCATTGCCTGTGATTTTAGAGGAAAATATACGTCTTATATTCGGATTGAAAGTCCGTATGCATAGACAAGAACAAAAATTATCATTATCGGAGTTAGCAAAAAGAGCGGAGATGTCGGTTTCATACATCAATGAAATCGAGAAGGGAAAGAAATACCCAAAAAGAAATAAAATCACAGCTCTTGCTGCTGCATTAGGAGTTTCATACGATGAACTTGTTTCTTTAAAGATCTCTAAGAAATTAGGTGCGATCTCCAAGCTTCTTAATTCAAATATTCTTCAGGAATTACCTTTAGATGTTTTTGGTTTAGAGCCAAGAAACCTCTTAGAGTTAATGTCTGACGCTCCATCTAAACTTTCAGCCTTTATTAATACAATTGTTGAAATTTCTAGAAATTATAACCTTACCGTAGAAAACTTTTATTTCTCTGTATTAAGGTCTTATCAGGAAATTCACGATAATTATTTTGAAGATATTGAAAAAGCTGCAAAAGAGTTTAGAGCAGAGTTTATTAAAGATGGAGAACCACTTGAAGAACAATTAGAACAGTACTTAAAGCAAGTTTGTGGTTATCACTTGGATCACAATTCTATTAGTGAACATCCAGCTTTAGATACTTTTAGATCAATTCTGAAATCAGATACAGATCACTCTAAAACTCTCCTTCTAAATAAGAAATTAAACCAAAGAAGAAGGACTTTTATTTATGCTAGAGAAGCTGCTTTCCATATTTTAGGATTAGCAGATCGTTCTAAAACCTATTCTTGGATGCAGGTCAAATCATTTGATATGCTATTCAATGATTACATGGCAACGTATTTTGCAGGAGCACTTCTAGTTCCAGAAGAGAGGATCATTGCAGATATCCAAAAGATTTTAGAAGGTAGTACTTTCTCTTTTGATAATTTCATTGAGCTGATTCTTAAGCACAACACTTCTCCTGAGACATTCTTATATAGAATGATGAGTATCCTTCCAAAACACTTTGGTTTAAGTAAAATTTTCTTCCTAAGATTAGATCACAAACCTGGAAGCAATGTATACTCTTTAACAAAAGAGCTTCATTTAGATGGTTTACATAGTCCGCATGGTACTGTACTATCTGAACATTACTGTAGACGTTGGGTCTCTTTAAAAATCTTTGAAGATTTGGAGAAAAACAGAGCGGAAGGAAAGCATGATAAATACATTTGTGATGCTCAAATCTCGAAATACATTACTTCAGGAAAAGAGTATTTTTGTATTAGTGTAGCAAGAGCATTACCATTAGTGGATGAGTCTATCGATACGAGTATTACCATTGGCTTTTTAATGAATGATAAGTTCAGAGAAAAGACCAACATTTGGCAATCTGAGAAAGTACGTATGGAGTTCGTAAACGAAACTTGTGAGCGTTGTCCATCTGTAGATTGTTCAGTTAGAGCCTCTGATGCTTTGGTACTCAAAAAACACAGAAAAGAAAAAGAAAGAATTACTGCTTTAGAAGCAATATTAGGAAAAGGTGTTGTATCTTAGTATGCTAACATAAGCTATTACAATACGTCTAACATACTTGAGCTCATATACTGTTAAATATTTCTTCCTCATTTTATGCTTCGTTTTTTTAGGAGCAAAGGTAACTTATGCTCAAAATAAGGGAGATCAGGTATATGAGTTCAATTTTTTTGAAGTCACCTACCCAGAAGCTATTCAAAAAATTACCGATCAATGTGGAGTGAATTTCATCTATAGTGATGACAATATCCCATTGGTAAAAAAAATCACATTCCAACGTAAACAGGCGAAACTATCAGACATCTTAAACTTAATGTTTGATGGAAGATTTTTGGGTTATCGAATTGAAGGAAATGATGTTGTTATTTCAGTACATCGTATCCCTTTAGATTCTCCAGAAGGACGTCGTATGACCAAATATCCCATTAATGGAGTGGTAAGAGAAAAAGGAACCAAAGAGACAATTATTGGAGCTACAGTAATTGTTGAGGACCTAAATATTGGTACAGTGACAAACTTTGATGGTTTTTACTCCCTCTCTGTCCCTATAGGCTCTTACCGTATTAAAGTAAAATCACTTGGGTTCTTTGAATATGATACTTTAGTAAAGGTCGAACAGGCTGTAAAGCTGAATGTCCAACTCAAAATCATGGAAACCAAACTGAGAGAAGTTCTAGTCATTTCTCGTAACTCTGAAATTTATGAGGGTATTCTCCAACTAAGTAATATCACTAATGTTACACCAGAAGCTACCAAAGAATTACCAATGATTTTGGGCGAAGGCGATGTGATCAAATCACTACAACTAATGCCCGGATTTAAGAGTGCGAATGAAGGAAGTAGTGAACTATCTGTTAGAGGAGGAGGAACAGATCAGAATTTATTCTTAATTGACAATGTGCCTATTTACAATGCTACTCACAGTTTAGGTTTTTACTCCATCTTCAATACCAATTCATTAAAAAATGTGACAACCTATAAAAGTGGTATCCCTGCCCAATATGGTGGTAGAGGTTCTTCTGTTATTGATGTTCACTTAAGGGAGGGTAACAACCAGAAATTTAATGTATCTGGTGGAATCGGAACTATTTCTGCCAATGCAACGATAGAAGGTCCTATCAAAAAAGACAAAGCATCTTTTATCATTTCAGGAAGAAGACCTTATACCGATCTATTTCAACTTAATTCTGAAAATGGTGTAAATACAATCGTTTTCTATGATTTGAGTGCCAAAGTGAAGTATCAAATTAATAGTAAAAATACGATTACCACTTCTGGTTATTTTAGTAGAGATAAGCTGTCCTTTCAAGATGTTTCTGCAAGTGAGTGGGGTAATAATACCGCCAACATTACTTGGAACTCATTATTATCTCCTAAGACATATAGTAATATGACTTTATGGTATACCCACTATAGTGTATCCAACATTATTAATACAGTACCAGAAACGAGTTATATCACTTCTTATACTTTGGATGATATAGGATTGAAATATAATCTAGAGCACTATTTCACCCCCTATGTCACATTTAAAACAGGTCTTGAGAGTATCTATCATCTTTATAATCAAGGTGACATTGCTCCTTATGCTCCTGAAAGTATTGTTACTCCAACAGATGCTCAGGATATTTCAGCAATTGAAAGTGCTGCTTATTTTGACATAGAATGGAATATTGATGAAAAAGTAAAATTAGGTATTGGAGGTAGGTATTCCAGGTTTGATAATATCCGAAACAGAAGACAATATATTTATGAATTAACTCCATTTACATCAACCGGAACACTTAATACGGTTGTTGACACTGTCTTTTATTCTGGTTTTAATATTGATAATAGCTACCACAACTTCAGTCCTAGAGCTTCCATGAGTGTGGCTATCACTCCAAAACATTCTTTGAGGATTGCATATGATAGAATGGCTCAATATGCTCAAGAGTTATCCTTATCCTCTTTACCGAATAATGCTGGGGTTTGGATCCCATCAAATAAACTTATCAAACCACTTATTAATGATCAATACAGTATTGGTTACTTAAGTAAGTTAAAAGATGGTGTTTTCGATTTTTCTTTTGATGCATATTATAAAGATTCAAAAGACATATTAGAGTTTCACCCCAACGGCAGATATTTAGTTACCGACCAAATAGAAAATGATGTGGTGGGAGGTATCGGTAAAAGTTATGGCTTTGAGACGTTATTTAGAAAAAGAAAAGGAAAGTTTACAGGGTCTATGGCTTATACCTATAGCTTTTCATTTATGAAAGTGGATGAGATTAATGACGGTAATTGGTACCCTACCAATCAAGATCAACGTCATGTATTCAATATTTTAGGGTCCTTTCAGTTATCACCACAGATACAATTCTCGGCCGTTTGGAATTATGCCTCTGGCCGCCCTTATACCGCTCCTGAAGGTAAATACATTAAGGATGGATATGTGGTTCCTATTTATGGCGAAAGAAACGCAGCAAGACTTCCAAGTACACATCACTTAGATATTTCTCTTACTTTTTATCGTAAGATGTCTAGGAAGAAACAAAATGAGAGTAGTTTCAATTTCTCTATTTACAATGTGTATGCTCGTAAAAATACTTACTCTTATATTTTTAGAAGTAGCAAAAGTAATCCTGAGCAATTAGAAACTGTAAAAGTCTATTTGTTTAGTATATTGCCGTCCTTTAGTTATAACTTTAAGTTTTAATAGACCTAATGAGAAAATACGTATTCATTTTTTCACTGCTAATAGCGTTCTGTTATAGTTGTGAGGAACCCATTGTACTTAACCTACCATCGGGGCCTCAGAGAACTGTAATTGATGCTAATGTATCTGAAAGTGAATATATTTCTCGAGTTATTCTTTCTCGTTCGCTAGGGTTTAATGATACGACAACTTTCCCTGCGATTGAAAATGCCTCTGTTGTATTATTTGCTACTAATTTTGGTAATACTACATTTCCATTTACCTATTCAGGTACTTTCGATTACGGAGCACTTTATACTCCTCAGAGTCAAGTCACTTTAGTTCCTAAGCAATTTTACACTTTAAATGTATTCTTACCAGGTTCAGAGTTTGAACAAGATACACTTTATCAAGCTCAAGTGAGAATGCCTACAGTTGTTCCTATACAAGATGTAAACTTCAGATATGAGCCTAGCGAAGATCGTTACTATGTAAGGATATACTTTTTGGACCCTGAGAAAGAAAATAATTATTATAGTTGGAGGGTATCACAAAAAATCAATGGTGAGTTTATTCTTCTAACACCTGCCAGAGTACCGATAAGTACAGATCAAGGCATTGATGGTAAGGAAGTATTTGTAGAATATCCATATACCTCTTTCACCACAGAAGATACTATTCAGGTACATCTAAAAAGCCTCGATCAAAGTGCTTACAACTACTATGTGTCATTAAACAATTTAATTGAGGCTTCTGGTACGAGTATAACAGTGGATAATCCACCGACTAATTTTGCAAGTACAGTCGTTGGTGAAAATCCTATTGGTTTCTTATCTGTAGAAGGTGTCTCTGATTCTGAAATTATTCCTATTGCAGATTCAGTTTTTGTAGAAGACGAACCTGTTTTGATCGACTAGCTGTTGATAATGGATGCTTTTTGATTCTTAATCACTTTATCCAATAAAGGCTTAAACTTTTTATAGACAAAAAAAGCACTACGAACAATTAGTGGTGAGATGTGCTCTATAATTTTTTTTCTAAAGAAAACATAAGTCAATGGAATCAACATCACCGAAACTGATTCTAGTTTCTCAACATCTAACATTGTAATTACTGAGATCGCATTAATAAATACAACCACTGTATCAGACAACAAATTCCACAGTTTCTTATTGTTGGATAATTTGAAAAAAGCAAATTCAACTTCGTACCAATGTTTTTTCATCACATTTGATAACTTAGGTTGATAAAGCTTTAAATCTTCATTACATAGGTTCGGGAAGTAATTTATGATATCTGCATCCAACTGAATCACAGTCGTAAAAGAATAAGAATTATGACCTAAAGTAAAAGGTGTTTCAATGGTCATCCCTCCATCTTCAAAAGAATGCCATAATAATTCCGCAGCTTCCTTAGATGCTTTTAGTGTCTGTAATTGTTCTTCTAGTTTTGGTGTTTTAGTCATTATAATGATTATTTACCACCACCAAATATCGATGAAAATGCTTTCCCTGTTAGGTCTGCTACTACCTTAAATAAAGAACTCCAATGTGCTGTTGCTTCATTGGTAGAACTCTGATGAAAGTTCATTACCATATCTCTAAAATCCTTAGGTAGGTGTACAAATTTTGGTGTTAGATAAGAAGTAACATCACCATCAATTTGAACAACAGTTTGTAATAATACTTGCTGTGTTCCTAACTCCCATGCTTTTCTAATGTTAGTCACTTGCTCTGAAGTGAGATCCAATGGATCAACATTATTCATTTCAGCTAAAGAGATATCATTATTCCAGACAAAAGATCCTTTCTGAGAAGGGTATAGATCATAATCTGAATTACATCCTTTCCCATTAAATTCTGCATCATAACCAGTAGTTCCCTGCTTGTTATCAATATCTAATTTATGTCGCTGTTCCTTGAAGAGTCCCATCATTACTGCACTTTGCCTTTCGATACGATACAGCATTTGTATTCGGTTCTTTAACTCTTCTAGTTGTTCAGGAGTTTGCATCTGAGTTTGTAGCTTCTCATAATAAGCTTTTCCATGAACAGCAGCTCTTTTCACTTCATAAAATGAGTACTCCCCTGCTCCAACAAACCTTAAAAGAAACTTGGGATTACCTGCTCCATCCAATGAGGGTGGTTGTCCATTTGCTTTTTCACAAATTCCGTATTCAATTAAAGTTTTTCTATACCTCTGTATGATATCATACAATGCAATACGCTTGTTTGCCGGCATCTTAGCTCCTGTAGTATTTTCTTTAAAAATAGTATTGATTTCTAAAGTCAATAACTCACTGGCTAATGCTTTTAAGGATTGCTCCATTGTTACGTAATTTTAGCTTATTCTTTTTCTTCTTTGTTCTCCTCATCTTCCGATGCAACAGAATTAAAGTCATCTGCTGGTGCATCAAAATCAATAGCTTCTGCTTCAACATCTTCAGCAGGCATCTCTGCTGCCACTTGATCCATAGCTGCAGGTTGATCGTAATCATACATTGAGTTAGGAGATTCAATCGCTGGAGCTGCTGCTGCCGTGGCTGTTGGATCAAACTGCATTGGAATTTCAGCATAAGTAGCCGGTTGTGCCGCTGCCGTATTTCCATATACTTGTGCAGGGTTCTGTCTTGAGAAATCTACCTCAGGAACATCCACTCCTTTTGTTTTTTGATAGAGTTCATATAAGCTAAAAATAGCTTTAATATTATCGTTGATAATCTGATGGCCATGTTGCTCTTTTTGAGCGTGAAAATCTCTTACCCATGCATATTTATCTTGTAGTAGATCGTTGCTAATATGTGTTGTAATATCACCTTTCAATAGATGAATTTGGCTATTCATCAATTTAAAATCAGTATTTTCTTTCTTGATGATTTCATCTTTCTCTCCTTCTACTCTGTACTCTCCTATCACAGTTTTAATATCTAAAGTGACTAGGTTATTGATATAATCCTCAATATTATTAACAAACTTAGAGAAGAATCCTTGGTTCTCTTGATCTGACATTTTCTTGTTAAGGGTTTAGTTAAAAAAACAATAGTATGGTATTTCCTTTCAATTAAAAATACTGAAAATGAGAATATAAGACACTAAAAATCGACATTCTCACCCTAAAAATATTTCTATTCTTTAATTATTCACTTAATAAATTTGATTTAAAAGGTTGAATTTTCCAAAACATAAGAATAATCTATTCTTTTAAGAAATACTCACAATTAATATTAAAGAGTAGTGTGTATATTTGCACTTTAAAATTCTAGACAGAATTCATATATAATACATATATTCAATCATGACTGAAGTCACAAAAGTATTAGACAAAGAGTTTGTTCCTTTTATCAGCAAAGAGCAAATCGCAGAGCGTAACCGCGAGTTAGGTCAGCAACTTACTAATGATTACGAAGGAAAAGATGTTCTTTTGGTAAGTGTTTTAAACGGAGCGTTTATGTTCACTTCAGATCTTGTAAAAGAAATTAAAACACCACTTGAGATCTCATTCGTAAAATATGCTTCTTATGAAGGGACTCAAAGTACTGGTAAGGTGAAGCAATTGATTGGCTTTAATGCTGACCAAGTAAAAGGCAAACACATTATCATTGTTGAAGATATTGTAGATACAGGTCGTACAATGCAAGCTTTGATCAAAGACTTAGAAGGTATGGAACCTGCTTCAGTTAAAGTAGTATCTTTATTGTTTAAACCTGAAGCTTTAAAAATTCCTATTACCGTTGATTATGTTGGTTTTGAAATCGATCCAAGATTTGTTGTAGGCTATGGATTGGATTACGACGGATATGGTAGAAATATTCCAGAAATTTTAGTACTGAAAGATATTTAATCTAAAGTATACAGATAAATAAAAATCCTCATCATATAATAAATGGTGAGGATTTTTTTTTCAATACTATACAAAAATACCTCTCCGGCAGTACCAAAGAGGTATTTCATGAACTTAACTCTCTTAATTTTTTCACTTATCTACTAAGCGTATTCATCTAACTTCACACAAATATACCTCTTTAAAATAAATTGTTTTAATTCAAACATAATAAAATTCACAACAATGTTTAATATTTAACATTATCGATTTTTATAGATAAAAAAAACACCTAAACAGAAGTCTAAGTGTTTTGATTTTTATTTTTTCGAAGATTTTACCTTCTTCTTTTTCTCTTTTTTCCTATTTGCTTTCTTTTTTGCTTCCTTGTAGTTTTTCTGATCTGTTTCTATCTCTCGCATCACTGTTTTCCAGTCAGTAGATGTTTCCTCAGAATGCCCTACGATACCTGCATACTCTCCTCTGTCCATTTCATAAACAGCGATTTTAGTACCTGTAAAGTTCTCGATAGCGTCCAAAAGTTCTTTTTCCTTCTCCGCACAAAATGCGATTGCATCACCTTTTTGAGTACCACGACCTGTACGTCCAACTCTATGCACATAGTTTTCTGGATCATCAGGTAAATCATAATTAATAACATATTGGACTCCAGGGATATCAATACCTCTAGCAGAAACGTCTGTAGCAATTAATACTTTTACCTCTCCAGATTTATACAGCTTTAAAGCTTCAAATCTTTCTTTTTGATCTTTACCTCCGTGTATTGTTACTGTTTTTATATCTACCCTCGCCATCGCCTTGTGTACTCTTTCGGCTCTGACTTGAGTTCTAACAAATACAAGAATTTTGTCTTCAGGGTGCTCTTTGACAATTCTTTCCAAGAAGAATCTTTTGTCATCCATTTCAACTGAAACGACACCGTGATTTACATTCTTAGAAACAGGATCTTTTGGAGAAATTTGTATTCTAATCGCATTTCTAACTAATGAATAAGCAAGTTTTTTAATTGCTTCATCAATAGTAGCTGAGAAAAACAATGTTTGTCTCTTTTTAGGAAGAAGGCGGATAACATCTTTGATGTCTTTAATAAAACCTTTCTCCAACATGTGATCGGCTTCATCTAGTACTAAGACTTCTACTCGATCTAGTTTGATGTAACCTTGGTGATTCAAATCAAAGAGTCTACCTGGAGTTGCAATTAAAATATCGACTCCTTCTTCTAACTTCTTGATTTGATTATCCTGTTCTACACCACCATAAATACACAAGATATTCAGCTTTGTGTATTTACCAATTGATGTAAAAACTTCAGTAATCTGTTCTGCCAACTCTCTTGTCGGAGCCATTACAACACTACGAATAACCCTTTTACTTTTTCCTTTGGGCTTATTTCGTAAAAGAGACTCCATAACAGGAATTGCAAATGCAGCGGTCTTTCCTGTACCCGTCTGTGCAATTGCTAATACATCCTCACCTTTTAAGATTGGAGGTATGGACTTGAACTGAATATCTGTAGGACGTTTAAATCCATTTTCTGCTATACTCTTTTTTAGAGAAGCAGATATATTATAATTTTCGAATTTCATTTTTTAATCGTGAATTTGTTAGAATAGTGAAGAATAATGATCAGTAATCCATCGACACCATTCTTTCTTCACTCATAATTAATTATTAAAACTCTCCGTCTTCAAGGATCTGTTTTACTCGCCCTACTTCTCCCGTCTCTAGTTTAACTTTAATACCATGAGGGTGAGTAGATGATTTTGTCAGAATTTTTTCAACAAAACCTTCGGTAAGGTCTCCTGTTCTTTGATCTTCCTTTAGAACGATCATCACATGACCACCGATTTTTATGTTACTTCTTTTCTTACCGTCCATATTATTTTGATGGCATAATTTCCACACCTTCACCATCAAAATCAGTTTCTTCTTTTGTTGGTTGGCGTACTTCTACAATTTTACCATCGAAAAACAGGTCCATTCCTGCTAATTCATGGTTCATGTCCATAATCACATCTTTCTTATTCAATTTTGTGATCTTCCCATCATAAACATCTCCATCTTGGTCAGCAACCGATAGAATATGTCCTAATTGTAAAAATGCTTCTTCCTCTTCTTTATCTGCAAAACCAAAAGCATTTTTATCTACCTTAACCTCTCTGTATTGTTCAATAACTTCTCCGTAAGCATCATTACATGGTAACGAGATTTGGAAGTTATCCCCTTCCTCTTTACCCAATAATGCTTCTTCGAATTTTGGTAATACTCCACCAGAACCTACAAAAAATAAAAATGGTTCTGAAGCGTCTGCCTCTTCGATAAATTTACCTTGAGCGTTCCCTTCGTATAATTTATATGTTAAGGCTACAACCAAGCCTTCTTTTATTTTTAACTTATCCATATCTAATAATTATCTTAATATTTGATGATTAGTAGAAAAACAAAGCTTCCATACGATACATTCATTCGTTAGGAAGCTTGTTATATTATATCATGATGAAGTACAAACGACTTCTAAAATCTATGATTATTGTGGAAGATTATCAAAATCTAATCCGCCTAAATCTGAATTTTCTACAGCAGCTTTTGCTTCTTGAAGTTCTTCTTCAGTAGCAGCTCTAACATCTAAAACTTCACCAGTGAAGTATAATGTTTTACCAGCAAGAGGGTGATTAAAGTCCATTACAACATGATCATCGTTTACTTCTTTCACTTCACCTTCCATAGGCATTTCGTCAGGACCTACCATAGGTAATACGTTACCTACTTTTAAGATCTCTGCCTCATCTACTTCATCTTCTATGTTAAATACTTCTTTAGGAATTTTAATTACCGCTTGTTCTTGGTAATCTCCATATGCTTTATCCTTAGCGATAGAAAATTCAAAAGTATGTCCTTTCTCTTTTCCTTCTAACTCTACCTCAAATTCTGGAAGTACATCCATATAACCAAATAAAAACTCAAATGCATCATCTTCTCTAACATCTTGAAGTAATACACCTTCTGCATTTTCATCGTATAATTTGTAGGCAATAGTGACTACGCTATCTTTTGCTGCTTTCATAGTTCTTTAATTTTTGACAAAGGTACATTAAATAAACCTGTTAAAATATAGAAAAGTGATTTGAGAAAGATTTATTGTGAAAGATTTCTTTTTTAATTGATCTGTTCTTAATTTTTCCTTTAAAGAATTGAGTACAAAGTGTATGACGACTACTTTACTGAATTAGATTACTTTTTTCAACTTCTCCAATTTGGAGTGTGATACTTCTGAATGAATTATGATTACTAAGCAAAACTTTATTATTACAACACTATTACTGTCTACTTTTTTCTCTTGCTCATCTTCAAAAATTGATGATATCATAGAGGACGAAATAGTACTTTCTGAACCTGACACCACTATTGTAGATGAAGATACGACTATTGTATCAACACCTGAATCCCCTTCTACTGATCCTAATGTATTACTAATCATTGCCGATGATTTAGGGAAGGATGCCTTAAGTTTTTATGATGAAGGAATCATTTCTGCCAATACGCCCACTTTAGATTCATTAGCTCAGAATGGGTTAATTTTTAATAATAATTGGGTAGCTCCATCATGTTCACCGACAAGAGCTGCAATCATCACAGGAAAATATGGTTCCTCGAATGGTGTTTTGGAAGCTGGTAGGACTTTATCATCATCAAACACCACATTATTTTCAAGTCTTTCAAGTACTACGGATTACTCCTCAGCATTAATTGGTAAATGGCATTTATCTGGCAATACCTCAAGTGTTGATATGGACTCTTATGGAATTAATCATTATGAAGGTACACTTATTAGTGGTGTAGAAGATTACTACAACTATACTACATTTAATGGCAGTTCTTCTAAAAATATTACGGATACTTATGTTACTTCTCACTTTACTGACCTTGCAATAGATTGGATAAATGATCAAAATAACCCTTGGTTTTTATGGTTAGCATTTACCGCTCCTCACACTCCTTTCCATATTCCTCCATCTGATTTACATGAACAAGGGACACTAAATGAAGCTGATATTGAATCCAATCCGTTACCCTTTTTTATGGCTAGTATTGAAGCTATGGATCGAGAGATAGGAAGGCTATTATCGAATATCCCTGATAAAGAAAATACAATTATCATCTTTATTGGTGACAATGGAACAGATTACAGAGTAACTCAAACTCCTTATGAAAAAGGTAAAGTAAAAGGTAGTTTACATCAAGGGGGGATCAATACACCATTAATTGTGAGTGGACCTTCTGTTAGAATTGGTACTGAAGAAGCAATGGTAAATGCTATTGATTTAAATAGTACTATTTTAGAGTTATGTGATGGTACCGCAAGTAGTACAACGAGTATTTCATTCGCTCCTCTATTATATAGCGAGTTAGAACATTCTAGAGAGTATAACTTTATTGAAGAAGCTGATGGTTATGCTATTACAGATGGAACTTATAAATATATTTATTACAGCAGAGAGAAGTTCTATGATCTTGAACAAGATGCCTATGAAACTGTAAATTATGAATACAGAGGGTTATCTACTGAGCATGAAACAGCAAAAGCTACTTTGCTTAATCAAGTTGATAAATGGAGAGTTGATTAGTTTTTAGCTCTTTTGTTTATCATCATTGTCATAGGCGTTGGCGTTAGGTCATCTTTATATGTTTCTATGGTAACTGCAATTTTCATATCTGCAGTACGAGCAGTAAAATGTTCTTTTCCTCTCGTCCGTTCATACGTTTTTTCAAACTGTATTCCATAGGCCACTTGAAGGTATTGAATGAAACCCATAAATTCTTGTTTATGCACTCGATTGGGGTTCGTTCCATCTAAACTAGGTACAAAACCTAATGATACAATTTGCTTCTTCTTATTAGTATAGACGAACAAAGTACCTTCAATTCCACCAACGTCCATTCTTATCATATCCTTTTCCTCTGTAAACTCCTTTCCTAACGGAAAATCAGTTATTTCCTGAGCCTTACAAAAGCTAATGGAAGATAATAAGATGACAAAGAATAAAAGGTTTTTCATAATCATGGATATCGTTTTGATAAAGGGCTTTGATTAATTCATTCAATATAAAAAAATCTCAAGTACTTTTCTACTTGAGATTTTTTAGTTATTCACCCATTTCTTCTTTAGTATATTTCCATCTCTTATGAGACCATAACCAATTAGAAGGTTGAGCTTTTATATTTTCTTCTACGAGTTGAGCGTATTTTTTCAATACTAAATTAGACCCTTTTTCATATTCTCCACCATCATAGATTTCGAATAATTCTGCTTCATATTGGCTTCTACCGGTTCTAATAATTCTTGAATAAATGACAGGAATTTTCATAGAACCTGTAATCACTTCTGGTCCTGCAAAGAATGCAGACGGTCTACCAAAGAAATCAATCCAAATTCTTTTTCTATCATAACCCGGAGGTGATTGATCGGACACCATTCCAAATCCAAAGTTCTCTCCTTTCTTTTTTCTCACTAGAATCTGACGCATTGTATTGGCCATCGGGACGACATATCCACCAAACCTACTTCTAATTTGTTGCATCAGTTGTTCAGAAAACTTTCCTTCTAATGGTTTATAAACCGCACCAAAACCAAAATCAAAGTTGGCTGCAAACCCAGTCATTTGCCATTCCCAATTACAGACATGGCCACACATTAAAATAACCGGCTGGTTTTTATCATGAAACTTATTAAACACTTCGGGGTTTTTCACCTTAAAATGTTGCTTCATATCTTCCTTAGACATGGATAGTGATTTGATAGATTCTAGTGCTACATCAGATAAGTTAGTATAAAATCCATCTACTATTTTTTTGCGTTCTGCCCCTGATTTTTTAGGAAAGGCAATCTTAATATTTTCCGCAACAACATCTCTTCTGTACCTTATTATTTTTCCTGTAACAAAGGCTAAAAATGTTGAGATAATATGCAATAAGCTAAAGGGTATCTTTGATAATAGTTGTATAAAAAACATAATATGCTAAAAAGTGACAAGCAAAATTAATTTATGTACCTAATCAAACAAAACTATTCTTAAAGTAATTTATTTTTTAAATTATGATGCTTAACTTATATAGTGTAACCCATATACTTTGCATTAATCTAAGAACTATGAATACCGATATTTTCTTTTTTGATGTTTTCAAAAGCCTCTACCTTACAGAGACTGAAAAACAAGCCATTAGAAATTGTTTCCATGAAAAACACTATAAAAAAGGAGAACTAATTATTTTAAACGGACAAGACGTAGATACTCTTTTGTATGTTGTTGATGGTTGTCTTAGAACCTATTTTATTGATGAAAAAGGAAAAGAACACACCATTCAATTTGCGGTGCATGATTGGTGGATAAGCGATATGGTAGCATTTTTCTCACAAACGAAAGCGATCTATAACATAGAATGCCTTGAAGATTCTATCGTTTTCGCCATTCATAGAGAAGATATTGAAAAGTTATGTTTTCAAATTCCTGTCTTTAATAAACTATATCGATCAAAAATGGAAGGTTCAATTGTTGGATACCAAAAAAGGATCTTGGCAAACCTTTCTCAAAATGCAACAGAGCGTTATGAACGTTTTATAGAAACGTATCCTAACATTGAAATGTCAGTTAAAAACTATCATTTAGCCTCTTATTTAGGAATAACAACAGAAAGTCTTTCAAGAATTAGAAAGGAGATGTCAAAAAGGTCGTAGAATTATCTTACATCAATTTTTCAATCAAAAAAGTAGCGTACTATTGTGCTTGTAATTTTTTGTCTACCCAAAAAAGTTACAGATCTTATTGTTGAACCAAAAATTAATTTATGAACGAGAAGGAAGTCAGGATCTTCTTCGGAATAGGAGGATTGATCACTTTCTGTAGTGGCCTAATGTCTGTTTTATCACCATTTAGGCAACATTTACTACCTTATGGAATTGATACATCAATGGCTGCTTCTAGTCATTTAATCCCAGAACAAATTGGCCTTACTGTATTAATTGTAGGAGTACTAATGATGTTATCTATGATTAAAAATGGTTTCAGAATCCCCATTGCGATTTATGTTTGTCTATTAAAGTTGTACATGATTATTACTATTGTATTCCTAATGAATCAAACACATGTTGTCATGGATACTTATAAGTTTGCGTTATTTTTCGACTCTATGATTTGTCTCTATGGTGCTTACTTCTTAAGTACATATAACAGAGATTTTGCAGAATAATAATCGCTCCAATAAATAAACGAGAAGGCACCTTTATGGTGCCTTTTTTAGTGTCTAATGATACTTACAAAATCATTCTTATAATCATTAATAATACTTTTATCCTTAAGGTCGGTATTTAATGATTTGATTACTTGTCTCATGATATACATTGCATAGATTCCTCCTAAAATATTACTTAGGCCAATCGCTACAAATACACCTGTTGTACCATAAAAATAACTGCCGATAATCGCTAATGGGAATGTGAAAACAAAAGTCTTGATCAACATAATTTTCATTGACTTCCCTGGGTTTTGTAAACCATTCAGAATCGCTGTTGTTACTAAAAACATTCCATAAAATATATAAGAGAGCGATATAAAATTGAAATAATCAATTGAGTAGTTCACTACAGAAAGGTCCTCACTGAAGAGTTGTGCAATGTTTCCAATAGAAGAAAATAAAATCATAAAAACGATTAAGCCTAAGTAAAAAGCTGCTTTACCTCCAAAGACAATCGCTTTATCTATACGTTCTGTATTTTTTGCTCCAAGATTTTGAGCGATAAAGGGTGTAATTGCAGTACTTACTCCCATAATACCTATTAATGACAACATCTCTACCCTGCCTGCAACACCAAATGCGGCAACTGCCATAGCTGAATGTGTAGCCAATACATAAGTAATAAACATTTGTGTGAAAGGAGATATAATATTACTGATAGTGATCGGTATACTAATACTGAAAATGTCTTTCGTTAACGTTTTCACAGAAATACTAGTTATACTATAGTTTAACTTTATCAATTTATCTTGAATAAATAAAACAGTCATTCCTACTATAATAAACACCCATGAAATCACTGTTGCTAAAGCCGCTCCTTGAATTCCTAACTCCGGTAGATTTAAATGACCAAAGATAAAGCCGTAATCAAGAACTAAATTAATGACACCTGCTATAGCCATAATCACTTCTGGTTTTGTTAAATTTCCATTAGCTCTTAATAAGCTACCTGCCATAATACCTGTTGTTAATAGTGGCAATCCCACCAATAATGTATTTAGATATTGCTGAACAAGTGGTAAAATCTCTGGAGTAGCTCCTAAAAGACTAAATAATTGATCACTAAACAAGAAAACTAGAACACTCAAAACAGTAGTGGAAAGCAAACAAATCACTAAGCCTAGAATGATTGTATGTTCCGCTATCTTATTTTTCTGCTCTCCAATTAATTTTCCTACTAATGTTGAAACACCTATGGCTAACCCCATAAATAATCCAACTATCATAAAATACAATACTGATGAAAAGCTAAGTGCCGCTAAAGCATTTCCACCTAACTGCCCAACAAAATAGGTGTCTATCACTTGAAAGAGGAATGTTGACAACATACCAACACTTATTGGTAAACTCATTTTAGTGAGAGTATTTGATACTTTACCATTTAGGATCGCATTCATAATAGAAAGATTAATTTACAGAGTAATATATACAACTATTGTACATACAACAGTCAGTGAAAATTTTTTAAATAACAGTAGAAGAAAGGTTTTGTATATTTTCTTGAGCTCTTTCAAAAGAAAGTTTATTTGTATGGATCGAGCCTCCTCCCAAAAACATTTTATGATCAGTTGGAACAGTAAGTCCTATAACAAACTTTGTAGTTTCTTTGGCAATGATTTCAATTTCTCCATCATTTTCCTCAAGAATATGTAGAGTATTTGTGGTTAATTCATCTTCGTAAATTGAAGCTTCACCACTTCTTAAGAAGATAAACCCACGAGTTTGGTTTAACGGTGTTTCTAACACAAACTTTTCTCCTTCTTTTAATGAGACATCCAAGTAAGTAATATCAAAAGGAATATCTAAGTTTGATTTCACTCCTTTATATTCACCCGCGATGACTTTGACATTATCTACTAGTGGAATATTTTCTGGTTGAAGGTTCAAATATCCTGTAGATCCATTCTCAAGTTCAGGAGGTAATTGTAACCACAATTGATGTATGGCTAATTCCCAAGAATCAAATGGATTGACTCCTTTAGGCATTCTGTATCCTTCTGCATGGAAAATTCCATTACCGGCATTTATCCATTGTACTCCACCACTTTTAATGATATCATCGTTATTACCTGAGTCTTGATGTACTAAATCTCCTCCTTCAAAGTAGGTGATAATACCAATACCTGAATGTGGATGCATACCGAAAAACATCCCTTCATCATTTCGTTTACTCACTCCTGCATCAAAAAACACAAAAGGTTGTAAATCTCTTCTTGTCTGAGGGTCTACAATATATTGAAACCCTCCTCGACCTTGCTGGTTACGCTTTAACTGTCGTTTCATTTAATACATCTTTAAATAGTGAAAAAGAAGATTCAAACTTTTCTTTTAGCTCTTCATTTGTGATACCTTCTGAAAAATTATCTTGGAAAGTAGGAAGAGAGAAGTTACCAGTTACTTTTGCTCCTGCATATGGTAATGAAGCACTTGCTATACCTAATACTCCTAAACCTCCTCTTGGACCTGGTGAAGTAGCCATGACAAATACAGGCTTATCATTATACACTGAACGGGTAGCTCTTGAGGCCCAATCAAAAATATTCTTATATGCTGCTGTGAAATTACCATTATGCTCTGCAAATGAGATCACCACTCCGTCTGCATTATTAATCTCTTCGATAAAATCTTTCGCTTCTTGAGGAATACCTGATGCTACCTCTTTATCGATACTATAAATTGGCATTTCATAATCGCTCAATTTTAATACTTTCAACTCTGCGTCCTCAACTTGTTGAGCTGCCCAAACGGCTAATTGTTCATTGATTGATGCTTTTGAAGATGATGCTCCGAATACGACTAATTTTTTCATTTTAATTTTCTCCTTTAAGTTTTTTAATTAAGATTTCTAATGTTTTTGCTTCTTCAGCAGTTAAGTTATCCTTGTAAGGTAAATGAATAGCTTCTACCTTTTTATTCATTTTATCTAATTCAAATAAACCTAAATCAGTAATTGTAATGTCCATTTTCCTTCTATTGGTAGGACATTCTGATCGATTGACAAACCCTTTATCCAATAATTTATCAACGATTCGAGTTACGTTACTTGAGCGTTGAACCATTTTTTCCTGTATTTCATTTACAGTAATTGGATTTCCTTTTTGCCCTTTTAATATTCTTAAAACATTGTATTGTGGTTCTGTAATTTTATCTTCTTTCAAAGCTTGACTCACAGAATCTGTAATCCAATGTCCTGTTTTTATGATTTCAAAAATGGCTTTATAATATTCTTTGTTGATCATTATTTGTTTAAACGATTAATGTACATACAATTGTAAGAGTAATTTTATAAGTATCCAAATAATTCGGTTCTTTTTTTATAAAAAAGTTTAGATAGATTTCTGTTTAATGAAAAAGAGCTGCCTTATTCAAGCAGCTCTGTATTTAACTTTCAAGTATTGAATATAATTTCAATACCGTTTTCCAATTTCTTACGGTCACATCCACTTTTAGTCTCCTTTCCATTATTGCATGTGTTAATTTCGTTTGATGGTACTTTCCTTCACAGTATAAGTAAAGAGCCTTTTTTTTCACTTCAAAACGATCTTCCTTTGCATCCACTTCAGACAAATGCGTTATATTTTCATCTAAAGGTAAATCACCTAAGAAGCCAACATTTAGTTTATTGATATCATCTTGATTAAATGGTTGCTTACTAATAATATCTCTATAATCTACTTCATTAATTAACATCACAGGAACATCAAAATCATATTGTTCTTTGATCTTTTGTTGAAGAGTATTCTCAAATTCTTTTTCATTGAGTTCAGTACCTGAATTGAATACAACATTTCCAGATTGTATATAAGTGGTTACTTCTTTTACGCCAAGTTTCGTGATTAACTCTTTTAGGTCAGTCATGAGAATTTTTCGCTTCCCTCCAACATTAATACCTCTTAGTAAACAAACATATTTCATTTTTATCGTATTTATCGCACAGTAATTTGCTGCATTAGAAATGCTATTTGAGCAGTATCTTTACCCGTTTTTTGATAATGTTTTAAGACTTTTTCTGCTACAGACCTTGATGATTCCACCATACCAAGTTTAAAGTAAAGATGTGCTTGAGTATCCATTAAATCATAAGAGTCTGCCATAGATAAACCATAATTCACCCAACTTAGAGCCGCCTGAAGTCTCTCGTTGTCCTCTGAATTTTCACAGAAATACCATGCCCAATCATTACAGCTGTTGACTATCTTTTTTGTTTGATAGTGTTTCACCTCTTGAAAAGTATTTTGAATACTATAAAAGGCCTTATCATCTTCACCAATTGAAAGGTAAAATTTCGGATATAACTCAAAAAAGATAACTGCTGCATTTTCAACAGGTATATATTTCTTTAAGGTGTACATATCTTTTTCAAACATCAATGAGTTATTTTCTTTTAATGATGCTCCTAAAATATTACGACCGATTTTAGAATAGATAGAATTTAATGTCTGAGGTGGAAAGTTCTCTTTAATTTGCTCATGGTACTTTTTAAACACCTCAAAAGCATAAGCATTCGTATCTGAATGATATAAAGCGTGACTCATTACATTCACGACTCTTTTGTCCTTAAAAGAAGATGCATTGAGTTTTGATAAAAATAGGTCGGTGGTTCTATCATCTTCTAAACCTAAATCAAAAACACCAATACAATAATTTAAATATTCCTCATATGTTAGCTTTTCATTGTCTTTAATCCTCTTTTTTAGCGTAAATACTTGTTTTGAAGGGTCATGAACTTCCTCACTCTTGTCTAAAAAAATATTGGCTGGCATTCCACCTTTAAACATGTGCACTAAATTTCCTTTTTGATCAAAAAAGAGGTGAGTAGGATATGAACGAACTTTATATTTTGAAACAAATTCTTTTGCTACAGGATCATCTAGATCTCTCTTAATAGAAACAAAATGACTATTAAAATAATCACTTACAAATTTGTTGTGGTACACATCCTCATCAAAACTCTTACAGGATTCACACCAAGATGGAGATAAAGAAACGTAAATAAGTTTGTGGTCTTCTTTTGCCTGAGAAATTATTTCTCCCCAATCCCCTCGTTCGAAATTAACAGATTGACCAAATGCAGTATTCAACAGAAAAAGTATTGAACTAGTAAGAATAAAATATTTCATTGTCTAATGTTAGTAATTTGTTGCGTTGTCCTTGTTAAACGTTAGTTCTTACAATATACAGTTTTTATTATTAGTCTGTCAATGTGTGTTATATATCTATTAGATATTTCGTGTTTATTGAGGCTACAGTTACCTTTGTGGAAAATTAAACATTTAAGAAAGTGACATTCGAAGAATTAAAGCTTAATAATTTCCTTAGAAATGCTATCGAAGACCTTGAATATGTGAACGTTACTCCTATTCAAAAAGAAGCATTCCCTGTCATTGGTTCAGGTAAAGATATAATTGGTATTGCCCAAACAGGTACGGGTAAAACTATGGCCTATCTTCTACCGCTACTTCAAAATTTAAAATTCTCTAATCAAGATGATCCAAGAGTTCTTATTGTCGTACCAACAAGAGAATTAGTTGCACAGGTAGTGGAGGAAATTAATGCATTAACGAAATACATGTCTGTTCGAACTGTAGGTGTGTATGGAGGTGCAAATATCAACACTCAAAAACAAAAAGTACATGAGGGTTTGGACATTCTTGTTGGAACTCCAGGTAGAGTTTTGGATATAGCTTTAGCGGGTGTCTTAAAGTTCAAATCACTACAGAAATTTGTTATTGATGAAGTAGATGAAATGTTGGATTTAGGTTTCCGTCCACAATTAACAAGGTTAATGGACTTGATGCCCGATCGCCGACAAAATATTATGTTCTCTGCTACAATTACAGATGATGTTGCTGAATTAATTGAAACTTTCTTCAATCAACCAACAAAAGTAGAAATAGCCAGAACGGGTACTCCTGCTGATAAGGTAACTCAAAGGGCCTATCATGTTCCGAACTTCTACACCAAGGTGAGTATGCTCGAATACCTATTGGATCACGAACCAAATATGGAACGTACATTGGTTTTCGTAAGAAATAAAAAACTCGCAGACCGTTTACATGAAACTATTGAGAAGAAGTTTCCTGAAAAAACAGGAATCATCCACTCTAACAAATCACAGAACTATCGTTTCAGGTCATTAGAGAAGTTTGAAAATGGTGAGTTCAATATCTTAATTGCTACAGATATTATTGCAAGAGGTTTGGATATTAAAGGAATCACCCATGTCATCAACTTTGATACTCCTGAAATTCCGGAAGAATATATTCACCGTATTGGTAGAACAGGTAGAGCTGATGAAAAAGGTCTTGCCATAACATTCATCAATGAAGCTGAGCAAGAATATCAAATGATGATTGAAACTTTAATGGGTAAAGCGATTCCTTTGGAACCTATGCCTGAAGAAGTGCCAGTATCACAAATTTTCTCTGAAGAGGAAAAACCAAAAATCTCAGATAAAGATTACTTGCAGGATGTCCGTCACAAAACTCCTAGAGGTGGAGGTGGTGCCTTCCATACAAAACAAGGAATCAACAATCCAGAGAACCAAACAAAGAAAGTGCACAGAGGTCCTAAAAAGACGAAGCCAGTTAATAGAGGACGACTAAAAAGAAAATTCAGAAAGAAATAATAAAGACAATCCCCACTTGTGTGATATCAGGTGGGGATTATTTTTACTGCTCAGACTGTAGTTCTTCGATCATCGATTTTATTCCTTTTAGTTCTTTACCGTAAAATTTATCGATAAACTTGTGCGTACTTTTTGTTGCAAATCGCCAGAATGGGACAAAAATTATGATGAAAAAGATCAGTACACCAATAATTTGTATCTGTCCTCCATGCTCAAAATAAAATTCTGAAAATGAAACTCCTTCCTCTTCTATAATATTCTGCAAAGCGATATACATTCCAAATAACAAAGAGTATGGGATTAATACCTTTAGTTGTTTCGCATAAATCTGTAAGGACCTGTCTATAAAACTATCTACTTTTTTGAGATATTCTAATGTATTTTGAGTATCAAAAGCCCTTACTTTTTTATAATTCTTTAATGATAGAACAAAGAAATACAACATTGGAAGTACCCCTAATATGACTATAAGAATTCTCCCATTAATTATTAATGGTATTCCTATGGCTGTATAAAGAACACCTACAATCACCCATTCAAGCTTACTCTTATGAAGTATAGTATCCACCAAACTAATCGATTTTTTTCTCTGCTTTTGAGCTGCTAGTTTTACTTCATCTAAAACAGGAGTTGTTTGATGTCCTTTATTCCAGATGTCTTTTAGATCAAACTCTTCCATACCATATTTTCTTTTAACTGTTTCTTAATCCTATTGATTTTCACTCCTACATTAGATGCCGAAATACCAATTATTTCAGCAATGTCGTTGTAAGAATGGTCTTCTAAATAGAGGAGAATTATTGCCCTATCAGCTTCTTTTAAAGCCTTGATCGCTGTATACAAAGAATCCAATCGTTCTTGGTTCTCGGATGTATCTGTAGTTATGTGATCTATCTTTTCATTGATCTCTACAGCCTTTACCTTTTTATTCTCCTTTTTGAGAATAGATAAACAAGTATTCAGAGTTACGCGATAAACCCATGTAGACAACTTAGATTGTTGTGTATAACTGTCTTTCGATTTCCAAAGTTGTAGACAAACCTCCTGAAAATAATCATCAAATTCTGCTGATGAATTGGTGTAGGCCCTACAAATTTTATAAATGATGGATTTATTACTTTCTATATACTCCTCATAAAATTCAATTGACATATTGATGGTATTTTAATTGACTTCAGTCTGTAGAAAGCTTAAGAATTGATTCAATTTTATATGAATAACTTTATCAAATATTTTTCTCTCTTCAGAGGACCAAGAGATCAAAGTTTCAAAAGATGTAATATCAATTTTCTCCTCATCATATTTCAGTTTTATATAAGTGTTTGCACATAAAAAAGACTCAAATTGAGAATTACCTATAAATGTGCTTCCTGGAAATAAAAGTTTAAAAGTTTTCTTTCCGGAGTGCATAATTTTTAACCCATACTTTTCGGCAATACTTCTTACTAAAGTCTGATATTCTTTATCTTGAGAAGTAAAGATATACGATTCTTTCGCTGTTGATTTATAGAAAAGTGCTTTGTGTAATTGATTTAAGAGCTTCATTTTAATAATTAGTTATTGAAGAATAAAATTTATTGATGAGTTGAAAATCCTCTATCCTCCGGAGTTATTAATAGAAGGATTTTTTGTAACTCAAGTAGTTAGTATCCAATGTGATTGATTTATTACAGATCAATTACTTTTTTTTCAAAAAACAGAAACAAAAAAATGACCACCCTGATAATCAGCAAGGTAGTCATCGCATTCTTTTTTCATTTTTCTAATTATCCCCAAAGATAATCAAGTGTATAAGGGCTGCCTCCATCCGTAAAGATTGTTCCATCAACAAATCTATACTTTTCATTTAAGCGAGCTATTTCTCTTAAGTCCCATGGGGTTAATTGTATCTTCTCAGATTCTAAATTTTCTTTTAAGCGGTGTTCATGAACAGATTTAGGGATAGCAACAGTTTCTCTTCTATTTGCCCATGCCAACATTACCTGTGCAGTTGAAGCACCATGTTTATCTGCAATTTCTTTTAATAATTCATTTTCTAAAAGAACAGGCGGATGTACTCCATCCTTTTCCGTTAAACTATCTTTTGTACCTAAAGGTGAATATGCCGTAAGAATAATTCCATGTGCATCTGCATACTCCATCATTGTTCTTTGTTGATTTAAAGGATGCATTTCTATCTGATTCACTGCAGGTGGAATTTTAGCATTTGTAAGAATATGTTCTAAGTTGGATACACCAAAGTTAGATACACCAATAGATAATGCTTTCCCACTTTCAACCAATGCTTCCATTGCTTGCCATGTTTCTAAGAGTGGTGCCTCTTCAGAAGTTAAGAATTCTTCTTTTTTCTGCGTAAACTTCACTCCTTTTTTATAGGCAATTGGCCAATGAATGAGATAAAGGTCAAGATAATCAAGTTTTAAATCTGAAAGAGTTTGCTCCATTGCTTTTGGAACATCTTCTTTTAAATGAGAATCATTCCATAATTTACCTGTAATAAAAAGATCTTCTCGCTTTACAATTCCTTGCTCAATAGATTCTTTAATAGCATTGCCTACTTCTGGTTCATTTTCATAGATCGCAGCACAATCAATGTGTCTGTATCCGAGTTTAATTGCTTTCTTAACTGCATCATAGACTTCACCTGGTTTTGATTTCCAAGTGCCTAGACCAATACTTGGGATAGTTTTGCCATTGTTTAATTTAAATGACTTACTCATGTTGTAATAGTTTTATGTGGTTGTTAATTTAATATACGATTTATATTTGGCCAATAAAAAACTAAGTTTTTATATTTTGTCATGCAACTAATAAATCTTTGTAAGTGTCTTTAAATCAGATTTTAAATTTAAAAAGGTATTCTTTATTTTTATAAAAAATCAAACTTACTCAATCTATATCTATCCACGTCCATGGCTAAACTAATTATTAAAGACTTAAATAAGGTCTACAACAACGGTGTACATGCTCTAAGAAACATTAACCTAGAAATTGAAAATGGTATGTTTGGATTATTAGGACCAAACGGAGCTGGTAAATCCTCTCTAATGAGAACTATTGCAACACTTCAATCACCTGATAGCGGAACTATTGAACTTAATGGCCTAAATGTCCTAGAAAATCAAGATCAATTACGACAAGTACTTGGTTATTTACCTCAAGAGTTTGGTGTTTATCCAAGAATTACGGCTCAAGAACTTTTAGATCACCTTGCCATTTTAAAAGGGGTGACTAACAAAAAAGAAAGAAAAGAACTTATTGGGTATTTACTCCAAAAGGTAAACTTATACGAAAAAAGAAATAAGGCAGTAAAAAGCTTTTCTGGCGGTATGAAACAGCGAATTGGTATCGCTCAGGCACTTATTGGCGACCCAAAACTGATTATCGTGGATGAACCTACTGCCGGTCTTGACCCTGGAGAAAGAAATCGATTCCATAATTTACTGGCAGATGTGGGAGATAGTGCTATTGTGATCCTCTCTACCCATATTGTGGATGACGTACGTGAATTATGTACAGACATGGCAATTATGAGAGAAGGAGAAATTGTTTACAACGGGTCTCCTGAAAATGTAATCAGTGAGCTTGACGGTCTTGTATGGCAGAAAATGATCCCAAGAAATGAGTTTGCTAACTATAAAGATCAATACGAAATTATTTCAGATAAAATGGTAGCAGGAAAAACTGTTATCCATGTGCTAAGTAATGTGGATCCTGGTAATGGTTTTAAACAAGTCGAGCCAGACCTTGAAGATGTATTCTTCACAAAAACTTCCCAACAATTTGTAACTAACTAATCTTTCTTTTTCTGTAATGTTTATTGAATTTTTTTCAAAAGAAATCAAAGGGGCTTTAAAACAGCCCATGATCTATATTTTCACCGGTATAGTAGCACTATTATGTTTTGGTGCTACAGCTTCTGATAAAGTTATTATTGGTGGAGCAATTGGAAATGTACATGCCAATGCTCCACAAGTCATTTTAGGATTCAGTGTAATCCTTTCAATTTTTGGAGTCATGTTCGCGGCAGCATTCTTTAATAATGCTGCATTGAGAGACTTTAGTAATGAGTTTAATGAAATATTATTCTCTGCCCCTATCAAAAAATTTGATTATTTCTTTGGTCGATTTCTGGGTGCCCTAGTATTGTCTACTATTCCATTTCTTGGGATTTACATCGGAAGTATTTTGGGTAGTTTTATTGGCCCTCTAGCCGGATGGATTGATGCTGAAAGGATGGGAGTTACTCCATGGAGTGCATTTATTTGGAGTTACTTCGTTCTTGTTATCCCAAATATGTTGATTGCTGGTACTATAATTTTTGGTTTAGCATCACAATTTAGAAACACAACAATCTCCTTTGTAGGAGCAATGCTTATCATTGTGGGGTATATTCTTGGTTTATCTTTTGCCTCTGACCTTGACAACGAAAAAGTAGCAGCACTGATCGATTTATTTGCCAATAGTGCTGTAAAGTATGAAAGCAAGTATTTTACCCCCGCAGAGAAAAATACAATTCTACCTTCCATTTCAAGTACTATTGGTTTAAACCGACTGATTTGGATAGGCATAAGTACTGGTCTAGTGTATTTGTTTTACTCACTATTTACATTTGAGACAAAGAAATCTGTCAGAAAAGAGAAGAAAGAAAAAGAAACAAACACATCGGTTACCTTTACAAAACCTAAAGTTTCCTATGCATTTTCATCTAGCACAGATTGGATAAAGTTTGCCAGCTTTATGAGAGTAAACCTTATCAGTATTTTTAAGAGTAATACTTTCAAAATCATGATCATTTTCAGCTTGATTATGATTTTCGCTGATCTTCTAGAAGGCTATGAATATTATGGTTTGCAGTCTTACCCTGTAACCTATAAAATATTAGATAGTATCGACAACAGTTCTGCTATTTTCATTATGATTATAGTAGTGTATTATAGTGGTGAATTAATATGGCAAAGTAGAGATGCTCATATCAATGAAGTAATTGATGCTACTCCCCACTCTAGTTTCTTATCATTACTAGCAAATACTCTGTCGATTGTAATCATGGTAAGTATCCTGTTCGGATTACTTACTGTAGTAGGTGTTTTATATCAATTAGGTAATGGATATTTCAACATTAAACTTGATGTATACCTGATCAGCTTCCTATTGACAAGGTTACCTTCTTTTATTGCTTTATCATTAATATTCTCTTTCATTCATGTTGTCATCGACCAAAAATATATTGGTTATGGAGTATCTATTCTAGCCGTTTTTGGTTCAACGATTATTCTGAATATTATGGATATTTCTTCCAACATGTTAATTATTGGAGGTGCTCCATTTATCCAGTACTCTGATATGAATGGATTCGGCCCGAATGTGCTAAGTGTTCTTTGGTTTAATCTTTATTGGTTCTTATTAGGCTTAGCGTTGTTGTTGATTGCATCATTAATGTGGCAAAGGGGAACGGCTTCTACATTTAAAGAAAGAGTATTAAATATTAAAAAGAATATGGACTCCAGTTACATGGGAGCAATTTCTTTGGTATTCGTCATTTGGTTGGCTGTAGCCGGTAATATCTATTACAATACGCAAATTCTAAATGACTATAAGACCAGTGATGTAACTGAAGATTTACAGGTAAAATATGAGAAAAAGTACAAACAATACGATGGAATCAATCAGCCTGTAATTACAGATATCAATTATAATATTAGCATTTTCCCGGATGAGCGAAATGTATATTCAGTCAATGAAATCACATTAATTAATAAAGGAAAAACAGCTATCGATAGTATCTTCTTTACTATGAACGATAATTGGGAAACTGAATTAATTCTTACTGGAGCTAAAGAAGTCTTTCATGATGAAGAAATTGGATTCAAAAAGATCTCTCTTTACAAACCGTTACAGGTAGGCGAAGAAATGAAGATGATTATTAAATCTAATTTTATCTCTAAGGGTTTCCATAATAACAGTGCTAATCTCAATATTGTAGAAAATGGTACATTCTTCAACAACTTAGAATTGTTACCTATCATTGGCTATAGTAAAAGGTATGAGCTAGCAGATAAGTTTAAACGTAAAGAACATGGGCTTCCTTATAGAAAAAGAACTCCAGAGCTTTCTGAAGACAACAATCATGACCTTTGTTATAAAAATTACCTTTCAGAAGGTGTTTCTGATTGGGTAAATATTTCGACAACCATCTCTACTTCTGGCGACCAAATGGCTATTGCTCCAGGTTCGATGATTAAGAGTTGGAAAGAAGCAGGACGTAATTACTATACTTACGTTGTCGATCACCCGTCACAATATTTTGCTTCATTCATTTCTGCTGATTATAAGATTGCCAAGAAAACATGGAATGGTATAGACTTAGAAGTTTACTATACTGATGAGCACAAAGTTAATGTTGACAGAATGCTTTCAGCAATAGAAAAGTCATTAAAGTATTATACAGAAAACTATGGTCCTTATTTCCATAAACAGGCTAGAATCATTGAATTTCCAAGATATAGTACGTTTGCACAGGCTTTCCCTGGAACGATGCCTTACTCTGAAGCATTCGGCTTTATCATCAACTTAGAAAATGAAACTGATAACAATATTATTGATGCTGTTATCGCACATGAAATGGCTCATCAATGGTGGGCACATCAAGAGGTTGGAGCCGATATTCAAGGAAGTACAATGCTTACAGAAACATTTGCTGAATACTCTGCTTTAATGGTAATGAAACAAGAATCGGATGATATTAAGATGAAAGATTTCTTAAAATATAATATGAACCGATACCTAAGAGGAAGAACGGTAGAGAAGGAGAAAGAAATGCCTTTATATAAAGTGGAAAATCAAGGGTATATACATTACGGAAAGGGCTCTATAATAATGTATGCACTTCAAAATTATATTGGTGAAGATAGTGTTAATAGTGCTTTAAGAGAATTCCTATCGGAGTTTAGGTACAAAGAACCTCCTTATCCAACTTCTATAGATTTCTTAAACCACCTATCTGGTAAAGTTCCTGATTCATTACAATATATCGTTGATGATTGGTTTAAAGAGATCACACTATACGATTACCGTTTAACGGATGTCATTGTTCAGAAAACAGACTCAGCACAATATACTTATACGCTTAATATCGAGGCGAGAAAGGTAAAATCAGACTCATTAGGTAATGAAGTAGAGTCTCAACTAGATGATTGGGTAGATATTGGATTTTTTGCAGATGCAGACGCAAAAGAATTAATCTATACGGAACGTATTAAGGTCAATCAACCAAAAATTCAACTTCAGTTTACACTCGATCAAAAAGCTGAAAAAGCGAGTATTGATCCTAAGAGATTGTTGATTGAAAGAATATATGATGACAACACCAAGAAAATTAATATCTAATAATCATTGAACTTCTAAAAGGAATCATTGATTCTAAATAAGATTGATATTAAAATTTATATGGGGATAAATGTTTTGAATTATTTTAGTAATCAAAACATTTATCCCCTTTTTATTCACTATCAATATGAGACAATTTTTAGCATTCTGCTGTCTATTATTACTGATGACAACTCAAGCTATTGCACAATATGAAACTCCTTCTTCAGAACATGACTCTTCATCTCCTAAATCACAAAAAGTACATGGAAGAGAAGCAGCGCATGGATCATTAAAACACCATAGAGTGGCCTTAATCTGGGGACATGGATATATTCCTAAAGGGTTTAATAATTATACAGAAGTACGAACACTAATTATTCCTGTTATTGGTCTTGATTATGAATATTGGTTCTCCCATAAATTTGCTATCGGTATTTCAAATGATTTAGAATTATCGAACTATGTGATCGAAGTAAGTCATGAAGAGGAAGAGTTAGAAAGGGAGTATGTATATGTAGGAGCATTAATGGCTTATTACGAGTTTGCTCATCTTTGGGCTATTGGAATTGGTCCAGGTATTGAAATGGAAAAGAATAGAAACTTCTTTGTAGTAAAAACAAGTATTGAAAAAGAATTCCCGATAAAAGGGGAAGGCGGATGGGATGTAACACCGATGTTCTCCTATGAATTTAAATCCAGTAATGGTCACGGAGTTTATGACGCCATGTGTTTTGCTATTGCAATCGGAAAACGTTTTTAATAAAAAAGTCACACTCTCTTTATGATAAGAAAGTGTGACTTTATATATCGATAGAATAATTATCTTAGAAATTCACTTGCATTTGAAGTCTTAGTAAGTTACCTGCTTGTGCATTTACAGGATTATCATGATCCACATACGTACGGTCAGCAATAGTGTACATAGCTACAAATTCAAACGCTCTGTTTGGTTGCCACTCTACACCGATTTCCCAATCGTTTACAGTATAACTTCTTGCATCTAATTCAAACTTTTTACCACCATCGTAGTTGATATATCTTACAAATGGGAAAAATGTATGATGCGAATAATGTAGTTTAGCAAATAGCATAGCATAAAACCCTTCAAGGTTTTGTGTTTTAATCACATCTTCTACAGCATCATATTCAGGACCTCTACCGTAATTGTATTCCGCCTGAAAACCAATTGGTTGTGGATACCAAACTACAGTAGCACCAACTCTAGCATCATCAAAGTTAATACCATCAGCATACACTCGTTTCACTTCTCCACCTTCTTCTACTTCTGCTTGCATTCCTTCAGATACATTAGGCAAAACATATTGACCTGTATAACCATGTACCGATACTTCTAATATTTGATCGTTTGAAAACTGGAATGGCCATGAAGCTCTTGCTACTACATGCAAGTTCTCATTTTTATCTTGAGTATTAATACTTTGTCCATTATAAGCACCTAAAGCAAATGTACCATAGTTACCAGAGTGCTTTAAGTTATTCTCTTTCATAAACTCATACACTTTTCTAACTTTTTGAGGTGTATGGTATAAAACAGCCATTAAATCACGCTCGTTAGGTAAAGCTGAGTTGATTGCATCTGTACGGTCCAAAGGAATACGGAATTGAGAAGATTGCATGTTTTCAAAACCGAAAGGTACTTTACTTTGCCCTACTCTAATCCAAGTAGATTTATGATGATCAAAATAAACATCCATATAAGCATCTCTTAAAGTAGGAGCAGGAGGAGCAAAATCGGCTTGTAAATAAACATATACGTTATCCAATAACCAACCACTCACTTTCATACGAACACGACGTAATGAAATACCTTTATCTGCACCCCAGTTTTTATCCATTTGAGGCACTTCTAAATCTGGGTTTGTTTCAAACAACCCATTATATCGAGCTTGAATATAACCACTCACTTTGATACGGTCTGTCCAGCTCTTTGGTAATGATTTTTGAATAAGTCCTTCACCGTCTTGTTCAGGTGAATAAGTTGTCGAGGAGTCTAACAATACTTCGTTCTCAGCTGCAAAGCTATCTTGGGCATAGTTGTCCCATGATAATAAAAGACCTACTGCTATAACCAGTAGACGAATATGCGAATTTTTCATTGATAATTATTGTAGTATGCGTATGCGAATTGTGCTGCAAGTATATAGGTCGTTTTCCACTTTATTACTATCAAAATAAAGAGTTAACATACAGTTCATCTTGAAGAAATATTAAAGAAATAAAAGGAAGGAAAGATGTCTTTTGTGTTACATAGAATAGCATTATTCCTTCATCAGATTGAATTTATGTAACACATCTCTTAATAAAAGTGAGAAAACCTTACATTATGAAACTTTTTCAGAATCACCAATCAATCAGTCTATTGATAAGTGTTATGTGCATAAAAAAGGGCTACCACAAATGTAGTAACCCTTTATGAAATCGATATTTATTTTTAAAATCTCATATTATAATATCGTCTTTAAACTTTCTGAGCTACAGATGGTGCTCCTTGTAAGATAGATTTATCTTCAAGACCATCTTCAAACTTCTTAAAATTCGCAACAAACTTACCTGCCAACTTCATTGCAGTCTCATCGTATCCTTTAAAACCGTTGTCGATCCAAGATTGACGAGCATCTAATGCTTCTTTTGGTACGTTTGGTACTTCAGTAGGAATTTGTACTCCAAAGACTGGGTGCTCAACAAACTCTACCTGATCCAACTTACCTTCCAAGGCAGCAGTAATCATTGCTCTTGTATACTTCAATTTAGTACGACCAACTTTGTCTGATGGTCCATTTGACCATCCTGTATTGATCAACCAAATATTAGTATTATGTTCTGTCATTTTCTCCCCTAGTTTTTTTGCATATACTGAAGGGTGTAATGGCATAAATGGTGCTCCAAAACATGCTGAGAACGTTGGTGTAGGCTCTGTGATCCCTGCCTCAGTACCTGCAACTTTTGCAGTGTATCCAGACATAAAGTGATACATTGCTTGCTCTTTCGTTAACTTAGAAATAGCAGGTAATACACCATATGCATCGCATGTTAAGAAAAATATATTCTTAGGATGAGTTTCTGAAACCGATGGAATTTTAGCATTACTAATATGCTCAATCGGATATGAAACCCTTGTGTTTTCTGTTACAACTACATTCGTATAATCCACAACTGATGTACCAGGGAAGAAACGAGTGTTTTCTAGTGTAGCACCAAACTTGATCGCGTCCCAAATTTCCGGTTCATTCTTTCTTGTAAGATCAATTGTCTTAGCATAACAACCTCCTTCAAAGTTATAGATGCCATTTGCAGACCAGCCATGCTCATCATCTCCGATCAAATTTCTATCTGGATCAGCAGATAATGTTGTTTTACCCGTACCTGACAAACCAAAGAAAACAGCAGATTCTCCATCTAAGCTTTCATTTGCTGAACAGTGCATTGGTAAAACATCCTGATCAATAAGTAAAGCATTTAATACAGAGAAAATACCTTTTTTGATCTCTCCTGTATATCTTGATCCACCTACTAAGGCTGCTTTTTCACCGAAATTCAGAATCGAGAAATTACCTTGACGCGTTCCATCTAGGTCTGGATTCGCATTAAAATCTGGTGCTTGTAAAACAACATAATCCGGCTCACCAAATGATCTTAGCTCTTCATCTGATGGTACAATAAACATGTTATTTACAAAGTGAGAAACAGAAGCAAGAGGGGTTACCACTCTCACCTTTATACGATATGATGGATCGGCTCCAGCATAAACGTTATTTACATATAATTTCTGGTTGTCTAACAAGTAATCGACCATCTTACTGGCCAAGCCATTAAATTTGTCTTGAGGGAAAGGCTTATTAATGCTACCCCACCATACTCTGTCTTTAGTGTAGTCGTCTTCTACAATAAAGCGATCCTGTGGTGAACGACCTGTGTACTTTCCAGTATCGCACATGATAGCCCCTGTTGAGCTCAATACGCCCTCTCCATTTTTAATAGCTTCAGCGACAAGTTGAGCAACCGATAAATCGTTACTCACCTGTTTAGATTCCGATAAAAGTTTACTGGCTAATTTGTGTGTTTCTGTCATCGTAATGTGATTTGTGTCCCCCTAGGAAAATTCTAGAAATAGTACAATAATCCCATTATGGGGCGGTGTTGTTTAAAATGTGGTATAAGAGTGATAGGAATGGTTTTATGTGTTGTGTTGTTGATGTGTCCGATCACAATACAAACCTATTACGAAGTAATAAGTGTAAAAATGACTTTTATCAATAACAACTAAAAATTTAATCATCATTATATAATGACAATTAACAAATCTTTATTAACGATTTGTTTTACAGATGTTTACAATAAATTAATTTGAGATGGATTGTATGCTTCCGATGAAAGCATGAACTCTGATAACGAAATTTAATTTTAAAAAGAACTTGAATTGATCCTCAAATGTAGATATTACACTTTATATAACAAAAATTTTCATTTCATTTTTTTAAAAACTCTTCAAAAAAGTCAATTATTGGGATTAAATAATAGGTTTCTTCTTCATGAAAAACATGATTCTTCTTTCTTCTTTGGATCTGTAACAACATAGATAATGAGACATCTATATTATCCTTCCACTTTTTTTGCTAAATTTATTTAACCACATATGTTATTTAAATCAATCGATGGAAAATTATCAAGACATTCACGTAAGCTCTGAAGTAGGTACGTTAAGAAGACTATTAATTCACAGTCCAGATGAAGGGATAGGTAAAGTAATTCCGACAAAAGCTCAAGATTGGCTTTTTGAAGATATCGTTCACCTAGACACCATGAGAAAAAAAGAATACGACCTTTATTTAAAGATTCTCCTCTACTTTCTAGATTATAATAAAATTCACAGTGTTATTCATAAAATTGACTTACCAGAAAATGAACGACACTTTTATAAACCCGATAAAGAAAAATACTTCAATTCTGATAAAGTGATAGAGCCACAGGCCTTACTTTCTTCTCTTTTGGATGAAAAAGAACTTCGACAAAGAATGATTGCCTCTGTCTGTGCTCATGAAGGAACATCTTATCTGTTACAAGAAGAATTAATGGAGCTAGAATCATCTGTTTTGGCAAGAACATTAATCTCAGGTATCCTTCCAGATAAAAGAATGATCTTTCCTCCTATTCCCAATTTAATATTCACAAGAGATATAGGGATCACAGTTAATGATCATATCTTATTAAATAAACCCAAGAAGAAAGCAAGAACAAGGGAATCGATTTTAATGAAGTACATTTTCTTTAATCATTCCATGTTCCAGAATTACACTGATAAAATTATTGAAATCACTGATCCCGAAGATTTTTTCTTATTGGATGAAGAAGAACAAGAAAAGAAACTGGTCACTATAGAAGGTGGGGACGTGATGATGGTCGCACCCAATCACCTACTTGTCGGTGTTAGTGAAAGAACTTCAATCCATGCGGCAAGTAAAGTGATTCATGAAATGCATGATAGAAATATTGTAGAGAAGGTCACAATAGTAAAAATCCCTGCCAAAAGAGCCTATATGCACATTGATACTACCTTCACACAAGTGAAAAGAGATATGTGGGTCATTTTTGGTTCTTTCTCTAAAGAAGGATTAAAGAAAGAAAAAGGAGATTTCATTTCTTCTTTAGGTGGATCTAAAAGTGAAAATGAATTAGAAATACTACAGTATGTAAAAGGAGAAGATTATAATACCCCTATACGTTTTAACTATCTAGAAGATCTATTAAACGACATCAGTGTTAATGACTTAAAGTCTGAATCTCCTACCAAATTTATCTATTCAGGTGATAATGAATTCCCACACGGCAGAAGAGAACAGTGGACAGACTCTTGCAATGTTCTTGCTCTTAAAGAGGGAGTTGTGATTGGTTATGACCGAAATGACAAAACATCGAATGGTTTCAAAAAACAAGGTATGAATGTCATCAAAGCTGCAGACCTTTTAGATCAACTTATAAAAGAGGAGGTACATCCAGATGATATTAGCAACACTTTGATATTGCTACCATCGGCAGAATTATCTAGAGCTAGAGGAGGTTCTCATTGTATGAGTATGCCTATTCTTAGAGATCATCTCTAGACTTACTGCTTACTAAGAAATAAATAGTAGGCATTTACCAAAGCAATAAAACCATTAGAGATGATGACCGGCCAAGCATCTATCATCACACCGTAGATGACAAACACAATACATCCTATTGAGTTGATTATTCTTAGGGTATTTGCCTTCTTAAAAGTAAAAGAAAGCATTAATATTGCTGAGGCGATATAACCTACATATTCAGAATTCATATTCTTATTTTATTAAACAAAATGATGAAACTATTCAAAACTTCTATCACTGTATTTTTTCTACTGATTGTCTCTAATGTATTCGCTCAAAACGAGGTGTATGATCCCGAAGCTGATGCAATGAAAGATATTCAAACAGCAATAAAAGAAGCAAGCAAAACAAATAAACATGTTTTTGTAAAAGTAGGAGGAAATTGGTGTAGTTGGTGTAAACTATATGCAAAATTTTCTCATAACGATGCAGAAATTTCTAAAATCATGGAAGATGAATATGAGACTGTTCTTGTTAATTGGAGCAAAGAAAACAAGAACAAAAAAGCCATGGAATATTTAGGGTACCCTAATAGATTTGGCTACCCAGTCTTCGTGATTCTCGATGGTAGCGGTAAAGTACTTCACATCCAAAATTCTGCTTATTTAGAAAGTGGTAAAGGGTATGATAAAAATAAAGTATTGATGTTCTTGAAAGGATGGACGGCAAAAGCCTTAGATCCGGCAAATTACAACTAAAAGTACCAACATGAAGGGAGTCAATAATGATTCCCTTTTTTTATACCGTACAATTACCCTCCAATTAGAGAATAAAGAGTTTTTCGAATTAAATCATTAAATTTAAGGGAAAACTTAACGATATTTTCATGACAAGAATATTACAAATTTCACTTCTAATAATTGCTATACCATTTATCATTGTAGCCTGTCAGCCTATAGAATCATACCCTCTTAAAAAAGGAGTGGTTGAATTCAATTGGGAAAAGTGTACAGCACTTACTGCTAGGGTTATTGTTTTAGATCGTTACCCACTAGAACCTCCCGTATATGGCAGAACACAATTACTTACAAGAGCCGCCGATTCTGTGATGATAACACATCATACTTTTGAGTTTAGAGGCAATCTAACTCTTGAAAGATATGATAACCCCGAAAATTTTCAATATGCTTCTTTAAAAAATACGGTATCTGTTACTCATGTAGATACTACTCAAGCAGTCTTATGGGATGTGTTGATTACCACTACAAATTAACAAAAAACTAAAAAAAGTAATACAAAATCAAAAGTGTCTATAAAACGCTTATAACAAGCCATTTAAGTGATTTTTTATTCACTATTATAAGACTATCACCAAAAAAAGATGATTTAAAACAGCTTTAACCGTAACACAATGCACTTATTGTTAATAAATAATAATACATGAAACATATTATTATTTAATTTGATAGTTTGAATCAATAAATTAAATGAACAAAACGTGTGAATATCCGTGTTGACTAAAAAAATTATCATTTCGAACGTATTCTTATTTCTATGTTTTTTCACTGTCGACTGTCTTGCAGAAGGAATAGATAAAAAGAAGAAAAAAGAAGATCATGATAAAAGCATCATCGAAGGCGAACATCATGAAAACCATTTTGAAGTAGAGCTATCTTATAACAATGGAAATCATTTTGAATTTACAAGCTCTGTATACTTTGCCCATCTAACAAAATTCCAAGGTACAGTAGAATTTACAGGCCATCATTTCGCAGGATGCTTTGTTAGAGAGATTCCTTTAGGGCACTCTAAATTTGGTACTTTCGTAGGTGTTGGATCTACTTTTGGTTTTGAAAAAGAAGGTGAAGAACATGGTACAACAACAACTAGTGCACCGCATGCTCCTGATGTAACTGATCATGATTCTGTACACAGAGATTGGACAGGAAGTGTGATTTTCCAATCTGGCTTAGCTTACTCTGTAGACAAACACTGGAGTACTGGATTTACTTTATCTCCAGGTTTCAATGTAGAAACACATCAGCCTAATTTTGGGATGACATTAGATCTTGTATTTGGTTTTTAGTTGTTAAAAACTGTAATCGTTCTTAATATATTCAAACTATATTGTTTAATACTGAACATAAGTCATAATATTGCGTAGACAGATTTACATACCATAATAAATCTGATCTCTAATAATTACTAATCTTATGTCTTACGCTTTGAATTTAAAAACGTCATTTCTCACCACGTTGCTTTGTATTACGGCTTGGACTTGTTCAATAGCACAAAATACAAGACATGATTATACAGAAGATGAACAAGAAGATCTTACTGTAACAAAAGAGGAGAAGCATCAGGAAGGGCACATCGAGGCAAATCCAGATATATTACATGGTGAAAAGTCTCATCATAATCGTTATGAATTAGAGATTTCTTATAACAATAGTGGCTACTTTGAGTTCACAGGATCTATTTATTTTGCCCATTTGACAAAATTTCAAGGTACAGTTGAATTTACAGGTAAGCACTTTGCCAGTGTTGTTGTTAGAGAAATTCCTATCGGACATTCAAGATGGGGTACTTTTGTAGGTATTGGTGGTACATTTGGTTACCACGATTCACACCATGAAGAAGGAGATCATTATATTGATGTGGATGTAGATGATATCACACACCCTGATGACTACGATAATACTGTAGAAGATGGATCACATAGAGAATGGAGCGGTTCTGTTATTGTTCAAACAGGTTTAGCCTATTCACTAAATAGCCATTGGAGTACAGGTTTCACTTTATCACCAGGTATAGATGTTCAAACCGGAGAACCCACTTTTGGAGCGACACTCGATGTAGTGTTTGGCTTCTAGAAAATAGAAATAGTTGAAAAAAGGTGATTGTTACAGTAGTAGCAATCACCTTTTTTATTTAGTTGCATTCTTGTAATGTAAAACCGTCGACTTCATTAAAGAAAGAAAATTCCATTAACTCCGTTTCATCTGTTTCCATCCAATCATACTCACAAGATTGTCTTTTTTGTTTAATATGAAGTACATAATCCTGTGCTTCATTAGATGATATTTTTGCTGCTTTAGAAATGTTCCCTTTATAAAAGTCTCCATCTGAAGTTCTTCTTTCAAAAGTCATCTTAGTGATGTTTACTTTTACTTCATGTCTAAAAGTTTCATTTAGATTACTTCTTACGTAAGTTTTATATTCGTCAGCAGGAATTACTTCCTTATTTTGATTACATCCTATCAGTATACAATAGAATAAGATTAAGATAACTTTTTTCATTTGCGTAGTAATTATTGTTCTTTATCTACCTAAGGGAAAATGTTATGCAAAACCCCTAAAACAAAAGGCCACTTTTTTATAAAAAAGTGGCCTTTTGTTTTTCTTCTACTATAAGTTATTTGATATCTATGCCGTCTTTTTTAAAACGACACATATACATTTCTCCAGTAGAGTTTTTGTATGAAGTATGAATCATCACATCATTGATCATGAAATAAACGTTAGTCATACCTGAAGTTTTTACAACTTCAATCATTTTTGCTTTTTGGATTCCTCCTTTAAATAAAGCAACTAATTCTTCTGTTTCTGTATGAAATAAGTAATCCGATTTTCCTTCTGAAAATATACCAATGTACTGCTCTACAAAAGATTTAGCATTTGTCTCGTTGTACTCTACTCCTTTTACTCTTGAAAGATGTTCATCAGTGATTTTATCCAAATCTACCGCATGACATAAAATTGTTGAAAGTAGAATTCCTAGGGTAAGGGTAATTTTTCTCATTCTGATTGTTTGATAATAGGTTGTTAATAGTGTTGCTCACACTATGTTAATTAAGTTATTAAAATAAGTAATATCGCAAATATGTATAATTGATGAGGAATAGGTTTTAGTTGTTAAGCATCATTATCTTAAATCGAGATATTTATAGTTTATTTTTCAATTCTTTCACAACATGGAATACAACAGGACAAGTTAAAGTATTTCTAGCATGTAGTGCAGGGCGTTGATTAAACCCTTGATTCTGTGTTAAAGGATACTCCCTACAAGCTTTAGGCCTTGCCTCATAAATAGAACAGTAATTATCTGCTCCAAGAAAAGGACATGGTTGTCTATTCATTACATAATCACCATCAGCATCCACTTTCATAAAGTCAGAAATCACTTCTGTTTCTTTCATTCTTAAGTGTTTTCCGATTCTCTTTACATCTGTTGCAGTAACTACAGGGCTTATCGTTTTACAGCAATTCGCACAAGTAAGACAGTCAAAAGTCTCAAAAGCAGCTTCATCCGTATCGTTAACGATTTGATCAATCTGTTTCCCTTTTTTCTGTTTCTTTAGTCTCTGTAAAAATGTTTTGTGCTCTTTAAATTTTGCTTTGGCATTTTTTTGCCAATCCTGATATAAATCCATAATTAATTTACTAACTGATAAGCTTTCATCGTATCTTTTATAAAACAGTAGACTCTTTTTTGAGTGGCATCGTATAGAACAAAATTCACCTTTCTATCTGGTAAATTTATCTCTCTTTCCTCTGTTCCATAAAGTGATTTAAACTTGAGCTTCCCTCCTTTTAACCAATAAAATTCCTTATCTGTAAACCCTATTGATCTACATTTCGAGATATAAAATGGTTCTAATAGAATATTCCCCAACAGATCAAACACGTATAGCCCTTGATATTCATCAACAACATATAAGTTATTTTGATATTCTCTAATCCAAGTTGGGTTCCAAGAAGGTTGGTTGATAATTTGTTCGAGTGATACATCCAAGCCAATATTATTTTGATCTGGATAATATTTTTTCAATCTAAAGGCAGGCTGATCATACAGCCATATGCCTCCATCAGTTGAATTCGTAGCTACAGATGCGTATTCTACTAAACTAGGATCGAATAAATACTCATTTTGTAATGTCAATTGCTGACCTAAAATTTGTATACCCTGCCAATCTGGAGAAAATACCGTAGTATTTAACATTGGCCATGCATCTATCTGAATTTCTGCTGGAGTAGTCGGAGAATACCTTCTATGCACTTTCTTTCCTATGTATTGTGTGACATTACCCTGTGAGTCTACAACATATACTTTACCTGTACGATCTATATCAACAGAAGACACTTCACCTACAGTAACTTCAAAAAGTAGTTCCTGACCCTTTACAGTAAACGAGGCAAGTACAAAGCAAATGATACTATTTATAAGTAAGTAACTCCAATTTTTCTCCATCGAAAGTTGCATATGTGTCATAAGAAAGCCATTCTCCAGTATTAATATATCTACCTCCTTGATCTAATTCAAGATCCAAAGGCAAATGCCTATGACCAAAGATATAATAATCTCGATATTTTTTCGCTTGTTCTTCTTGACAATATATCCATATCCACTCTTTCTCCTTTCCATGAAACTCATGGTCTTTCTCCGCACCGGAAGCTCTAGAATGTCTTGACCAATTTTGTGCGATTCCCATTCCAATGGTTGGATGTAAAAAACCAAAAAGCCACTGGCACATTTTATTGGCAAATACCTTTTTCAGAAACTTATAGGTATAATCGCCTGGTCCAAGTCCATCACCATGCCCGATATGAAATGTCTTACCGTACCATTCTACATCGATAGGCTCTCGGATTATTTCTACTCCTAGTTCTTTAGGAAAGTAATCAAACATCCACATATCATGATTACCAGTAAAAAAGGTAATCTTTACTCCTTTATCTACAAGTTCAGCTAGCTTACCCTGAAAACGTAAGAAGCCTTTAGGAACTGCAAAACGATATTCAAACCAAAAGTCAAATAAATCGCCTAATAAATATATATGTTCAGCATCTTCTGCTGCCATGTCTAACCAACGGCAGATCTTTTTTTCTCTTTTTAAACTCTCTTCTTCAGATGGAGTTCCTAAGTGAAAATCGGAAGCAAAATATATTTTCTTGGACATTGAAATTTACGAATTGTTTATAATGACTTTTGAAGTGTAAATCTAAGAGTATAAAATAAAAAAACCGACACTCTATTACAGAATGTCGGCTTTGTATGATATTCGGCGAAGCCAAGATCAGATTCTTAGAATCTTTTTTCTCTAACTTTCGCAGCCTTACCGTAGCGACCACGTAAGTAGAATAATCTTGCTCTTCTTACTTTACCTCTTCTCAATACCTCGATCTTGTCGATGTTTGGTGAGTTTAATGGGAAGATACGCTCTACACCAATACCGTTAGAGATCTTACGTACAGTGAAAGTTTCACCTAAAGATCCTTTGTTACGACGTTGGATAACTGTACCTTGGAACTTTTGAACACGCTCCTTGTTACCCTCTTTAATTTTTACGTATACGTCTACCGTATCGCCAGCGCCGAAAGCGGGATGTTTCTCCATGTTGGATGAAAAATCCTTTTCAACTTTTTTGATTAAATCCATTGTGTGATAAATTTATCAATACAAAAATTTTCGAGATGCAAAGGTAGAAAATTAAATTTTATAATAAAAAGGAAATAGTAAATACCTCGTTAATAAGAACAAAACCATCACTCACTCTAATAAATCAAAGGAAAAACTACTTTTCTTTCTTTAGGATAGTCGTCAAAATGAGATAGATACCACTCGTGATGGTCTCTTGCTCTTGGAATTAAGTTCGCTAACGTCCAACATAAAAAGCTAAGGCTTCCAAAACTCGGAACGATCAACATAAAACCAAACCATTCTACAATTTCACCAAATAAATTGGGTGTGCTTACCTTATCAAATAAAAAACCTCTAGGGATTACGTAGTGGGTTTCTCCAGGCTTTCTTAATGACAACAGTATGTTATCGGATTTAATATTGATACTCATCCCCAAGACAAATAATAAACCACCTAATAATAGTAAGTAGTTAGAATGCAGGATCCAATCACTCCCTAAAAAGTATCCATTTAAAGTTCCATTGACAGAATTAAACAGCATTGCAGACAAGGTAATAATCAAAGGCATCTTCTTTTTCTTATTGGGCATTCTTAAAGGGAAAATAAATGTTCTATTCAAATAATGAATGCTCCATAATAGCATTCCAATAAATGCTTGGTTAGAAGTTTCCATAGTGCCATCAGAACCAAAATAAAACCCTAACCATAACCCAATAGGTGAAATGATTTCCATGATAAACCATCCTAAAGAATTTGGGATCACAGGCCCCCAGTCAGATCTTGTATGACGACCAAATGGGGCAGTAACTTTACCATAAAATAAAATCACAAAAGTAGCGATTCCTAAAATGATCCATAATAAAGAAAAAGTATTGATACTCTCGTGTAGATTGAAGTTTTCTGAAAAGTCCATTCTCTTGTTTTGAAATTGTACTTCAAAATAGAAAAATAATGTTTTGCTTAATCCTTATATTGCATAAAATTCTTTGAAGTAACCGTATTTGAAAGAATAATTGCATTAAATGAACTATCGTTAGCGTCTTGATACAAGAAATCATTACAAAAGATAAATTTGAAAAACTCTTTCGAGAAGAGTACCCAAGACTCTGTGCTTATGCCAATACTTTTCTAAAAGATATTGAAGCTTCAGAAGATGTAGTACATGATGTACTTTTCAAGCTTTGGGAAAATCGAGAATCAGTAAATATTGATACCTCAATAGAAGCTTATCTATTTAGAGCTATCAGGAATAAATGTTTAAATGTAATCCGTCACCTTCAAGTGAAAGAAGATTACAAATCACATAATCAATCTGTGTTAGAAGAAGAAGCCATACAATCGGCAGATGTGATGGAAGCTTCAGAACTAAATCAGAAAATTCATCAAGCAATAAACAGTCTTCCTGACAAGAGGAAAGAGGTATTTATGATGAGCAGGTTTGAAGGATTAAAATATGCTGAGATCGCTGAAAAATTAAGCATCAGTATAAAAACAGTTGAGAATCAAATGTCTAGTGCATTGAAATACCTCAAAACTGAGCTTTCTGCATTTATTTCCATTTTAATTTTCATTCTTTTTAAAATTTTCTGATTTCACCATAGGGGTATTCTCTATGGTAAGTGTCTTCTAATTGATTATGGAAAACTTTTCACAAATTGACGATATATTACTTACAAAATTTTTAACCGGTGAAACTTCGGAGAAAGAAAACGAAGAAGTGGAAATTTGGCTTAAGAATGATGTAAAAAATCAACAATACTTTGATGAATTACAAAGTGTATGGATGCTTACTGCAAAAACTGAGGTTCCGGCAGTGAGTGTTAATGTTGATAAGGCTTGGGAACGGATGTCCCAACAGATAGAAGAAAAGAATACCACAAAAGTGGTCAACTTCTCCCCTTGGTACAAATACTCTGCGGGAGTGGCTGCTATTGTTTTAGTATTCTTTGGTATTCGATGGTATTCTGGACAGCAGGCCACTCCAATTGAGACGACTAAATTCGTTGCTGTTGATGTTCCTCAACTAGATACTTTAACCGATGGGTCACTGATTACATTGAATGCAGGGACAACATTGGCTGTCAACTCCTTTGAAGGAAATTCTAGAGAGATGGAACTCGATGGAGAAGCTTATTTTGAAGTAGCCCACAATGAAAATCAGCCATTTATTGTGCATACCCAATATGGAGATGTTACTGTTCTAGGCACTAAGTTTAATGTCAACACCTCATCAGGTAAAGTTGAGGTAACTGTAACAGAGGGCTTGGTAAAGCTCACTTCAAAAGAAGATAAATATGTTTTGCTAAAGAAAGGAACTCAAGGTATAGCTGCATTAGACACAAGTACACCTAAGAAAAAAGAAATCAATACTGTCAATGAGATGTTCTGGAAATACCAGAAGCTCAACTTCAAAAATGATAGTTTTGATGAAGTGATCAGTGCTATTGCAAAAGCATATAAAGTCGACATTCAAGTTAAAAACGAAAACCTTTACAGGAATAAAGTCACAAGTAGCTTTGATCATGAAAAAATCGAAAGTGTATTTGAAGTGTTAGAAGCCACTTTAGGAATCAGAGTTCAGAAAACCGGTGACAAAGCATACTTAATTGACTAAATGAAATCCTATATATTATCAAGCATTTTTGTTCTGATTCTTATACAAAATGTATCAGGAGTAAATACCAGAAGAGATCTCCTAGATAGAATTATAACAATAGAGTTTAAAAAAGTCCCCTTGGAAGATGCTTTAGATAAAGTAAGTGAAAAAGGGGGATTTTCTTTTTCCTATAATCCAAGTATTATTGACTTCAACCAACTGATTTCCTTAAAAGTACAAAATACTACCATTGAACAAATCCTTTTGGAAATGTTTGGTAGTGCTTATGATTTTAAACAAGTAGGTGATACACATATAATTATTCGTGATGCTTTTAGTTTAACAATCCGTCCTATGGAAGATAAACGAAGGCTCACACCACAACAACAAGCTCGATTAAAAGAAGATATCCCTTTAGTGGGACAGGTCGTTGATGAAAAAACAGGCAAAGGTATCGAAAATGTAGTTATCTACGACGAGCAAAGAAAGATGCTAACATTAACGGATAGCTTAGGTTACTATAAACTAGATGTTCCTGTTGAATACCTAAATAAAGGGGTCTACTTTAGAGGTAGAGGGTATTATGATACCATGGTACAATTTGACCCAGATAAGGAGGAAAAGTTCATTAAATACAATATCGCTTTAACGCCTTATAATAACTTTACATCTCCTGTTGATAATGACTTAGCCTTGAATGGATCCAACCCATATACATTAGGTTTTGTTCAGAGATTTGTTCCGAAAAAGGTAGACATCATCTCTAATAACTTAGATCAAACTGAGACTAGAGTGTTCCAATTTACTTTAGTGCCTTTCCTAAGTAATGCCAATTTCTTAGGTGGATCATATGTCAATAAGGTATCATTAAATACTTTTATGGGATATTCTGCTGGGGTAGAAGGAATTGAAATTGGTGGTTTAGTCAATATCAATAGATATAAAGTAACTGGTGTACAGATTGGTGGTTTAGCCAATATTGTCGGTGGTAATGTTAAAGGTTTTCAGATTGGTGGCATTACCAACTACAACATGAACAAAGTGGATGGATTGAGTGTTGGTGGTATTTTTAATATGGCCAAAGATTCTACACTAGGAATGCATGTTGGTGGTATTGTTTCAATGACCAGAAAAAATGTTTATGGATTACAAATTGGGGGTATTTTAGCTGCAGCCAAAACAAATGTACATGGTATGCAGCTAAGTGGTATCTACAACTATGCAGAATCCATTAATGGTATGCAAGTTTCTGGTATTACAAGTAGTACCAAAGAAAATATCAATGGTATGCAATTAGCCGGTATTAGTAATTACGGTAAAAATATCAATGGAGCACAAGTTTCAGGAATATTCAATATTGTATCCGATACTACGAAAGGTACTCAGATTGCTGGTATTTATAATAGATCAGAAGAAATGAATGGTTTACAGATCGGGCTTGTAAACTACGCCAAAAAAGGAAATAATAGTATACCAATCGGTTTATTCTCTTGGTACGATGACGGGTACCACTCAGCAGAATATAGTGTAGATGAATTTAGTTTTGTCAATTTTGCTTTTAGATCAGGATCTAAGAGATTCTACAACTACTATCAATTTGGTTACCAATTTAACCAAAGAGAAAATTTAAATGAAGGTCTTTCCTTTGGAGGAGGGGTAGGTACATTTATTGGAAATAGAATCAATATTGAGGGTGGAATACATTCTTTCTATCAGATTGAAGAAGATCAGTTTACTGATTCCTATGTTCGTGTGGCATTAATGTATGCCCAACCTATCGGTAAAACTTTTACATTCGTTATTGGTCCTACCGCAAATTATCAGTTGAATTTCGATGATAATACTCTACCATTCGACCCACCTTCATTCTATACCTATCACACCAACAATAGTATATTATGGATATCTGCTAAAGCGGCATTAAGAATAAATTTCTAAAATTATTATAAATGAATAGGGGGAAATTGGTTTTGATGTGTCTTTTAATTGAAAGGAAATAAAACTTAATTATTTATCAATTACTATGCATTTCAAGAACAACTACTTCCAATCAAAGAAAAAGGTAGATTACTTTAAAGCTGCCTTCTCTAAAATTCAACAAATTGAAAAAGAAGAGTTTAACAAAACATATCATTCTATCCTTAAACAAATAAAATTGTGTGGATGTGAATAAACTAAAAACTCCTGTTTATAAATCAATATAAATAGGAGTTTTTCTTTTGAATTTTTAGTTTTCAACAAGCTTTCATCAAAGTTATCAACATTTCATCAATTCTTGAATTGTTAATAGACTTGAGTATTTTCACATGATTCAATCAGAATATGACAATATTTTATTCCAATAATTATATATTTTAGTTAGGAATTATAATATTCAATTAATTATTCACTTGTGATTGATAGTTATCAACATTAATGACAGGGTAATGTGAATAACTATAAACTAACCAACACACATTGTGAATAACTTTTAATTATTACTCCATTTTTGTACTCAATTCTACCATTGTCTTCGGTGACATTCCATAGAAATTCTTAAAAGCATCTGAGAATTTTGACAATCCTTTAAAGCCTAGTTCTTGAGATACTTCCGTTACACTCAATCCTTTATCTACAAGCATCACTCTTGCCTCTTCCATCCTAACATGGTTATAAAATTTATAAACAGGGCGGCCAAATTCAGCTTTGAAGTCTCTGATCAATTTTGATCTGCTTAAACCAAACTCATTACAAATTTCTTCTAGGTTGGGAGTTACAGAAAGGTCTTGAGTAATGTATTCTTTCACCTCAAACATCCTGGCTGTATCATGTACACTCAATCTACTCGTATCCTCTGATTTTCTACTTCCTAGTAAGTTCATGGTCTCAGCAAGAATAATCAGTGACTGTCCATAGATTTTTAATTTCCTTGCCACTTTTTCTTCAACAGAAAATATTTTCTCCAAAGCCGTTACCACTTCAAGGTTAAAGGGTTCAAAGAATAACCATGGATCATTACTACTAATGATTTTCTTGACCTCTTCTTTTTTTGCTCCTTCTATTAAATCAATTAAGGTTGTTTTCCTCACCAAAATTGTAAACCACTCACAATATCCAGTAGCTTCACTCTGATTTATCAACGGGTATTTTAAGTTGGTAATCATTATACCTCTCTGTCTTTTGGGTCCGAAAACTTCAATGTTATTTTCGGATTCATAGATATGTGTGATCTCCCCTTCTTTTAACATCATTAGATATACAAAATCATTACTCTGGAGAATAGGATTATGCCTAACGTTAACTTTGGATCGCATTTCACTTTTATGAATCACCAATTTAATATTGTCTAATTCGGTAAAGAACTCATAAGTGGCTTTAGCTATTTTATTATCTACAGTAAGCATTTTTCCATCAAACTTGCCATTCACTAATTCGGCTAATTGTTCTGGAAAAGGCTTTTCCGATTCATGATCTATGTTATATATCTTATCTTCGTCTAAAGTCATGTGTACTGAATCATTTTCATCAAAAATATATGAGTAAAGATAAATTAATAGTATTTGATAAGATTAAGAAAGGAAAACCCAAGAAAAATCCTAAAACATTAACTGATCAACTTACTATACTTTGGGCAAAAGTACAGAAACTTAAAAATAGAAATAACAGAATTACTAGTGATTTAGTGAATATGAAATCTGCATACCAAGAATATGTAGAAAAAGAACACAAGCAACGGTTCCAAGAGTTATATAAACTAATTGAACAATTATTGTTTCTCGAAAAAGATGCAAAATTAAGTAGTAAGCAACGTCAAGTTTTTCAAGCTATTATTAATCAGCTTATGGTCGATGCCCTTCAGTCTCCTTTTATTGATACAATGGGGTTCAGAGATTTAATCCCAGAATATAAAAGTGCACATGAGAAGAAGTCAAAAAAGAAGACAAAAACACAACAAAAGAACGAAAGAAAACAAGAGGTACTCAACTATCTTCAGTATAAATCAAATCATTTAGAAAACATTGAATCTTATTTTTCTGAAGAACAGTGGCTAGAAATGTTATCCAATGATGAAAAAGTTAAAAAATATTTTGATCAAATAATTGCTCCTATCCTTTATCAAAAACAACTAAAAAAGGCAATTCATAAAGCTAACAACGCACACAACTCAAAAGAGAAACATAATATTGACAATCAAACAAATACACTTGAGATAAAACATACATCTGTAAATAGTCTTTATAAGCAATTGGCAAAAAAATTGCACCCTGATAAAACACAAGATGTACATGAAAAGGATAAGTTTCATGATTTAATGATCGTTATTTCAACTGCTAAAAAGGAAAATGATTTAATCACTTTATTGAACCTCTATACAGAATATTTTAAAGAGGAAAATGTAAAGTTTAATGAATCTGAAGCCGAACACTTATATCAAATACTAAAAAATCAGCTATCAAAACTAGAGGAAGAAAAAGCTAACTTACTATCATCTCCAATGGATGAATATATTTATAAGATATTTGCAGGAGTATCTGGAAGAGGCATCACTAAAAAAGCCTATTCTATGGCAAATGATGAAAAGGTAATATTTCAACAGTATCAGCATTTGTTGAATGAACTTCCAGATGAACTTTCACTAAAAAATTATCTTCAAAATTATATTTAGACCATGAGTAGTTTAGAGCTAATTGCTGTTATTTTTAGTATAACTTTTACTGTCTTAGCCATAAAAGAAAATATTTGGTGTTGGGCAGCTTCTACTATATCTGTATCTATTTATATGTATTTATGCATTACTGCAAAATTATATGCAGAAACAGGTTTACAAATATTCTACCTGATCATGAATGTAGTAGGATTTTACCAGTGGAAGTTTAAACGAAAAGATCAAGAAATATTACAATTATCAGAATGGTCTTTAAAAACACACTTTATTCTTTTCATAATTGGAGGTATTGGAATTTATATCCTTGCATCTGGGTTATTAAAATATACCGATGCTGCATTGCCTTTTGTAGATTCTTTTACAACTGTATTTAGTATAATTGCCACCTTTATGGTAACTAGAAAGATCGTTTCTAATTGGTTATACTGGATAGTGATCGATGCAATATCAGTATATATGTATTACATCAAAGGGTTTCAACTAACCTCCTTTCTATTTATTGTTTACACTCTGTTAGCTGTATGGGGTTATTATCAATGGAGAACCGAATATGGTGAAAAATATATTGATCACAGGGCCTGAATCAACAGGCAAAAGTACTATCTGCATTGCGTTAGCAGAACAATATGATACTCTTTGGGTAAAAGAGTATGCAAGAGATTATATTGATCGTTTACATCGACCGTATATCGAATCTGATCTGAAAAAGATTGGTGAGAGACAGTTAGAAATACAAAAGATCAACTTAGAATTAGCCCATCAGTTTCTCTTTTGTGATACTGGGTTAGAGGTCATAAAGATTTGGTCAGAATATAAATACAAGCGTTGTGATCCTTGGGTAATTGAACATCTATCATCTCAACAATTTGATGCTGTATTTCTACTCGATATTGATGTCCCTTGGGAATATGACGAACAAAGAGAACATCCCAATCCTGAAGATAGAAAGGCTATTCTAGAAATTTTCAAGAAAGAATTAACAGATATCTATGGTGGGTATCATTTAATCAATGGTAACCTCTCCGAAAGGATAAAAAAAATTACAGATATACTAAAAGAGGTACCTGACTAATCAAGTACCTCTCTTTTTTTACTTTGTTGTTGATACAATATCGGAATATAAAGCATCTCCTACCTCTAGATCCATCATAAACATTGTCGTACCAAATGAAGATAAATCTACATTCATTACGTTGTTCATTCCTCCAGTAAAGTGTTCTCTATAAACTTCCTTACCAATCATATCTCTAAAGATAATTTCAAATTCTTCTTCGAGGTTATTGTTGGTTCTTACTTCCATTTTCTTCCCTCTGATATTAATAACAAATCCTGCATTTAGAGCCTCCCATTTATTAGATATAAATGAAATCTTTTTGTTTGGAGCCACTCTGATTTGTTTTACAATCTTTTTGTTTTCGAATAGAAGTTCTAATTCATAATTCCCCTCAGGTACTTCTTTAAAATTTAATACCTTTTTACCTTTTTCTGTAAGGTTTTTTGCCTCTACCTCTACTTTGTTAGAATCTATCAAGTGATAAGTGATAGACTTACTGTAGATTTCATCTACATCAATTACGATAGATGATCGTTTGGGTGTTAGTGAGAAATTTATTTCACTTTGGGCATACGCGACATTACCTAACATACAGATGCATGTCAGCATTAAAAGTGTTAGTTTTTTCATTGTAATTTAAGTTAAAGTAAGTTTAAATAGATTGAACTGTTTGAAACTAATGCACAGCTGCAAAATTAAGATAAAAATCGTTAGAGAAAAATAGTTATAACATATAATGTACTGCAATTTAGCAGTTTTTTGATAAAACGTTCTGTTTACACCATTGAAAAGTATAATAAAAAGCATGTAATGTCCAATTTTTAACATTACATGCTTCAATATTCTAAGTTACTTAGAATGTAACAGTTAAGTTTCCATAGAAATTAATAGGGGCTGTTACAAGGTATTTATTTGTGTTATTATCCCAAACATCTACATACCCATAATTATAATAGAAAGAATTCGTTAAATTATTTCCAATAACTGAAATTTGTATATGATCATTGAGAATATATGACGCTCTGGCATTTAGTAAGAAGTATCCATCGATAGTATTTTCATTTGCATTATCAATATATGATTCACTCTGATACCTCAAAGTAGCACCTATTTCAAAGCGCTGAATCATATACAGAATATCTTGATTTACAATCCAATTTGGTGTCAAAATTTGACTGAATTCCACCCCTTGGTCTTTCACTTGTGAGTAATTATAAGAGGTCGAATTCTTTAATTTCCAATGCTCGTTTAAATGATAAGTCACTTCCAACTCAACTCCCGTTCGAATACTACTTTCTACATTACTGGTTAAAGGCAAACCATTGGGCCCTAATTGACCATCAAGTATATACTCATTATCAAAACTCATATAGAAACCATTTAGGTTTGCATTCCAATTTTGTTTTGATACTCGAACTCCAAATTCTTGATCTACAACATATTCTGGGTCTGTTCCTCCAATCTGAGGAGCTCCTGTTGAGTCTGCCAACAAGTTATCCCAACCTCCAAACATATCGTTTCTTGTGGGTTCTCTACCTGTTTTTCCAATGTTATAGTATACATCCCAAGAGGAATCAATCTTATATGTCACCCCACCTTTAGGATTAAAAAAGTTCCATTCTAATTTTTCAAAGGATACATCACCTTCATAATCAAATGATGCATATCGATATTGTAAATCAACAAAAAAATAGAAATTATCCAACTGATACATTGCTTTAGTAAAAGCACTTATTTCATTCTTGTAGCCTGTATTTTTATAAAATAAAGACGGGTCATAAGTATTTGTTCCAACATGATCTCTAGCATACCAATCCATCAACACTCCAGTAGTCCATTTCAAATGATCAGTTTCATATTGATAATTAGAGTAAAACCCAACAAAATTAGAGGTAAAGGCATAGTTGTCGAGCGTATCAGGGTTAGTATCATAGCCTAGCCAATTGTAATCATAATTACCATCAACATAGCTATAAAAAACACTAGTGTTCAATGTTGACTGATCTGAAATCGACCATTTATTTGATAACGAAGAAAACGTTTGTGTAAAGTTATCTCTTTCATTAACGTTAGCATTGGTTCTAGGATCTTCATCGATCAACTCTTGTGATACACCTGCCCAAGCCAAACCATTCTTCTGATTACCTGCAAAAGTCGTAAACCTCAAATCGTACTTTTCTTTAAACAAACCAGCACTAACAAAACCTGAAACAGAATTATTATCAGCATTATATTTATAATTATCAGAAGCTAAATGAGATGCTCTAACATATATTGCTTTGTCATTTTTAACCCCAGAATTATATTCACCTGCAATTCTATAACTATTAAATGAACCATATCCACCTTCGAGCTTTGCATAAGTAGAATCGTACAAGTTGACGGAAGCAAATTGTATACTACCACCATAACTGGCTGTACCGTTTTGAGTTGTCCCTACTCCTCTTTGAATCTGCATAGAGCTTACTGAGTTGAGAAAATCTCCAAAATTTGCAAAATAAAAGCCTTGGTCTTCAGGTTCATTTAAAGGAACACCATCCAAGGTGAAATTAATTCGACTTTGATCAATTCCCCTTAATCTAAAATAAGAATACCCTTGATATCCACCCGCATCAGAATAAACGGTCATAGAAGGGCTTTCAGACAGAAGAAAAGAAGGTTCCTGTCCGATATTTTTGAAAGAGATATCTTCAACCAATAAATCCTCGTAAGCAACGGGAGTATATTTTGTTGCTAAAAAAGACGATGAAATGATGACTTCATCAAGGTTAGTAATACTATCCTCATCGAACATACTTTTTTGGGAAAATACATTTACAGAAGAAAGAATAGAAATTGAAAGGAAGAGTAAATATTTTTTCAATTTGATTAATGTGTTTTGATGATAAAAGATGAAAGGGTCGCAAAGGTATTTATTTAATAACAACAAACACACATCAAAAAAGAACTTTTAAAGTCATTATCTATTATTTAAGCGAACAACTCACTTAAAAAATATGATTGTTATAATTTTCTATTTATATCCTTCTATTTCAATTTGCTGATTTTGTAAATTCATAAAAAAGGCACCTTCCAATAAGAAAAGTGCCTCTAATATATTCTAATAGGAATTCAAATGATTAATCCTCAAATGAATATGTCGCTTCCATACGTTTTTTGATAATATCGTTTCCTAAATTACCAATAGAACCTTCATGGTTATGATTAACTGATCTTTCAGGATTGTATTCTCCCTTTTCGATACCTTCACCAACAATCACATATGCCTCTCTGAATGGAATTCCCTGTAATACTAGCTTATTCACTTCTTCAACAGAGAATAGGTAATCATAAATTGGAGCTTCAAGGAGATCTTTTGTTGGTTCCATCTTTTCGAACATTAACTTGGTCATTTCAAGACAATCGTTTAACATCTCAAAAGCTGGCAACAACATTTCTTTAATCTGCTGAAGATCTCTATGGTATCCCACAGGAAGATTACTCAATACTGCCATAATTTGGGTAGGCAATGAAGTAATCTGATTACATCTTGCTCTAGTTAACTCCAATACATCTGGGTTCTTTTTATGAGGCATAATACTCGAACCCGTTGTAAACTCATTAGGGAACTTGATAAAACCAAAGTTACCACCGGCATACATACAACCATCCATCGATAATTTTGCAACTGTAGCTGCTACAGAAGCCATTGCATTGGCTACGTGATATTCCGTTTTACCTCTACCCATTTGTGCGTAAACAACATTGACTGCCATTGATTGGAAATCCATCAACTCAGTTGTTCTTGTTCTATTTAATGGGAAAGATGAACCGTAACCTGCAGCAGAACCCAGAGGGTTTCTGTCAGTGATATCGTAAGCAGCCTTAAGCATTACCATATCATCTACCAATGATTCTGCATAAGCTCCCAACCAAAGACCAAATGATGATGGCATAGCCACTTGCATGTGCGTATAACCAGGCATCAAGTAATCTTTAAATTCTTCAGACTTCTTGATTAATGTATCAAAAAGATCTTTTGTATTTGCTGCTACATTTTTAATAGCATCTCTTAAATACAATTTTAAATCTAGTAAAACTTGGTCGTTTCTTGAACGTCCTGAATGTAGCCTTTTCCCTACATCACCATAACGCTGTGTCAATAACATCTCTACTTGAGAATGTACATCTTCTACACCATCCTCAATGACAAAATCACCTTTTTCAATCTCTTCATAAATCTCTTGAAGACCTTTTAAAAGCATATTCTTATCTTCTTCTGTTAAAAGACCTACCTCTGCCAACATTGTTGCATGAGCCATTGAGCCTTTTACATCATATGGTGCTAGTAAAATATCTAATTCTCTATCCTTACCTACTGTAAACTTATCAACTTTTTCATTTACTGTGTAAGTGGATTTTTGCCAAAGTTTCATAACTATATTTTATATTATAAGAGTTTATCGCTACTCTTCAATGATTCTTTTTTTATTAAAAATTGAGCCTTAATCGAAGTTACCCTAACTATTCGTTATTGTAAATGATACTTGCTCCTTCAAGTACTTTTATATACCCTTCAATACCTTTTACGATTTCATCTACAAAGATAAACTCATTGGCGGTATGTGATCTCGCAGAATCACCCGGTCCCATCTTTAATGATGGAATTGGCATTAGCGCCTGGTCAGACAATGTTGGCGAACCATAAGTTTCTTTTTGTAACTGAAGTCCTGCCTTAATAACTGGATGGTTCATAGGAGCACCAGATGGGTTTAATCTTGTTGATCGAGGTGTTACTGTACTTTTCACATATTTCTTGATGATCTCTAATGTTTCAAGGTTTGAGTATGCATCTGTAGTACGAACATCCACTACATACTTACATTCTGATGGAACTACATTATGTTGAGTTCCTGCCTCAATGCAAGTTACTGACATTTTAATTGGTCCTAATGTACTCGATGTCTTTGGAAAATGAAATGTTCTAAACCATTCTATATCCTCGATCGCTTTATACAATGCATTAACACCTTCATTTCTTGCTGCATGCCCTGATTCCCCATGAGCAATACAATCCAACACCATCAAACCTTTTTCTGCTACAGCCATTTGCATTAATGTAGGCTCACCAACAATTGCAAAATCGATGTTAGGTAATTGATCCCAAACGTCTGCAATTCCGTCTCTTCCTGAAATCTCCTCTTCGGCAGAAGCACAAATCACTAAGTTAAATGGCAAGTTTTCCTTTTTATAAAAGTAAAGGAATGTAGCTATTAAACTTACTAAGCATCCACCAGCATCATTGCTACCTAATCCATATAATTTCCCCTCTTTTACGATAGGATTAAATGGATCTAATGTCCAATCTTTATTGGGCTTAACTGTATCAATGTGTGAATTCAATAAGATGGTTTCCTTTGCTGGATCAAAATGTACATTTTGTGCCCAAAGGTTATTTTTATATTGATGAACTTCTACTTCATTTTCAACGAAAAACCTAGCAACAACTTCTGCGACATCATCTTCATCTTTTGATAATGATTCAGTAGCTATCATTTGTTTTAATAATGCAATGGCTTTCTCAGTAAGTTCTTGATGTTTCATATTTGGTATTGGTATTATACAATCACGGTAAAGATATCTTTTTTCTCCTCACCGAAAATAATACAATCAATTAATTAAAGAAAATGCATGCTTTCCAAATGGTCAACATGCATCTTAAATTTATGAAGTTAAATAAAACGACTTAGTGATTTAGCCGATTATTTTTGTGCCTATTGGATCATTAGCAAGTAACCCTTCTACTTTTCCTAACCACACTTCTGTTACAGATGCCTCAATAGCGTCAAATGCGTTTTTAAGCTTCGGTAACATACCATCAGCTACGATACCTTCCGCTTTAAACTCTTCAAACTTTTTTGGATCAAGTACAGGTACTAATGATGCATCATCATTAACATCTAAAAGTACTCCTGCCTTTTCAAAACAGTATCTTAAAGAAACTTCATGTCCTTCTTGACCAAGTGCCACCGCTACTGCTTGTGCCATTGTATCGGCATTAGTATTTAATAATTGTCCTTTTCCATCATGTGTTAAAGGTGCAATTACAGGTGTGATCCCTTGTGTCAATAAGTTAGCAATTGGGGCTGCATTAGCCTTGCGAACATCACCTACGAAACCAAAATCAATTTCCCAGCCTGTACGCTTATCTGCTTCGATAATATTTCCATCAGCACCTGTTAATCCAATTGCGTTGGTTCCTTTAGCTTGTAGTTGAGCAACAATTCTTTTGTTAACCAAACCACCATATACCATAGTAACAACTTCTAAAGTATCTGCATCAGTGATACGTCGGCCATCGACCATTTTTGGTTCGATCCCTAAACGCTGAGCCATAGCTGTAGCTAGTTTACCTCCGCCATGTACTAAAACTTTCGCACCTTCTAAATTTGAAAACTGCTCTAAGAAAGAAGATAATGCTTGTTCATCATTAATAACATTTCCTCCTACCTTAATTACTGATACTTTCATTCTTTGTTTGTTGTTTATAATAACAATAGCAAGGTCTGGAATAAAAATACTCCAGACCTTGCTATTTATCTATTGATCTTTTTCTAAAATAGCTCTTAGAACTGCTGCAGCGGCAAAAGTTCTATTATTTGCTTCTGCAATGATTAATGAATTATCACTATCCAAAACTTCATCGCTAGCTACAACGTTACGACGGATCGGCAAACAGTGCATAAACTTACCATCGTTAGTTAGTGCCATTTTTTCTGCTGTCACTTCCCAAGATTTGTCAGTACATACTACCTTACCATACTCTTTTGTTGATGACCAGTTTTTAGCATAAACAAAATCAGCATCTTTTAACGCCTCATCTTGATTTGTTGTAAATGTAGCATCACCTGCAAATTCAGGATCTAATTCATATCCTTCTGGAGCTGTGATTACCAATTCAACATCATCTGCAGCATTCATCCATTCAGCAAATGAATTTGGTACCGCTTGAGGTAAAGCTCTTGGATGTGGTGCCCAAGTTAAAACTACTTTCTTTTTTGGCTTACTAGAATTCTCTCTAATTGTCACCAAATCAGCAAGAGATTGTAAAGGATGCCTTGTTGCAGACTCTAAACTTACAATTGGAGAATGAGAGAACTTCACAAAGTCTTTCATTACTGCATCTGCATAGTCTTCCTCTTTACTATTTAAGTTTGGAAAAGATCTTACCCCAATGATATCACAGTATTGGCTAATTACTGCTGCAGCATCTTTTAAATGCTCTGCTTTATCGCCATCCATGATTACTCCATCTTGAGTTTCAATTTTCCAACCTTCTTTATCAATATTCATCACCATCACGTCCATACCTAAATGACGAGCAGCGCGTTGAGTACTAAGTCTAGTTCTTAAACTTGGGTTGAAAAAGATCAGTCCCAACATTTTATGTTTACCAACTTCACTGTAAGCTACAGGATTGGCTTTTATCTCTAATGCACTTTTAACGAGTTCATCTAAATTTGGAACATCGTTTACAGATAAAAATTTCTCCATGATTTTATATTTTCTAATAGACCTTTAAGTCTCTTTATGCCAATTCTTTTGTTACTGCCTCGAATGCATCAACGAATAGTTGAGCTTGTTCTTTTGTTAAAGTTAAAGGAGGAAGTAAACGAATAGTATTTTTGTTTGACGAAGCTCCTGTAAAGATTTTATGCTCTAATAAGATCTTCTTACGAATTGGGGCAACTTCTTCATTTAGCTCAATACCTAACATCAAGCCTTTTCCTCTAATTTCCTTAATAGCAGGATTATCTTTCAGTTGATTTACCAACCATTCTCCTACTTCTACGGATTGAGGTATTAAGTTTTCATTTTTTAAAACATCCAATACCGCAATACCTGCTGCACATGCTAAATGGTTACCACCAAATGTAGTCCCCAACATACCATAGTGAGCTTCGAATTTCGGGGCAATGAAAATACCTCCAATTGGGAAGCCATTACCCATACCTTTGGCCATTGTAACCACATCAGGAACAACATTGTACCATTGGTGGGCAAAGAATTTACCACTACGTCCATAGCCTGATTGAATTTCATCAGCAATAAATACTGCATTCTGCTCATCACACAATGAACGGATCGTTTTCATAAATTCTTCCGTTGGTTCATAGATACCTCCAATACCTTGGATTCCTTCAATGATAACAGCACAGATTTCATGCTCTGAAAAAGCTTTTTTCAATGCTTCAACATCATTAAAAGGAAGGATCAAAGTATCATGTACAGCGTTAACAGGAGCAACAATATTTTTATTATCTGTTGTCGCTACAGCCAATGATGTTCTACCATGAAAGCCTTTAGAAAAAGAGATAATTTTCGTCTTCTTATTGTAGAATGAAGCCAATTTAAAAGCATTTTCGTTTGCTTCAGCTCCAGAATTACATAAGAATAAGTTCCAATCTGTATAGCAACTTGCTTCCCCTAACTTTTCAGCCAATTCTTTTTGAAGAGGGTTCTGAATAGAGTTAGAATAGAATACTAAGTTTTCTAACTGATTCGATAATTTTTCTTTATAGTGAGGATGAGTATGTCCAATTGAAATTACAGCATGTCCGCCATAAAGATCTAGGTATTTCTCATCGTTTTTATCATAAATCCAAACATCTTCACCTTTAACTGGCTCGATGTTAAATAATGGATATACATCAAATAAATTTGCCATTTTATTCTGTTCTTAAGGTGAAAATTAAAATGCCATTGGTTTAAGGTTTAGACCTGTTTTCTCATCTAAACCAAAGATTAAGTTCATATTCTGAACTGCTTGACCAACTGCACCTTTTAATAAATTATCAATTGCAGACGTCACTAATAAAGTATCATCATGCTTTTCGATACTGATGAAACCTCTGTTGGTATTCACTACTTGTTTCAAGTCTAACGGACCGTCTAATACATGTGTGAATGCAGCATCAGCATAATAATCTTTGAATAATTTTACAGCTTCTTCTTGAGACAAATCAGACTTTAAATAACAAGAAGCTAAAATTCCTCTCGTAAAGTTTCCTCTGTAAGGAATAAAGTTGATTTTATGATTGAATCCATCTTGCAATTGATTCAAGCTTTGTCCGATCTCTAATAAATGTTGATGTTGGAATGCTTTATAATGTGAGATATTGCTTGTTCTCCATGTAAAAGCTGTACTTGCCATTAGCTTTACACCCGCTCCTGTAGAACCTGTGATTGCACTAATGTGTACTTCATCATTTAATTTTTGAGATGCTGCAAGTGGTAATAAAGCAATCTGTATAGCTGTTGCAAAACAACCCGGATTTGCGATATTTTTTGCAGACTTTATTGCTTCTTTTTGAAGTTCAGGAAGACCGTAGATAAATTCTCTATCACCTAACTTCATTGATCTATTTTCTACGATGCCTTCACCTAATCTAAAGTCTTGACTAAGATCTATAATTACAGTAGAAGGATCGAATGTATTATCTTCTAAAAACTTTACAGACTCACCATGACCTAAACATAAGAACACAACGTCAGCGTCTGCTATTTCTCCAGTAAATACAATATCAGTTTCACCAAAAAGATCTTTATGAACAGCATATAATGGTTTGCCTACTTGTGAGCGGCTATGTACGTATGCAATTTCAATTTCAGGATGATTTAATACGACTCTTAATAGCTCTCCACCAGTCATACCGGCACCGCCAATGATTCCAATTTTCATGATCTTTATCTTTAGTTATTGTAAGTTTGTTTCGTTTTTTTTCTGTAAAAAAGGATGCAGAAGTAATCTGCACCCTTAGTAGTTATACCAATTCAAGTTATCAGGTTTAAAAACCTAAAAATCTTTTATTCAGTAACAGTCTCTTCAGCAGCTTCTTTCACTTTACCGAAGATCATGTTTTGATTTGCTAAGATTGTCGCAAAACCACGAGCGTCTTCACCAGTCCAAGCATTGTTCATTTCACCATAAGCTCCGAATTTGTCATTCATCAAGTCATATTTCGACTCAATACCTTCTAATTCAAAACGGTATGGATATAATGTTACAAACACTTCTCCTGATACATGGTCTTGAGTATCTGCTAAGAACTTCTCGATATTACGCATCACAGGATCAATCCATTGTCCTTCATGAGTCAACATACCGTAGTAGTTACCTAGTTGCTCTTTCCAGTACAATTGCCATTTCGTTAGCGTATGCTTTTCTAACAGGTGGTGTGCTTTAATTGTTAGTACAGGAGCAGCTGCTTCAAAACCAACTCTACCTTTAATACCAATAATCGTATCACCAACATGGATATCTCTACCAATACCAAAAGGAGAAGCAATTTTGTTCAACTCTTGGATAGCATGTACTGGTTTGTCATATATTTTTCCATCGATACCAACTAACTCACCTTTTTCAAAAGTAAGGCTGATTTTCTTAGGAATAGTTTCCGTCACTTGTGTTGGATAAGCTTCTTCTGGAAGTGTATAACGAGAACCTAAAGTTTCTTTACCTCCTACTGAAGTACCCCATAATCCTTGGTTAATTGAGTACATTGATTTTGCCCAATCACCATCTACACCTTTAGAAATTAAGAAATCAATCTCATCTTGTCTAGATAATTGATTATCTCTAATTGGTGTAATAATTTCCGCTTCTGGGCAAATAATTTTAAATGCCATATCGAAACGAATTTGGTCATTACCTGCACCTGTAGAACCGTGAGCGATACTATCAGCACCAATGCTCTTTGCATATTCAGCAATAGCTAATGCCTGGAATACACGTTCTGCACTTACAGATAAAGGATATGTATTGTAACGTAAAGCGTTACCGAATACTAAATATTTTACACATTGATCATAGAAAGTTTCTGTCTGATCTAAAGTGATATGAGACTTTACACCTAAAGTGTATGCTTTTTCCTCAATCTCTTTTAATTCATCATCAGAAAAACCTCCTGTTTGAACGATAGCGGTATGCACCTCTAGCCCTCTCTCCTCTGAAAGATATTTCACACAATATGTTGTATCTAATCCACCACTGAAGGCTAAGACCACTTTCTTACTCATCTCTTCTTAATCTTTTATTGTTTATTTCTTTAGTTTATTTCTTCTACTGTCGATTTGTATCTTGGATCGTTGGGATCAAAAATCATCCCTGTACAAAGACAGTGTTTACGTTCTGTACGTTGAAGAATATCATAGTTGACACAACTTTGACATCCTTTCCAGAATTGCTCATCATCTGTTAATTCAGAAAATGTAACAGGTCTATACCCTAATTCACTATTAATTCGCATCACAGGCAATGAGGTAGTCAGACCAAATAATTTCGCAGATGGATATTTTTTTCTTGAAAGTTGGAAAGCTTTCTTCTTAATTGCTTTTGCTAATCCTGTTCCTCTGAATTGAGGATTTACAATTAGACCCGAATTAGCAACATATTTGTTGTGTCCCCAAGATTCAATATAACAAAATCCGGCAAAAGTTCCATCATCAGCAATAGCGATAATGCCTTTTCCCTCCATAAATTTATTTTCAATATAATCTACGCTTCTTTTGGCAATACCTGTTCCTCTCGCTTTTGCCGACTCCTCTATCTGAGCACATATATCTTTAGCATAGTCCTTATGCACATCAATATTTGCCTCAACTATAGTGAAGGTTGATATATGTTTCATTTCTTGAATGGTATTCTTAATTGTCATTTTCGTTCCCGAAATCGGGGTATTAATGAAAATAGTGGTTTATTTTTTATTGACGTCTGTACTTAAGAAAAAAACTTGGTAAAATACTATCAATTAGAAGTGAATTACCAGAGAGAACATCGCTTTTTACGTCGATAAAAATGGGGAGATATACACTCATTACTACATACAATTTTAAAGCTCGTATGTACCAAATGTTTATTGGCGATATATGTATTAAGTGTACTCATTTTTGTTTTCCGATGATTCAAAGTAGATATTTTAAAATGATAAATTCAAGCAAATCAGCCTTTTATTAGTACTTTTTTAATGAATTTAATTTTGTAATGAAAAATTTAAAATACAGAGTGTTAAATTTTGAACACCTCTATATTCGATGTTAAATTTTGAACACTTTGTTCTTTCACATCATTCAACAAAATCTTAAGTATAGATCTTATCATCATATCAAAAACTTAGTTTTATAAGCCATTTTTTAGAGACTAAAATAAGTACTCAATCACACCTTGAGATTTTCTCAAGATCAATAAAATTGAGGAGGATAAAGCTGAATCTTTAATTAAAATAAGTTATGCAACCGTATGCAGAATATAATTCGAATATAGGTCATTGTTATTTTCAGTTTATTTACTGATTTTCAGATATTGATACATCAATTTCATTATCCACAGTACTAAATATGAAAATGAAGAACTTTAGATTTTGGTTCCTTACCATTGCTTTAGGAACACTTGCTTTTAATGCATGTCAACAAAAAAATATGGATGGACACAACGATTTTGATACCTCATCTTACAACAATTATCCAGCATTTGATGGTCAACTTGGAGTAGACTACACAAAAGGGAAAACTTCATTTAAGATGTGGTCACCTACCGCTTCTACCGTTACGCTTAAACTGTATGATCAAGACTTAGGTGGAACTCCATTCAAAACAGTTGACATGGAAGCGACTGAAAAAGGAACTTGGAGTATTTCAATCAACGAAGATCTATTAGGTAAATATTATACCTATCAAGTTAGAATCGGTGGTAAAGAATTTGATGAAACACCTGGCATTTACACTGTAGCAACTGGTGCAAATGGTATGAGAGGACAAATTGTTGATTTAGCCTCAACTAATCCTACAGGATGGGACAAAGACAAAAGACCTCCATTAAAAAACTTAACGGATGCCATCTTATATGAAATCCATGTAAGAGATATTACAATTGCAGAAAACTCAGGTGTTACTAATAAAGGAAAGTTCAAAGGTCTTACTGAAACAGGTACCGTTAGTGATAAAGGCTTAAAAACAGGTATTGATCATATTGAAGAGTTAGGTGTTACTCATGTTCACTTACTTCCTTCATTTGATTATAAAACCGTTGATGAAACAAAATTGGATCAACCACAATACAACTGGGGGTATGATCCTCAGAACTATAATGTTCCAGAAGGCTCTTACTCTACTAATCCACATGATGGAGCTGTTAGAATTAAGGAGTTCAAGGAAATGGTTCAAGCTTTCCATAAAAAAGGAATAAGAGTAGTACTTGATGTCGTGTACAATCACACATCACAAGGTGATGAATCTAACTTCTCTTTAGAAGTTCCAGGATATTACTATAGACAAAATGCTGAAGGGGGGTATTCAAATGCCTCTGCATGTGGTAATGAAACTGCATCAGAAAGAGCAATGATGAGAAAATACATGATTGAATCAGTATTGTATTGGGCCGAAGAATATCACCTTGATGGGTTCCGTTTTGATTTAATGGGAATCCATGATACAGAAACGATGACAGCGTTAGCTAAAAGGTTACATGACGAGGTTGATCCTTCTATAATCATTTATGGCGAAGGTTGGAATGCTGGAGATTCACCACTTCCAGAAGACAAAAGAGCATTAAAAGCAAATACTCCAAAAATGAATGGCGTTGCTGCATTTTCAGATGATATCAGAGATGCATTAAAAGGTAGTGTCTTTTATGATGATGAAATTGGTTTTGTACAAGGAAACAAAGAGTTAGTTGAGGCAATAAAGTTCGGTGTTGTAGCCTCTACACAACATCCTCAAGTAGACTACTCAAAAGTAAATTACTCCAAGTCTGCATGGGCTCCACAACCAACCCAAACTGTTACATATGTTTCTTGTCATGATAATCATACTTTATATGATAAGCTTAAAGTATCTCAACCAAAAGCTACAGAGAAAGATCTAGAAAGAATGCATCGTTTAACTTCTACTGTTATTTTAACATCACAAGGTATTCCGTTTATTCATTCTGGAGCCGAAATGATGAGAACAAAAGGAGGAGAACACAATTCTTACAATAAGCCAGATGCTCTTAATAAATTAGATTACAACTGGAAATTTCAACATAAAGATGTTTTTGAGTACTATCAAGGACTTATTGAGATCAGAAAAGCTCACCCTGCTTTCAGAATGCCTTCTACAGAAATGATTCAAAAACATTTGAAATTTATTGATACAAAAGATCCTTTATTAGTTGCGTATACTATCTCTGGTAATGCGAATGGTGATTCCGCAAAGGAAATCGCAGTCGTTTATAATGCAAATAAAAGCAGTAAAAATGTCTCGAAGTTTTTTACAAAAGGAAAATGGAAGATCTTAGCTGATGGCAATAATGCTAACTCTAAAGGAATAAAGACTACATCAAACTTAGTTGTTAACGGAGTAGCACCTTTAGTAATGGTCAAAGAGTAAAATATCAAGAAATAATATTAGAGGGTAATCATTTATTGGTTACCCTTTTTTATTGCTTCACAATACAAATGTATTCTAGAATGATGGCTATCCAGTTGACTTAGTTCGTCAGATGAGAAGTAAATTCCATCCTTCCAACTCATACCTAAATATTTAGCAGTTTCTTCAAAAGGCATATAAAACCCTTCTTTCAATACATTGTCACTTCCTGTACTAATTACTGAAAGCGATTTCCCCCTCAATTGACGGCCTATTTCTTTATAGATCATTAAACAGTCAGAAAAACGATCTAAAAACATCTTTAAAATACCACTCATAGTATACCAATACACAGGAGTTGCCAGTACTATAATGTCATACTCTATCATTTTTGAAATCAAGTTATAAAAATCGTCCTCTCGATTCTTAAACTCGTAATCAAACGGCTGGATATTATAATCATTTAAATCAACGACATCAAAATTAAGGTCCTTATTGATGGTCTTCAGTAATGTGTATGTATTTCCTTTACTATTGGCACTGCCTAATATTATTACACCTTTCATACTTGAATATAAAATAAAAAAGGTCAAGCCTATATTTAGACTTGACCTTTTTATGTTTAACAGAATCTGCTTATTCGAAACGTAATCTCTTGTTCGCAGCGTAGTTCACTTTAAGAGCGTTAGCATCTCTAAGTTTCTGACGTACGTCTGAAATTACACCCATTTTTGCTTCTCTGTCAATTTTAAGTGACATAGTGATTTTATCACCGTCCTCACCTAGCTTATCTTTCTCAGTGATTACATGTTGAACGATTTGATCAGCGTCGATCAATACATCGTTAACTTGAATACGTGCTTCAGAACCGAATTTCTTCGAATCTTGAGGCTCACCGATATAGATATAAGATACTAGCGATTTCTTTTCAAGCTTTGTTAACTCAGATGCTTGTGGCAAAGAGTTCTTTACTAATAACTCAGACTCACGGAAAGTCGTCGAAATCATAAAGAAGAACAATAGCATGAAGATGATATCTGGCAAGGCAGAAGTAGGAATATCCTGCTTCGTTTTTGTTTTTTTCTTAAACGTTGCCATTTGCAAAGTATTTGTACAAACGCCACCTAAATTGGTGACGTTTGATGATTACAAATTATTTTATCTCAGAAGGCTCCGCATCAGATACTTTGTAAGGGATTGCCTTTTTAGCATCTTGAAGCTTTTCTTTATGAGCAGGATTATCTTTATCTAATGCTTGATAATCTTCTAAAGGCATTTTCAAGTATAAAGCACGCATTTCTGCGTAAGCATACTTTAATTCATCAATTACACCGATGTACATCTCATAAGTTGTACCACGGTCAGTCTTTAATGAAATAATAGCCTTTTGCGGTGATTCAGACATATCTTTGTTCTTACCATTGTTAAGAACAAACTCTTTAACCATTTCTCTTAACCTAGGAAGATCAACTTGTTCTTCCTGTGCAAGCATCATATCTTGTGAGTTCACAAGAATGTTGAATACGTTACGAGTTTTTACCTTTACGTCTACATCCTCCGCCTTTGGAGGTAACATTACTGTCACACCTTTATCAGATGCAATTGTTGTTGCCACCAAGAAGAAGATAAGCAAAAGGAAGGCGATATCCGCCATTGCTCCACCATTAATTTCTGGTGTTTCTTTTTTCTTCTTCTTTAACATAACTATCCAATAGATTTAATGATTCTTTGTACAGCGTCAATCACAATCGCAACGATTGAGATTCCGAATAAGTAGTACGTCATGTTTAAGATACCACCAATTTTTTGTGATAGATCTTCGTTCACTCCGAACTCGTTTAATTCTCTTGCTGTAACAGAACTATCAGCCATTGAATAACCAATAAAGAATAAAATTGCTAACCCAGCAACTGTACCTAATACAGTGATTGCTGATTTTGGATCAGTAGCAATTGACATTAAGAAACCAACTACCGTAGCAACTAGTGCAATAATGATCAATATACCTGTGAATGGTAGCAAATATTCTGTAAATATAGCTTCACCGTTCATAATCGTAATAAATTTCTAAGTTCTACAATCTACTATTTACTTTTTGTAAATAGGGGTCTACTAGTTAGCAGACAATTTGTGTTTCACTAAGATATCGATTAAAGAAACTGAAGCATCTTCCATTTCTAATACGATACCGTCGATAGTTGATACACAGTAGTTGTAGAATACTTGAAGAATTACACCTACGATTAGACCAGCTACTGTAGTAAGTAGGGCTACTTTAATACCACCTGCTACAAGCGAAGGAGAGATATCACCAGCTGCTTCGATTGCGTCGAATGCACCGATCATACCGATTACCGTACCCATGAAACCTAACATTGGTGCCATAGCGATAAATAATGAGATCCAAGGCAAACCTCTTTCTAATTTACCCATTTCTACTGAACCGTACGCAACAACTGATTTCTCAACCATTTCGATACCTTCAGAAGCTCTCATTAAACCTTGCGTGAAGATTGAAGCAACTGGACCACGAGTAGCTTTAGTTACTTCTAAAGCTGATTCAACACCACCATTAGATAAAGCCTCTTCAACTTTAACTAATAATTTTTTAGTGTTTGTAGTTGAAAGTGATAATGTAATCACACGCTCGATAGCGATTGCTAAACCAAGGATTAATGTAAGCAATACAGCTCCCATGAATTCCCAACCACCTTCGATGAATTTTTGTTTCACTGCTTGAGTGAAAGATAATTCTTCAACTTGTGCTACTTCGTCACCTGAAATTTCAGTAACTGCTGCAGATGTTGTCTCTTCAGCTACTTGTTCTGTAGTAGCTTCTTCAGTTGTTTCATCTTGCGCATAAGACTGTGCGATACCTAAAGTCAATGCACAGAAAAACATCAATAACGCGAATACTCTTTTCATAACTCTCTAACGTTCAGATCGCAGTTTGTCAAATAAAAACAAACCACTCACCGATACTGTAATAATAAATTTGTTTGACTATCATCCGTAATCGTTGAGCAAGTTAATACTAAAACTTGAATTAGTATCTTTTTTGATAGTTTTTAACGACTACTGACTCGCAAAGAAAAATATAATTAAATTGATATACAAGTGACCTATTCAATTATAAACGCTGAAAAGACACTAATAAACCTAATAAATGTTATAGTTAGTTAATTTATAGTGTCAATTCTCCTTTTAAAGGTATGCCTATCAACTCTTTAACCCTTTCTGAATCTTTATACTTTGTTAACAGACACATTAACTTTGTTAAGGCTGCTTCAGTGGTCATATCCTTCCCACTCAAAACACCGATCTTATTCAGCTTGGCACTTGTAGCGTAATGTCCCTGCATTACAGTTCCACCTGTACACTGAGAAATATTGACAACAATAACCCCTTTCTTTACAATTTCTTCAATCAACTCTATAAACCAACCAGACGATGGAATGTTTCCTGATCCATATGATTCTAGAATGACTCCCTGTAATTGAGGTTGTTTTAGCATATGAGCTATCATCTCTTTATGCATACCAGGGAATATCTTCAATAACATTACATTGGCATTGATCTCTTTCATAGACCTTACCGGACCATTGATCGGATCTTTCCAAAACATGTCTCGTTTGTATTCTATAAAAATTCCTGCTTCCGCTAAGGATGGATAATTATAGGAACGGAATGCCGTAAAATTAAAATTCTGTGACTTTTTAGAACGGTTACCTCTTAATAACTTACTGTTAAAACAAATACATACCTCCTGAACCAACATCTCACCCGATTCATGACGCTCGGATGCTATTTCTAAAGCTGACATTAAGTTTTCTCTAGCATCTGTCCTCTTCTCTCCAATCGGTAACTGAGAACCTGTAAGTATGATAGGCTTATGTACTCCATCTAACATAAAACTTAATGCCGAAGCAGTATAGGCCATAGTATCTGTACCATGAAGAATTACAAAGCCATCAAAGTCTTCGTAAAACTCTTCTATAATAGTTCCTAACTGTACCCAATGCTGTGAGGTAACATCTGACGAATCAATTAATGGGTCTAATGAAATGACCGTTAATTCAAAATCAAATGCTCTTAACTCAGGAACAGCATCAATAATTTTTTCGAAATCAAATGGTATTAGACTACCTGTTTCTGGGTGTCTATCCATACCAATTGTTCCTCCTGTATAAATCAAAAGAATCGATGTATCGGAAGTGTTAGGACCTGTAGAATTGATATTTACAGTTTTAAAGTAAGTTCTTGTTGACATTTCTGGATTATTTTGAAAGGTAGTTTTCTATGTCAAATAAATCATATGCATTGCGGTCAGTAGCTTCTTCTACTTCTGCTCCGCTTATGCCTAATAAGTCAGCAACCCTATCACATACATAAGTAGTATACAAAGGTTGGTTTCTTTTCCCTCTAAATGGTTTAGGTGCTAAGTAAGGGCTGTCTGTCTCTAATACCATATGTTTCAAATCCACATGTGGCACTACTTTATCCAGACCTCCATTTTTAAAAGTGACAACACCACCAATTCCAAGTTTGAAGTTTACATCAATAATTCTGTTCGCTTCCTCAAGAGTACCAGTGAAGCAATGCAAGACTCCAAAAAGTTCATCACAGGCTAATTCTTCTAATAACTCTATCGTTTCTGTCATTGCGTCTCTAGCATGAATAACTAGAGGTAGTTGGTGTTTCTTTGCCAATTCTGCCTGAATCTTAAAAGCTTCAATTTGTTGTTCTTTAAAAGTCTTATCCCAATACAAGTCTAGACCCATTTCTCCAACAGCAACAAACTTTCTCTTATTCAACCAATCTTCAACGATATATAATTCTTTTTCAAAATTTTTATCAACATGGCAAGGATGTAGACCCATCATTGACAAACATTGTGAAGAATATTTATCCTCCAAAGCCAACATTCCGTCTATAGAGGTATGGTCGATATTTGGCATTAATATATGTTTCAGTCCATTATCAAATGCTGAAGCTAAAACATTGTCGATATCTTCTTTAAATTTGTCTGAATATATATGAGCGTGAGTGTCTATCATTTTTATCAATTTTTTAAATGTTAATCACGCAAATCTAATAGCTTCATTGAAATTGGTCCTAGTACTGAAATCTAATTTTTTCAATAGGTTTCACCTTATTCCAAAATAATGGCTAATATTGAAATTAATTATTAAGTAATTCATAGTAATCCATGAGACTCAATAAAAAAAATATAAAATTAACTTGTGCTTCAATTTTTATTGGAATGGGCCTTTTTGGGTTCAATTCATTTGAAAACCCTTCTGATACTACTCAAAATAAAAAATTAGAAAACCCTCCTGTTTTAGAAAACATCGAATTTCAAAAAGGAGAAATGCTAACATATATTGCAGGTTATGCTATGTTTGAAGCAGGTGAAGCTGTTGTAAAACTAGACAAACACACAAAAAATGTAAACGACCAGGAATGTTATAAAGTAGATGTTACAGGTAGAAGTATCGGTATTTTCGGTATGACAATGAAAATAAGAGACCTATGGCAAAGTTACTTTAGCACAGATACTAGATTTCCTGCTCAGTTTAACAGAGATATTGTTGAAGGTGGATATACACTAGTTGAAAAATTAGATTTCGATCAAGAAAACGGAAAAGTTGAATCTCATTGGTATAAGAAGGATAAACCTGAAGACATCAAAAATGAACATTTTGAGATGAAGCCTAATACTCATGATATTATTTCAGGATATTATTACTTGAGAACTCTTGATTATGAGAAAATGAGTGAAGGAGATACCATCAAAATGAATGCTTTCTGGGAAAATAAGGCTTATGATTTCGACATTGTTTATTTAGGTAGGGAAAAGTGTTATACAAAATTCGGAAGAATTGATTCCTTTGTGATGTCACCAATTATGCCAGAGAATGACCTTTTTTCTGGAACTCACCCTATTAAATTTTGGGTATCTAACGATGTAAATCGTATCCCATTAAAAATTCAGGCCGAACTTATTGTAGGAGCCGTTAATGTTGATCTTGTTCGATATAAAGGACTAAAAGAAAAGCTCAAAAAGGTAAAATAAATAAAAGGCCTTCGTAGATTTAAAATCCTACGAAGGCCTTTTTTCTTAATATAAAGCTTCTTTAATCTCTTCTGCTAATTCTTTTGGTGTTTTAACTCCTCCATTAATAATTATCTGAGCTTTATTATAAAACGGTAGTCGTTGTTCCCTTTTAGCCTGTATTGCTTGAAATATCTCTTCTTTAGATTCTTGAGCGAGTAATGGTCTTGAACCATGTTGTTCCCAAACTCTCTCTGTCAGCTCTAATGGTGCTATATCTACAAACACAGTAGTTCCTAATCGATTTAGCACTTCCATATTATTGAAAAAACAAGGTGCTCCTCCTCCCGTTGCTATAATCGAATTATCCGGTTTAAATTCCTGAACGACCTTTTGTTCTACTTTTCTAAAGTAGTCCTCACCATTCAATTCAAAAATTGTTGGTATTGGAGCTTCTTCTCTTATTTCAATTTCAGAATCCATATCATAAAATGGTAGAGATATGAGTTCTGATAATTCTTTTGCTAATGTAGATTTCCCACTTCCTGGCATACCTACCAAATAAATACGCATAATAACTTTTCTAAGTCAGTCTAATTTTAGGATCTAGGACAGCATACAAAATATCCACGAAGATATTAACAACAACAAAACCAAATGCGATAAATATTGTAGATCCCATTACTACTGGAAGATCTAAATACTCTACCGCCTGAATCGTTTTAAAACCTAATCCTTTCCACTTGAAAATATATTCAATAAAAAATGCACCTGCTAACATCGTCGCTAGCCAACCTGAAACTGCTGTGATTACAGGATTTAAGGCATTTCTTAATGTATGTACAGTTACGACTCTTACAAACCCAGCTCCTTTAGCTTTTGCTGTTCTCACATAATCCTGAGACATCACATCTAGCATAGAACTTCTTGTCAGTTGTACAATGATTGCTAAAGGTCTTGTAGCGAGTGTAATGGCAGGTAAAATAATATTCTCCAGATGAAGTTGTCGTCCATAAATAGGGTCATTTACCCATAATGATCCTGTCATACTCAAATGAGTGATATCAGATAAGTAATAACCGAATATCATTGCCATTAGAATAGCTAATACAAAAGACGGCATGGATATAAATACTACAGAACCACTAATAATAAAATGGTCTATTTTCTGTCCATAGTTTAATGCTGCCACCACTCCTAAAAACACACCCAATATAGAAGCAATTAAGATTGCAGCCAACGACAGCCAAAATGTACCAGGGAGGCTTTCAAGAAGAATATCATCCACCCTCTTATTCGTTTGAAACGACTTCCTAAGATAGGGTGGCTTAAAAACTAAGCAATAGTTTTCTCCTCCAATCACTTTGAAGTAATGATATTTTTTAGCGGCTTTTTCTGTGTTTTCTTCAATTGAAATAATGGATAAATCACTTAAGTATCTACCATATTGAACGATCAACGGTTTATCTAGTCCTAATTCATGACGGATAAGCTCTCTTGTCTCTAAATCAGCATGCTGCCCGGACATAAGGTCTACAGGATCGCCAGGAAGGGCATGAAAAAGCATGAACACTACTGTGATCACACCCCAGATTACCAATAATCCGTATAAGAATCTATTTATTATAAATTGAAGCACAGATATTAATCAATAAGAGTAGTTAATTCCTCCACAGTTGGAGTATCATTATAATGCCATTTTCCTAAAATTGTACCATCTTTTACTAAGATCACCCCTGGGTTAGAACGGATCATAGCTTTAAGGACAGTTGCATCTGCATAATAATAAGGAGTAGCAAGTTGTACATCATGTCTGAATTTCTCAAAATCTGAAGCATCACTTGTTATCGTAACTGCTTTTACGTCTTTCATAGAAACATCTGCAATTAAATTGTTGATAGGTTCCATCACCTCAAAATTAATTTTAGATACATTCTGTACAATTATCAACAACTTTGTTCCTGTTGTTGTGATTTCTGTCAGATCATCTCCATTTTCATTGGAAATATAATAATCCGGAATAAGTGGTTTGCACTCATCTTCATTTAAGATTTCCATCCTCTTAAATTTCCATGCAGGATCTGTTGGATATGTTTCAAAAACCTTCTCCTCTCCATCTTTTTCCATGTAATAAACATTGACACATGGAGCCTGAGGTTTCATCATTTCTTCAATATTTGCACCTATCTGATATGGCCTGAAGTCTATTGGAGGTAAGTGTTCCAAAGCATAATAACATAGACCAAAAGAGAAGAAAATAGACAACCATACCATTAATACTTGCATTGGGTTTGATTTATCTTTTGTATAATTTCTATCTCCTCCATAAGTTCCAAATTGAGAGGCTTTCTTTTTTGGTGTCAGGACCATTGCCACTAAAAGCAACACCAATAAAATGATGTCTTTGGTGAAAGATCCCCAAGGAGAGAATTTGATAGCATCTCCAAAGCATCCACAATCTGTTACTTTATCAAAGTATGCAGAATAAAAAGTTAAGAACCCGAAAAATACTAAAAGTGCTAATGTAGCCTTCTGCATTAATCTAGGTTTATAATTTACAACTAGAGCAACACCTAAGATAAATTCAAATGACGAGAAAAGTACTGACAATATCAAAGACCAATGTGCCATTTCATTGAAAAACACTTCCATAAAGCCTATTGTTCCGGCCATATCATCTGCAAATACATGGAAATATTCTTCAAATTTTATTGCAGTACCCATAGGGTCGTCGATTTTCACAAATCCAGACACCATGAATACTAATCCCACAAGTATGGCAAAAATTCTCTGTAAAACTCTCATTCGTCTATTATTGAGTAGGTTGCTGTTCGTCGTTCTAAAAAGTCGTTAAATAAAAAAGTCTTCTAAAGATAGGATTTATTCTGATACAAAACCTGATAGAATCAAGGCAAATATCGAATAGTTAATCATATCCTGATAATTAGCATCTACTCCTTCAGACACAATAGTTTTCCCTTCGTTTCCTTCAATTTGTTTCACTCGAAGTAATTTCATAAGAATAATATCAGTGATACTAGATACTCTCATCATTCTCCAAGCTTCACCATAATCATGGTTCTTGTTGAACATTAAGTTCATGGTTTCGTTAGCATGCTTATCGTAATACTTCATTACTTCTTCTGCCGACAACTCCATTCTTTCGTCTTCAAGTAATTCTAGCTGAGTTAAAGCCATCAAACAATAATTGATAATCGCTACGAATTCATCAAGAATATCCTCATCAATTTTTTGCGTTCCTTTCTCTTGAATTGAGCGGATACGCATTGCTTTGATATAGATTTGATCTGTAATGGAAGATAATCGTAATATTCTCCAAGCTGTACCGTAATCAATCGTTTTCTTTTCAAATAGTGATCTACATTTTGAAATCACTGCCTTAAATTCTTGTTCTGTCTTCTCTGCCATTTCTTGTTCTAACTTTGTTAGTGATTTTTTTCAACTAACTTTGCCGTAAAGTTAATAGATACATCAAAATAAATGATGAAAACATCCCCCCTTTCAATTAAAATTTCTGGAAATCTTTTAGAATTAACTACTCCTAAAGTCATGGGTATCATAAATGCTACTCCTGATTCATTTTATACACACAGTAGAAAAGTTTATATCGAAGATGCAGTTGCACAAGCAGACCAAATGTTGAAAGATGGTGCCACTTTTCTAGATATCGGTGGTTACTCTTCAAGACCTGGTGCAGACCATGTATCTACTTTTGAGGAATTAGAAAGAGTAATTCCCATTATCGAATCGATTAAGGAGAAATATCCTCAAGCTATTATCTCTATTGATACATTTAGAAGTGAAGTAGCAGAAAAAAGTATTCAGGCGGGTGCTAGTATTATTAATGATATATCTGGAGGAAGTTTAGACAACAAAATGTTTGATACAGTCAAAAAACTAAATGTTCCTTATATCTTGATGCATATGAGAGGAAACCCTCAAACGATGCAGCAACTCACTGATTACCCAAGTGGGGTTACACACGAGGTCATTCGACATTTTGCAGAAAAGAAAAATGAATTTCTTAAAGATGGAGGTAGTGATTTAATATTAGACCCTGGTTTTGGTTTCGCCAAAACACTTGAGCAAAATTATGAGTTACTGCATGAGTTAGATCTTTTACAGTCTTTAGAATGCCCACTTCTTATTGGAGTTTCTCGTAAATCCATGATTACCAAAAAGTTAAACATCACTCCGCAAGATGCTCTAAATGGAACAACTGTCATTAATACTGTTGCAATTCAGAAAGGAGCTAACATTCTAAGAGTACATGATGTGAAACAAGCTGTAGAATGTGTAAAACTTCTCTCGTAAACAGTTTCTTTTTTAAAGAAAGGGTCTATTTTTGTATATAGAATATTAGATTTTTGTGATCACATCTCAGACCGAATATAAATGTTATTATTCAGCGTTGGCTTTTTAGAAATCAATTTTGTGGACTTCCTCGATATCCTATTGGTATCGGTGTTGTTGTTTCACATGTATAAATTGATAAAAGGCAGTGTTGCTTTAAAAATCTTTGTTGGTGGACTTTCAATTTACCTCACTTATTTGGTGGTAAAGGCTACTGACATGGAGTTATTATCTGAGATTCTAAGTCAGTTTATTGATGTTGGGGTAATCGCAGCTTTCATCCTTTTCCAACAGGAAATACGAAAGTTCTTACTCATCATTGGGAAGTCTACTGATTTCAAAAATTTTCCTTTGTTTCAACTCTTCAAAACCAAGAGTAAAGAAACTGAAATTGATTTAGATATCCCTTCTATCATTGATGCTATGAAAGATATGAGTGGTACCAATACAGGTGCACTTATTGTTATTTCTAAAGATGATGCTTTACAGTTCTATGCTGAAACAGGAGATTATGTCGATGCAAAAATTTCAAAGAGACTTCTATTATCCATCTTTTTCAAAAATAGCCCAATGCATGATGGTGCTTGTTTGATCTACAAAAATAGAATCCAAGCGGCAAGATGTATCCTTCCTGTTTCTGAAAACCCTAACATTCCTGCAACCATGGGTCTTAGACATAGAGCAGGTATTGGTATGACTGAAAACACCAACTGTATAGTATTAATTGTTTCAGAAGAAACTGGACAGATGTCATTTATCCAAGGTGGTGTTATTGACCACAATATCTCTGCTATTGAACTAAGAGGAAAAATCAGAAATTATATGCTTGATGATGAAGAGAATAATTCTCCGAAATCATAGCACTTCCAATGCATGTATGTTTTCATACTTAACAGACAAAAAAACAAAAACTAATTTTTCGGGATAACAGTTTAATTAAGTACTTACTTGTTATACCTAATTTTTACTGTTATGAAGATTTTCATAAAAGTCGCAATTATCCCAATAATACTTACCCTCTTTGCCTTTCACCCCTTAAATAATGATCCTCAGTCATTTTTAGAAAGAGGTGTTGAACAATTCAATAATGAAAATTATTTAGAGGCCATTTCCAGTTTTACTATGGCTGTTAGTATTCAAGATGATCTTGGATCAGCATATTATCATAGAGGGCTTGCTAAAAGTCAACTGGGTAAAAAAATGGGATACTATAACCCTAATTTCTGTTTAGATTTTATTGCTGCTATTGATAATGAATATTATGATGCGATCGAGGCTGCATACACTTTAGGGCGCAATGAAGCAGTTCGTATTGACCATATAAATTCACCCAATGAGGAGATATACAACATCGACATGTCAAATCAAGGTGTTGAAAGTATTTCTCAACAATATCATGAATATCCTCACCTCATTGCATTAAACCTGAGCCATAATAACATTTCTGAGCTAGAAAATATTACAGGGAATAATTCATATTTACTCTCCCTAGATATAGGTCACAATGAATTACGACATATCCCTTCATCTATACAAAACTGTACATATTTGTACGACTTGAACTTGAGCCATAACAATATTAAGTCACTACCTGATCAGATTACAACATTATCACATTTAGCCTATCTCAATTTGAGAGGGAATAGATTGCACAGTTTGCCTAAAAATATTCAGCATCTTAAATCTTTAAAAGTGCTTGATTTATCATTAAATCAATTCAAAAAGCTACCTAAAGATATCAGTCAATTAAAAGGGTTGGATGTTTTGGTTTTATCTGGTAACCCAATCAGTAAAAGTGATATTAAGAAACTCAAACTTGAGTTACATGATACTCAAATCATTTTTGATATGTAAGATATAACAAGAAAATAAAAAAAGGGAAGCGTAGATGCCTCCCTTTTTTGTTTCTATATACATGATAGTTTATTGTTTGCCTGTAAATTCAGACACCCAAAGATCTATCGTTCGACCAAATCTAATTCTAGGATATTTACCTTCTTCATCTTTCTCTGCTGAAGGGTATTGTTTCACTACAACACCTGGAATAGTATCATATGGGATATATTGTACTCTACCTTTTCCTAAGCCTTGACCAAATAGAGCAAACTCAGCATCACCTTCTGACATTCCTACTAAATTAGGAACTTCAGTATCTTGTTTACCAAGACCATCACCAACAACAATGTCAACTTTTCCTCCTCTATGTACTTTATTTTTGGTAAGAATTTTCTTACCTCTCTTTTTATCATACTTCTGGATCATTGTTCCTCTGTATCGCACCTCAAGAATACCTTCATAACGATCCGGCACTCGAGTTACTTTACCAGGAGTAATTCCTTTCGTCTTTAACACCTCAGCTGCATTTTTCAACGAAGAAGTTAAAAGGTCATCTAAAGTAATTGCTTCTGGTTGAGCAGGATTAACAGTAAGATAGATTTTACGATTATCCTTCACCTTTTCACCTGCCTTAGGTGTAGCGGCTAAAACTGTTAAGTAAGGTAATCCTGCATCATAATTCACAGGAGCAGAATCAAAAACAGCCACTCGTAAACCTGCTGCCTCTAAACGCTTTGTAGCATCTACTAATGACATACTATCTACTTTAGGTACAGTAACCGTCTCTGCATGCTTTGTTGAAGAAGGTAAGTACACCTGAAAGAATAAAAATAGTATAACAACAAAAGCAACAGCTATTAAAACTAAGTTTATTAAAAGTGATAAAGGAGAGTCTCCAAAAACGATTTTTTTAATCTTGTCTTTATCCATTATTATTTGCTAAGATTAGCTTCAGTTCGTTTAATTCCGTAATCTAAGATACTATCAATAAAATCAAAAGGCTTATATCCATTAATTGCTGCCTGATGGAAAATACAAGTAGCAGGTGTCATACCTGGAAGTGAATTCACTTCAATTACAATAGTTTCTACCTTTTTCTCTTCTTTCCAAATTCTCACAAAAGCATCAATTCTACAATACCCTTGTACATTTAATGTTTTAGCTACTTTTTCTAAATCCTTTCTTACTGCATCAGAAACCCATTTTTGTTCTTCTGGATTCGTAGAGAAACGAGGAGGTGTTATATTTTGACCTTCCCCTGCCAAAAACTTTTCTTCAAGAGATAAGATTTCTCCACTAGCTAATGCTTCTGATGGTTCGAAAACTTCATATGAACGAGTGCCATCTTCATGCCACTTTGTTAACATACCTCCTGTAATCTCAAGGAAATGATCTGCATCTTTTGCACTAATCAATTCTTCAATCAGGATGCGTTGTTTACTTGGAAATTCTTCATTTTTATCTAAATCCAATTTAAGGCGAAGTTCTTCACTTACCTCTTCTTCAGATCTAAACATCGCTAGAGCAAAGTTTTCCAACTGTTCTCTCTTCTTAATCATCATTACTGCAGAAGAACATCCGTCATCGGCAGGTTTTGCAATAAGAGGAAATTTAAAACGACTTTCTACCTGATCTATGGCTGCTTTTGCATCTTCTTGCCAGATAGATTTTTCTAACAACATATGTTCAGCAACAAAAATATCTTTCTTACCTAGAATCTCTGTTGTTACATATTTATCAATTGTAATTTCTGAACTATCAACATCAGAACCATTATATGGAATATGCTTTTCATTAAGATGTTTCTGTACCGCACCATCTTCGCCAGGTCGACCATGTAACGCAATAAATACTGCATCTACACGCTCTTTTAGCGTATCATAATTTAAAGGTTTAGGATCAAAACAAGCTCCTGCGGCATACTTATTTGTAATAGGCTTCGCATTTTCAATAGCTTCCGTTAGAATAGCATTCTTCTCACCTGCTAATGCTTGATTTACTTTTAATTTAATATCATCAGCATTGTCCTTCAACATGATATTAACTGGCAATTCATACAACTCGTGGTTGTCATGATCACCAGTAAGAAATATAGGAATAGCTTCATACTTATGTGATGATGCTAATTTTTCATAGATATTACGACCAGATTCAACAGAAATATGGCGTTCTGAAGAATAACCTCCCATAATAACACCAACTTTCAGAGACTCCTGTTGAAGTGAATTAGAATGAGATATTTGTTGATCTAGTGTTTTTAATAGTGGCTTTGTAACAACTGTATTTTTTCCTGATCTGATACGACAAGCCAAAGATGTTCTTATGATGAAAGTTAAGAACTGAGAAGGGTTCAATCCTATTTCGGCGGCCTGATGGAAAAAGAATGAAGAAGGCATCATTCCAGAAGTAGTATTCGGGTCATTTAGATAAACTGTCCCGTCTTCTGTCACAAAACCATCGATACGAGCATATACATCAAACTGTAATTTCTTATATAAATCCTCACAATCTGATTGAATTTCGCGTACTTTTTCTAATGGCAGATCAATAGGTGTCACCTTTCTACTCATTCCAGGAAGGTACTTAGAACGATAATCAAATACACCTTCATTACCTCTAACAATTTCCGTAGGCGGCAATGCTAGTGGAGTTCCATCTTCGTCTTCAACAACGATACATGAAAACTCTCTACCTTTTACATGTTGTTCGATAAGTAAACGCTCTTCCGCGTCTAATGACTGATAACTTACAGACTCTAAACCTTCTTTATCAAAAGATGATGATAGGTGATCGTATAGTTCTTTTGGATTATAGATGATATGATCTTCTTGTCCATTTACATAAACAGGAAGTCCAATACCTAATCTCACATCTACAAAATCATGTACAAAACGCATCTTATCATCATCAGAAAGTGACACCCAATCTGATTGGCTTACTTCCTCAATAAATAATGATTTTTTTGCAGCATGCTTAAATGCCTCAAGATTATCTTCTTTTACAATACTTACACCTAATGAAGACCCCTGACGAGGTGCTTTCACCACTAAAGGCATACCTAAAGAGGCTTTTAAGTTTTTGTAAGTAGTTTCAATAATATCGTCTTCTAAATCCTTAGTCTCAATCACTTCATAATCTGGAGTGGTTAAACCTAAGTCTTTAAATAATTTCTTCTGAGTAATTTTATCAATACCGATCGCAGAAGAAAGAACCCCTGCTCCTGAATAAGGAATACCATACCACTCCAATAAACCTTGTAAGTTTCCATCTTCACCAAATGGACCATGAAGTGCTAAAAAGGCAAAGTCAAATAAATCAGAAAAGTCACTTGGATTCACTTTTCGACCCACTTTTGAGGCCATTTCAGAAGCCTCACTTTCTGTAAGTTTACCAAGAGATTCTACATACATCTGGAAACCTGATAATTCTTCAGGAATACTTTGTACTGGGGGATAAAAATCTCTTACTGTTCCTTTATATACATATGACCACTTCAAATGAATGAAGTTGCCTAAACTATCTACAAATATTGGTACGGGCTCAAACAAGTGCTTATCTAGGTTATCATACACTGTTCTACCACCTGCAAAGGAGATTTCACGTTCTCGCGAAATACCTCCAAAAAAAATCCCTACTTTCATCATGACGAGCAAATTTAGGAAAAAGAATTAGGTTTTTGCTATGTTCAACCAATCACTTAGTAGACAATTGGAAGATAAAGCTGTTTAATCCTTACAATCAAATCAGTATTTAAATTTATTGACTGAAAACAACTTATAAAAGTACCAAATTACCTTTTAATAAATAAATGAAGAAGTTAAAAGTTGAAGGAAAATAAAAAGCCCAAAGAATATCTTTGAGCTTTTCATCATTTAATAAGATTACTTTTGTATAAAATGTTTAATTCTAGTAGTCATACATTAATTGACTGACAAATTACTAGTACCTAGTTTTTATAAATTAAATAGCTTTTTTAGCATTTGTTGCTACTAATAATTTTGCTGCATGAGGCTTCAATTGTTTTACTGAATACTTTCCCTCTACAGTTCCTATTTCTTCTTCAGTCCAGAAATCTTTCAAATTTCCTTTCTTTATAATATCTACATCAATATCAATGGGTTCTTCTGTCCAATTGAATACATAATAGTATTGTGTATCACCTAAGTCAGTGACTCCTACTTCCAATTTTGTATTCTTAAATTTTGCTCCCTTACCTGTAGGTTTAAATAGTTTTTTTAGAATTCTAAAATCTTCATCTGTCATTAATTCAGCTTTATCACTGCTCAACGCAAAACCACCTACGGCATGGATAGAGGTAAGATGGAAAAACCACTCCTCTTTTGTTATTTCTGTTGGTTTAGCACTTTTAAAAGGACTATCTGCCACCTGAACAATACAGTCAGGGTCTGCATCCCATATTTTTTCGTTTTGCCAACAACGACTTAGGTTTTGAATAGCTAATTTTCTAAAGTTTGCCCACTTCCTGTTGATATCTGCACTCGTTCGTTGTGCCGAAACCAAACCAAATGAGGGCCAAATTGGAGCATTACAACCTAACACTACAGAGTTCTCATCACAACCTTTTAAGATGGCTTCCATACCTCTTCTATAAGCCTCAATTCGTGTAGCTGATTTAACATAGAAAACTCCCTCTTGTATCGCTCCCCAATAATTCGCATCCAACTTAAAATAATTTACACCCCATTCTTCACGCATTGTCTTAAAGATATGAGTAAAGTGTTTTTGAACCTCTGGGTGTGTTCCATCCAAACAATACCATGGGCCTTCTCTCCAACCACCAAACGTTACTGTTTTAGAATTTAGAGGCTTCCCATCTTTTCCTTTTACAAACCAATCTGGATGTTCTTTAAACACTCTAGATTCCTTTTGAGCAATAAATGGAGCCACCCAAATAGCTGGTTTAAAACCCTTTGCCGCGATGCCATCAATAGTTTTTCGAACGTCGCCATATGCAGGGTTCGGATCTAACCAATCTCCCATATACGGTTGGTAACCATCATCCAGCTGAATGTATTCCATTTCAGGAACTTTCTTCGCGAAGATATCTAGGTTTTTCATCATGATTTCATCTGTGATATCTTCTTTGTAACAATACCATGAACACCACCCAATGGGCATTGTCTCACTTTTCATAGCTGGGTGATTTTTCACAATCTCATCAGACATCTGATCGTATAAATCACCTTGATTTTCACCGTCTATAAAAATAAAGTCTTCAAGTGTCCAACTTTCTCCTGGTGCTAACTTCAAACCTTCTGCATCGATCGCCACATGCATTTGCTCATGATTATAAGCAATACGTCCAATAAATTTTTTACATGAAGTAAAACCCAACATAAAGTTTTCTTCTTCATCCACATTGATATTCAACAATCCATAAACAGTAGGTAGGTTTCTAAGCTCCTTCAATTTATAGTGTGATTTATCAGCGTTTGATCCAATATTTTTATGCTGTCCTAACGTTCCTCCGTTTTGATGTAACATCTGAAACCCCTCCCCATAAACAGGTGAATTAGGATTAATACCATGTTTATTTAATGAAAAAAGAATTACCTCTTTGGGAAAGATATTTTCATTACCTGTATTCTTTAATACAGTCTTACAAACATTGCCTTCCCAAGTTCTTTGTATTGTATAGTTTTTAGCATCAATGATTTTCCCTTCCTTATCTTCTATTACTGAAGGTGAGTTTTCTAATAGTTCTCTAAACTTAATTGCTTTAGGTGAAGTGTTCACTACATCGTTTTGCTCTTTAATACTTTTTGTATTACTGCACCCCGCAATAATCAAAGTAATAAACACAAAACATAAGAATTTAATAGTCTTCATACTTTTAATCAATTGATGTTTGTTTTATACGAATACAATGATGATGTAAATTTATTGATGTTATGATCCCTTATCTTTCAATTCTTTTCTCATTTCTTATTACACCTATTTTTATATACTAGACAACAAGGTTTATCGTGCTCGGTTGATGGCAATGAGGAGTCGATAGTCTAAATTCTACATAACTCTACTTACTTTAGTAATTAAGATAAGCCACATATTTCAAAGTAAAATTTAATGGACTAAATACTAAATAAAGAGACTATTCCATCGAAATTTCAATATTTTTCTCCATCAAAAGACAGATCTTTTTTTATTGAATGAAATAAACCGGATTACTCATCAAAGGTATGTAATCATTCAGGTTATACTTAATAGAAATATTTCATTTGATTGTTTAGAAATAAGCATTAGTAATGGAAGGTATAAGTGAATTGTATGATTAGAGGAAAGTGCTACCACATCAATAAATACAGCTTAAATCACTCATTTACAACACAAAAAAAAACAAAATTGACATTATTCTTATGTTCACGCCGGCTATTTAACAAATTGATTGGAAACCAATTAGAAAAATACCAACTTGCCATTTCAAATTTAAATTTTTTATACTGTATCAAATGACCAACTTCTATACGACTCGACTAGCTGTATTACTTTTTTTTGGGTGGTTAACTTCTTGTCAAAATACTAAAGAGACACATCTAACTGAGAATGATAATATCAAAGTGGATGTATTTTTTGATAGTGTATTCCTTGCCAATTTAGAACAAAGTCCAGAATCTCTAACTTTCCGTGGGGACAAACGTCTAAAAGACGAATGGGACGACTATTCTCAAGAAAAGTTTTATCAAGAATTTAAAGATAAAAAAACAGCATTGCGAGAATCACACCGATTTGAGCAAATGAAATTATCTAGTGATAGAGCACTAAGCCTTTCTTTATTCCAAGAAGAAATTAAATTATCATTAGAAGGTGAACGTTACCACAATTATCAGTACCCTTTTAATCAGATGTATGGAGCACAAAGCCACATTCCATCATTTCTAATTGGTTTTCATAGTATCACCACTAAAAAAGATGCAGAAGACTATATTTCAAGAGTAAAGAAAACACCCGATTATATTCAACAGCAACTTGACTTATCAAATACTGCAAGAGAACATGGATACACTCTTCCGAAGTATTTATATGCAAAAGTTCTTAGTGATTGCCAAAATCTAATTTTGGGTAACCCTTTAACAAAGAGTACAAAGAATCATCCATTAAAAGAAGATTTTGTTACTAAAGTTCAAACGCTGGAATTGCCAGATGCAGAAAGACAATTATTAATTGATCAATTCGATCATGCAATGGTCTATTATTTTGGTCCTACTTATAAAAAGCTGATTCATGAGCTTGAAAAACAACAAAAGGGTGCTAATCAAGATGCTGGAGTATGGAAAGTAAAAGATGGTGATGAATTTTATGCTTATTGTCTTAAAAATATCACTTCAACAGCTTTAACCGCTGAAGAAATTCATTTGATTGGATTATCTGAAGTAGAACGTATTCATCAAGAGATGAAATCCATTAAAACAGAAGTTGGCTTTGAGGGAACGCTTCAAGACTTCTTTAAGTTCATGAAAACTTCTCCACAGTTTTACTATGACAATACCAACGAAGGAAAAGAAAAATATTTAGCAGAAGCCACTTCTATCATAGATGCTATGAGAAATCGTTTGGATGAATTATTTATCACCAAACCCAAAGCTCCTATTCAAGTAAAAAGAGTGGAAGAGTTTAGAGAAAAAACAGCTGGTAAAGCATTTTATAATGAACCAGCCAAAGATGGTTCTAGACCAGGATACTATTACGCAAATCTATACGATACTAAACAAATGCCTATCTATGAAATGGAGGCCTTAGCTTTCCATGAAGGCATACCTGGCCACCATATGCAATTGGCATTAACACAAGAGTTAAGTAGTCTTCCAGAATTCAGAAAAGCTGGAAACTATACAGCTTACATCGAAGGATGGGGACTTTATTCTGAGTGGATTCCAAAAGAAATGGGATTCTATAAAGATCCTTATTCAAATTTTGGGCGTTTAGCAATGGAACTTTGGAGAGCTTGTCGTCTAGTTGTGGATACCGGTATTCATGCTAAAAGATGGACCCGAGAAGAAGCTATTGAGTATTATACCACCAACACGCCATCGGCATATGGCCAATGTGAGAAAATGGTCGACCGCCATATTGTTATGCCAGGACAGGCTACAGCTTACAAGGTAGGAATGATGAAAATCCAAGAATTAAGAGATAAAGCACAATTGGAAATGGGAGATGCTTTTGACATAAGACAATTCCATGAAGTAGTATTAGGTAATGGCCCACTTCCATTATCTACCTTAGAAAAACTTGTCAACCAATATATCGGCACATCACATGCTCGTTAATTGAGAATATTTAGTTTTTAAGAAATGCTGTCTTATTTTTGAATATAGTACAAAAATAAGACAGCATTTTTTTATGAATAAAAGTCAGTATCTAAATATTATCATTTTCTGTTTACTTATTACCTCTAAACTATTTGCACAAACACCTAATTTCATCAGTTCATTTGCTGAATATTTAGAGCAACAATCCGATAAGGAGAATTTCAAACAGGAATATACTTTTGATAACGCATATGAAATTATGCAAACCAAAAATGGAGAGATTAAAACTTTCTATTTGTACACTCCTATTCAAGGAAACTATTTCGGATTGTCACAAAAGGAAAGTGATAGTGAAGTAATGGTTTTTGATTTAGACTTAGAGAATATCATTACTTTTTGTACAGTTCAGGAAGAACCTTTTGCTATATGTGGACCTTTTTCGTACTTCAATCAAATACAAAACGATAGCACCTCCTACCACTTCAAAAAAGACAAAAAACTTGATAAACCTTTTAACTATATTTTTCAAAACAATACCGTTGCTACTAAGGTTAACTTGACCAATGATAAAAAATTTAGAAATAATGGATTTAAAAAAGGTTTTTGGATGATAATTCAAGAAACTAGTACTCAGGAAATACCACTTTATCAAAAAGGTGCTATTTTAGAAATAATGAAAACCGATAAAAATGGGAAACTAATTACTCATGCAAAAGCTAATTCACCAAAGACAATCAGCAAGGTTTTCTCTTTAACCAACAGAAAATTGATGGACTTTGGGGTATTGTCTGATATGTTAGAATCAGATTAAGCCCTTAACTTATAAAACACCTATGCTAGTAACATTCTTAATATCTTTATTAATTCTATTTCTTCTTGTAATATCAATTGGTATATATACGGTATATATGCCCACTTTTAATACCAAATTCAATCAAGAGTTAGCCAATACAATTACACCAGATCACACCTTATTAAGAAAACATGTTGAAGCTTTATGTTCAACAAGTGAGTATCGTAATTACAAAAACAAGGGAGCTCAAAAAGAAGCTACAGATTATATACATACCACATTTGAAGAATATGGTTATGAAGTGAAGCTTCAAGAATTTGAAGCCGCCGGTGATAAATACATCAATTTAATAGCGTTTTATGGTGATCCTAACCTACCAAGAGTAGTTGTAGGTGCACATTACGACACTTTTGGAGACCAACATGGAGCAGATGACAATGCAAGTGGCATTGCCGGGGTACTGGAGATTGCTCGATTATTACAGCTACATAATCCGAACATTGACTTTTGTGTTGAACTGGTTGCTTATGCCAATGAGGAGCGACCATTCTTTACCACCAAAGGAATGGGTAGTTATATCCATGCTCAAAAAAATTATAAGGATAACATTGATATGTTGTTAATGGTATGTCTTGAAATGATTGGATATTTTGATGATAGCAAAAATTCACAAAGCTATCCGATTTCATCTTTAAACATGTTATATCCAAAAGAAGCCAATTTTATAGCATTAGTCGGCAATTTAGATAACCATAATACCGTTAAGAAGTTCAAGAGAGGACTACAACTCACCTCAAAAGTTCCAACGTATTCTATTAATGCTCCTTCATCAATTAGAGGGTTAGCCAATTCAGATCATAGAAACTACTGGAATTTTAAGCAAAATGCACTAATGGTGACAGACACCTCTTATTTTAGAAACCCTCATTATCATTTAAAATCAGACTTACCGGAAACTTTAAACTTTCAAAAAATGTCTGAAGTAGTAAAAGGTACTTTTTTTGCAATAACAGAAATCACACGTTAAACATATAGCCACTATGGAATATAAACAGTTATATAAAAGTGATTTTCAAGAAATCAGCTATAATGAAACCCATAATATTATAAAATCTTCTTGGAATACTCCAATAAATCTATCAGAGAAACTTTATAGAGAAGAATTGAACAAATATTTTGAGATTATTGAAGAAACTTCACCTCAATTAATTTTAGTAGATGCAATCCGAGCATACTACAAAATAAAACCTGATACACAAGAGTGGATCAACGAACGAAACGTACAGATACACAAGAAGATAGAACTAAGAAAAATGGGATGGGCCGTTTCTAGTGATTTATTCTCTCAAATTTCTTTTGAAGAAGCATTAGATAACGTAAAAGACGAAACAGCCTTCCAATTGAACTATTTTGATGATATACTTGAAGCAGAAAAGTGGCTTTTAATTTAAAAATCTTTGATTAGTTATATTTTTCTCTTAAATTAGAACTTATTAACATTTACTGTTCACTTACTTTATTTCAACTACGATTAATTAAACTGACCGGATATGAAAAAATTTATTACCATATTCTCTATAATAAGCTCAATTGCATTACTTGCTTGCACCAAAGTTCACAAAACAAGTCCTGAAACGACTTATGATGATGAATTCAGAAAGCGTGAATCTGCTTTTTATTCTTTCAAAATGAAAACATTAAGCGGGGAAGTACTAGATTTTCAAACACTAAAAGGAAAAAAAATATTGATTGTAAACACAGCATCTAAATGTGGTTACACTCCTCAATACGAAGCACTACAAGAATTACATGAAAAATATAAAGACGATTTAGTTGTCTTAGGTTTTCCATGTAACCAATTTGGTGGCCAAGAGCCAGGTGGCAACAAAGAAATCGCTGAATTCTGTAAATTAAACTACGGAGTAACTTTCACAATGATGGAAAAAGTGAACGTCAAAAAAGGCGATGACCAATCTCCATTGTACAGATGGTTATCTGACCCGAGTGAAAATGGATGGAATGATGAAGCTCCAAGCTGGAATTTCTGTAAATATTACATCAATGATAAAGGTGAGTTGAAAGATTTCTTCAACAGCAACATTAAACCTTTAGATGATGAAGTAATCAAAGCCATCGCTAAATAATCTATTAAGACATTACATTAACCTCTATATATATTTAGATATGTATAGAGGTTTTTTATTTTTATAAATTATGGAACTGAATAAGAATTATTGGAAAAAGCATTACAAGGACAATGATACAGGTTGGGATATTGGCTACCCCAGTACACCCATCAAAGAATATATAGATCAATTGACAGACAAATCTATCAACATTTTAATACCAGGTGTTGGAAATGGATATGAATTAGAATATCTATGGAATCAAGGTTTCAAGAATGTCTATGCCATTGATATTACTGAAGAACCTATTAATAGCTTTTTAGATAGAGTCCCTGATTTCCCTAAAGAACATTTGTTCTGTGAAAACTTCTTTGATGCTTCTATTAGCACAAAATTTGATCTAATCATTGAACAAACTTTTTTCTGTGCTCTAAATCCTAATTTAAGAGTACAATATGTTGAAGAAATGCATCGTTTCTTAAATAGCCAAGGAAAACTTGCTGGGTTGTTATTCAAATTTCCTTTAACTCAGGATGGCCCTCCTTTTGGAGGTTCTGTAGAAGAATACCAACCATTATTCAGTAAATATTTTACCATTGAGCAAATGGAAGATTGCTATAATAGTATACCACCTAGGCAAGGAAATGAGTTATTTTTTATTCTTAGGAAGAAATAATTGACCTCAATAATGAATAAACAGATAGGCATTAAAATATTATGGCTTGATCAATACGCAAAATTGAAAGAAGAGAACAAGCAACTCAATAATCAGTTGAATGAGGCATTAAATTATACAAATGCTTTACTCAATGAAGAAGATCTTTCTTCTTTAGAAAAGCTTGAAAACTCTCCTCTCCTAGAAGCTATTGATAAGGTTAAGGTTCAAAGAGAACGACTTAAAGTCATAGAAAAAGAAAGAGAATGGGTTTCAAATGGATTAACCACTTTCGTTGATATTTTAAGAACATCACAGAGTAATTTAGAAGAACTTTGTGATAAGATTATCAACAGTTTGGTCCGCTATTTAAAGGTAACCCAAGGAGGTTTATTTGTGATCAATGAAAACATTGAGGAAAGAAAAGAACTTCAGTTAATCTCTGCCTATGCTTATGAACGAAAGAAATACATCAACAAGACAGTAAAACCTCGAGAAGGGTTAGTAGGTCAGGTTTTTATTGAAAAAAAACCAATGTATTTGAAAGAAATTCCTGAGCAATACATCAATATCACAAGTGGATTAGGTAAGGCCAGGCCAACCAATTTATTTATCGCTCCTATGATGATGAATGAAGAAGTTTATGGCATTATCGAATTGGCTTCTCTAAACGAAATGCCAGACTATCAGAGAGAGTTTGTTATTAAACTTGGGGAAACAATTGCTTCTTCAATTGCAGCCACAAGAAACTCAGACCGAATGAAGTCCTTATTAGAAGATTCTCAAATTCAAGCAGAGCAAATGAGAGCTCAGGAAGAAGAGATGAGGCAAAATGTTGAAGAGCTACAAGCAACTCAAGAGGAGATGCACAGAAAGCAAAAAGAATTAGAAGCTACCAACGTAAAGATGCAACATAACGAAGCAGTCTTAAAGAAAGCTTTTGATAAAATGAGGACCTCTGAATCGACTTATAAAGAGCAAATCAAAGAGCTCAAAGAAAATTCAGATCAAAAAGCTCAAAGAATCGAAGAATTAGAACGTGAAATTGAGTTAAAAAACGAAGAAATTAAAAAATTAGGAGGTCAACTCTAAGATAAATACTAAACAAAGCATAGGTTATTGCAGATTCTAGCAATAACCTATTATTTTTGCCGTTGAAAAGTGTCTTTTCATTTTTCAACATTTTAGATAAGTAAAAAAGAATAAAAATAACTGTGATTTTATCACGGTGGGCAAAAATAGCGATATATGAAAATCTCCTTAAATTGGCTAGGTAGCCTTGTGGATATAGAGGATAAAACTCCTCAAGAAATTGATGAACTATTAACAATGTCCGGCCTTGAAGTAGAAGGTCTTGAAGAAGTAGAAGAAGTAAAAGGCGGACTAAAGGGATTGGTTGTTGGTGAAGTATTAGAATGTGAGCAACATTCAAACGCTGATAAATTAAAGGTAACAAAAGTTGATCTAGGTGGTGAAGAGCCTGTACAAATTGTATGTGGTGCTCCTAACGTAGCTGCTGGTCAAAAAGTAATTGTAGCCACTGTAGGTGCTGAATTATTCCCATCACCAACAGAAAGCTTCAAAATTAAAAAAGGTAAGATCAGAGGTGAAGTATCTATGGGTATGATCTGTGCTGAAGACGAAATTGGTCTTGGTACATCTCATGATGGTATCATGGTATTAGATACAGATCTTCCAAATGGTACTCCCGCTGCAAAGTATTTCAACCTAGAAAACGATAACGTTTTAGAGATCGGACTTACTCCTAACCGTGTAGATGGATCATCTCACTATGGTGCAGCTCGTGATTTGAAAGTATTGTTAGATCGTCCAATTAAAAGCGTTTCTCAAGAAGAAATTTTCAACAAGTTTGCAGTAGATAACAACAATGCACCTGTAAAGGTGAATGTTCAAGATACTGACGCTTGTCCAAGATATTCAGGTATTACTATTTCTGGTATTACTGTAAAAGAATCTCCAAAGTGGTTGAAGCAACGATTAACTTCAATTGGTTTAGCTCCAATTAATAATGTTGTGGATATTACCAACTTTGTTTTACATGAATTAGGTCAGCCTTTACATGCTTTCGATTTAGCTAAAGTAGGTAACGAGATCAATGTGAAATTTGCTACTGAAGGTGAAGAATTTATCACTTTAGATGAGGAGAAAAGAAAATTAAAAGGAAATGACTTGATGATTGCTAATGCATCAGAAAACATGTGTATTGCTGGTGTATTCGGCGGTATCGAATCTGGTGTAAATGATGCTACTACAAGTGTATTCTTAGAATCAGCTTACTTCCACCCAGATGTAATTAGAAAAACATCACAGCAACATTCAATCAAAACTGATGCTTCATTCCGTTTTGAAAGAGGTTGTGATCCTAACATGACGATTACTGCATTAAAATATGCTGCAGCATTGATCAAGGAGTTAGCAGGTGGTGAAATTTCATCTGAGATTGTAGATGTTTATCCTAAAGCTATTGAGAACTTCGTTATTGATGTCAAATTCAAAAACGTTGATCGTCTTATTGGACAAGCAATTCCACAAGAAAGAGTAATTTCAATCCTTGAAGGTTTAGATATTTCTATTTTAGAAAGAACAGAAGAAACTATTAAAGTTTCAGTTCCTCCATATAGAGTAGACGTACAAAGAGAAGCAGATATTATTGAAGAAATCTTAAGAATTTATGGTTTCAACAGTGTTGAATTAAGTGAATCACTTTCTGCAGATTTCTTAGCTTCATTCCCTAAGAAAGATAAGCAAATTCTTCAGAGAAAAGTGACTGAAATGCTTGCTGGTTCAGGTTGCCATGAAATCATGACCAACTCTTTAACAACAAGCAAGTACTCTACTGAACTTGGTGATTTAGACGCTGATAAAGATGTGAAAATCTTAAATATCTTAAGTGCAGACTTAGATGTGATGCGTCAGTCAATGATGTTCAGTGGTCTAGAAGTAATTAATCATAACATCAGACGTCAACAAAAGAATGTACGTGTTTTTGAATTCGGTAAAACATACCACAAAGAAGAAAGTGGTTACGAAGAGAGAGAACATTTATCAATTTTTGTTTCTGGTACTTCTACAGATGAATCTTGGATCAGAAAAGCTACAGCATCTGATTTCCATACAGTTTCATCTTTGGTGGAGAAGATTTTTGACCGTTTAAACATCCAAGGTGTTTCTGTTGAATACATCAACAATGACACTGTGGCATACGGCTTGCAATATACAGCTCGTAAACAAGTAATCGCTACAGTTGGTTTGGTTAATCCAAAAGCTGCAAAACTTACTGGAGTAAAACAAGAAGTTTTCTATGCTGATATCGATTGGTCTGCATTAGTGAAAATGTATAGTGCTGACTACAAATTCAAGGAAATTCCAAAATTCCCTGAAGTACGTAGAGACCTTTCTTTAGTATTAGACAAAAAAGCGACTTTTGCTTCAATTAAAGAAATTGCACAAAAAACTGAGCGTAAATTACTGAAAAACATCAACGTATTTGATGTGTATGAAGGTAAGCACTTATCGGCAGGTTTGAAATCGTACTCTGTAAGTTTCATCTTACAAGACGAGAATAAAACATTAAATGATAAGGCTATTGATAAAGCAATGAACGGCTTAATCAAAGCTTTCGAAACACAATTAAATGCGGTAATTCGTAAGTAATTTCCACTATTACTTCTCCTTCTTGTTGAACAGGAAGGAGAAGGTATTTTTCACCAAGAAAGTATGTCAACTATCATCCCCAATTTAAGCGAAGAAGTAAAACTTCTAGTAGAAAAAGTTACTGCATTAAGTGCTTTATATGCTGATGCTCAACAAAAACTGGTTCACTATCAAGAAAATCAACAGGTGCTAGAAATGCAAGTTGATAATCAGATTGAGATTCAGGAACATAGTGATAAATTACAATCACTGATCGCAAAGGGGAATGAACAAATCAATAACCTGATGCTTGAAAAAGGGAAACTTCTTCAAGAAAGGGATGAGGCACAACAACTGACTGAAGGACAACAATCTGTCATCCAATTTTTAAACCAAGATATCGATCAATTACGATTATCTATTGAAGAAAAGGATGAAACTATTGATATATTTAATCAACAAAAAAGAGAGTGGATTAAAGAAAATCAAAAGCTTAAGGATGAAGTAGTTCAGTTGAGAGCAATGGCTGAAAAATACAACTCATTAAAAGCAGAAAATACTCGTTGTATATCAGAAAAAGAGGAATTATCAACAGAAATAGAACTTTTAAACGAAGAAATCGATCGATTATCTAAAAAATAAATCATCATTTTTCGTTAAATCACAAAAAATTCCAATTTTTAGAGTACATTTATTTTTATAAAGGGAATTTTACTTAAATCGTCAGTCAAAACGGTTTAATAGATATATTCGAACGATTAGATTTGTGCCTCTTACCCGAGGTAAATAACCAAAAAAACTTGCAGTGTAGAATGGGATTAAGGTCTCCTAAAGAAAGTATACAATTAAAACTTTGTGGTAAAGTATACAACGTAAAAGCCACCAAAACTGAAGAACACCTGCTGCTTAAAGCTGCAGATCAGTTGAATCACCTTCTTGAGGAAAAAAAGGCCATTTTACCAAACGCAGAAATTAAGGATCTTCTAACTATCACTGCTTTCGACTTGATTGTAAAATCAATGACAGAAAGAGACGAGTTACAAAATACAAATGATCGTTTGAAAGCATTAAACAAACAACTTGACGACATCTTACAGTAGATAAACACATTCCACTGATACGGTAGTTTCCTTTAGCTTATATATATATTTTAAACTGTAGTTTAAGAACTACGCACAGACATCTGTACGTACAAATGGATACAACCATAATTATAGCTTTAACAGCCGTTGGCTGTTTGGGCGCAGGTATTGGCATCGGAAGATTTTTGCTAGAAAAAGTGCTGAAGGGACTGGAAACAGAAGCAAAGGATAAAGCACAAAACATTGTTCAAGATGCAAAGAAGGAAGCTGAAAGCATCAAAAGAACAAAGCTGATCGAATCAAAAGAGAAGTTCTTAAAAATGAAACAAGACTTTGATTCTGAAACAGCAAAAAGAAGAAATCAGCTTAACGTAAATGAGAACAAATTAAAACAATTTGAAAATCGTTTAAAACAACAAGAAGCAAAACAAAAACAAAAAGAAGCAGTTATTGCTAAGCAAGTTGAATCTTTCAAAAAGAAAGATAAAGAAATGGAAGAGCGTTTCGAAGAGCTTGCTATGCAAAAAGAACTTACTTTTAGAGCTAAGGAAGAAGCAGAGCAACTACGCTTAAAACAAGTAGAACAACTTGAAAAAGTAGCCAACTTAAAAGCGGAAGAAGCTCGTGAACAACTTGTTGAAGCCTTAAAAGACGAAGCAAGAACAAAAGCCTCTATGCATATTAAAAATATCATGGAAGAGGCTAAAATGACTGCAACTAAAGAAGCTCGTAAAACAGTAATTACTACTATTCAGAGAACAGCTGCTGAACAAGCCATCGAAAACTGTGTATCAGTATTTAACCTTGAATCAGATGAATTGAAAGGTAAAATTATTGGTAGAGAAGGTAGAAACATTAGAGCTTTAGAAGCAAGTACTGGTGTTGAAATTATTGTTGATGATACTCCTGAAGCAATCATCATCTCAGGATTTGATCCTGTAAGAAGAGAAATCGCAAGAGTTTCATTACACAGATTAGTAGCTGACGGTCGTATTCACCCTGCTCGTATCGAGGAAGTGGTGGCGAAGACAAGAAAGAACATCGAAGACGAAATTATCGAAATCGGTGAAAGAACAGTGATCGACTTAGGTATTCATGGTCTACACCCTGAATTAATTAAGTTGGTAGGTAGAATGAGATTCCGTTCTTCTTACGGACAGAACTTACTACAACACTCTAGAGAAGTTGCAAACTTAGCGAGTACTTTAGCATCTGAATTAGGTCTTAATGCTAAAGTAGCCAAAAGAGCTGGTTTACTTCACGATATTGGTAAAGTTTGGCCAGAAGAGCCTGAGGTTCCTCACGCTATTCTAGGTATGAACTTAGCGAAGAAATATGGTGAATCTGCCGATGTTTGTAATGCTGTTGGTGCTCACCACGATGAGATTGAAATGACAACACTTATCTCTCCTATCGTTCAAGCATGTGATGCTATCTCTGGTTCTAGACCAGGTGCTCGTAGAGAGATGATGGAATCATACATCCAACGTCTAAAAGAACTTGAAGGATTAGCAATGGGCTTTAAGGGAGTTCATAAGTGTTATGCAATTCAAGCTGGTAGAGAATTGAGAGTGATGGTTGATGCTGAAAAAGTACCAGATGCTGAAGCAGGACAATTATCATTTGATATTGCCAACAAAATCGAAACAGAAATGCAATATCCTGGACAAATTAAAGTAACAGTTATTCGCGAAACGCGCTCTGTTCACTTTGCCAAGTAGTTTAGGTATTAATTCAATATTTAAAGGTCGATCAATATACTTGATCGACCTTTTTTTGTAAATTATTTTTATGAGTGATGATAAAATAAGATGTTCATGGTGTTTAATAAGTGAACTTGACACAGAATACCATGACACGGAGTGGGGAGTTCCAGAATATGATGATCAGAACCTTTTCGAAATGCTTTGCTTAGAAGGAATGCAAGCAGGTTTAAGTTGGAGTACAGTCTTGAAAAAAAGAGAAAGGTACAGAGAAGTTTTTGATAAGTTTGATGCTTCTAAAATCAAAGATTATGATTCTAGTAAGGTAGAAGAACTTCTTCAAGACAAAGGTATTATCCGAAATAAACTAAAAGTAAATGCTATCATTACAAATGCAAAAGCTTATTTGATAGTCCAAAAGGAATTTGGATCTTTTAGCAAATACATTTGGAACTTTGTTGATCATAAAATTATTCAAAACGAAGTCACTTCTAGAGATGAAGTCCTTTCTACTTCACCCATTAGTGATGCAATGAGTAAAGATCTAAAAAAACGAGGATTCAAGTTTGTCGGTAGTACCATATGCTACGCTTTTATGCAAGCTGCGGGATTAGTCAATGATCACACTACAGATTGTTTTAGACACCAAGAACTATTGTAACCCATATTATGAAAGCCATTACCCTCTCTCTTCTTTTAATTTTCTCCTGCACAGTATTTGGGCAAAAAGCCGAAAGCGATTCTACCAAAAAAGAAAAAAACCTACAATTACTAGGTATACCTAACCTTGCGAATAATAAAGTCTTTGGTTGGGGTGGTGGTGCTAATATTGGAGCGTTTTATAAGTTAAATAAAAACGATACCATTTCACCTCCATCCATGACCTTTATGCAAGCCATGTATTTTCAAAACTCGACATGGTGGTTGGCATTATTACAAGAAAATTACTTTTCTCAAGATAGGTTCAGAAGTCGATTATTATTCTTTACGACAGAAGTAAATTTCCAGTTTTTTACAGATAATATACTACCAAATATTCCCTCTACTATAGTTCCTTACCAAAATACTGTTTCTTCTGTTCAGGCTAGTTTTTCAACAAAAGTTTTCAAAAATGCATTTCTCGGACCTATTTACACTTATGGTATAAATAATTTCTCATTCGATAACGATACATTAAATGCTATCCTTGAACTTGCCAATATCGGAGAGTTTGTAACCTCAGGGATTGGTCTTACATTCGATTATGACTCTAGAGATAATATTTTCTCTACTACAAAGGGTTTTTATGCCAATGTATACTCTTTATCCTATTTTAATGGAATAGGCTCTGACGCTACTTTTACTGGGTTATATGGAGAGTTCTCATATTTCCATTCATTCAGAGATAATATGATTTTAGCCTCTAAAGCAAATATTGCTACTCTATTTGGTGATGTACCCTTTTCAGAAGAAAATGTTATGGGTTTTGGTGGTACTCGTTTCCAAGATTTAAGAGGCTACAATAAAGGAGAATATCGTGGAGAACAATTGTATATAGCTCAAACAGAACTAAGATGGAGGTTTTATAAAAATTGGGGAGCCAACTTCTATTATGGTATGGGAACCGTATTTTCAGAGGGTAATGATATTCCATTTCTACCAGCCGGAGGTGTAGGCATTAGATATAGAGCCTCTAAACAATACAATATCAATATTGGTGTAGATGCAGCATGGGGTAAAAATGACAATGGGTTTTACTTTCTAATTGGAGAAGCCTTCTAGTAAGGGTGCTCTTCTAAATTTAATGGTAATACAATTTTCTGTTCTACTGGTTTTCCATTTTGCACAGCTACCATCCATTTCGGGCAATCCCCTAATATTTTCAAGACTTGTTGATCAATGCCTTCACTTACACCTTTTATGATTTTTACATCATCCAAATTGCCATAAATATTTACAACAAATTGTACATATATTCTACCATGTCCTTCTCTATCTACACCATGACTATGTAGTGCTCCATGAAACCAATTATAGAACTCACCCATCCCTCCAGGATAACTCGCTCCTACCTCTGCCATTTTGTAGACTTTTCCTGAGGAATCTTTTTCAGTATCCTCTTCTTTTACAATTTCATGTTTTAGAAGAAGCGATAATTCATCAGCATGCATTTTGAGTTCATCTGTCATTGGATAGTTGTACATATCTTCCACTTCTTTTTGAGCTTCGATATCTAAATCCAAATGATGGTGAGCAAGCGCTCTAATGTATTGCAATTCAGCAGTACTTCTAGGCAATAAAGAGATGATTTCATCGGTTTTAATTAATGCATGATCATAATCTTCTTTTTCTAGTAAATCGTAAGCATAGGCCACATACTCCTTTGAGATTTCTTCCGGGGTATGTTGAGCAAAAGAAAGTATTGGTAATAAGAGGAGTAAATAGATGTAAGTAAATTTCATTTTATGTAGGATGTATTTAATTCTATAACTATAAATATCAAATTTTATTGTATTATTCCTTTAAATTTCACCTTTCAAATAGGATTGTCTTATCCGTTCATCCATCTTTTCAATCGCATACCTCAAAGTTGTTCTTGACATTTTTTTATAATGCTCATCTAAAAATTTAATTTCAGCTTCTTCATTACGCTTACCTATTTCTTTTAACATCCAACCAACTGCTTTATGCATAAGGTCATGTTGATGCCCTAAATGGTACTCACATAACTTGAAAGCAATATCATAATCATCCTTCTTGATGAAATACATTGTTGCCACAACACTTACCCTTTCTCTCCATAGTTCGCCTGATTTTGTTAACTCAAATAATATATCTGAAGACATCCTACCATCATAAATATGTCTTCCTAAAAGTTTGTAACATGAGGTATCTACTAAATCCCAGTTATTGACATAATCTAAATGATTGATGTAAGTTTCAATAATTTGATCTTTAGGTATCTGTTTTTTGGTATAATGATGGAGCATGATGATTAAAGCACACATTCTCACTTCATGGTATTTATTTGTCAATAGTTTCTGAATAACATCTATATCACATGATAGATAAGCTTCTTTTGCTACTAATCTTATATTTGGCACCGTTACTCCTAAGAAATGGTCTCCTTCTCCATATCCTCCTGGAAAAGCTTTAAAAAATTTGGGAAGAGCTTCGACTTTCTTTTCATCAATCAAAAGCTCTAATGATTTCACTATTTGGTCTATTATCTGTTTCTGTTCCATTTCTCCAATCAAATCTATATGACAATCCTATTTCCGTAAACCAGGTATTTGAATCTTTTGTAGGTGTAATCCCTCCTCCTATATCCAACATAAAATTATTGGATACCAGATAAGAAAGACCTGTATCTACTCCTGGCTTGAAGTTGTTTAGGTTACCAAACATTTCAACAAATGTTCCGAATTTATCATTAATGGTAATACCAAAATTAAATGTAGAAGGTAAAGTATAATCATTATTTCCGGTATTCGGCAAGTAGGCTCCGATATTCATATTATACGACAACCAACTATTAATCTGATTACTTGTCATAAAATTAAAAACCATACCTACTTTTTCTCTTTTGTAATCATTGGAAACTGCTCTAAGCAGTAATCTTCCCTGAAAACCAAAAGCAGGTACCCAACCATCATTTTTAGTATAATTATAACGAATACCCAATTGAGTATTACTTATTCCTTTTAAACGTAAACTATCGACATCAACACTATTTACTTTTACTCTATCACTTTGTAAATCAATGACGGCTTCAATATCAAAATGCTCTGATAAACCTACTCTTAGAAAGTTTGTAAATAACCACCCATTAGATTGAGAGTCTATATCCTTAAATTCTGTTCCTGAAATATTGTATCCTGATTGAATCTGTACTACTTTTTTGCCTAATGTATAAGGAGAGAAAGTTAAACCAGGTCTGTCAGTTGTAATACTTTCACTGTATTGGGCATGGGCATAAAAAGGTAATGCAAAAAGTAATAAGAATGCGAGATTGAAGTGTTTCATATGAGTCTTTGAGTTTCACTGAAGTTAATTAATTATTGTATGAAACCCAATTACTCAAAAAAAGAAAATCCTTGCCCGAATAAACGGACAAGGATTATTATATCTAAAGCTGTAACAGCGTTGGTATCAACCAGTAGCTCTAAGTGCACCAGCAATTGCGTTGATCGAAGTCAGTAATTGGAATAATACTGCCTCTACATCTTCTGGATTCGCCTTTTCATCAGCTTTCATTTTACGCCATTTCTTCAACAATTTAATTTGTTGTTTATGAAGTGGGTTCAATGCTTCAGCTCTTAAGAAGCTAGAGTAATAGTGGTTAGCTCTTCTTTCAGCAAAAGAAGTTTTCAATAAGCTATCCATCATTTTTCTAGTTCTAGCTAGCTCTGATAACATTTTATTTAAGATATCTTCTTTAACATCTTTATCAGTTACCATTGCAGCGTATTCTTTCATGATCTTCTCATCAGTTGCTTCTAATGAAGTATCGATGTTAGTGAATACGTAACGAATTAGAGGATCATGGTTGATCATTTCTTTCAATTGAGCGAAGTCTTCAGGACGTTCTTTTGAAAGTTTCTCTAATGTATAACCTACACCGTACCAAGATGTCATGTTGAAACGAGCTTGGCTCCATGAGAATACCCAAGGAATGGCTCTAAGATCGGCTAATGTTCTTGTACCTGTTCTACGAGCTGGACGAGAACCGATTCTTGATGATTCAATTGCATCAATTGGAGTAGCCTCACCATAGAACTTGATAAACTTAGGATCTTCTAATAAATCAACATAGAAGTTTCTAGATTCAGAAGCTAACCATGAGATTACTTTCTCTAATGGGTGAGCAGGTTTCTTACCTAATTGGTCAGTAACAGTATTGGCCATAGTACCCGCCATTAATAACTCCATGTTGTATGAAGCGTTCATTTTGTTTGCGTACTTCTGTTCAATTGTTTCACCTTGCTCAGTTAAACGCATGTTACCATTTACACCACCGTGAGGTAAAGCTTGGATAAACCAGTGAGCAGGACCTGCACCACGAGAAATTGTACCACCTTTACCGTGGAAATAGTTGATATCGATGCCTCTATTTTCACCTACTTCGTATAATCTAGATTCTGCAAAGTGAAGTGACCATTGTGAAGCTAAGATACCACCATCTTTGTTAGAGTCAGAGTAACCAACCATTACCATTTGTTCTGGTCTCTCTTTACCATTTAATTTTCTTTGGTATTCTAACGAACGACGAGTGATTGGGTGATCCAAGAAGTTTTGCATCACTTGAGGGCTAATTTCTAAGTCCTCAATTGTCTCGAATAATGGCACTACAGGAAGTTTACAAACTAAACCTTCTGGAGTTTGCTCCATTAAACCAGCCTCTCTCGCTAATAAGTATACTGCAACAAGGTCAGATACAGATCTAGTCATAGACACGATCAATGCACCAATACCAGCAGTACCAAATTCAGAGATATATTCAGCTAATACTCTGTAAACAGAAGTAACAGCATCTGCTTCTTTAGGAAGTTTTGTAGATGGGTGAGTGAAAGGTCTGTTTGATAACAATTCATTGTTCATGAATGCCAAACGTTTCTCCTCAGACCATGTTAAGAATGAATCACCGTCCATAGATGATGCGTTCAATAATTGAGCGATCGCATTGTCATGGAATGTAGAGTTTTGACGAACATCCAATCTCGCTAAGTGGAAACCGAAAGTATCTAATACTCTAATAGATTCATTTAAGTAAGAGTAAGCCATTCTTTTTGCACCAAACTCTTCTAAAGCTGATTGTAATAACTCTAAATCTGCTTTTAGTTCTGATGCAAAAGTATATTTGAATTCGCTTTCTGATAATTCAACAGCATGCTCTCTTTTTACTTCTACTGGAAGCTTAGCAAGACATAGGTTTACAAACTGTCTGAATGCTTCACCTACGTTTCTTTCTAACGCATCTTTACCAGCATCGCCAAGTTCTTTCGCTAACTCATAGATACGAGTACGAAGAGCCTCTGGCACCTGATCTAAATCACATGCAATAGATAATTTTTTAACCAAGCTGAATAATGAACGACGGATTAATACAAATGCATTTAATCTTAAAATGCTTAATGTTTCAGCCGTTACTTCATTTGTTACACCTGGGTGACCATCTCTATCGCCACCTACCCAGTTACCAAATGAAACTCTTGGTCTATGATCTACTTTATTGATGAATTTCTTATCGAAACCTGCTTCACCCCAAGCTTGTTGGAAACGTTGATCTAAGATAGGTAATACCTCAGGGAATACGTTTGTTAAGTAGTGAATTGCGTTTCTTCTCTCTGATGCGATATCTGGCTTCTCAATATAGATTTCACCAGTTCTCCAAAGAGTATCTAATATTAATTTAATTTTAGCATTGATAGAACGTTGCTCAATACCAGTAAACATAGAGTTTTCTCTTTGTACTAATAATAAGTATAATGTTCTATGGTGCTCTAAAACTGTTGATCTTTTTGCCTCAGTAGGGTGAGCAGTAAGTACTGGCTCAACTTTTACTGATGGTAATATTTTAGCAATCTGCTCTTGAGTATAACCTTGCTCTTTTAAAGCCTTAAGACGTTCACCCCAAAGACCTTTTACGCTTGCTAAGCCTTTATCTTCTTCGCTCTTACGTCTTGACTGTACAGCACCGTTAACCTCTACCATATTCAATAATTGGAATACGATAGAATACAATTGCATATATTTTACGTCAAATTTCTTAAGCTCTGGAGTTTGTTCGTTAATCCATGGAATAGCGTTGGCCATTTCTTCCTCCCCACTATCCATAAGTACTTCATGAAGGCACTTCAGTAAGAATTCTAAATCTTCGTAAGGTTTTCCTAAGTGTTTCTTGACAACTTCAAGAGCACTTAGAGGAGTTACCTTTGCTGCTTCTTTAGACATTGTTATTATGAGATTTTAAATTATGAGAATATAAATTCTTTCGTTTACGATTTCTATATGCAAGAATAATATAAAATTTAAAAAAAAAATGAGATATACATCATCAAAGTAAATAATTGTTTTATTTGTTTATTTCAAAAATAGTTCTAACAATAACTACCTTTAAATCACAACTCCTGCTTTACCTTTATCCCTTTTTTCTTTCCTTTCTTCTTTACTAAATCTGCTTATAATCAATCGGTTGGATCTATCGTAGTTCAAATAGTTCCAAAACCAATTAATAAACACAATCGCTTTGTTTCTTAATCCAATTAATGATAAAATATGGACAAACATCCATATAAACCACGCAGACACCCCTTTAAAACGTGTTTTACCTATTTCAACAACAGCTTTGTTTTTACCAACGGTAGCCATACTACCTTTGTTCTGGTATTTAAAGGGTTTTAAGCTTTTTCCATTTATTAAACATTTCAGGTTTTTGGCTAACAAAGTTGCTTGTTGGATTGCAACTGGAGCCACCATGGGGTGTCCGTTTGGAAAGTCTTCTAGCTTCATACATGCTACGTCACCGACAGCAAATACATTTTGTACTCCTTCCACTTGGTTAAATTCATTCACCAAGATTCGGTTTCCTCTTTCAGTAATTTTAGAGGCATCAAATCCCTTTGGAGCATTTCCTTCTACCCCTGCAGACCAGATCAGATTACGACCTAATAATTGTCCTTCTTCTCCATCTTTAATTGTAATCGCAGTGGTACCATCATAGTCTTTTACTAATGTATTGAAATGAAGGTGAACCCCAAGTTTCTTTAAGTACCTCTCAGCAGATGCTGAAGATTCTTCTGAAAGCGCCGCTAAAACTCTTGGACCTGCATCTACAAGGTGAACCTGCATTTTACGAACATCCAATTCTGGATAATCTACAGGTAAAACATAGTTCTTTAATTCTGATAACGCACCGGCTAACTCCACTCCTGTAGGACCTCCTCCTACAATAACAAAGTTCATGTAAGCTTCGCGTTTTGTTAGATCTTTAGTTTGAAGTGCTTTTTCGAAGTTTTGGAGTAATAAACTTCTTAGTTGAAGAGATTGTACAACAGTTTTTAATGGCATTGAGTGATACCTTATATTCTCATTACCAAAAAAGTTAGTTCTTGACCCTGAAGCGACCACTAAGTAATCATACTTTAATTTACCTAAGTTAGTCACTACCTCTTTCTGTTGGGTGTCAATTTCTTGAACTACAGAGTACCTAAAGTAAAAGTTTTCATAATTATGGAAAAGCTTTCTTATCGGGAATGCAATCGCATCCGGTTCTAGGCCTGCTGTAGCTACTTGATACAATAATGGTTGAAATGTATGATAGTTATTTCTATCCAACAAGACTACCTGTACCTCTTGACTTTTTAATGATCTGACAAGTTCTAATCCTGCAAAGCCGCCACCGATAATAACGACTCTTGGGATATGCAAGTCAGGGACATCTAAAGTAGCTTGGACCATATGAATAGCATAAAAGTGTTGAAATAATTATTGATATAAAATTAACATACTTTACACTTGATTAAAACAAAAAGAGGAAACATTTCTGTTTCCTCTTTAAATTATTTTTTCTTTTTCTTATCTAGTCCTGATAAGTATTTTAACTGTATCATTTCATCTTCGGAAAGGTATCTCCATTTACCTCTTGGTAGATCCTTTTTCGTTAATCCTGCTAACACTGTTCTATCCAGAACTTCTACCTGATAACCAAACGACTCGAAGATACGACGTACAATTCTGTTTTTTCCAGAGTGTAGTTCAATACCAATTTCTTTTCTATCGTCACCATTAATAGACAAGCCATCCATAAAGATTGGTCCATCTTCTAAAGCGAAGTTTGGATCACGAAGTTTTTCTTCATGTTCTTCTTTAAATGACTTATTTAATTCTACTCTATATATCTTTTGTGTATTACTAGAAGGGTGTGCTACTTTTGTTGCAAACTCACCATCATTAGTAAATAATAAAAGTCCGGTAGTATTTCTATCCAAACGGCCTACAGGGTAAATTCGCTCATCACAAGCGTTTTTCACCAATTGCATTACCGTTTTTCTTTCTTGAGGGTCTTTAGTAGTTGTAATAAAACCTTTTGGCTTGTTTAATAATACGTAAACATACTTTTCTTTTTTCAGTAGTTTTCCTTCGTATTCAACTCTATCATTTGGTTTTACTTTGTATCCCATTTCCGTGACCACTTTACCATTGATCTTGATTTTACCTTCAGCAATCAATTGGTCTGCCTCACGACGGGAACATACACCTGCATTTGAGATGTATTTATTTAAACGAGTTTCAGAAGTTTTTTTAACCTCAGGCTTTTCTTCTTTTAACTCTTTGGTAACTTTCATTACCTTCTTGATATCATAAACAGGCTTTTGAGTTCCTTTTTCGAAAGGGCTATAAGCTGTCTTTTTAATCTTTTCGTTTTTCCTCTGCTTTTGTTTTTCCTCGCTCTTCTTGGAAATTCTTTTCTTAGGTCCACCAAAACTTCTTTCTTGGAACTCATCTCGTTTTGGTTTCTCTTTCATAAACTTCTTGAAAGGACTAGTATTTGATTTTCCTTTTCTAGGAGTATTCTTTTTCATCTAATTTTATTAGAAGGTAACACATGCTGCCAACACGGCAGTAAAAGAGGTTTATGTATTGCATAACACAAACCAACAATTACAAAGTTCGCGAACTTTCTGATATTGTACACCTTATTTATGAAAACAAAATCAAAGATTTACCCTAATTCATCGATTTTCTGTTGAACATCGTCCAAAATCACCTTTACAACTTGCTGAAAGGTATCTAATTTATCCTGTAAGACCGTTATTTCAACACCATTCCCATCTTCCATAAACAAAAGTAGGGTTTCTAAATCCTTATGTTTTAGGTAGGCTGTACTTGATTTTAATTTGTGTGCCTTTTTAGCAAAAGCTACTGTATCGTTCTCGTCTAAATGAGTTTGTAGTTGATTTGGAAATTCATTCAAGTTCTTCTCTATTACCATTAATACAGAGACTAAGAAATCCTCATCTCCATCTGCTACATCATAAAGTCCTGAAAAGTCTACATGGTTAATCATAGTCTAATTGTTTTCTTGATAATTAATTTTTGGCAAGTGATACCCAATACTACCAATGTTTACTTTGTTAATAGATAGTTGTCTTTTTTGATAAAAACTAGGTAAGAATAAATTTAGTCAATTAAATGAGAAAAGTTTGACAGATTAATACATTAAAAATACTAATCGGAGTTTTTCTCAAATAAATTAGTCTTGGCTGCATCTTCTACTACTTGTTCTGCAAAGTCTTTTCCTAAATAGCTATCAATTACATAATGGGATACATATAATAAAGGTGTCATACCAACTGCAATAATAAACTTATAGATGTAATTGATAATACCAACGGCCAATACTTGTTTTAATGGCCAATTTCCAAAAACATAAAAAGCCACACCTAACACTACAAAAGAGTCTACTAGTTGTGAAATTAAAGTCGACCCAGTTGCTCTTACCCAAATCTGCTTACTACCTGTCAGTTTCCTTAGCCACTGGAATGTATGCGCATCAAGAAATTGACCAATTAAGAAAGCGACCAAAGATCCTATAATAATACCCATTCCTTGAGTAAATATCTTATCAAAGGCTTCTTCTATATTAAATGGGTTGCCTGCAGAATCGGTACTATTCAAATCCAACCAAAATTGTGCGGGAGGAAGTTTTGTAACAAAAAATACTACCACAAAGACATAGGTAATAAGTCCTGCAGTAATAAAAGAGATTTTCTTTACCCCTCTCTTGCCAAAATATTCATTAATTATATCTGTAGTAATAAACACTACCGGCCAAAGTACAACCCCTGCTGTTAAATTAAAATCCAAGACAAAACCGTCCATTATTTTTAATTGAGCCGGAGCAATACCCATAAATGCTTCCAATGAAAAAATCTTAGGGCCAACTAATTCTGCTACTATAGCATTTGTTAGAAATATAGCACAAAGAGCCACATAAAGTGTTTGTCTCTTTCGTTCGTTTATCAGTTGGCTTCGATCCATAAATACGTTCATAAATTCTTATCGATTGAGTTAAATTAGAACATAACAATATTGTACCAAACCTTTGCTTTATAGTAATTACTGTAAGGCGTTTTTGTTTTCAAAAATTAAAAAAAGAGTTCGGTATATTATTTCATAAACAATCTATCCAATTCAATTACCTTTGAAGCATGAAAAAAATGTTATCGTTTTATCCCGGTCCAAGTAAAGTTGACCCGGAACTTTCTTCCTATTTAATGGAAGCACATGCATCGGGAATTTTGTCCAATAATCACAGAAGTAAACCTTTTATGGATTTGATGGAAAATTGTATCAAAACCATAAAAAAGCAATTGGATATACCTAAAAATTATGAAGTCTTATTTACTTCTAGTGCTACCGAATGTTGGGAAATTACAGCTCAATCCTATTTAGGAAAAAAGTTCTTACATATATATAATGGATCATTTGGACAAAAATGGTTTCAGTACAATCAGAAAATAAACCAACACGTAACTGCTCATGAATATTCCATTCAAAAAAGTATCAGTTTAAATCACTTAAAGAAAATCGATGCTCAAAATGCTGATGTATTGTGTTTAACTAGTTGTGAAACGTCAAATACAACAAAAGTTCATCAGAAAACTTTTCAGAAAATAAGAAGTCGATATAAAGATGCTCTTCTATTTATAGATGCAACAAGTAGTATGTCTGGTGTTCGTTTAGATTGGCTCTCTGGAGATATTTGGTATGCTTCAGTACAAAAGTGTTTTGGATTGCCTTCTGGATTAGGTGTTATGATTGTGTCGCCAAAAGCATTACAAGAAGCTAATGCAAATGATTTCCATTATAACAACATACTTTCGATTTATAATAATCAGCAGAAACGACAAACGACCCACACACCTAACACTTTAGGAATATACCTTTTAGAGAAAGTATTGAGTAATAGAAAAGAGATTAAATCTGTAGAGAATCATACCAAGAAAAAAATGCTTCAATTGAAGAAAGCATTAAAAAGGTTAGGGTATAATTTTCTGATCAATACAAATAAGGTACAATCGGAGACTGTCATTGGAATCATTAGTTCTAAAGAACAAATCTCATTAATTAAAGAAAGAGCATTAAAAGAGGAAATTACTTTAGGTAATGGATATGGAAAATGGAAAGACACTTCTTTAAGAATTGCAAATTTTCCATCCCATTCCTACGAAGATATTGAAAGGTTGATTTCTTTCTTTCAAGGGCTAGAAAAATGCAAAAACAATTGAGAAGCTACATTAATAGTATAATTAACTGTTAAAACCGTTAAATTTGAACATCCAATGAATATACATAACTATTTTGTGGTCTAAATGTGAAGCGTGTGATATTCAATTTGAAATTATTTAACCGTTCTTTACAAACAGTTTTTTGTAATTAATGATATCAAGTTGTAATTTCGGGCGCTGAATAACATTTTGATTTGGATTATTCGTAGCATTAAATTCGTATTCAGATGGTAGATATCTTAGGAAAATTAGGTGCCGGAGGGGTCGCAGCTCTGTTGGCATTATCTTTCCTAGCAATTATTCAGATTTTCCGTTTTATAATGAATAAAACTGGTTCTGATATTATTGCTGGTAAAAAGGAAGGAAAAGAGGGTAACATCCTCGTAAAAAAATACAATGATGTAGATGTATCAAAATACTCTTCATTATTTGGATTAATTGGTATGTCATTATCAATGCTAGTTGTACTAGTAGCAATGGAGTTCCCTTCATATGATGAGCAAATTTTAATGGACTTAGGTTCTTTAGAATTTGAAGAAGAAGAAATGGTAGATATTCCTGTTACTCAACAACAACCACCTCCACCACCAAAAGTAACTGCTCCAGTTATCGTAGAGGTACCTGATGAGGAAGAAATCGAAGATGAGATCGAAATCGAAATCCCTGAGGAATTCGATGAAGAAACTGTCATCGAAGAAGCTCCAGAGGTTGAAGAAGAAGAAGTTGAGGAAGTAGTTGACGAAATCTTCGAAATCGTAGAGGATCCTGCAGGTTTCCCAGGTGGTATGGGTAAATTCTACAAGTGGGTTGGTAAAAACATGAAATACCCTTCACAAGCTAAGCGTATGGGCGTGGAAGGTAAAGTATATGTTCAATTCGTTGTAGATAAAGACGGATCATTAACTGATATCAAAGTTGTTAGAGGTATTGGTGCTGGTTGTGATGAAGCAGCTATCAATGTCTTAAAGAAAGCTCCAAAATGGAAGCCTGGTAAGCAACGTGGTCGTGCAGTAAAACAAAGAATGGTATTACCTATCTCATTCAAGTTAGGTTAATCCCAGACAAAATATTAAGAAGAACCGATGTCTATACAGGCATCGGTTTTTTTATATCCAATTGTTTGTATTTTTGTGCTCTAAGTAAAAGCCTGCTTTGGTTTTCTACACTATATATGCTCTAATTTTATGTATAACCAACATCCTTTCAAGCATTTATTCTTATTTTTCTTATTCATATTCTCTATTTCGTTCCTAACGTTTGGACAAGAGGATTATGACTATAAAGGATATAAATTTCCCATACGTCCGGGAGAACGGAACTACTTTGCGGGTTCTATGGGAGAACTAAGAACTACACATTTCCATGGCGGTTTGGATATCAAAACTGGAGGTGTGGAAGGATACCCAATTTATGCTGCTGAAGATGGCTATATTATTAGAATAAAAGTATCTACTTACGGATATGGTCGTGTTTTATACATGATGCATCCAAATGGACAAACTTCGGTTTATGCTCACCAACAACGTTTTAATGATGAATTAGAATCTTTTATTGTAAATGAACAATACAAAAAAGAAACTTTTGAAATCAATTTAGAAAACCTACCCGAAAATCAGTTTGTTTACAAAAAGGGTGATTTAATTGGATACGCTGGAAATACAGGCTCTTCATCTGCACCTCACCTTCATTTTGAAATAAGAGATAAAGAAGAGAGGCCATTAAATCCTGTTCACTTTGGTTTCAATGAAGTAGTCGACAATATTCCTCCAACTGTTAGAGCCATTCGATTAAAACCACTTTCTATTAACAGTAGAGTTAATGGAGAATATTCAATCAAGAAAATAAATGCGGTTGGTAAAAATGGACGCTATAGATTGAATCAGACATTTTACGCTACTGGATCAGTAGGTATTGAAATTGACACTTATGACCGAGCAGATGGAACCTACAATAAATATGGCATCAACACCATTAAAATTTATGATGGCGATGAACTAATCTATCATCATGAAATTGATAGAATTCCATTCGACATGAGTGCTAACATTAATACGTTTACTGATTATTATGCATTCTTACAGGAAAAAAGAAGGTATCAACGTCTTTATTTCTTTGATGCGAATCACTTACCTATTTATCCTAATAAACAGCTAAATGGTCACCTCAATATTAATGATGGACAAAAACATGCTATAACTGTTAGACTATGGGACAGTTTCAACAATGAAACTCAAGTAGTATTTACAATTTCAGGTAATCATATAAAGCCAAAGCAACCCAACAAAGTAATCCTACAAGATACTCTTAAAGTAGACGAAAATATCTTGATCTTAGGTGTAGCCAATCAGAGTGAAAAGGAACTCCCTTTACATTTTCCTTTATGGAGTGAAAAGGTTCCACTTGCTTACAGTAAAGGTCAGCTTAAGTACTACTTATGGGATTTAAGAAAAGGGATTCCAAGGGCTTATACAGTTAATGGAGAGAAAAAAGCTACTCATTTAAAGTATATGATTCCTTCAGGAGCTCATTTTAAATACTTCGATCAAATTGCTAATATCGAAGTAAATGATCATATCTTATTTGATACCCTTTTCCTCAATATGGAAGAAAAAGAAAATCAATTAATTATAGGTAATTATTACGCACCTTTACATGGCAAGGTTTCAATTGATTACACTGTAAAAGATTCTACCTTATTGGGAGATCAACAATTTGTTTTCCGAAGAACAAGAAAAGGAGATTTAGAATATATTGGGGGAACTTGGCAAGGAAAAACCATTTCATTTAGAACAAATAGGTTAGGTACATTCGAGATTCACAAAGAAGATACACCTCCTAAAATCACTTTATTAAAACAGTGGCAGCCCAATCAATTACGTTTCAAAATTGAGGATGAGGAATCTGGTATACATAAATATTCTGCTACATTGAATGGGCAATTTATCCTATTGGAATATGATGCTAAAAAAGATATGTTAGTTACTCGACTAAAGAATAAAAACGAACCATTTAAAGGTCATTTTAAAATGATAATCACTGATGCTGCTGGTAATGAAAGCATCTTCGAAAAAGATTTTTAATAATAAAGGCTACCTAATCCAAGGTAGCCTTTATTATTTTATTTCATTGGAGATAATTCCTTCTCGATAATATTTGAAGGTTTTAAAGGCAAATCTATATCTTTTAAATTTCCTTTATTGATATATAGCTTTTCCTTGATGCATTTCATTCCTATTACATATGCTTTTGCATTATTAATCGCATCTACAGAAAGGAGTTCATCATTTTTAAAGTACCAAATCGATACTTTATTTCCTTCTTCTTTTCTGATAACCTTATCTGTATATCCACCAGATATACCCACAATTTGTAATTTTGTATCAAATTGATCAGACCAAAACCAAGGAATACTGTTGTATGCAAAAGGGTTATCACAAATCTTTGCTGCCGCTACTTTTGCTTGATCGACTGCATTTTGAACTGATTCTAATCTCAATGAAGTCTCATAATGTGGATTATAATGATAACTGCAATCTCCAATAGCATAGATATTTTTCTCAGAAGTTTCAGTAAACTGATTGACACATATACCATTTTTCACTTCGAGATTAAGCATGTTTGCCAAGTGAGTATTCACTTTTACACCAACACCTAAGATGATCATATCTGCAGAGAAGTTAGAATCATCTTCACAGTGAACGATAGTATCTTCATCCCTTACCGTAAACGATACTACCGATTTATTTGTCAGAATATCCACACCATGATTGCTATGTAATTCATGAAAATAAGATGATGTTTCTTCGGAGGTCACCCTTGCTAAAATCCGGTTCTCTCTTTCCAAAACAACAATACTTGCTCCTAACTTTTTTAACGATGCTGCGATCTCCAAACCTATATACCCTCCACCAATAATTACAACTCTTTTACGCTCTGAGGTAGTTATATAATTTTTTATTGATGTAACATCATTTGCGTTACGTAACGTAAAACAGTTATTCAATTGATCTATCCCTTCGATGTTAGGAATAATTGGAGATGCTCCAGTTGCTAATATCAACTCAGTATAACTGAATTCTTCACCGGTACAGGTTGTCACACTTTGTTTCTGCTTATCCACTGTTTTCACCTCAGTATCTAGCTTCAGATGAATATTCTCTTTCTGATAACTCTCTAGAGGTTTAATACAGTTTTGTTCAATATTATCGTCTGAAGTAAGATATGTTTTTGATAACGGTGGTCGGTGATATGGTAATACAGGATCTTTATCTATGATGGTAATACTCCCTTTATACCCTTCTTTCCTTAGAGAAAATGCTACATTCACTCCTGCATGACTACCTCCAATGATCACACATGCTCTGTCTTTTTGTGTTTCCATCAACCTAAATTATTTAACCACATTCAAGATTACTCCGTCCATAGCGTCGGTAATTTGTAATTGGCAACATAGTCTGCTGTACTCATTAGCATCATCATCCAACTCTAACATATCTTGTTCTATTTCACTAGCTTCTCCGGTTTTTGAAACATGAGATGGGTCAACTTGAACGTGGCATGTTGCACATGAACAAACTCCTCCGCAATCTCCATCAATGCCAGTTACATTGTTTTTTACTGCCAACTCCATAACAGAACCAGACGTTGCTTCTACTATAATTTCTTCTTGATTTTTTGTGATAAATGTTATTTTTGCCATAATAGTGTCTTATTAAAATTGATTGGAAAGAAAGCCACAGCTATGCTGTGACCTCTGAGACAGAACGTCGATTGAGACGCCATAAGATTTATTTTCCAGAGAAGTTTACGGTAATATTATCAAACCCAACTTTACGGTTAAACTCTCCCCATTCTTCGATATTTTCTTTATAATTTTTAATCTCAATACCTCCTACTTTCTCAGCCAATGAGCCTAATAGTACTTTCAAAATCTGACGGGCATGAGTTGCTCCCAAACAATTGTGATGACTAAAACCGAACCCTACATGAGGATTAATTTTTCTATCTAACACTACTTCATTTGGTTTTTCGAATACCGCTGAATCTCTATTTGCTGAAGCCCAACACATAGATACTCTAGAGTCATTTTTGATAGCATGTTCACAAACTTTGGTATCCTCTGTTACTACTCTACCCATATGTGTTAAAGGAGAAAAATAACGCACTAATTCTTCTACCGCCTTTGTGATGATTTCAGGCTCCTCATGTATTCTTTTTAGAGCTTTAGGATTTTCTGCGAAATATGAAATTGAATTTGTGACTGCATTAATCACTGTATCTCGTCCGCCAGCAAAAGTTAGAATCATCACTCCTTTTACCTCTTCCTTCGACATTTTCTGACCATTAACTTCAGAAGATAATAACATAGAATAAAGGTCATTCCCTGGGTTTTCTATGGCTTTATCGATTTGTTCATCCAAGTAATCGTATAAAATGTTTGCTTTATCTCCGTCTAATGCAGTGTCTTCACTTCTAAAAACATGAACACCCCATGAAATCCATGTTTCAGACTCCTCATATGGAATATTGAGTAATAGAGTAAGTGCTCTAGATTGTAATTTCAAAGAGAAATCTGCTACTACTTCCACATCTTCTTTATTGACTACTTCATCAACTAACTCGTCAATAATATCTTTCAGTTTTGCTTGATATTCCTCTTCTAATGGTCTTTTAAACCATGGTTCTACCAAGTTTCGGTAATCTGTATGTTCAGGTGGATCTACCTCAAAAGGAATTTGTCTGATGTCTCGAATAGCCACTTCTGATGGTACGACAATTCTTCCCGGTTTTGCTCCAGAAATAAATGTCTTCCAATTATGTGCTGTTTTTCTAACATCCTTAAGACGTAAAAGCATCGTTACAGGGTCATTCTGATCCTCAATATCGCTGTAACCTTTCTGAATTCTAGCTTGCTCAAATGGATCTGGAAATTCACTTGTCTTGGTCTTTTTCTGATCTTTTGTTACGTGTTCCATAGTTCAAAGTAATGTGTGTATTTACTAGTGAAGGTGCTTTTTCAAAAAACATCAGACATAAAAACCTATATCACAAAGCTTAGTTTGGTAATTCTGAATTTTATGAGATGAACTAAGAGAGAAAAAGTAAACGATCACTTCATTTCAAAAAAGAGGGCAACGCCTACATTACAAATGTCGGGAGTGGAAACACATTTAAGGTTCTTTATTTTAATTAAAAAGTAATGTATTTTAACATAAAATATTATTTGAATATAAAATCAACACATAATAGATAATAAATTATCCAATCTTCTTATACATTTTTCTAAAACCAAGAGGTGAATAACCTTTGAACTTTTTAAACTGTTGATAGAAAAAAGGAAGACTATCATATCCACAAGTATAACCTATTTCTGCAACTTGCATATCCGTTTCTAACAATAATCGACTTACCCTATTTATACGGTATTCATTAAGGTAAACGAAGAAAGGTCTTTGCATCACTTTACTGAAGAACCTTGAAAAAGATTGCTCAGTCATGTTTAGTTCAGCTGCGATTTCTGATAATTTAATCTTTCTTGAGAAGTTTTCTTCAACATAATTCTGAACTACTTCTATCCTAGTATTAGTTTCGTGATTATTGTTATAAGAATACGATGCTCCTGCTAAAATTTGTTTATCCTCTAAAGAACCAAGTTGTCCTAATAATTCAATAAACTTAAGGTGTCTTTCTAATCCTTGGGCATTAATAATCTCCATCATTCTATCAAAAGCATTTACTTTTTCCGGTTGATGAAAAAGAATACCTCTTTCAATATTCTTTAATGCAACTTGGATATCATGAAAATGGGCTACCGAATCGATAAGTTCCTTAGGCCATTGTATTACTAATGACTCAGCATGTTCAGGACGTTCTTGATCATTTTTCCAACAGTGAGGTAAATTTGCTCCCAATAGTACCAACTCTCCCGGTTGATAATCTGCGATATTATTTCCTACGTATCTACTTCCTACACTATTTATAATATATGTCAGTTCAAATTCCGGATGTACATGCCAAGGTGTTTCAAAGTGTCTGTTGCTGTATTTAAAGGCTCTTACATTAGATTCATCTTGTGTAATCACCTTTTCTAAAATTGCTTTCATAGCTTAAAAAGTAATGTATATAGTAATTAGTTTAGGTATAGAAAGAATGTTGATTGCAAAATAAATAACTTTTTCATCAAAATAAAGAACAAGATCAACAATAAAAGCTACGTCATTTGTAATCGAGTTAGTGTACAACATAATTACAACACACTCATTTTTTGGAACGCTATAGAAACATCTAATTAACAAAAACACTATGGGGATACTATCAAAAGCTGCTATTAGTAATGGTAAAGGCGGATTTAAAATTGACACTATTTCTGTCGAAGATCCTAAAGATGATGAAGTATTAGTTAAAATTAAAGCTGCAGGACTTTGTCATACTGATCATGATTCATTGACTTGGGGAAAACCTATTGTTTTAGGGCATGAAGGAGCAGGTATTGTAGAAAAAGTTGGTAAAAGTGTCAAAAATGTAAAAGTTGGAGACAAAGTAATTCTCAATTGGGCAACACCTTGTATGACTTGTCATCAATGTCAGGACGGTAATCAACATATCTGTGAAACAAACTCTCCAGTTACTGCGGGAGGTAATGGTTATACACCGGGACATGCACATTTAGAAGGAACAACCTTTAAAGGAGAGGCTATAGAGAGATCATTTAATATTGGTACTCTAGCAGAATACACTTTAGTAAAAGATGTTGCTTGTGTAAAATTGGACAGTCAAATGCCATTTTCTTCGGCTAGTATTATTAGTTGTGGGGTAATGACAGGATATGGCTCTGTAGTTAATTCTGCAAAACTTCAAGCGGGATCATCTGCTGTAGTAATTGGAACAGGAGGTGTTGGACTTAACGCTATTCAAGGTGCTAGAATTTCTGGGGCTTCAAAAATCATTGCTATTGATATTAATCCAGAGCGTTTAGAAATGGCTACGAAATTTGGAGCAACACATACCATCTTAGCCGATAAAAATGATAAAGGATTAGCAAATGCTGCGTTATCTGTAAAAGAATTAACAGATGGTAGAGGAGCCGACTACGCTTTTGAATGTACAGCTATTCCTGCACTAGGAGCTGCTCCATTGGCTATGGTTAAAAATGCAGGAACAGCCATTCAAGTAAGTGGAATTGAAGAAGAAATTACTATCGATATGCGCTTATTTGAATGGGATAAAATCTATATCAATCCTTTATATGGAGGTTGTAGACCTGAAGTAGATTTCCCTAAGCTTGTTAATTTATACAATAAAGGGGACCTCATGTTAGATCAAATGATCACTAGAACATATCCATTGGAAAATCTAGAGCAAGCATTTAGAGATATGCTTGATGGTAAAAATGCTAAAGGAGTAATTGTATTTGAATAATGGTAACATCAAAATTTAGAACTACAGAAATTTCAAATCCAAAGTTTGAAATGGATGGACTACGCTTTATCACTGTAAAAACGGATAACTTACAAGGAAGAGGAGATATTTGTGTATTTGTCCCCAAAGGAGAACATAAAGATCTACCTATTGTCACTTTACTACATGGTGTATATGGTAGTGCATGGATTTGGGCTTTTATGGGTGCCGCTCATATTACTACCCAAAGACTAATAGACGAAAAGGTGATACAACCATGTATTTTGGCGATGCCTTCGGATGGATTATGGGGCGATGGTTCTGCCTACAACCAGCATCATGATTATAATTTTGAAAAATGGATTGCCGAAGATGTACCACAGGCGGTATTAGAAAATATCCCTCAGGCTTCAGCTTCGTCTAAATTATTTATATCAGGATTGTCTATGGGAGGCTTTGGTGCACTAAGAATAGGTGCAAAATATGGACATCAATACTCAGGTGTAACAGGACATAGCTCGATTACAGAAATTGATCAGATGAAATTGTTCGTGGAGGAAGATATTAGTAATTATAAGCAAGCTTATCGTATAGATGAAGATGTTTTTACTGCAGTATTGGATAACAAAGAACATTTGCCTCCTTTCCGTTTTGATTGTGGAAGTTCAGATGAATTAATCTCTTACAACAGACAATTACACAAAGACTTAACTGTAAATAATATTCCACACGAATATGAAGAATTCGAAGGAGGACACCAATGGGAATACTGGCAAGAGCATTTAGAAGATACCTTAAAGTTTTTTGATAGACTATAAATTCACAGCTTCCCACTTTTAAGCTACTTTTTTGATTATCTTATGGAGATAATACCATAAACACACACTATGAAAGCAACTTCTGAAAAACGTAATATTTCTATCACAGGACCTAGTGAGTTTACTAATATCACATTAGAAGAACCTCAAGATTATGCAGCAGGTCTCCCTGCCGTTAAAATTGCATTGGGTCATGCTATGAAAGAAATGGGAATGGCCAAGTCATTCCAAACTTTATCTAAGATGAACCAAAAAGATGGTTTTGATTGCCCTGGCTGTGCATGGCCAGATCCCGACCATCGTTCAAATCTTGGTGAATTTTGTGAAAATGGTGTAAAAGCGATTGCAGAAGAAGCTACAAATAAAAGAGTAGATATAGACTTTTTTAAAAAGCATAGCATTGCAGAAATGTCTCAATGGACGGACTTTCAAATTGGTAAAAGTGGACGTATTACTCATCCAATGGTTGCATATGAGGGTAAAGAACATTACGAACCTATTTCTTGGGATGATGCTTTTAAAATTATCGGAAAAGAACTTCAGGCGTTAAATGATCCGAACGAAGCTGTATTTTATACTTCTGGCAGATCAAGCAACGAAGCTGCCTTTTTATATGGACTATTTGCTAGAGCGATGGGAACGAATAATATGCCTGATTGTTCAAATATGTGCCATGAGTCTAGCGGAGCAGGCCTTTTCCAAACCTTAGGTATTGGTAAGGGTTCTGTTACCTTAAACGATTTTGAGGATGCAGAAGTGGTCATGGTAATCGGTCAAAATCCAGGCACAAACCACCCAAGAATGTTATCTGCTTTAGAAAAGTGTAAAGCAAATGGAGGAAAAGTTGTCACAGTAAATCCGCTTAGAGAAGCTGCTTTAGTACGATTCAAAAATCCTCAAGAAGCAAAAGGTGTTGTTTTAGGTGGTACTGCCATCACCGATATCTTCTTACAAGTAAATATCAACCAAGATGTTGCATTGCTTAAGTTGATCATGAAACGATTACTTAAGATTGAGACGGAAAAAGGTGGTATTTTTGATCATGAGTTTATTAAAAAGAATACCTCAGGGTATGACGAATTCATTAATGATCTCTCTAATTATGATGAAGACACATTACTTAAGCAAACAGGTATAGATCCGCTGCTTATCGACAAAACAGTAGCATTACTTGCTCAAAAGAAAAGAGTGATCATCTGTTGGGCCATGGGTTTAACTCAACATAAAAATGGTGTTGATAATATTCGGGAATGTGTAAACCTTCTTCTATTAAAAGGGAGTATTGGTAAAAAAGGATCGGGTACTTGCCCAGTAAGAGGCCATAGTAATGTACAAGGAGACCGTACAGTAGGGATTACCCATCATGTATCGAAAAAATTAAATGATGGTTTTCAAAAAACATTCAATTTTACTCCTCCGACAAAAGAAGGGTTAGATGTTGTCCATAGTATTCAAGCTATGCATAATGGGTTAGCAAAAGTATTTATTGGACTTGGCGGTAACTTCCTATCTGCCGCATCTGATACGATCTACACCGCCGAAGCATTACAAAACTGTAACTTAACAGTATCTATCAGTACAAAATTAAATCGTACACATTTGGTTACAGGTAAAACTTCATTGATTTTACCTACTCTCGGTAGATCAGAGGAAGATCAAAACCGTTTTGTTACGGTAGAAAACAGTATGGGTAGAGTGCATTCTTCTCAGGGAAGGTTAAAGCCCGCTTCAGAATTTTTAATGAGTGAACCCGAGATTGTATCTAGAATTGCTGAAAGTTATTTTCAAGAAAACAGTACTATAGACTGGAATACACTTGGAAAAGACTATGACTTAGTGAGAGAGAAAATTTCACAAGTTTTCAATGGCTTTGACAATTATTCTGAACGATCTAAAAAGTCTGGATTTGATTTACCAAACCATGCGAGAAAAGGAGATTTTTCTCAATTACCTGGAGGTACAGCTAAATTCAGTATCAATCGATTACCTGATCATCAACTAAAAGAAGATGAATTTTTGATGATGACAATAAGAACTCATGATCAATATAATACCACTATTTATGGTTTAGATGACCGTTATAGAGGAATTTATAATGAACGTAGAGTGGTTTTAATCAATAAAGACCAAGCAGCAGAAATGAATCTCAACAAATTTGATGTTGTGGATATTGTAAGTAATTATGATGATACAGAAAGAAGAGCTAAAAACTTTTTAATTATTCCTTATGATATTCCAAGAGGTAACTTAGCCTCATACTTTCCAGAAGCTAATGTTGTGATTCCAATAGATCAATTTGCTGATATAAGTAACACACCAATTAGTAAGTCTGTGAAGGTGACATTAGAAAAAAAATAATTTGAAGGGTAAGCATTGTCTTACCCTTTTTTATGTACTTCTTGATAAGACAATACTGCACAAGTAAAGAAACATAAAGCACCAGCCAAAGTATTAACCAAGGCCAAATTCGTTACCCAAGCACCCAATTCTATTGGTAAATAAATAGAAGCTACTGCAGATATCATGAAAGTTACACACCCTAACATATTAATCCATACACTCAAATTACTCTTATTACTGATTGAATAAGTAAAACCAATCTCTTTTAATAGAATGTAACCTGAGATTAAGAATAAAATAGAACCTACCATATTTGGAGTCCATACTGCAAAATCATCTTGAAGCCAAGATAATTGTAAGGTTGCATCATAGGTATTAAAATTAAATAGAATAGTCCCTAACCATTGTGTTAGCCCTGCCATATAGCCTCTATTTTGAGGCCTATATGCCATTAACTTCCATGATTGACCTTCTTGGTTAGTAGCATCTAACAATTGAAGAAAAGCAGCTGAAGTAAAGGGTATTGAACCTACAAAATAGATCTTATTCCAAAAGTCAGCATCTTGTTTTGGTAAAAGAAACATAATGGATGCTATCGCAAAACAGGAAGCTCCGAACATAAATAATACAGACATCCAAGTAACCATCTTCCTGGATGTTAAGGGGTGAGTATGAATATGCATGATGAAAGTGTGTCGTATATTGATTTGTTAGTAACAGAGTAGATCAAGTGACCTACTCTGAATATATCTTGATATTAATGAGCAAAACTTGACCCTGAAGTTCGCATTTCTCTATCGCCTCTTGATTTAAAATGGGCAACTGCATTTTTAATATCCTGTAATAGCATATCTGCCATATCACTATTGAAGCCCTCTCTGACTACAATTCTTAATACAGCAATATCTTCTACATCAGCAGGCATTGTATAAGCCGGTACCAACCAACCTCTTTCTCTTAATTTACTTGAGATATCAAACACTGAAAAGTTTCTACCTTCTTTAACAGAAAAAGCAAAAACAGGAATCGCACTACCATCAGACAAGAGTTCGAAGTCTCCTATTTTATTAATTCCCTCAGACAATTTCATGGCGATCATTTGAAGATCTTTCATTATCTGTCTATACCCTTTCTTACCTAAACGTATAAAGTTATAGTACTGTCCAACAATTTGATTTCCTGGACGTGAAAAGTTCAATGTGAAAGTTGGCATATCTCCACCAAGGTAATTCACATGGAAAATAAGGTCTTCTGGTAATTCTTTTTTATCTCTCCAGATTACCCAACCAACACCAGGATATACTAATCCGTATTTGTGACCGGATACATTAATAGATTTTACATTTGGAAGGCGGAAATCCCATTTCAAAGCGGGGTGAATAAACGGTGCTACAAACCCTCCAGATGCTGCATCAATATGAAGGGGTGTTTCCCAACCCGTTTTTTTATTATTGGCTACAAGTACATCATGAATTTTTTCAATGGGTTCAAATTCACCTGTAAAAGTGGTTCCTAAAATTGCAACTACACCGATCGTATTTTCATCAACGACATCTAGTACTTCTTCAGCTGTGATGACGTATTTATCTTTTTTCATTGGGATATACTTGGGCTCAACATCCCAATATCTACAGAACTTTTCCCAAACGACCTGAACATTGGACCCTAATACTAGATTAGGTTTATCTGTCGATAAGCCTTTTGCTTCTCGGCGATTTCTCCAATTTCGTTTGAAAGCCATTCCTGCTAGCATAACTGCCTCTGATGAACCTATTGCAGAAGATCCACAAGCTTCACCGTCTTCAGGAGCATTAAATAATCTTGATATGATATTGACACATCGTTCTTCGATGATTGCCGTTTGGGGATACTCGTCTTTGTCAATCATGTTCTTGTCGAACGTTTCTGACATTAACTGTTTTGCTTCTGGCTCCATCCATGTAGTCACAAATGTTGCCATATTTAGACGTGAATTACCGTCTAACATTAATTCGTCATGGATTATATTGTAGGCCTCATTAGGTTCCATTTGGCCTTCAGGTAATTCATATTTTGGTACTGAAACCTGATTGCGAATACCTCTAATTGTAGATCCTTTCGCAGATTTAGCTTTCTTTTTAGTAATCATAGTGAATAGATTGATCTATTGTGTTTCATAGTGTGTTAAGTTCATTTTATGTACGAAGCCTAATCACATATGTTACACCGTATTCACTTGAGTTACCAAATATTAATAAGGAGCATCAATAATGACTATAACTTCATCAATATCCTCATACTTTAATGAGTGTTTTCCATCCAAGCCGTCCTTTAGGTAGTATGCATCTTCAGAAACTTTTGTGACGACACCTTTATAGCATCTATCATTCTTCATGACGATATCAATACTTTTCCCAACTAATTCAGCAGCTTCAGATTTTATATTTTTTCCGTAAATACGTTTGTTTGTTTTTCTCATAGTATATGTAAAGTTATAAGGAAAAAGTAAGAAGCAAAGGGATTTTTTCATCTCCGACTTTCCTCCTTACTTTTTTTATATCTTATCCTTTTAAGTTAATCTCTGCAATACTTTCTATTCTGTTTCTTTCCAAGTAAGCATCAATGGTTTCGAAATGCTCAATCACTCTTTGGTCTTTAAACTCGAATACTTTATTTGATAATCCTTGAAGGAAATCTCTATCATGGGAAACTAGAATCAAAGTTCCATCAAAAGATTTTAATGCTTCTTTTAGAACATCTTTTGATTTTAGATCCAAGTGGTTCGTTGGTTCATCAAGTATCAATAAGTTTACAGGCTCTAAAAGTAGTTTAACCATTGCAAGTCTCGTTTTCTCACCACCTGATAATACACCTACTTTTTTATCAACATCTTCTCCTCCAAACATAAACTGCCCAAGGATATTATTGATATGTTTTCTGATATCTCCTTTAGCTACTTCGTCTACCGTTTGGAAAATAGTCAACTTAGGATCTAACAATGAAGCTTGATTTTGGGCAAAGTATCCTACTTGTACATTATGTCCCAATTCACAAGTTCCCGCATCAACACCAATTTCTTCCAAAATCGCTTTTATCATTGTTGATTTTCCTTCACCGTTTCTACCAACAAAAGCTACTTTCTCTCCTCTACGAATAGACATATTAGCAGATTTAAAAACAGTTTGTGTATCATATGACTTTGATACATCTGTAACTGTCACTGCTACTTCGCCTGATCTTGGAGCTGGAAGAAAACGTAACTTCAATGCTGAAGTATCTACCTCATCGATCTCGATAATATCCAATTTTTCAAGCATTCTTTCTCGAGAAGATACTTGGTTGGTTTTAGAATATGTACCTCTAAACCTCTCAATGAAGGCTTTTGTATCTGCAATTAACTTTTGCTGCTCTTGGTAAGCTTTTAATTGATGTGCCCTTCTATCTTCTCTTAATTCTAGATACTTAGAGTAGTTGGCCTTATAATCATAGATACGACCCATTGTCACTTCAATGGTTCTATTAGTAATATTGTCAATAAAGGCTCTATCATGGGAGATAACCATTACCGCGTTCGCTTTATTTACTAAAAAGTCTTCCAGCCAAATCACAGATTCAATATCAATGTGGTTTGTTGGCTCATCCAGTAGTATAAGATCAGGCTTTTGTAAAAGTATTTTTGCCAACTCAATACGCATTCTCCACCCTCCAGAAAACTCACTAGTTTGGCGGTGTAGATCTTCTTGTCTGAATCCTAAACCTTTTAATGCTTTCTCTACTTCAGCATCATAGTTCACTTCTTCAAGAGCATAAAATTTCTCTCCTAAATCCGTTACTTTTTCTATGATTCCCATGTACTCTGGAGATTCATAATCTGTACGCGTCTCCAACTGTTTGTTGAGTTCTTCCATTTCATCTCGCATTTCAAAAATTTGTTTGAATGCTTTAGAAGCTTCCTCAAAGACAGTACAATTATCTTCAGTTAATAAATGCTGAGGTAAGTAAGCAATTACGGCATCTTTGGGAGCACTAATATGTCCTTTTGTAGCCTTTTGAACGCCAGCCACAATTTTCATCATGGTTGATTTTCCTGCTCCATTTTTCCCCATCAATGCGATTTTATCATTGGGGTTTATCACAAATGACACATCACTGAATAGTGTTGCACCACTAAACTCTACACTTAAATTATCAACTGAAATCATAAATCAAATAGTTAAGCTGCAAAGCTAATTTAAATTGATAAAATAGATAAACCCTTAGAATTAAAAAATCAGAATTAAGCAGAATATTATGGATTTACATCTTTTTGCTGTTTCAGCTATTTAAAGAATTAACCTTATCTTAGTTTCTCAACATCTAAACTATTAAGAATATGCAAACAACCTCTTTACAACAATTAAAATTTCCAATTGGTGAATGTCCCGTTATTAAGCATCCTTCGAAGCAAGAAATCGAAGCAGCAATACAATCTATCGAAGTATTCCCACAATTACTTGAAAGTACATTAAATGGGGTATCAAATGAGGCTCTAAATTATAGATACAGGCCAGATGGTTGGAAGGTAAAACAGGTCGTACATCATTGTGCCGATTCTCATATGAATAGCATTATCCGCTTTAAACTAGCTTTAACTGAAGATATTCCTCATATCAGACCTTATCATGAACACCTTTGGGCAGAATTAAACGATAGTTTAAGTGATGACTTAAGTGATACGTTGTTATTACTTAAGGGACTTCATAATAAATGGGCGTCACTTCTAAAGAGTTTGACTGAAAGTGATTTACTCTTGGAGTTTGAACATCCTGAACATGGTACTCGCTTTAATTTAGGTGAGAATATTATGGTCTACGATTGGCATTGTCGACATCATCTTGCCCATATCCGTCAGGGTTTAGAAAGTGAAGGAAAGTACAATTAAGATTCAGTCAATAAATATCATTGTGATTTAATATTTTCACAATGATATTTACTTCAACATAGAATTCTAGACAAAACAAATAAAATGAAATCAACAATTATTACTTTACTCACTTGTGTGACACTTATGAGTGGAGTTCACCTTTTTGCTCAGAAGAAATCTGACCTTCACCCTAAAATCATCTCATTACCATACACACCTGTGGAAGGTGTTACTTACTCAACGAAAGAGAATAGGTACTTTTCTAAAATTTGGGATACTGAAGTCATTACGAATACGATAAAGCCTGAAATCTGGATATATGAACCTTCTAAAAAGATGAAAAATGGGACAGCGGTAATTATTGCTCCTGGTGGAGGATTATATGCACATAGTATTATTTCAGAAGGTATTGATGTAGCTAAATCTCTCACTCAAAAAGGTATCACTGCTGTAATATTAAAATACAGGTTGATTCCTACAGGAAAAGATGCCGTTGATGAAATTAGCCACTTAAAACCAGAGGGAAAAAAGAAATTTAATGCAGATGTACAGAAAATGCTTCCCCACTCTATTGATGATGGGTTAAATGCTGTTACTTATATCCGAGAGCATGCCTCTGAATTGGGTATTGATCCCCAACATATTGGCTTTATGGGATTCTCTGCAGGTGGAGCAGTTACCATGGGCGTTGCTTACAATTGTGTAGAAAAAAATCGTCCTAACTTCTTTGCTCCCATTTATCCTTGGACCATTCAGATGCCTGTGCAACCCAATGCTCCAAAAGATAGTGTACCAATGTTTATCGCCTGTGCTACTAATGATCCTCTTCAACTTGCAGAGGGTGCAATAGCATTATATACTTCTTGGAGAAAAGCAGGATATAATACCGAACTTCATATGTATGCAAGAGGTGGTCATGGTTTTGGCATGAGAACAAAAAATACTCCTTCTGATTCGTGGATAGATCGTTTCTACGATTGGGGTATTAATGAAGGTTTGATTCTTCAAAAGGATTAGTCACTCAAAAGTATCAAAAAAGCCCTTACTGTTTACTATTAAGTTCAGTAAGGGCTTTTTTATGTTTACAAGTTCTATCTATTTACAAATCAACTTTTTGATAATTTGTCGACTGCCTTCTGTCACTCGTATAAAATACATCCCGCTAGTGAATTGGGAGATATTTATTTCATGTCTGAAATGGTCCGATTCATTGAAATAGACTCTTCTACCAGAAGCATTTAATACTTCTACAAAATATTTATCTGCCTCCGTTAAAAACTCTAAAGTCACTGTTTCTCCATATGCTGGATTTGGGTATACATTTACTTCCAATGCTTCTTCTTCTGTATTCATTGACACTTTTACAGGTCCAAATACTTCAAAGTCTCCATTAAAATCATACTGAATTAATCTATAGTAAGATTGCCCTTTGAAAGGTGACTTATCTTTAAAGAAATAATCTGTTCTCACATTTGTATTACCTTTCCCTTCTACTTCTCCAAGATACTCCCAATCTCTATTATTGGAAGATTTTTCGATAACAAACACTTCATTGTTTTGTTCTTGTGCAGTTGACCATGATAAGAAAACTTGCTCCTGATCTGTTACTTCAGCATCGAAACTAATTAATTCGACAGGTAAATCTTTATCGAAAACATGTCCTACATATCCCCATTGGAAACCAGCATTAGAATACTCTGTAGATGTTGTTCTAGCACTACTTGATGCAGAAGCTATGCTAATAGTTGCTTTTTTCCCTACACCTTGTCCAATAAAATAGATAGTGCTGTTTGGTTTTATACCATTTCTTGAAACGTGAACTTCATTAACATTACCTCCAATGACATGATATTCTGAAGCATCGTCGATAAATACGTTTCTAAAATCAGTTTCATGGTCATCTAAAGCCGAACCATATTCATTTTTGATTCTACCAATATATTTCCATACATAAAGCTCGATCTGCTCTCCTACTTTTAGATCTTGAGGTTCCAAAATCCAAGTACCATCTTTCTGTATAGCCGTTAGTTTATGTCCATTACTATCTACGATATCAGGGACATTCACATTTACATCTTCATCTATAATGTCGGCAGTAAAGTCAGCCTTGAACATTACATCTTTTCCTAGTCCTGCCCCATCTGTTCTTGTCCCTACTGCAATTGGGTAGAAATATTTGTCTGAACCAATAGGGAAAATTATAATATCAGCATTAAAGGTTTGTCCTAACTTGAAGTAGGTTTCTCCAATTATATAACTGACATCACTTGAGTTAAATACTCCTTCTGGATTGTTGACAATTAAGTTACCTGATGATTTGATTTTACCCGTTGTAAATAAAATTTGGTTATCAACTGTTGATTCAGAAACCACATTAAGAATTGGTGTACTTCCTGACATTGCCACTTGAATACTTCTTAAAGATTGCCCTGCCAATGATAAAGATTGAAGATCTACACCATTAAATACAGTGAGCGATGTTGAGCTATGTGATATTGTACCACCACTAGTCACATTAAAATCTTCAGACAAGTAAAGCTCACCTTCTAATTGTAGGTGCCCTGTTGTATTGACATTAAGGTCTTTATTGAAATAAGCTTTAGGACCATTAGTTAATGATAAGTGCCCATCAATATTTGTCTCTCCATTTATTGTAAATACAGTTTGGTCAGTACCTCCCATATTTACTCTAGCATTATCTCCAATTGTAAATCCTGCATCACCTATTGTGATATTGGAATAATTAAGATTATACATGACCAAGCTTTTGCTTATATCAGCATTGCTGAATTGTAATCCTCTAATATGTTGGTAACTACCAAGGTTTACATTTACTCCATCTTTATAATCGATAGTACCAATACCATACATATTAGGGTCTAAGTTCATCATTACAATACCTCCCTGAGCATCAGATTTCATAAAGTCATCCCAGTTGCCATCAGGTAATGCCAAGGTCTTATTCAATTCAATAGTACCATTTCCATAAACAAAACCGAATCCACCTTGAGCCCCTGCTTGTGACAACTTTAGGTGACCATCCAATTGCATTTTAGATAGGAATAGCCCTGGTGTATTATAATTCACTACATGGCCTGAATTAATCGTAATGTTAGTACCATTTGAAGGTGCATGAGAAGATGGTTCTGGATCACCTTTTACATAAGTAGGATATTCCTCTCCATCAATAATAATCTTATTTCCCTCCTTTAATGGGTATGTCTCCCAGATCGTATGATTACTCCAATCACCATCAGCTACTGTATAATATTCGGTGATACCGATACTCATATCATCTCTATGCCCTGCTGAATAAACTCCTGAAATAACATTGTTATTAAGTACTTTCATTACATTTCCAGAGAGAATAAATTGGATATAGTTATTATTAATATCTATTCCACCTTTTCCCACTTGCCAGTTTAAAGCATTTTCAAAGAATTCAGCCGTTAAGTAATCATCTTCTGTAATTGGAGCATTAGTAATAACATCACCTTGATCATAGGTCATATTTACTGCTAAGTTGAAATGATCTGGTAATTGTAAAATATCTCCATTATCATCAATAGAATTAATAAACCAAGTATAGTCTAACAAACTATGAATATAACCATCGGGCTGTCCTTCCACTTTTAAACCTGGATATACTTGGTTAAGAATGGCAACATTGATATTGAAAGAGGCATCTGGATCTACCTTTTCGTGTCCAGATAACGCTGTAAATGATAACGGTGTATATTTTCTATCACTACCAGTGATCACCCCCAAAGGAATAGTATTTCCGTCGATCGTTCCTTTAAATGCTTTTACAATACCTCCATCTCTCTGATTACCACTTGTAGCAATCATTCTAGTTTCATCAAAACTATTTGTTCCTGAAGAGATCTCTAAATTTCTTCCTAACCAAAGCTGATTCTCCTGGATATAAAGTACACCATTCAATATCTCTAACTTTTCTTGTAAGGTCAGTTTAAAGAAAGATGATGACTGATCTGCGTCATATAAAGTGACATCATTATTCATAGACAAGAAATCGATATGTCCATTGTTTGCTTTAATGAATTGCTCACTCCCTTTATTGAATGATATTTTCTCCGTCTTAGTATTGCTAGAAATCTTCCCGTCAAGAGACAACAGATTTCCATCAAATAATAAATCAGTACCTTTTAAAATTACTTCAGATTGGTCTTGAATATCCAAGTTTCCTTTTACCTGTAATGAATTGGAAGTAAACGGCTGATCAAACTTTATTGATGGTACACTTATCACCAAATTATTAATGGCTTCATGTGTACTATTTGCACCTGAATAAACCACATGATCATCTCCAATGATGGTTAAGTTTCCACCTTCAGTAGACCAAATATTGTTGTTTACAATTTTATAAGGGTTGATTAATGTTAATCCCTTTCCTTTTTGATTGAATTGAGCGTCTAAGTTATTTATTTCAAGACCATAATGAATATTCGTATTCGTTGCTCTTTCATCTAATTCAATCTTACCTTTATTAATGAATAAATAAGGTAGATCTTTGGCATAAATCTTTACTGGAGCTGTTTCTTCTGTTTCAATGACAATTTTAGCATCATGAGCAAAAGTGTTATTATTTGGCGTTAAGTTGAAAATATCAATTAATACTCTATCAGTATTATTCCCACCTCTAATGATTAATTCATTAACTCCTTTTTCGTATTTAAAACCTAAATTGAAAACACTTTCTATATCATTTAATTCTAAAACTGCTTGATGAAGGTTCTCTCCTTTTAAGGTTTGCCCTCCAATTTCTACAACACCACTTTTATGGACATAATTTAAAATACCTTTTTGAGTGTTGAAAGGTGTTCTTAGTTGTGCTCCAATAAGAAGTTTACTTTGATTTGAGTCCGTATTTTCTATGTAAATAGTAGCGTTAGAACTATAAATTACCGGTGTATTACCATTTAGTCCTCCACTAAAATCGGCTGTACCTCCTTTTACAAATAAACCTCCATGTAAATCAACACCTCCACCAGTTTCATGGTCAGAAGTTGTAACTACTTTAGCACCATTTTGAATAATCAGTTTTGCTTCTTTGGCGATTTCGAAGTTTCCTCCTCCTGCATTTACATCTAATACCTGAAGTGGGTTATTTAGAATAACAGTACCTGAATTTAAAACAAAGGATTTTTCATTATTAGGTGCTACTCGGTTCTGAACAAATTCAATATCGGCATTGAAAAATACTGAGTCTGTAACAAAGTCTTTATTGATAACAATATCCCCCATTTTGATAGGGTTTTTCTCCGTGATATATGAATCAATAAAACCTCTATCTGTCCCTTCAAAATAAGTTTTTACTGAAGTGTTATTATCAATCAATGAAACATTGATATTATTCAGTCCATTTTTCGTTTTCGTAAGTAATATACCTCCTCGCAAAAAGAACTTATGCTCTGTTTTACCAGTGTAACTATTATCACTTGTGATGATTTTGGCTCCATCATTATTATTAGGGTTACCAATAAATATGTTTCGAGCTTTTATTTCTTTTTCAAACTGCCCCCCATAAAACATCAATTGTCCTTTCGCATAGTTACCAACATAAATATCATTTTTGATATTCATATTACCTCCTTTTTCTACAGCTCCATCAATAAGTACTTTTGCTTTATTGATGACTCTAAATTCTGTAGCAGATAAATCGAAGTCTAAACGAGCAAATCTGTTAGCCCCTTCTGCGTTTACATAAAACTTAGGATAGCTTTTAATAGCATCTTGGTCTCTAATAATAGCAATATCATCTGTAGCTACACTGTTTGCTACTCTGGCATTAAACACTGAAGAATCTTCTTTTGCCCAAGCTCCAAAGTCACCTTCTAAATGACCATATTCTGTAACACCATAATGAACAATAATTTGCCCAGGGCCTTTTACATTTCTAGCTTTTAAAGTTCCTATATCATGAACAATCACTCTAAACTCTGGATCAGGGTCTGCAAAAACTACTTCAGCTACTTCAGCAACAAATGGTTTAGTTTTATCTTCTTTTCCATCATTACCTAAGAAATAATTAGGTACTCTGATATCATTTAATTGAGTTGTCGGGTTATTCACAAAACTTTTATCAAAAACCGCAATATCATTTTTAATAGGATACCATCTAATTTTACCTGTCGGATCATAAATACCTTTTCCATTAACATCTACCCAATTATCAGCATTATCCCATCGAGCGGCGGCATTCCCTACACCATTACCTTTAAACGTCCAATAGAAAACTTCTGGTGATCCTACAAATGATTGTTCAACACCAATTGTATAATTAGCATTTTCTAATTCTGTATATTCTTTTGTATTATCATTATCCCAACGACCATCAAATACTACTCTATGCATAAAGTAGTCCTTCTTATATAGATATAAGTCGTTTGAACCTTTTAGATCTTCAGTAATTTTATTTGGTGTTGATTTTCTTTCATAGTTTGCCACTTTATAGATATCAGCAATAATTTGATCTGAATCTAAAACTTTACCTGCTTCCCAATCTGATTCAATGGTGTAATTGGTTTGAATGTAACCATTCAGAATCATCTGAGGAAGCATCTTATCATTTCCTCTAGTTACTTTCCAATACAACGGAAGCATATCTTCATTATCACTACCAGGTTTTGCTGTGGCAAGTTTCTTATTTACAGCCTTAACAGTAATATAATCATTGATTGTATTTAAGTCTGTTGTATTTGATTCTAGTAGTAGTTTTAAAGGAGAATAGTTTGTAGAACTTGTACCAATAGGAAGGTCAATGATGATGTTTTTACTATCGGTTCTATGGTACATTCCATCATGCACAAGAATGGATAAGCCACCATCTGAATCATTTCCATTCGTAATAAAGAAGTTTTTATTTAGGCCATCGTATCCCAAGTCAGATCGTAGATCAAAACGATCTACTTTCATATTATTCTCTCTTAGATCAACTAAACCATGTTTATAATAGATTCTTTGGATATAGATATCGTCATCGAAAGCAATAGTATTATTTTCTGCATTGATTTTGACATTACCTATCTTAGCTCCTTTTTCTACATTAATGACTTGGTTTTTAGGTCTGAACTTTACAATTGCATTGGAAGAAGTTTTTTCTGCATCAAAAACACCTAACTGTCCATCTTTACCAATAAATGTATTACAAAATAGTCGGATAGAATATTCGTTTTGGTGTAAAATACCTCTTTTTACTTCCAATGTACCTACATCAACATTATCCGAATCTGTGTCTCCAATTCTTAATAAGTTACATTCATTTTCCTCATCCTTGTCACCATCAATATAGTCTGCAAGCATTTTTGTTGCTTTCACATGGTCAGAAGCAAATAGAACTACAGAATCTTGTCCTACAGCACCTGACTTATCAACAACGACATGGTATAAGTTAACTTCTTCTGAAGTTGAATTTTCTTTGTAAGCTGGATAATCAATAAAAATTGAACCTTTGCGATCACCAGAAAAAATTGTTCTGTTATTGTTAACCCTGATCTCTCTATTGGCATTACTCTTATATCGGTAAGCATCTTTCTTCAAAATGTGTAATTGCTCTCCAATAATAACATCTTGAGTACCTACATATAGTTCAGCTGCAATTTTTAGGTCCTTTTCAATTCTTAATGGGTATTGGGTTGGTGCTTCTCCATCAAATGAAAGTGGAGACACTTCTACTTCACCATCACCAGTTACATTTAACGTCGGCAGATAAGGTTGAGATGCTACTACAAGTTTTTGTTTATCTTTAGTGATCAATCTAATTTCACCTCCAGTTACTTTAGAGTTACCATCAGATGATCTGATAAGAAGCCCTTTGTCTGAATTACTATCGGTACCATCAATAATAATCAAACCACCAGAACTCATATTAAATACGTTAGAAGAATATGGTAATGAGAAAGGTTGGTACTTATCATCAAAGCCTTTAATATTTAAGATTCCACCTGTTTGTGTGTAAGACCCCTGATGGTCTTCTCCCTGATTAGAAGTCTTCATTTTCTTGATATTTACAAGACCTCCGTTGATCACGACTTCTCCTCTTTCTCTTAATGTTATCCCTTCACTACCTAAAGAAGTATAGTTTCCTTTTGTAATTTTAAACTGACCATAAACGGTTAATGCAAATTTATTATCATTTTCAATTGTGCCTCCATCGATATGTAAAATCGATTCTGAACGTAAGGGTCTGTTTCCATCGCCATTTCCTAGATTCAATTGAATATTCTCACCAATAATCGCAGTACCTTTCTCTAATGCAAAAGAGAACTTCCCTTCCAATACACCTTCAGTGCCAGAAAATTTCCCATTATTCACACCATGTAGAGTAAGAATATCGTTTTGATAAGAAGTGAAACTAACTTTATCGCTTTTGCTATTTTTTTCAATTACAATCCTTTCTAGATCAACTGTACCGCCATTTTCTGTTGACAAGACAACTTGCTGATCATTTTCTCCATACAAATAATACTTACAGTTTTTGATATCAACTGTCCCCTCATTTGTGAAATTACCATAGGTTTCTAATGCGGAGTCTTTATTTTTATCACTGTCATCATCCGTCAAAAAGAATGTACCAGGTTTTATTATAATATCTCCTTTTACAATTGCTCTTGTATAAAATGGTAATACAACTGTTCCCTCTTCAATGGTAAAATCTTGAAAATTGTTTTTTCCAATTTCTAACTGACCATTTCCTTTCTTGATAAGGTTAGAAAACATATATCCTACTTTATTCTTAATACTCAAATTATTTGAGCCATAGAATATGATATACCCTTTCGAACTATCTGAAAACAATTGAGTAGAATGACTTGATGCTTTTGGGAGTTTGGTATTATTGATCTCAATATTACCCGCACCATTAATGGAAGTGAAGTTTAATTGTTTCTCATTTTCAAATTTTAGTGTACCTCCTATTGAGATATCTATTGTACCATAGTTTACGATACTGAGATCTGCAGGTACTTTTAGCGTTACACCTGTATGGATGTAGATATTATCATGCTCTCCAGGAATGCCGGCTCCACCGTTAACAGAGTTGGGATCAAAGGTCCAACTTGCATTATCATTCCAATTGAGAGTCCCTCCAGATTTGATTGTATAATAAGTTTGTTGCGCAAAAGTGAAGGAAGTTGTTAGCCAAACTAACATACAAACAGATAATAGTTGCTTGTATAGTTTTTTCATAAATGAAAAGTTTTTTGTAATAAACAGGTTAGTAGAAGTATTTGTAGATTAGGTTTATAAAGAATCAACTTTGATTGTAGGCCCTAAACTCTTAGTAACCAAAACTAAATAAAAAAATAGTGATACTAAATCTTAGATTTGTTAATAAATATCATCTTCAATTTTTGTAGAATTTAAAGAAATTGAAATCTATTTAACAATGTTAGATGCATAAAATAAATAACAACGTTTACAAAGTATGAAACCGCTGAGAAATCAATTTATGATTGATGATAAAACTTAAATCGCAAATAAACGTAAACATATTATCCTTTACTGCTTTAATAAACTTTCGATTTATATCTTTAGTATATTCATCGACTAACTGAAACAATAATATGAGTCTAATTGACGAACTCAAAGAACTACAAACGGCAGGAATAATCACTTCAGAAACTGCTGAGAATATAGAAGCTTACTATCAAAATAGGAACCCTTCTAAAACCAATAGAGTCCTCACTGCCTTCGGTATATTAGGGGCACTACTTGTCGGATCTGGTATCATCCTTATTATAGCACATAATTGGGATCAGCTTAGTAGAGGTACACAAACTACCTTAGCCTTTATTCCATTGATATTAGGGCAATTAATCTGTGGTTACTCACTCTTTACGAATAACCGTAATACAGTATTAAAAGAAGGTGGAACTACTTTTTTAGTCTTTGCTATTGGCAGTTGCATTGCCTTAGTAAGTCAGATTTATCACCATCATGGAAACCTCACTTCATTCCTATTTACCTGGGCCCTACTTAGCTTACCACTTATTTATGTGATGAGGTCTTCAATTGCTGCCATCTTATTTATTATAGGTATTACAGCATTTGGTGTTCAATACAGGCACTGGGAATATTTAGGTATTTCAAACCACTATTGGTATTGGATTTTATTTACTACGGTAGTACCCTATTATATCTATCAATTAAAAATATATAGAAACAATAATTATATCTCCTTCTTAAACTGGAGTATTTGTATTTCCGTAGTTGTAATCTTAATGATAGACACTCATGATATTAATGAATTAATGTTTGTCACTTTCTTTACCTTGTTTGGATTGATGTATCAGATAGGAGAAATGAAATACTTCAAACCTTATTCTATCATCAGTAACGCCTATCATGTAATCAGTGTTATAGGATCTATTATTATCTTATTCATTTTAAGTTTTGATGATATAATTTGGAACGACCTCAGAGGAGATAATATCATCACTATTTATTCAGCAAAAGAATTTATTCCTATCATCCTTTTAACTGCTTTGACTTTAGTAGTATTTGTATACCAAAACAGAAAAAAATCATTTTCAGATATAGGTGTTTTCCCTTTATTGTTTATCTTATTTATCCCTACTTTCTTTTTGGGATATTACTCCGCTATTTCAACTTTATTGATTAACCTATTCATTTTTGTCTTGGGAGTATATCACATTATTAAAGGAGGACAAACTGTTAGGCTTTGGGAAATCAACTATGGTTTATTAATGATCGCTGTACTTATTTATTGTAGGTTCTTTGATACTGATATTAGTTTTGTTTACAAAGGAATTATTTTCGTTCTAGGTGGACTTGGCTTTTTCTTAACTAACTATTTCATCCTTAAAAAGAAACAAACTCATGAATAAGAAACTCATTTTTATTGCACTTTTTTTTATTGTCGCTATCATTCAATTGTATGTTCCTGCCACATTCATTTTACAAAATGAGAAAGTATTAGAAGTGGGAACTATGTATAAATTTAGAACTGCTGCAATAGACCCTTATGATCCTTTTAGAGGTAAATACATTACGTTATGGTATGAGGAAAATAGAATTGCTGTAGAAAACACAAAGGATTGGGGTATAGGACAAACTGTGTATATTTTACTCGATAAAGACGAAAGTGATTTTGTTAGATATGATGGTATTACAAAAGAAATCCCTTCTGGTAATGTAGATTACTTACAAACTTCAATTAACTATATTCCATATAATGATGCTCAATATGTTGAATTCGTTATTCCATTTACTCGATTCTATTTAGAAGAAAGTAAAGCCAAAGAAGCCGAAAATGCTTATAATGAAGCTACAAGAGATTCTACTCTGATTACCTATGCCAAAATAAAAATCAAAGATGGAAAAGGTGTATTAGAGGATGTAATTATCAATGAAAGTTCAGTAAAAGATATTATCACAAAGTAAACTATATAGTTATGGAAACCTCATTTGTAGAATGCCCAAGATGTTTAGGTAAAGGGCATGTTGATCATGAAGATATCAAAAGACATAAACAAGAATTAAGGTGGTTACCCGGAACATGTGCCTACTGTAACGGCACTGGAAAAGTATCAAAAGACCTCATTGATTCTGTGGATGTAGACAAAACATACCTTACCAATGACCTCTCAGAAGAAGAAAAAGAAAAAGTTTTAAATAATGATCTTGATGCTACGATGAGAGGCATAGAAAAAGAAATTCAAAGTCAGCAGATAATTGATCATATAAAAGATTTACATTTCAATCATGAATTAAATGTAGATCAGATTTCAACTTTCTTCACCTATGAAAATGATGAAAACAAAGAAAAGTTGTTCGATTTTATTCAAAGAGTGATTGATTCAGAAAGCAATTCAAATTTATAATGAAGTCATTTATTTGATTATACTTTAGTTTAATTTAATAAAAAAACCTCCATCACTTTCAGTGACTGGAGGTTTTTGTCTATGTCTATAAAGGTACTTAAATAGTATATTATTTAAGCTTCTGCTTCTTCGAATTCACTTACAGGAATACAAGAACATACAAGGTTTCTGTCTCCGAAAGCACTATCAATACGACGTACTGTTGGCCAGAATTTATTTGCTTGTACGTAAGGAAGAGGATATACCGCTTTTTCTCTCGAATATGGCATAGACCATTCTTCAGTAATGACTTGAGCTTGAGTATGAGGTGCATTCTTCAATACATTCTCAACAGCATCCGCTTGTCCATCAATCACTTCTTGAATTTCCTGACGAATTTGAATCATCGCATCACAGAACTGATCTAATTCTGTTTTGCTTTCTGATTCAGTAGGTTCGATCATTAATGTTCCTGGTACTGGGAATGATACTGTTGGAGCATGGTAACCATAGTCCATTAAACGTTTAGCAATATCTTCCACTTCAATACCTGCTGGTTTAAACTGACGGCAATCCACAATCATCTCATGTGCATTACGTCCATTTGCTCCAACATATAAAACTGGGTAGTGATCTTTTAATCTCGATTGCATATAGTTTGCATTCAAGATCGCTATTTTGGTAGCATTTGTTAAACCTTCACCTCCCATCATTCGGATGTATGCATAAGAGATTGGTAAAATACTAGCAGATCCCCAAGGTGCTGCAGCAACGGCTGTAGAAGCTTTTTCTCCTACATTGTTGTCGATGACAGCATGACCTGGTAAATATGGAGCTAGATCGGCAACAACACCGATAGGGCCAACACCTGGTCCACCACCACCGTGAGGAATACAGAATGTTTTGTGTAAGTTCAAGTGACAAACATCTGCACCAATATTAGCTGGAGATGTAAGACCTACCTGAGCATTCATATTTGCTCCATCCATGTAAACACGACCACCATTATCATGTATAATTTGACAAATCTCTACAACAGACTCTTCAAATACACCATGAGTAGATGGGTATGTGATCATTAAACAAGACAATTCATTGCTATGCTTCTCAACTTTTGCTTTCAAGTCTTCCACATCAATGTTTCCTGCCTCATCACATTTAACGATAACTACCTTCATACCTGCCATTACAGCAGATGCAGGGTTTGTACCATGAGCAGACGATGGAATAATGGCTATATTTCTATGACCTTCACCAATACCTTCATGGTATGCTCTAATCGTTAAAAGACCAGCATATTCTCCGTTTGCTCCAGAGTTTGGTTGTAATGACATAGCATCAAAACCTGTGATTTCACACAACCATGCTTCAAGATCCTTAAAGATTTCTTGGTAACCTTGTGCTTGTTCTTTTGGCGCAAATGGGTGCATCTGCCCAAACTCAGGCCAAGTTACAGGAATCATCTCTGCTGTTGCATTCAATTTCATAGTACATGAACCTAATGAAATCATTGAATGTACTAACGAAAGGTCTTTATTCTCTAAACGTTTTAAGTAACGTAACATCTCATGCTCTGCATGGTATTGATTAAATACTGGATGTGTTAAGAAATCAGACTCACGTTGTAATTCTGCGGGAACAGCAATTTCAATATTTTCAGCTAATGCTTCTACATTAACTGCAACGTTTAAACCTAAAGCATCTTGAATTAAATCAACAATATCAGCAATGTGTGATACATCTGTTGATTGGTTCATAGAAAGACCGATATTTCCATCTTCAAAGTAACGGAAGTTTGTCAATCTCTCTTCCGCTAATAAACGGATTGCCTTAGCTTGAAGCGCTGTTGTGTTTATTTTTAAAGTATCAAAATAGCCGTTATTAACTACTTCGAAACCTAACTTTTCTACTGATTGTTTCAGAAGGTTTGCCATACCATGAGTACGGTAAGCAATTGTTTTTAACCCTTCTGGTCCGTGATATATTGCATAAGCAGAAGCCATCACTCCTAACAACACTTGTGCTGTACAGATATTTGACGTTGCTCTCTCACGCTTAATATGTTGCTCACGAGTTTGTAAGGCCATACGGTAAGCTTCGTTACCATCCTTGTCCTTAGAAATACCAATAATACGACCAGGGATCTGACGCTTATAAGCATCTCTTGTCGCAAGGAAACCTGCATGAGGTCCACCATAACCCATTGGCACACCAAATCTTTGAGCAGAACCAACTACTGCATCAGCATCCATCTTGCCTGGTTCTTTTAGTACTGTTAGTGCTAAAAGGTCTGATGCCATTGCTACCAATACTCCATTTTCATGAGCTGCAGCAATAAAGTCAGTATAATCTGTAATACCACCATTAGTATCTGGATACTGAACAAGTACACCAAATAAAGTTGGATCTGTCACATCTAAATCAGCAACTTCACCAATTACTAGCTCTACCCCGATTGGAGTACAACGTGTCTTTAATAAGTCTAATGTCTGAGGGTGACATGTATTTGAAGCAAAGAACTTATTGGCTTGCTTCTTTTTTGCTCCCTTTCTAGCACCATAGAACATATGAACTACTTCACCTGCAGCTGTAGCTTCGTCAAGTAAAGATGCATTGGCTAGTTCCATACCTGTTAGGTCAGTGACCATAGTTTGGAAATTAAGTAGCATCTCTAAACGACCTTGTGCAATTTCTGCTTGGTAAGGAGTATATGCTGTGTACCAGCCTGGGTTTTCCATGATATTACGTAAAATTACAGGAGGAGTAATAGTATTATAATATCCCATACCAATGTAAGAACGGTAAATTTTGTTCTTATCTGCAATCGTCTTGAAGTGACGAAGGAATTGGTATTCAGTAAGAGGTTGAGGAAGCTCTAAAGGTTTCTTTAGACGAATCTTTTCAGGGACAGTTTGAGAAATGAGCTCATCAATATCTGATACCCCTAAAGCGGCTAACATCTCTTCAATTTGAGTATGGTTGGGCGCATTATGCCTTGCCTCAAATCTCTCGAAGTTGTTTAAATCAATCTTCATCGACTATGGTTGTGTTGTGGTAATAAATTTCGGCCTACGATGGTTAACAAGGATATGGTAAATTGTTCCCGTATCCTCCCATTCATTTGCACCGCAAATATAGTAATAGTTAGTATTTTGTGGATAGTACTTATTATTTTTTTTAAAGAACTTTAAACAACAACTAATTTCTATCGAAAATGTTTATTCTTCAGATTTTACAGTTTTGATAAATTGTAGCTTTATTGATTTCTATACAAAACCACATCATTATGACTACTTTTTCTTCTCTGATGAATAATTATTCATATATAATTCTATAAATCATACAATTTAACAGTGCCTAATGCAGGTATACTTACTTCAAATATTTCATAATTGACTGCCTTAATTACTATTTCTTTTTGTCTGATAACCAATTAAGTAGTAAATTGTATATGCTACTTCTTAAACCATGTATTTTGTGTAGCTAAATATTTAAAATACGAAATGAACTCGTAACAACGAATGAAAAAGTTTGTACTAACAATACTGCTTATATATATAACAATTCTTTCTTATGCCCAATGTACAGTAGGCCATGAATGTTCTTTTTTCCACCCAGACGAAGTAAGTAGAATTGATATAACATTAGATTCAGCAGAATTACAACAACTATTAGCCGTTGGTAATGAAGAAAAACAACTTCGTTTCTTTGGCTCTATGACGTTCGAAAGCAAAACTATTAAAGATACTATAAGCAGCATTTGTGTAGGTTTATCAGGAAAAGATACTCGCTACTCTTTAAAAAAGTCATTTGAAATTGCATTTGGAAAAAAGTCTATCTGTCACCTTCAAGGGTTAAAACTTGAAAGTAATAGTGGGGATCCTACATTATCTAGATCCAAGTTAATGTATCAGTTAATGTCTAACGAAGGAATCCCTGCTCCTAGATCAGCACATACTTTGTTGTTTATTAATGGTGAATACCATGGTGTTTATCTAATGTCTGAACTGATAGATTCATCTTTTCTTACCCATCATTTTAAGAGTAATGAAGGTATTCTCTATATGGGAAATTATGGTGCAGATTTAACCAATGACCCTAATAGTTATTTGGATGAAAAAACGTATCCTTTATGCCAAGGTAAAGACTTTCACAGAGAACATCTTCAATCCTTTTTAGACAGTATTAATCTTTTACATCATAAAGAACTGATACACTATGTTGAAACCCATTTTGAGGTGGAACAATTTGTAAAAGCATTAGCGATCGAAATTCTATGTGGACATTGGGACGGATATGCTTTCAATAAAGATAACTTCTTCCTTTATTTTGATGATAAAACAGGAAAATGGTCTTATATCCCCTATCAATTTGATCACACATTCGGTATTAATCTTATATCAGATCAGTACGATTGGGCTAGTCGAGATATCAATCAATGGGGAGAACCTTACGAAGCTAGGGTGCTAGTCAACAAAATTTTAGATCAGCCAAAATATAGAAACCTCTTTAATCGATTTATTGAAAAGTTTGTTCTTAGAACTTTTAATATTTCAACACTAAGTCCTTACCTCAACAAGCAAAGAGAAATGCTTCTACCTTTTGTAGAAAATGATTATCAATATTCACTAGACCATGGCTGGACTACATTTGATTTTATCAATTCATTTGAAAATAGTGTAGGAAATCATATCGATTATGGACTAAAAGAATTTATTCTACAAAGAAGTAGAACTGCTTTAAAACAAGTGATTTCTAGTGATCCAAAACAACTTTCACATTGGGTGGAAACCGTCAAGTTTTACCCTGATCCTAAGAAGAATGTTGTAATGATGAAAATGAAAGATGTCTCTTATAAGAGTTGTATGGTATCCGTACAAAATAAAGAAGGCCAAACAGTGAAGCGATTCGTTTACCCACCATCGGAATCTATAAAGGTTGAATATGATAAATTCTCTGAAGGTACTTATATTCTTTCTGCCGAAATTGAAAATAAACAAGGAAGCTGGGTTGGATTACCACAGGTAATCATTAATAATTAAGAAAACAATTTCACAAACTTCTAGTTCTCATATAGTCTCATAAATTCCAATGAGATAAAACACTCCTATTCAAATACATAGGGCCGAAAAATTAATAAATCATTATTTAAAGGTTTAGTTTAACTTTTTAAAGAGATAACAGGCTGTTAGTTGACAACCTAGTTGATTATCAGTTACATTGTGTTTTTCGAACATTAATGACCTGATACGAACTATCTGACTATCTCCTGTTCACTAACTAATTAATTATTTAAGGATTAAATAAACAACACCACCATGAAGATTATCAAAGCTATAAATGAAAATCACTACTCGGTTTTTCTACAAAAGTGTCATCATTCCGACTTAAGTATCGACTATCTTAAAAAGAACACGACATACTTACTTATTCACAAAGACGAAATCTGCGGAGGATATGTATTCGGAAATACCTATCCATACAGATACACGCAACATTTAACAGATCAATACGATCAACAAAAAATGATGCATTTCACTGCATATAACAATGTAACTGAAATCACATGTTTATGGATCGATAAATCTTACAAGAAATCTCTATTAAATAAATTCTTATGGGCTTCCATTGGTTACCATGGATATTTTGGAAAAGCTGAATATTACTTATTTGGCACCAAATCTAAAAAGCTCACTAAGTTTTTCAAGTTTCCTATGGCTGTAAATAAGTTTATGGTCAGTGAAGCAAAGGATAAAAAATTACAGAATCCTTTTAGATTCTATATTGCCGATAGAAAAAAGACCTTTTTAGGAGCAATAGAAATTATTTTAGGTGTTTTAAAAACATCTGATACAGAAGTTGAAATTAACGTTTAACTCACATATTTACTCTCAATTAAAACATTTACACCAAAAAAAGGACTCTCTTGGAGTCCTTTTTTATTAGAATGGAAGTACCCTTGATACCTCCTTTTTATATTCAGTAAACGCCTCTGGGCGATTTTTCATCATTTGTTTATCTTTTAATGGAATTGATGCAAACATAAACATGGCCCACATTCCTATTGATCCTAATGTTGTATACCATGGAGCAGAAAATGACACCCCCATCATTGCAACACCAAACCAAAACATCATTTCTCCTAAGTAATTAGGGTTTCTTGACTTCGCCCAAATTCCAGTTTTTAAAATATCTCCCTTTTTAGGGTTTTCTCTCTTTCTAAATTTATCTAATTCATTATCTGCTAAATATTCAAAACCTGTTCCTATTAAAGAAGTTAAAGCTCCAAGGTAAAATAGATACCGTATTGTTAAAGTGGCTCCATTATATACATACAGCACTCCCCACATACTTGCAAAAACTATTAACGTTGGATATAAGTGAATCGCTAAAAAATTAATAGGTTGAAAAAACTTTCCAAACTGATTTCTAAAATTGACATATCTGAAATCTTCATGATTCCAACCGGGCCAACCTCTTGCCCAACTTAATGTCAATCTCCATGACCACGCACTAATTACAAAAGCACAAATCCATTGTGGTATACCCCAAGATGCTCCCGAAAAATCATAGAAATAGAATATCAACATATAAAAAGGTATCACAGACCAATAAGCATCATAAGTGCTACTATTCTTTTTAAACACTGAAAAAATATAGCAAATTACTGTCATCACAAGATCTGATACTAACAATCGAAGTACGGTATCTCGTACATCTATCTCTAAATATGTATAGAATCCCGCAAATCCTATTATTAAATAAATTAATGTTACTTCTAATAAATCTTTTTGTTTTTGTTTCATGAGATAGATGATAATTTATAGTCAGAAAATGCTTGATACCTGTCTTTCAACCAAGTGTATTTGTTAAGTTCTTTTGGTGTTGCTCTTTTAATTTTAGCAAATTTAGATACTATGCCTTTAGCATACTTATCTTCATCATGCGTTGGAACAACAACTTTAGGTTGAATAGTTTCACAAAGATGTTCGACCCCTTTTATACCTGGAGATACTACACCTCCTAAGAAAAAAGGTAACTTGTATAGATTAAAAGGTGTTACTAATAATGAACAATCTCCTACTTCTTTCAACTGCTCTTGATGTGCTTGGTCCAATGTAAAACCATGCGTCATAAAGTAAACACTTTCATTGCCATTGCTTAAGACTATTGCATCATATATAGGATCTATCCACCTTCTTGTAGGCAAGAAATGGACATCAATTCCCTTGACATTTACTTTTGTCTGTTTTTTGTTTAATGCATGAAACTCCGTATTAGGTAGCAGTTTCATTAGATCCTTCTGAATACTATCTGGTCCGATTACCAACTTAGGTTGTAGCTTTTCTAATGTTTGATGATGAAAATGGTCTGGATATTTCTGAGTTATCAAGACCACATCAAAGGCAGGTAATTCATTATAAGGAACTGGCGCAGTTCTATGCCACTGTGTATTAAACCATGTAAAAAAATCAACCTCAGTACCTTCGAGCCATGGGTCCACTAAAATGCGTAGCCCATCAAACTCAAGAAACCAAGAGTTATCCATATTCAGTCGTTGTAAGTTGATCATTATTGAGAGCTTTTATGATTCTAAGAAGATAACGATCCTAAGGTAGCTTTGTTTAGATTTTAAATATCAAACTTATAGAATGTCCCATCACTGAGTTCTATTGAAAACTTCACTCCTTCTAAAGAAACACCTTCATTAGGAATAAAGTAAAAGTACCTTTCATGATCACCTTCTAAATAGAAATGTGTATATTCTGAGACAAGACTTTCAGCGATATTTACTCTTTCAGGGTTATAATCAGATTGAACTACAAATTCATTGGTTAAATCATTTCCGTCTGTTGAACTAATGATAATATCTTCAATTTGTTGTTCATTAATAAATCTTGGGCCTGGAGAAGCAATTGCTGAATTAAAATAGGAATGTGTGTAGTTAAAGACATTCACTTCTGATAAAACTGAACTAAAGTTTAGTGCTATTTCTACAGCATTGGCATCCTCATTTACAGTGAATGCATACTCTTTATTTTCATCTAATTGAAGTTGACCAACAGTTAACTTTATATCATCAACCGAGACAATGTATTCATCCATTCCATCAACACAAGTACTGGTCTCAACATTTTTTTGACATGCAAAGAGTATTAAATTAAAAACACTGTAAATGATTACAGATTTTGACAAGAGAGAAAGTTGTTTTTTAAATAGCATCAGTATTTATAATTAGTTTTTAGTAATTATATATCAAGTTACATTTTTTTGATTAGATGTAATTGATTTTCAATTCTAAAACTCGGGTGTTAACGCAAACATAACACCATACTTTCTACTTTCATTTGTTTGGTATGTCGCTCTGTATATAAACATAACTTTTACCATTCTAAATATATTTTCAATCCCTCCACCAACTTCTACATATGGTGTACTTGGATCTAAACTTCCAAAAGAAGAGGTATTTTCATCCCACGGGTTTACATTTCTTTCTAGGTTTTCATCAGATACTCCTCCCCACAATAAGTTACCTACCACAAAGGTTTTCACATTCCATTTTTTCACCAATGGAATTCTATTCATAAACAATCCTTCAAAATGATGAAATACTCTTAAACTAGCGTATTTATCTGACATAAACTCACCAAAATCCATCAGGTTATAAGCACTTCCGTCATAGATATACCTTAAGTTATTTCCTCGATGAACAAACAATAATGGAAAGGGTACAGTCGAAGGTGTCCAACCTCCTGACACTACATAATCCATACGTCCTATTGCCCCAATTTTAAACCTATGTTGCATACTTGCAGTCACCTTATGATAACTGTCTGTTACATTCAACACATCAGGAAGACCTCTATTATAAGATAAAGTTATTGTGGGATACTTTCCGTTTGCTGCAACATATCTGTTTAGATGTCTACTCGCAACATAACGTTTACCAAAATCAAAGATAATTGAACCCCCAACTTCAGCAGTTCTTATATGATCAAAGATTAAAGAATCTGTAGTAGACCCTGTAAAGTAATTTTCATCTTTATAAGTAAACTGTCCTCTTAATTGTATCCCTTCTGCAACATAAGAACTACCTATAATTTTATATTCATCTAAGTAATAAGGGTAACTATAATTGCCCCATAATTGCTGAAACCATAAATAAGGAGGTTGCCCAGGGTAAGTAATTCCAGCTCCTAATCGTTGTAATGAATGTTGCGCTCTGGCATATAAATAAGTCCATTTTTCTTCATTGAAAACATATTTTCCAGAGATACCCCATTTCCATTCTTCATCTTTTGTTCCATATGCAAGATACCCACCTGCTACAAAGTTTTTAAACCATTGGGTATTGGTTGTTCCTCCTACTTGAATATGATGATCTTCTATGTTGTTCTGAGCGTATAATGCTAATAAGGAACCAAAACCGAACCCTCCCATTCTGTAATATCCTGTAGCCACCATATCGATTACCTTAGATGTTGCTTTTACAGAAGGCATCTGCTTTACAGTGTCTATCATTGCAAAAATGGTAGTATCTGCATCTGAAAAATGGATCTTTTGGGTGGATTCAAATGTATTTTCTGTTTTTATATCCACTAAAAATTTTGACCAATTTTCATTAAGTTTTCCTCCCACCCACATTCTAATTCTCTGGTTGTAAGGTGCCCATACTTGCGAAGTATCCAAAGGAGCCAATTTTTGATCTACAGTGATACTATCAATAAAGTTAATAGGAGATTCTCTAGAGATATTCGCTGTAATTTTTTTGACAGCAAAACCTTTTACATCATCAGTAATCCAAACAGTACCACCGAAAGTCATATCATTGGCTCTTCTAGGAATGTAATTGATTCTATAACACCAATCCTCATCTACCTTTTCATAGGTCACTAATTCAAAGTCAAAGTAATTTTTGAAAGTGGGGTTTAGCGGTGATACAAAATCATAATTCAGAAATCGCAACCAATGTTGATAAAAATTGATCGTGGTCTTCTCTGTATCCAACCCTTGCTTGAACTGGTCTTCAAAATCTGGTCCCAAGAAGGACTCTTTATAACTAGTAATATCACGGTCTTCTGACAAACCATTATAGTGGATATTTTGTTCTGAATGGGAGGCATAAATTGGAATGATAGGCATTCCTTTATCATCAGTTTCTAATTTACTGATCGCTTCCATCCTATCCATTGCTTTATTAACAAGACGTTGTTCCAAATTATTGGAATCCAAATCCGCAATGTAGATATGAGTAAGTATTTTAGATTGATAATTTAAATCTTTCGCTTTCTTGTAATTATGATCATCTGCATTGGCCATTGCTAAGCGAATAATTTCCCAAGCTGGGTTTTCATACCCTTTTCGACCAATTACTACTTCCTCTAACTCTGTGACGCTTTTGGATAGCTTTATTAGTACTTCCGTACTTAGATCTACTGTATCTAAATTGATTTTCATATTTGAATAGCCCAAACAAGATAGTTCAATGATATCCTGTTGATTGACTGAAATTGAAAATCGACCCAAAGCATCTGTAGATGTACCATCTGTATTATTAACTAGATTGATATTTACAAAACCAACTGGACGCAATGATTTGTCTTCGATTACTTTTCCCCGAAAAGTTGAAGTGTTTTGAGCCAATCCTGAGATGGTTATGATCAATAATACGACGGTAATTAAACTGTTTTTCAATTATATTTTTATAATAGGCCTTAGAGAACGGCTACATTTCTGTTGCTCCATTCTTTATCAACTGATGGTAAAAACGAACACAATCTTTAAATTCTTCCACTCCTATTTTCTCATTGATACCATGAAAAGATTTAATATTTTGCTTGTTTAGTTTAAATGGACAAAATCTGTAGATATGGTCCGACACCTTTGAGAAATATCGAGAATCAGAAGCTGCAATCATGATATAAGGAGAAATTACTATATCTCCAAAAACCTGCTTGATAGATTTATCCAACATCACATAGGTTGGATGGTCAGGATTAGAAATTGATGCCGGTTCAGATTTTTCGAGAATCTTGATCTTCACTCGTTCATCATCAATTACTTCTTTTAGGTCTTCATGTACAGAATTAACTGACTCTTCTGGTAAGATTCGAATATTTAAAACTGCTCTAGCATAGGTAGGTAAAACATTATTCTTCTCTCCTGCCTCAATAATTGTTGGTGCAACTGTTGTTCTCACCAATGCATTTGATGAAGGAGCTTTTTCATACACCGCCATCAATACCGGCTCTAATAGAGTTGCGTTTGCAAAAACAGTCCTAAAACCTATCGGCATTTCTGGGCCAACATAATCAATAAAATCATTGAGTGGTTTTGAAATATATGAAGGGAAAGGGTTTTCATTAACCTTACCAATCGCTTTGCTTAAAACATCTATAGCAGTTTCTTTTTTAGGCATAGAAGCATGTCCACCTTCTACATCAACATTTAATTCTAAGGTAACAAACCCCTTCTCTGTAGTACCAATAAGAGCTACATCTTTCTGCATTCCTGGAACTAAGCCTTGGGTAATATAACCTCCTTCGTCCAAAACAAATTCAGCTTTCACTCCTTTTTGTTTAAGATAATGAGCAACTTGTTTTGCACCATTAACTCCCATTACTTCTTCGTCATGACCAAAAGATAAATACACTGTTCTATCTGGCTGAAACCCTGAGCTAATAAGCATTTCTACCGCTTCCATAATACCAATCACTCCCACTTTATCATCAATTGCTCCTCTACCCCAAATTTCTCCATTCTTAATTAATCCACTAAATGGTGGCTCTTTCCATTCACTTAAATTTGCTTCCGGTACTGGAACCACATCATAATGTGACATTAAGATCATGGGTTTCAAATCTGTTCTTTTTCCCTGCCATTTGAATAGCATGGTCATCCCACCCAAAAAAGTATGCTCCATCTTACCAAAAGCTACAGGGTATTTTTCATACAGTAATTCTATAAACTGATGAAATGATGCTGTATCAATCATAGCTGGATCATCATACGATATCGTTTTGATTTTTATCGCATCAGATAAATGCTGGGGTGCTGCATTGGTCACCTTAATCGGAGCAATTTTTTCTATGTCAGATTGTTTTGATGAGAACAACAATAAGTTTGCAAGAATATAAACTAAAGCGATAGCTAGTGATCCGAGGATAATTCCTAAAAGCCTTTTCATTTTTGAAGTGTAGAGTTTATAAAGTTTTCTTTTGGTGATATTAAGATAGTAAGTTGTAATTAATTTTTAAGTATTTATAAAATAAAAAAGCGTTACCGAAGCAACGCTTTTAATGAAAGTTGGATAATTCGAATTGGTATGTAAAATCTTTATGGTTTTAATCTTTAACTCCTAAAGATAAGGTAATCATTTTAAATAATTGTAATATCTACTTTTTTAATAGAAATACATGCTGCTTTCTTTCGTAACCGTACGAAATTTTCAGTCCGCTAACAGAGCATATCTTAGCCACTAAAGCCAAACCTAAGCCCAAAGACTGAGCACTTTCTGACCCTTTTACAAATCGTTTAAAAAGTTGATCTTTTGATATATTCAAAGGAGCTCCATAATTACTTATGCGAAACTCTGTTGATGTTGTTTCAATCTTTATTGGCCCTTCAGCTGTACCATATCTGATGGCATTTTTCAATAAATTTTTAAGAATAATATCAAACAGATAAGGATCTATATTTAGAGCATGTTCTTCATCTAATTTCATCTCAATAGATAACGATTTCAACTGAGCTAATTCCTCTACAGCCTCCACCTGATTCCTAATTTCTTCAATGGTATACAGCGTTTTGATATCTGTAAATTCACCATTCTCAATTTTAGTAATCAGGTTCAGAGTCGTACCTAATTTTGAAAGATGGTTCGCTTCATCATAAATCGTTTTGATCATCTTTGCATCTTCTTCTTCAAGCTTTTCCGAAAATAAAAGTGACTCTGATTTATTACGAATTATTGCCAATGGAGTTTGTATCTCATGTGCTACATCCTCTGTATATTCTTTCAAGTGGTTATAATCCGCATCGATTCTTTCGATCATATTTGTGAACAAGTCTTGCATATCTACAAACTCTTTGGTTGTTGTAGATACTTTCTCCACTTCTTTTGAACCTCCCACTTTAAAGTTTTGCATTGCTTCTAATATCCTTCTGAAAGGTCTTAAGAAATACCCTTGTAGAAGTACATTAAAAGCTACAATTAATATGACGAGTACAATAAAAGAAGGGATTAGGTATTCGAAAATATCATCTCGGAAGTAATAGTAATTTTGAACTTCCTTATCCATAGATACTCGGTAAAATTTTCCATTAGCTTCAACCAAGACTACTTTACGTCTATGAATTAAATTACGTTCAATTTCAGGATGATAAATAGTGATATCTTCCGTAATTGGATAATCCGTCTTTTTACAATGAGATGAAATCTCCTGAATATTGGATACACTACCTCCGATAAGTGAATCTATAGATCTACCTTTTTTTAGGTGATGTTCCACTCTTCCTTCAATCCAACCAAATCTTCTATTTAAGTCTGAATCGATAAACTCATCCGCTTCTTTTGTCAGTAGTTTAGCATTAAAATAAAATACTACAAAAGTGAAAATGAGGTAAAAGAAGGTGATTCGTGATAGTAAATTAAAAGTTCTTTTACTTTGCATAGATTTATTTGCTAGTAGAAAATTTATACCCCATGCCATAGACTGATTTGATATAATCTTTGGCTCCTCCCTTCTGTAACTTTTTTCTTAAGTTCTTAATATGAGTATAAATAAAATCAAAACTATCGGCTTGATCAATATGATCTCCCCAGAGATGTTCTGCTATATTTTCTTTTGTCAGCATCTTCTCTCTGTTATAAAGGAAGTACAATAATAAATCATATTCTTTTTTTGTCATTTCTATGATTTGATCATTGATAGAAACTGTTGATAAAGAGATATCCACTTTTAGTTCATTTACCTCAATAACATTACTCCCTTTTAACTTTTTTCGTCTGAATAATGAACGAACCCTTGCAATCAATTCGGCCATGTGGAAGGGCTTTGTGATGTAATCATCAGCGCCTAATTCAAGACCTGTTACTTTATCGTCTACACTATCCCTTGCCGTAACGATTAATACTCCTGCATTGGCATCTACTTCTTTTATTAACCTGACTACATCCAAACCATTACCGTCAGGTAAGCCTAAGTCGACCACTAAGATATCATAGGCGTAAACACCTATTTTTTCTCTAGCATCAGTTAAAGTAGAGACATGTTCTACACCGATACTCTGATCTTTTAGGTTGGCTAATATATCTTCAGCTAATAAATGATTGTCTTCGATCAATAACAGTTTCATAATCACTAATATCAATAAAGAGTAGCCATATTACTTTTTGCAAGTTATGGCTACTCAATGCATATTTTTATTCAGGAGAGGATGTCTCTAGAAGTCATCCATTCCACCTCCACCACCTGAAGGTCCTCTTCTCGATGGCTTAAAGTTATTCAATCTATAAGTGAATGTCATAGTAAAATACTGAGCATATCTAAAATCTTCAGTATAATTATTAAAACCGACACCCTCTGAAGTACTTTTTCTTACTGCAGTACCCAATACATCGTTCATTGAAGCTGTTATGGTCAACTTCTTTTTCATCATATTGTGCTTTAAAGCAGCAGTCATCATATAGTACCCTTCATTTTCTCCTTGAGCAGTTACAGTAGGTCCAGTATATCTACTGTTGATTTGCAATTGAGTTTGTTTTGTTAATCTGAATGTGTTGTTAAAACGGCTACTCCAGTTTAAGCTTTGGCGATCAAAGCTCTGCCCTTCTAATTCACCTTCTACTCTGTAATCATATAAGTTGCCCATTAAATCAATGGTCCACCATTTTACAGGGTTATAGTTTAATGAAAGTTCAAAACCTAAAGCGTAATCAGTTCCTACGTTTTCATAAGTATGTAAAATAACACCTTCAGACCAAACACTCTGAACTCTTTCAATTTTGTTTTGTGTCATTCTATAGTAAGCATCAAAAGATAAAGTAGCTTTTTCTCCTAATCCTTTTAAATAACCAAAATCAAATGAATCTATGTTTTCTGGTAATAAAGCTGGGTTACCTCTACGTACGTTAAAGGCATCTTGCCAAGTAACGAAAGGCTCTAAGTAATATCCTCTTGGTCTTTCAATTCTTCGAGAATAACTCAACATCAATTGGTCTTCTTTCGGCAATCCATAAGATAGGTGAATCGTTGGGAAAACATTCCACTGATCAACAGGATAGTCCTCTTCAGTTCCTTCAAGGTTGATGTTTCGGCCTGTATACTCCGCTCGCAATCCACCCTGATAACCAAAGTTACCTACCTTACCGGCATACATACCGTAAAGCGAGTGGATTGTTTGCGTGTAGTTGGTAGTAAAGCTATAGTCTGGTGCAAAGACATAGTCACCAGTCGACACATCATAATTATATACCTCGTTAATATCTTGTGATTTGTTCCATCTTGTTTGCCATCCTGCTTCAAACTTGTCTGTTTTTCCGATAGGCAACGTATAATCTATTTTAGCTCTTAATCTTCCTCCAGGGCCAATTTCTGTAGACCTCTGGCCTGAAGTTGGGTTTTCTGCAATCACTCCGCTTGCATCTTTTGGATACAACTCATTGATTGAGCTCTCGGTCATATCTCTACCGCCATAATCTACCATAGCATCTAAAGTATGTCCTTTTTTATCTTTGAATTTATGTTGATAAGCTAAGTTTGCACTGTAGTATAAACCACCTCTTTGCCAATATTCACTAGAAATATATTCCGTCTCGTTAATCGGTTGGTCACTCCCTCCAATTTGTTGGTATTCATAGAAATTCGCATCCATCCCACCATACATTTTAAAATCACCAACTCTACCAGATAGTTTAATGAAATCATTATCCGAAATAGAATATTCAGCACCCGCTTGAATACCCATTACTTCGAAAGTACGTTCTCTTTCTCCATCAGAAATCACATAAGAAGTGGTATCATTTGTAGTAGTTCTACGTTCAGATTTATAGCTACCTGGACCTGGTCTCTTATTGTAATTAGCTCCGATATAGTAGTTCCATTTTTTCTTTCTGAAGTTTAGTAAGAAGTCTCCACCAATTCTTCCATACCTACCCACATTAAAGTTGGCTACACCATTTACACCTTCTAACTTATTTTTCTTTGTGATGATGTTGATAATACCAGCAGTACCATCGGGATCATACTTTGCAGAAGGGTTTGTAATCAACTCTATATTTTCAATTGTACTAGCAGGAATTTGTTGTAATGCTTCAGAAGCATCTAATACTGAAGGTCTACCATCAATTAAAACAGTAAATCCAGAACTGCCTCTTAAACTCACATTGCCATCACCATCTACAGTTACAGAAGGAATATTTTCTAAGATATCTACTGCTGTTCCTGACATTGCGGCAAACTGAGTTCCTACATTAACTACTTTCTTATCGATATCATAAGTCACAGAATTTTGAGTACCAACTACTTCAACAGCGTCTAAAACTTCAGCATCTGTAGACAACTCTACTTCTCCTAAGTTTGCTTTATAATTGGGTTTACCTATTTCAACACCATCAATAATATTCTTCTGAAAACCGATAAAAGAGATTTCAACAGTAAACATTCCTTCAGGAATATTTTTCACAACAAACATACCTTCAAGGTTCGTTACTGTTCCTCCAATAAGTGTATGTGATGCTTGATCAAAAATACTTACAGTAGCATATTCTACAGGTACATTACTACCTGCTTCTTTTACCTTACCTAGAATAATACCTTTTTTAATTGGGTCGTTGGCATATGCTGCTGAAACAATAATGAAAGTTATAAATGCGATTAATGTGGAAGTTTTTCTGAACATGAATTGAGTCGAATTTAAATGATATCACAAAAGTAGGTTTCAAATCTGTAGCAAATCTGAAGAAAACTGTAGTTTTATTTTTTTTGAAAAAAATTCGATTTATTCCACTCTTTGTGAGTATATTAGATTACAGTGTTCATAAAATTTGAAAAAAAATAAAGCATGAAATCTATTGATCTTTAAACCAATTATCTATATTTGCATCGCATTACTTATCAAGAAAGGCAGAGGGATTGGGCCCAATGAAGTCTTGGCAACCTGCGCTCCTCAAAGCAAGGTGCTAACTCCCAACTCGAAGGTGTTCGAGAAAAGATGAGTTTATCTCCAGAAAAATTTCATTAAGTACTGTCAATCAGTACAATGTCTAAAATTGATAAGTACTTGGGTTAACATTTAATCTTAGACTGATTGGCTTTTAGGAATATTTATCTCAACTGTTGTATTATTATTTTATCAACAGTATTTACTAGCTGCTTTGAATTACAGGAGCAGCTTCAGATTATGGGAGACGGAAAAGGAAACTATTCTTTTACGTTTGATTTTTCACAAAGTAAAGAGTTGCTAAATATTGTTTCTGCTTATAAAAATGCAGAGGGCAATAGCATTTTCCAACCCAGTCAATTTAAGAAACCTTTGATGCTCATTGCAGAAGAACTTGATAACGTTCCCGGTGTGTATGATAGTAGATCAGTGATCGATACTACACATTGGAAATTAGGAATTAGGTTCGCCTTTGTTGACATCCATGCCTTAAATAGTGCACTATCAAAATTGGACAGAGCCAAAAAAAATGAGGACACTTTTTTGAAAATGAAAAAAAGAAAGGCCGAATGGATACGAAATGTCGATTGGAAAACGCTTATTACAGAACATATGCCATCATCTTCGGATGCCAATACGATTATGACTCAGCATATCGACTCTGCAAATTATAGTTTTCACTGGATGTTAAACCGAGAAATTAAAACAGTTAAATCATACGAAATAGAGCGTTTAGGCTCAACCGAACTCATATATAAAGGCAAAATCCCAAATAGTGATAATGTAGACTTCATTACACAATGGGATGTTAAATTCAAGTAGATTCTAAGAACAGAATATAAAATATGACGTATTTATTCACATCCGAGTCCGTTTCAGAAGGACATCCTGATAAAATCGCTGATCAAATTTCAGACGCGATTCTAGATGCTATGTTAAAGCAAGACCCTGCCTCTCGCGTGGCTTGTGAAACTATGGTAACTACTGGATTAGCTGTAATCGCAGGTGAAGTTACTACAAAAGCATACGTTGAAATCCCTGACGTTGTAAGGGAAACAATTGATAAAATCGGATATAACAAAGAAGATTACTACTTCGCAGCACACTCTTGTGGTGTACAAGTAGCTCTACATAGTCAATCTCCAGACATCGCTCAAGGTGTAAATGTTGGAGAAGGTGTCGACAAAGAACAAGGTGCCGGTGACCAAGGTATGATGTTCGGTTATGCGACAACTGAAACTGAAGACTATATGCCAATGGCTTTGGCTTTCTCTCATGGCTTAGTGAAAAGATTAGCTGAAATCCGTAAGCATGAACCAGAATTAATCGGTTACTTAAGACCTGACGCTAAGGCTCAAGTTACCATCGAATATAATGAAGACAATACTCCTTTAAGAGTTCATACTATTGTTGTTTCAACACAACACGATGAGTTCCCTGGAATTTCTGACGATGACGCATTAGCACAAATCGCAGAAGATGTGAAGAAGCATGTTATCCCTACAGTTATCCCTGCAGAGTTGATTGATGCGAATACAATTTTCCACATCAACCCAACAGGTAAGTTTGTTATTGGTGGTCCTCACGGTGATGCTGGATTAACTGGTCGTAAAATCATTGTAGATACTTACGGTGGTAAAGGTGCTCACGGTGGTGGTGCTTTTTCTGGTAAAGATCCTTCGAAAGTAGATAGATCTGCTGCTTATGCATCAAGACATATCGCTAAAAACTTAGTAGCTGCAGGTATCGCAGATGAAGCATTAGTACAAGTTGCCTATGCAATTGGTGTTTCTCACCCGGTATCATTGAATGTAACGACTTATGGTACTGCTAAAGTTGATTTAACTGATGCTGAAATCTCTAAGAAAATCGAAGAAATCTTCGATATGAGACCTAAAGCTATTGTTGACCGCTTAGGATTAACTAACCCTATTTTTGCTCCAACAGCTGCTTACGGTCATATGGGACAAAAGCCTTATAAAAAAGAAGTTGAAGTTGAAGTGAAAGATATTGTAGAAAGCAATGGTCAAAAAGTAACGACAACAAAACTTGAAAATAAAGAAGTAGAATTCTTTACATGGGAAAAATTAGACTATGTAGATAAGATTAAATCTGCATTTGGTATCTAATATTTTTATGTAAAAAGTATTTTTTCTGAATCCTTGTTGGTAATTTCAAATCAACAAGGATTTTTTTATTATGCGTACTTTACAAATACTATTCATATTAATTTTTAGTTTTCAATCTCTTTTCTGTTGGGCACAAAATATTACCGATAACCATTCAGAGTTTAAACAAGAAGTTAAAAACCGAAAAACTGTTGGACTTGTACTAAGCGGTGGTGGTGCAAAAGGTATTGCTCATATCACTGTCATAAAAGTATTGGAAGAATATGGAATCCCTATCGACTATATTACAGGTACATCGATGGGAGCTATTGTTGGCGGATTTTATGCTGCAGGTTACACTACCGATGAAATGATTACGATATTGAGTGATCCTGAATTTCAAGATTGGGTCAACGGTAAAGTCAATACTGAAGATCAATATTATTTTGGACGACAATCCAGAGGTGCCGAATGGATCAATTTTAATATAGAACTAGACTCCATTTATGGTTTCTCATGGAATCCGACTATAGTACCGGATGGATTATTAAACTATAATCTATCTGCAAGACTCTATAAAAAATCCAAAGAAATAAATTACGACTTTGACAACTTAGATATTCCTTTTAGAGCTGTAGCTGCAGATGTATTTGAAAGAAAAGCTATTGTAATTGATCATGGGCCATTAGAAAAAGCAGTCAGAGCTTCGATGGCTGTCCCTCTTGTTTTTAGGCCTGTTAAAATCGATGGAAAATATTTATATGACGGTGGTATATATAATAATATCCCTGTTGATGTCATGAAAGAGGAGTTTAACCCTGATATGGTTATTGCCGTCAACCTAGGGGCACATGATATGCTTGCGAAATACCCTGAAAATGATGAAGAATTAATTAAGGGAAATATCCTCAAGTACATCGTTATGAACAATGTATATCCTAAAGAATTGGATCCTGATAGAGATATATTTCTTGGAGTACCTGTCGATGATTATTCAGCTGCTGATTTTACTCCTGTTGATTCACTTCTAGCGATTGGTGATCGTTATGCTAGAACAATGATAGATTCTGTCGTTGATCTCTATGGACATAATCAACCAAAAGTAAAACCTAAAGAAAGTAACTTCGATGCTCTTTTTGATCCTGATGAAGAAATTATCACAAGAGTAGAGTTAGGAGATAATCTAACTTTTGGACAAAGAGTTTTTGTAAGAAACATTGTAAAGCCTAAAAGACGTAAACAATCGTCTATCAATGAACTTTATGATGGATATAGCATGTTACTTTCCAATAATTACTTTTCTAATGTTGATGCTGAGTTTCTATATGACAGTATTGATAATACACCAAGTTTATTGATCGATGTAACCCCTAATAAAAAGTTTAAACTAGGTGTTGGTGGTAATATTGCATCAAGGAGTATTGGACAATTTTACCTCAACGGGCAATTTAACGTATTTACTAAGTCATTAAATACCGTAAGAGTATCAGCAATGGCAGGTACTTTTTACAGCTCAATAAAAGCAGAAGTAGAATCTCTTTATGCAAGAGAACTTCCCTTTTCACTAGGTGCTGAATATGTGCTTAACAGGTGGAATTATGGAAATGCCAAAGAACTTATTTTTCAACCTCAAGAAAACCTATCTATTTATAGGGCTGACAATTACGCGGGCGGAAAAATATCATTTCCCACAAGTAGAAAGACAAAACTAATTGGCTTTGGTGGCTATTTCTGGAACAAAGACAGCTATGATCAAATTGTATTAATTGATCTCGATTCAAATAATAGTCAAGTCGGTATTGACCTAGTTGGTTCACAAAAACTAGAAGGTTGGACAACCGGTGTAGCTTGGGAAGCCAATTCATTGAATAGAAAAACTTTTGCAACTACGGGTAGACATTTTAAAGTTTCTGGAAAATATATTTGGGGAGATAGTGATTTTAATATCTATATAGATGAACCTTACCAAGGAAAAACATCTCAAGATTGGTATACTATTCAAGCTCAGTATGAACAATACTTCCCAATGAAATGGTTTACTTTAGGTGTTCGTGGGCATGCACTTTGGTCAAATTATGAAGCTTCAATTACTACTACGACTTCCCTTGCCAATGCTCCTGCATACTATCCGTTACTAGATTCTAGGTCCTTATTTACACATGGGTTTAGAGGTCCAAGGTTTTTTGCAGGTGGTCTCAAATTAATTAAGAGCTTTTTCACACCAAATCTGAACTTGTTTTTAGAGGGGCATTTCTTTACTACAGATGTAAAGTACGCCAATAGCAGCACTATTTTCCCGAATACAACAAAAAATAGTTTCTTTGAACCAAGTACTATGGATTATGCATTAGCTGGCTCTATCGTTTATACCAGTCCAATCGGTCCTATAAGTTTTTCGGTGAATCATTATAATGAAGAAGATTACAATCTAATGTTCTTATTCAATATTGGTATTCTTTTATATCATGAGAAGGCTTTAGAAAAATAACCTAACTCCAAAAAAAGAGGCTGTATTCTACAATAAGAATACAGCCTCTTTTTTATATTTAACTACTAGTTTCTTGCTAGCATTTGTGTTCTATGACTATCCAATTTGATAAATGTAAATAGCATCATTGTAAATGCCCAAAGTGATGAACCACCATAACTAAAGAACGGTAACGGGATACCAATTACAGGAAAAATTCCTATTGTCATTCCCATATTAATCATAAAGTGTATGAAGAATACACAGGAGACACAATACCCATATACTCTGGCAAATCTAGATTTTTGCCGTTCTGCCAACATAATTAAGCGAATAATTAACGCGGCAAAAAGTCCAATAGTTACCAAACTACCTATCCATCCATGTTCTTCTCCAATCGTACAGAAAATAAAGTCAGTGGATTGCTCTGGAACGAAGTTGAATTTTGTTTGAGTCCCTTCTAGAAATCCTTTCCCAGCAACACCACCAGAACCAATGGCAATCTTCGATTGAGTAACTTGATACCCTACTCCCAAAGGATCAATATTAGGATTCACCAAAACTTCAATTCTTTTTCTTTGGTGAGGTCGCATGATGTCGTAAAGGATATAATCGATACCTTCTGTAAATAGGAAAGATAAAGTTCCTATCCCGACGACAATAAATATCATGGATTTAGGTCGCTTATTGTAAACAATATAGATGACTGCAATAATTACCATTCCCCCTAATATTCCACCTGCCACCAAAGTGGTAGACACTAAGGCTGTGACAAATAAAAACACCATCCAAAGTCCTAAAACCATAATCCATGCAGGCATCCCTTCTCTGTACAACATGAAGAAAAATGCTGCAAATACCATGGCTGATCCTGTATCTTTCTGTAACATAACTAGTGAAAATGGAATAAGGATAATAACAAAAGCCATTATCAAATAACGCCATTTATCTAAACGAACAGTTGGATCATCAATGTATTTTGCTAAAGCTAATGCCAGTGCATACTTCGCAAATTCTGATGGCTGGATACGAATAAAGCCTATTTTAAACCAAGATGTATTACCCCCGGCAGAGTGACCAATTACTAAAACACCTAATAATGCTAATAATGTGACTATAAATATAGGATAGGCTAAAGTGCTAAAAAGCTTAAAGTCAACCATCATAATCACGAAAGCTATCAGAGAGGCACCTCCTATCCACATTAATTGTTTTCCAGAGTTTAGACTCAATGAAAAAATACTTGTAGGGGCATCTGGTTGATAAACAGCTGCATAAATATTCAACCATCCAACAATAACCATGATGATGTAAAGAAATACTGTTAACCAGTCTATATTTCTTCTTCCGGTAACCTGACGCATTTTATTTTCTTAGGGGATATATGATAATTGAGCAAATCTGCTCGTACTACTATCTTAAAATTGATAAGATAGTCATGAACAAAAAGGTTTTTACAAAAAAAAGTCCTTAGAATGTATTATGCAATTCTAAGGACTTCAATATAAATAGTTTTAACGATTAATTTTGAAGCATCTTCAAGATAGTCGTTAATTTTCTCTTCAGTTCTCTTCTGTTGACAATCATATCAACAAAACCATGCTCTTGTAAGAACTCTGCAGATTGGAATCCTTTTGGTAAATCTTTACCAATAGTTTCTCTAATTACACGAGGACCTGCAAAACCAATTAAAGCACCAGGTTCAGCAATATTAATATCACCCAACATCGCATAAGAAGCTGTTACACCACCAGTTGTAGGGTCTGTTAATAAAGAGATATATGGTAAACCTGCTTCTTCTAATAAAGCTAATTTAGCAGATGTTTTTGCCATTTGCATTAATGAGAAACCTGCTTCCATCATACGAGCACCACCAGATTTTGAAATCATCATGAATGGTAACTTGTTTTCTAATGCGTAGTCAATTCCTCTTGCGATTTTTTCACCTACTACAGAACCCATAGAACCGCCAATAAAGCTAAAGTCCATACAACTTACTACTAAGTCGACATCATTTACCTTACCATATACTGTTCTACAAGCATCTTTTAAATCAGATTTCTTCTGAGAAGCAGCAATTCTATCTTCGTACGACTTGCTATCTTTAAATGATAATGGGTTACCAGAAGTCATATTTTCATCTAACTCTGTAAACTTGTTATCATCAAAAATAATCTCAAAATATTCTTTTGAACCAATACGTACATGGAATTCATCATCAGGACAAACGTAAGCGTTCTCACGTAACTCCTGCATATGTATGATCTTGCCTTGGTTTGTTTTATACCAAAGACCGTCTGGTGAATCTTTCTTTTCTGAAGTTGGGGTTTGGATCCCCTGTTCCTTTCTTTTAAACCAAGCCATAGGAAAAACTAAACTTGTATCGAAATTATACATTAATACACATAAAACTTATGCGTAATTGGATCGTAAAGATATTCATTAAGAATTCAGATAAAAAGTTTAAAGGTATGTTTGCATAATAATTTATTGAGATTTTACGGAATTTTATCAAAAAAACTGTGTTCAAGGTATTGTTTTTCAAGAGAGAATGTAAAAGCTAAATAATTATAAATATTTAATAACCTTATTGAAATGGTGAAAAATTAAATTAAAAATTGACAAAAGTACACCTATTAACATTACTAAAGTCACCAAAATTGCACTACCATGATAGAATATGAAGTTGTATATTTGTGACGCTAATGATCGCACGAGATGTACGTGTGACACTATCACAAATTATTCAAATTATAATTATGTCTTTCAACATTAATGATATCAAGCCAGGTGTAATCACTGGTGAGGACGTAGAAAAAGTTTATCAATACGCACTTGAAAAAGGTTTTGCTCTTCCAGCTGTAAACTGTGTAGGTACTAACTCAGTTAATGCTGTTATGGAAACTGCTGCAAAACTTAAAGCGCCAGTAATTATTCAATTCTCAAACGGCGGTGCTTCTTTCTACGCTGGTAAAGGCATTAAAGGTGAAGGTCAAGCTGCAGCAATTGCAGGTGCTATCGCTGGTGCTAAGCACGTTCACGAATTGGCTGAACAATATGGTGCTCGTGTTATCTTAAACACTGACCACTGTGCAAAAAAATTATTACCATGGGTTGACGGTTTATTAGATGCTTCTGAGAAGTTCTTCGCTGAAACTGGTAAGCCATTATTCTCTTCTCACATGATTGACCTTTCAGAGGAGCCAATCGAGGAGAACATGGAAATCTCTAAAAAATACTTCGAGCGTATGGCTAAAATGGGTCAAACTCTTGAAATCGAATTAGGTATCACTGGTGGTGAGGAAGATGGTGTTGACAACTCTGACGTTGATCCTTCTCGTCTTTACACTCAACCTTCAGAAGTTGATTACGCATATGAGCAATTAGGTGCTATCGACCATAAATTCTTAGTAGCTGCAGCTTTCGGTAACGTTCACGGTGTATATAAGCCAGGTAACGTGAAGTTAACTCCATCTATCTTAGATGATTCTCAAAAATATATCGTTGAGAAGCATGGTACTGAATCTAAGAAGCCAGTTAAATTCGTATTCCACGGTGGTTCTGGTTCTTCTTTAGAAGAAATTCGTGAAGGTATCTCTTACGGTGTAATCAAAATGAACATCGATACTGATACTCAGTGGGCTACTTGGGATGGTATCCGCGGTTACGAAGCTAAATACCATGACTACTTACAAGGTCAAATCGGTAACCCAGAAGGTGCTGATGAGCCAAACAAGAAATACTATGACCCACGTAAGTGGTTAAGAGTTTCTGAAGAGTCAATGATTTCTCGTTTAGAGCAAGCATTTGCTGACTTGAATGACGTAAACATCTTCGAAGACTAAGTCTTTAAGATTTTAAATATTAAGAATCCCCTTCTTGTAATGAGAAGGGGATTTTTTTTACTTCATTTTTTTGTAATCCAACAAAGTTGACCGATAGATAATGTTAATGCAAAACTGAATTTACATTCCATAGGTAGATTGCAAGTCTAAATAAAAAAACATGCAGACTTTATTAGCTATTGGTCTATTCCAGACACTATTATCAATTTTTCTAATTTTCGATTTAGGAAGCTTTAAAATCAACAAATCACCTATGATGCTTATGTTAATCCTTTTAGCTATCCACTTTTCCATAAAAAGTTACATCCTCTTAATTCTAAAGGATGAATATATGTTTCAGTACTACGCGACATGTTTCACTTTTGCATATGGGCCTTTGATTCTCGATTTTCTTAAAATGTTGTATAACAAAAAAAGACTTTCGAAACTTCATTTCATTCCTCTTTTTATTGGTTTTACTATTTACTTATATATAGGTGTGATGTCTATTATATACAAAGAGATCATCTATCTGGATTATTATTTCCAATATATTTCATGGGTGATGGTTCCAAGTATTTTAGGGTATTTTGGGTATATTTTTTTATGGTTAGTTCAATTAAAAAAATACCCAAATGCATTTGTCAAATGGATGATTCCTCTTTCTGCTATTTTAATCTTGATTATAACAACTGCCTTTTTTAAAATAATACCTATCCCCTACTTAAGAACTTTTACATACATCACTTTCCTATTAATTGCAATTCAATATCTACGTTATGAGTTATCGTTAAAAGAATCTGTAAGTCTCTGGAAAAAAAATCAAAAGATAGAATCGTCTCCTGAAGTAATAATTAAAGAAGAGCACACCATTGAAGGTTCTAAAAAATACGAAAGATCTAGCTTATCAAAAGATCAAGCAGAAGCTATTGTCAAAAGAATCACGCAGTTTGTGGAACGAAATAGATTATACCTAAATCATGAACTATCATTATCTGATTTAGCCGAACAAAGTAAAACCCCAAAACATCATCTTTCAGAGGCTTTAAATATTCATCTAGAAAAAAACTTTTATCAATTCATTAATGAATATAGAATACAAGAAGCCATTCGATTAATTGAAGAAGACCCGAGTCGAAAATTATTACACTTAGCCTTCGAATGTGGATTTAATACCAAAGCTACTTTTAATACCTATTTCAAAAAAACTACTGGGAATACACCTAGTCAATTTAAGTCTAATCATAAAGAAAACTCACTTAATGTATAAAAGTAAATTGGGGTAATTATTACTTAACAATTTAGCAACAATCATCTTAAAAGCTAAATATCAACAACTTACAAAATAAAAGACAATCGGTTTTTATATTTAATTGGAAGACAATCCATATTGTCGATTTTTTTTTCGTTGCTCAACAAATTTGGGCTTCACTTAAACGAAAAAACAAATGAAATCGAAAGATCTAGTTTACTATTTATCACTAATTGTGATGATTTTTGGACTAAACTCCTTACTCCATGCACAAGGGAAAGGTGCAATTTATGGTACTGTATTAGATGCTACAGGACCTCTCCCAGGAGTAAGTATAAAACTTGTTGGAACGAATACAGGAACAATTACTGATCAATCTGGAAAATTCTTTTTAGACAATATCCCCACTGGCGAACAAACTTTTGAATTCTCATTTATTGGCTATTCAAAAGTAACCAAATCAGCCTTGATTACAGAGGAAAGTAATATTGAATTGGGTACGATACATTTGGATGAAAATGCAACAGAACTAGAGAGTGTCATTATCACTTCTCAATACCTTCCTTCACAAGTAAGAGCTTTAGGTTTACAACAAAAAAACTTAACGATAGGAAATGTTATTGCTGCTGACCAAGTAGGAAAATTACCAGACAGAAATGCTGCTGAAGCTCTTCAAAGAGTACCTGGTGTTTCCATCACTAGATATAGAGGTGAAGGACAAATGGCCATTGTAAGAGGAACTCCAATGGAATGGAACTCGATGATGATCAATGGTAGCCGTCTTCCTGCTGGGTCTACGTATAGCGGTGGCACCAGGTCTACTGGATTAGATGTTTTCCCAAGTGAATTGATTGAATATGCTACTGTAACTAAAGCTCTAACACCTGATATGGAAGGTGATGCCATCGGTGGAAGTATCAATCTTCAAACAAGAAAAGTAGCTGATGACTTTGGATTAAATATCAATCTAGGAGCAGGATATAATGAAAAAGGAGATCAACCAGGGTATAACTTCGCGGGTATTTTTCAAAAGCGTTTCCTTGATGGAAAATTAGGAGTAATTGCATCTGCTTCATCTTGGAGTAGAGGTGTAACGCAGGATAATCAAATTATCAATTATAACTATATGGTTGAGGAAGCTCCTACTTATTCCATCAATAATATGGAATTAAGACAATATAGAGGTCAAAGAGTGACTACAGGTGGTTACTTAGCAACAGATTATAAAATCAATGAAAGAAACCATATTTATATAAATGGTACTTTTAATAGAATGTCAGAAGACTACCAAACTAGACAATATACATTCCATTTTGATGATAATGCTGCTGAAATGCTAACAAGGAGAAATGCAGCAAATACAGATCTTTTTGGTGGAGAAATTGAAGGGGAACACCATCTTGGCAAAGGTTGGAAATTAGACTGGAAAGGATCTTATTATGAAACAGGCTCATTGATGGGAACACCTTTAAATAATGAGTATATGGATTATGGTTTACCCTTCACTTATTTTAGACAAAATGGAGTAACCTATGGAGGACGTTCCAGTGATGGGTATAAATATTTAGCCATGGATTCCCCAAATGGTGTTGGAGACCCATCTTACCGTATTTTACCTCACAATGAAATACCATTAAATCCTGATCATATGAATTTAAATATGATATTATTGGTTGGTGTTGAAGGAAGAGAAGCAGATCAGAATTATCAATTCAATCTTGAGAATCAATTACATGATAAGTTCAAATTAAAATTTGGAGGTAAACACAGAAGAAAAGAACACCAAATGATCACAGGACAAGCTGTATATCTTTCTATGGCAGGTATTGGAATTCCAGATGCTACAGTATATCCTCTTTCATCTTTTAATACAGAGACTTTACCACAGAAAAATCAATTCTTAAAAGAAATAGGAGCACCATATGTTAAAAACCTCTTACCCCATATTACTATGAACGAATTGGATAAAACTGCCGCTTGGATTGGTTCGAAGGATGCTCAAGGCTCTTTTATTGATCTCACAGACACTGATAATTTATTATTAGCCAATACTTATGCTAAAGAGAATGTTTCAGCTGCATATATCATGGGTGAGTGGCAGTTAAACAACAAGTTACTTTTTGTAGGTGGTGTAAGGTATGAAAACACTTTTATACAAATGGATGGCTATGAAATGAATAATGATGGAAACTTAAAAGCTGTATCTCCATCAAATACTTACCATTCATTATTACCAATGGCTCATTTAAAATATGCTGCCAATGAACAAACCAATATTCGTTTTGCATATACAAGAACTTTTGCAAGACCTAATTTCTCTCAACTTAACCCTTCTACTTCAACGAATATGGGGGCTAATGGACTACCGACTGTAAGTGGGGGAAACATGAATTTAAACCCTACTTATGCACATAATATTGATTTAATGGGTGAATATTTCTTTCAAGATATTGGTTTAGTATCAGCAGGCGTATTTTTCAAACAGCTAAATGATGTCATTTATACAAATGCCTCTCAGAGAATGGTTGATGGTACTCTTACTACATTTTATCGCCCAGAAAACTCTAATAGTGGTTGGTTAGCCGGTCTAGAGCTAGTATTATCAAAACGTCTAACCTTCTTACCTGGATTCGCTTCTCGCTTCGGTATTGACATGAACTATACGTACACAGCGTCAGAAATTGAGATTCCTGTTTCAGAAGACGAATTAGTTTATGAATCATTAAAAAACCAACCCAAGCACTTATACAACGCCTCACTTTATTATGAGCACAATGGCTTAATGCTTCGTCTAGCAGCCAACTACAAAGGAGCGTTTATATCAGAATATCGTCTAGAAGCTGGTGCTAACCATTACCAATGGTATGACAAAATGTTTATGCTAGATGCTTCTGGTAGTTATGCTATTAATAATCGAATCCAAATGTATGCTGAAGTTAATAATCTTACTAATGCTCCATTAGTGTATTATCATGGCACACCTGATCGTCCCGAAGAAGTAGAGTACTATGGTATCAGAGGACAGATTGGTCTTCGATACAATCTATAAAGTATATCTAATATTAATTATTACACTTCTCCTTCTTTCATCAAAGAACAATTTAAAGAAGGAGACTTCAAACCTTATTATCCCAATGAAAAAGTTAGTTATTTTAATTTCAACATTAATAATGATGTCATGTAATGAGCATGTGCAAAAAGATACTCCTGAGCGTACTCTTTTTGAAGAAATTTATGTCCAAAGAACAGATGATGGAAACTATAAGTTTGAGAACTTTGGTGATAAAGAATGGGACATCTATCATAGAAATATTAAAGTTGGAAGATTAGTCGATCATTTTGATCTCGATTTTCATCCATCGCATAGAGGCATTTTTTTGGCTATTTCAGAACAAGATAGTGTTTGGGTTTCAGAAAGAAACCTTTCTATTAATGGTGCTCCAAATTTTAGAGATATCGGAGGAATATATACTAAAGATAATCACCAAGTGAAATGGGGTGCAATTTATAGAAGTGACGATTTTTCTGAAATAGACAAATATGGATGGGAAAAGCTATCTGAGTTAAATGTAAAAAGTAAAGTTGATTTCCGTTCATTACAAGAAAAAGAAGAGAACCCAGATAAGTTTGTTGAAAGATTGAACGGTAATGAGTTCAACTTGATCATAGACCCCGGAAATATGGATGAATTTAAAACTATGATTATGGATAAAAATACAACCCAACAAGATATCGATAATTTAGTTTTAGAAATGAATCGTCTTTTTGTAAAAAAATGGGCCCATCGATATAAAGAATACTTTAATATTCTCATAAATACAGAAGAGCCTATTGTTTTCCATTGTACTGCAGGAAAAGACCGTACTGGATTATGTTCAGCACTCACTCTCTATGCTTTAGGTGTTGATCTTGAAACTATCTATGACGAATATGAACTCTCGAACCATTATAGACATGGCAAAAACGAATCCTTAATTAAAAAGATTTCTTTCTTGGGTGTACAGCCAGAGATAATGAGACAATTATTAGGTGTTGATCGTACATGGCTTCAAGCAGGGTTTGATCAGATTATCAAAGATTATGGTAGTATCGACCAATACTTTGAAAATGTACTAGAGTTATCACAAGCAGACATCTCCGTCTTAAGAAGCAAATATCTTTACTAACAAAAAACTCCCTACTTATTTATTTATAATTAAGTAGGGAGTTTTTTGTTTAAACCTGAAAATCAACTAGTTTTTACCACTAATCATTTCAGATACTATATTTTTATTATCAGTTAACTCTGCAGCAATAACACCAACAAAGTGAATAACAATAAAGCTCAGTAGATAATACAATGAAAGTTTGTGGATATCCTCCATCAATTCATGATCACCAATATCATTGATAACAAACATTCCAGTTAAAAGACTACCTCCTACACAGATATAGAAAATAGTATATAACCACCATTGAAACTTCTCTTTTGCTGAAGCTGTTGATGATGTAATTGTAGTAAACTTAAATCCTCTTTCTTTTAAGTTTAAACCTAATCTACAAGCATATAATACTATTAAAAGATATCCAGCATTAATATGCCATTGCCACATTTGTCCTCTAATGACTTTAGCAATTTTAATCGATTGGTCTTTTGTGATACTTACATCAATTTTTGCCAGTTGATCTAATAAGATATCACTCATTAGATATTTGTTCATCCATTCTAACCTTAAAAAAATGGTTAGAGTAAGAAATAACATAGTGAAAGCTATCAACCAATGTAGAATTCGGTGTGGAGCTGAGAAAGTGCTGTTTGTCATAATTATTAAAAAGTTTGGATGAAGAAAAACAATTTGAAGCGAAAAAAAAAGCTTTAGAGAATCTAATCTCCAAAGCTTTTTTTAATTATCAGGACTCTGATAATTATTTCATAAACTGATCCAATCGATTTCCATTCGATCGAACCACCATATCTGCAATTGTCAATGCAGCCATTGCTTCAACTATAGGTACTGCTCTTGGAACCACACATGGATCATGACGACCTTTACCTGAAACTGTTGCTGAATTTCCTTCTTTATCTATTGAGTCTTGATCAACCATAATCGTTGCGACAGGTTTGAACGCTACTCTAAAGTAAATATCTTCTCCATTTGAAATACCACCTTGGATACCTCCAGATAAGTTTGTTTTTGTTCTCACTTTTCCTTCAGCATCAGTGTAGAATGTATCATTGTGAGTAGAACCCCTTAATTTAGTTCCTTCAAACCCACTACCGTATTCAAAACCTTTACAAGCATTGATACTAAGCATTGCTTTACCTAGTTCAGCATTTAACCTATCAAATACAGGCTCACCTAAACCAGCAGGAACTCCTGAAACAACACAAGAAACAATACCACCAATTGTATCGCGATCTTTACGAACACCATCGATAAGTTCGATCATTTCCTCTGCTTTTACAGGGTCTGGGCATCTTACAATATTGTTCTCAATTTCAGAAAAATCTAAAGTAGAATAATCATCAGAAACACGGATATCTCCTACTTCCGAAACATAAGCATTAAAATCTATACCCATGTTTTTTAAGAATGCTTTTGCTACTGCACCTGCCGCTACTCTTGCAGCTGTTTCTCTAGCTGAGCTTCTTCCTCCACCTCTATAATCTCTTACTCCATATTTTGTATGGTAAGTATAATCTGCATGAGATGGTCTAAAAACATCTTTAATATGAGAGTAATCCTTACTTCTTTGGTCTTGATTCCAAATCAATAAAGATATAGGTGTACCTGTTGTTACTCCTTCAAAAACTCCAGATAATACTTCTACACTATCTGCTTCTTTTCTTTGAGTAGTAATTTTCGATTGACCTGGCTTTCTTCTGTCCAATTCTTTTTGAACTTCTTCCAAGTCAAAAGCTACTCCTGCAGGACAACCATCTATTGTTACACCGATAGCACGACCGTGCGATTCTCCAAAAGTTGTGATTCGAAATGCTTTTCCAAACGTATTCATTACCTATATTGTTAGTTTCAACCCCAAAAATATGATCTTTTTTTCTTATAAATTCCAAAGAAACACACTTTCCGCCCCGAAGTTATAATAAAAATAGATTTGAGTACAGTTTCCTAACTATCTTCAAGTTATATTTGTGAGGTTTTTCACCAAAATCTTGAAAAATATGGAATACAGTTTCTTTATTTATGATGGAGTCGTAGGAGTTAAGTTAGTTGGAGACTTCTTAGGCCACCCCGAAGAAAAAAATTTAATCAGGGACGCTAAAAACTTTACAAAGTCTGGATTAAGAGATTTTGTTATAGATGCAGCTCAGGTAAATCATATGAATAGCGGTGGTTTAAGTATGCTGGTGAGATTATATACGGACGTATCTCAACATAAAGGGAGAATGCTACTTGTCGCTTCGCCTGAGCAACTTTCAAAACTACTTAAGATTACAAAATTAGATAAGGTATTCACTAAAGCAGAAAGAAGAGGTGAAGCTATTCAGAATTTAAGGCTTTCCAAGAAAAGCGCTTAATTATTATAACGAGAAATTAATATATAACAATAAATATATATCATTCTAAAGATGGATATTCTTTTAGGTATGCAGTGGGGAGATGAAGGAAAAGGCAAAGTTGTCGATGTCCTTGCTCCAAAATATGATGTCGTAGCACGTTTTCAAGGTGGACCAAACGCTGGACACACTTTGGAGTTCGATGGTAAAAAGTTCGTTTTACATCAAATTCCTTCAGGTGTTTTCCAAGAAGGTACATCAAACATCATCGGTAATGGTGTCGTACTTGATATTCGTATTTTCCGCGAAGAAATCGAAAAATTAGAAGAGTCTGGCTATTCTGTAAAAGATAAAATCCTTCTTTCTAAGAAAACTCACTTGATCATCCCTTCTCACCGTCTTTTAGACGCTGCTTATGAACAAAGCAAAGGAGATCAGAAAATTGGATCTACTTTAAAAGGTATTGGCCCAACATACCAAGATAAATCTGCTCGTGTAGGTTTAAGAACTGGTGATTTGTTTGCTGAAAACTTCAAAGAAAAATATGAAGCATTAAAGGCAAAGCATATTGAAATTCTGAATTTCTACAAATTTGACTTCTCTGAACAACTTCCTGCTATGGAAGAAGAATTCTTCAGTGCAGTTGAATACATCAAAACATTAAACTTTGTCAACTCTGAGTATTATGTAAATGATGCATTAAAAGAGGGCAAGAAAGTTTTAGCTGAAGGTGCACAAGGTTCTTTATTAGATGTTGACTTTGGTTCATACCCATTTGTTACATCTTCGAATACTTTTGCTGCTGGTGCTTCTACTGGTTTAGGTGTTGCTCCAAACGCTCAAAAGAACATCTACGGCATCTTCAAAGCATATTGTACTAGAGTAGGTTCTGGTCCTTTCCCAACAGAATTATTCGACAAAACTGGCGAAGAGCTTCAAAACTTAGGACATGAGTTTGGTGCTACTACTGGTCGTCGTCGTCGTTGTGGCTGGTTAGACTTACCAATCCTTAAATATGCAGTAATGCTTAACGGTGCTACTGAATTATTTATGATGAAAGCAGACGTTATGAATACGTTTGAAGAAATCAGCATCTGTACTGAATACCTTCTTAAAGATGGTACTAAAACTACAGAAGTTCCCTACGATTTAGAAGATATCAAAGAGCCTATCTATACTACACTTAAAGGATGGAACCAAGAGGTAGATGTAAAACTTCCTTTTGACCAACTTCCTAAAGAGTTATTAGACTATGTGAAATTTATTGAAGAGTACGTTGGTGTACCGATCACAATGGTTTCAATGGGTCCAGATCGTGAAGAAACAATTATGAAATAGTTTTAGTTTTTCTATTAAGAATATAAATAAAGCCCTTTCAACTAAAATTGAAAGGGCTTCTTGTTTATAATTGAATACCTATAACAAGAACATCATCTGTCTGCTTTTCATTTTCTTTCCACTGAAGAAAGTTATCAGCTAATTTTTCTTTTTGTTCTTGCATAGTATACCCTGCAAAACTTGCCAATTGTTGCTTATATTTTTTCTTTAAAAACTTAGTATTCTTAACTCCTCCAAACTGATCTTGATACCCATCTGATTGAAGATAAATACAATCTCCTTTTTGATAAGGGACTTTAATAGAATCAAATCTTTTATCCTTGATTAATTGACCTCCAATACTAAACTTACCTCCCTTATATTCAGTTAGTCCCGAGTCATTAACCAAATACAAATTTTGCTTTGCTCCGGCAAACTCCAATTCTTGTTTCCTATCATCAATCTTAATAATAGAAACATCCATACCATCCTCAACGGTGGTAGTATTCTTACTTGTCAGCTTTACCACATTCTGGTTTAGGTAAATCAACAAGTGTCTTGGGTCTGATATTTTTAATAGAGAAGCTGCCCCTGATAAAATATCATTGGCCATGATAGTTAGAAATGCACCCGGTACACCATGACCTGTACAATCAATACAAGCAATTGTTTTTACACCGTTTCCATAATCATGCATCCAATAAAAGTCTCCTCCTACTACATCTCTAGGTTCCCAAAATATAAAACCATCCTGAACTAATTCTTTAAAATATTCTTCAGATTCCAGTAAACTCTGTTGTATCCTACTCGCATAACGAATACTTGAATTCAATTTATTATTGACATTTTCTAAAAGATCTGTTTTCTCTGAAAGCATTTCTCTTTGAGCAATAATTTCCTCATTCTGTTGAGTCAATTCTTCGTGATTAGACAATAGTGTTTTATGTTGATCATTTAAAGCAACAGATGCTTTTTGTTTCCAATTTTCATAAGTGAAAACAACAATAAGGTAATACACAATTACCCCTGTGTACATCACTCCTGCGTAAAAGTCATATGACGAATCTGGCATTAGATTTTTTACAACAATATCATGATAGTCCAAAAGAAAAATAATTAAGACATCTAATACAGTAAATACCGCCCAAATGATTCCAGATAACCTATTCGCATACCAAAATGCACTAACAATCGCACATAGAAACCATGCAATAACTGGAGCTGTTATTCCTCCTGAGTATAACGCAATAACCGTTAGTCCTGATAAAATAAGAAAGGCAAAAAGGTTTCCTATGATATAATATGGTGCTTTTATTTTTAGTAGTAGAAACAGTAATACATGAACTACAATGAAGTAAGCACATACGTATACTCCTACATCAAATTTCATTACTAATTCGGATAGAATGAGATAGACAATACTTATTCCTAATGTTGTAAATAAGGTAATTAGTAAAAACCTAGATTGGTTTTGCTTTTCATTTTCTTTCAAAAAATCAGTAGACAAAGAAAAATCATCAGCATTCATTTTTTGTTGGTTTACCATAGAGCAGTTTGTAAGTAGTTTATTATTACGATAATTGGATAGTCGTTATACTTCTGTTGGTAATGCATCAATAACGAAACTTTTTCCTAAAAAAGTATGTTTAATATAGTACCCACTAACTTTTTTAGACTAAAATTTTACTATCATGAATATCAAGAACCTTAAGGATGAGTTAATCGATACCTTTAAGACTTTTAAAGATTCTGAAGTAATCTTTTCAAGCGAGGAAGGTAGATTAATTGTACCTCAAAATGAAGAAGAAGCCTTATCACTACAAAATGATGGATACAAGGCTTATTTCAAGGAAGACCTTAAACAAGAATTAGGAACAGACGGTTTAGGTCTATTTTATTAGAAATGTTTACCGCCCTACACGAAAGTATAGGGCTTAATTATGCCTTAAACTTTCTTATTCAATATTGTAGCTGATGCTTGAGCTGTTGGGTATACCACTAAATCTGCAATATTTACAGAACCCTTTCTTGATACCATAAAGTAGATTATATCAGCAATATCTTCCGCATATAATGGAGTATACCCCTTATATACATTTTCTGCTTTTTCTGAATCACCTTTAAAACGCACCTCAGAAAATTCAGTATGCACTAATCCTGGGTGAACTGCACCTACTCGAATACCAAACTCATTTAGATCATATCGCATTGCTTCATTTAAAGCATTCACTGCAAATTTTGAAGCATTATATACATTTCCATTAGGATAAACATCTTTACCTGCAATTGATCCTATATTGATGATATGCCCTGATTTTCGTTCTTTCATTTGATCAATAATGGCTTTGGAAACATATAGTAATCCTTTGACATTAATATCAATCATTGCATCCCAATCATCAACATCACCATCTTGTATTGGTGCTAAACCATGAGCATTTCCTGCATTATTAACTAAAATATCAATTACAGAAAAGTCTTGAGGCAAGCTTTCTAGTTTGGCAAAAACGTCTTTCTTATCTCGCACATCAAATGATAAAGTATGTACTTTTACTTTCTCTGATAACTGATTTTTCAATTCGTCTAAACGTTCCTGTCTTCTTCCACAGATCACTAAATTGATTCCATGATCTGCAAACATCTCTGCTGTTGCTTTTCCTATTCCTGAAGTTGCTCCTGTAATTAATGCTGTTTTAGTCATTCTTTTGATATTTAAAACACATAAATGACATTTCCATAATATGTTCCTCTTCAGCTAACGGAGGAAAATAGAAATGCTCTAAATGCTTATTGAATTGATATTTTAATTGAGGAAATTCTTTTTCAATGGTTTCTTTAAGGTAAGTTTCTCTCATATCCCATTGGTGTGTAATGATCAGTAAAAATCCTTCATTTTCCAATGATGAAAGTAGCTTCTTAAACATATTTATTTCTTTGGCCCTATCTTCTTCTTGGCAGTGTATAACTGCATCCAATAATATTACCTGAAAAGTATTTGAAGGATTGTAATTATAGATATCTTCTACAACACCTTCTATCTGATGATTACTCTTCGTAACCATTGTATCTACTCCAATAGCTGAATAATCTACTCCTGTAACTTGAAAGCCAAGCTTCAAAGCCAACAAAGAATTTCTACCTTGTCCACAACCTAAATCCAAAAGAGCTCTCTTTTGTTCTAATTTTTCTAAAAAATTATTTAGTTCAGGGTAAGGTGCTCCAAATGCATCAGGATGTTGATAGAATTCATCCCATCCTTTTTGTTGGTTAGTTGCCAAAATTTATCTCTGTATGGTCTCCTAAATTTAAGCTTTGTGCTATCCCTTTTAAAGTAGAATCGTGTCCTACTAAAGAATTTCTTAATAACAGATCATTTAAACTTGTATATGCCCCAATAATTGAGTTGGCCACTATACAATTTTCAATTCTAGCCTCATCTCCTATCACTACATTAGGGCCAATAATCGCATTTCTAATGACAGCGTTTTCCCCTATTTTTACTGGTTCAATGATAATCGATTTATCACAATCTAAATCTGAAGTCGTATTTGTTTCAAATCCAGGTCTAGCTAATAAAGTGGCATTTGCTTCTAATAAAGATAACCTTGCTCCACAGTCATACCAGTTTTCTACAAATTGAATATTGAATACTTCCCCTTGCTCAACCATATGTTGGATGGCATCAGTAATCACAAACTCATTATTACAAGTAATATTATTCTGTACTACATAGTTTAATGATTCTAATAACAGTGGTACGTTTGTTATTTTATAGATACCCACCAGTCCTAAATTGGATTTAGGAATCTTTGGTCGCTCTACGAACTTCTTAACTATATTCTCTTGATTTACTTCAGCAACACCTACTTTTCCAGGTTGATCCACTTTTTGTACACCTACAACAGAATTAGAATTACCTAACATCTGCTTCATATCCAGGTTCACAATTGAATCCCCTAAACACAACATTAATTCATCCTCATCCTTAAAGAATTTCTGAGCTACAAGAATCGCATGTGCTGAACCCTCTCTCGGAATCTGAACAACAAACTCAAAATGTACTTTGGTATCCTTGTAATTGTCAAGAATGAAAGATTCAATTCGAGCCCCCATATACCCTATCACAATGATAAATTCATCAAACCCTGAATCAATAAATTTATCGATGATATGTGCAATAATTGGTTTTCCTGCAACAGGTAATAACGCTTTAGGTTGTGTATTTGTTAAAGGTCGAAGGTTGGACCCTCTTCCAGCGACAGGGATTAATACTTTCATATAGAGACTTGCTTAGGTGTAGTTCTTAATTCAATAAAGTGCTTCCGAAATAATATAGATAAATACTATTTTTTATAGTTGAATATAAAGGTAAAACCAAATAGATAAATGTGTAGATGAATTTATTCAAAAATTTAATTCTTGATCAAGAAAAGTATCATATTTCATAAATTTGAGAAATTAGGTATCTATACACAAAGTATATATTCATTAAAATGCTTCCCGAATACCAAAGTACCATATAAATCCATCTTTACTGTAAGTGGTATCAAAACGGACATTAATCCTTGCATAAGGTAAAATTGTATATCTCACTCCCAATCCAACAACAGGCAACCATTCAGCATCAGTGAAATCATTATAATCACCATAAACTTTACCGTTACCTAAAAGTCCCATAAAACGTAACTTATTATCGAAGAATGGGGAAGTGTACCTGAATTCGACTTCTATATTCAACGCATTTTTATCTACTCTTCGTCCTGATTGATACCCTCTTTGTACATCTCCATTCACTCTTCCATAATAAGAATAGTTTGCTCTTTCTGGGTTTCCCGTTAAAATATTTCCATATACTTTAGCTGCAATAATATATCGATGCGTTGGGTTTAAAGACCAAAACCCCATCAACTCAATCATATTGGCTAAATACTCATTGTTTTTTCCGTCTGATGCGAAATATTGATAGCCAGTATAACTCACAAAATATCCACTATAAGGATAATTAACATTGTCTCTGGTATCAAAATCTAATTTATACGCTACACCACTATTTCCTGAGCTTTCAGTTAATCCATTAACAGCAACTAATGTATCCGATTCAGGGTTATTGCCTTCAAAATCCACTTTTTTATAATTGTACCCCAAACCTAAATAAAGGTGAGGAATCACTCTTCTCATCACATAGGAATCAAACTGAAAGACTTTTTGCTTGGCATCGGCTCCAACTAATCTTGTTGTATCTGGGTATAAAGTGCCATCTGGAGCCTCTGAATAATCGTATAAACTCAACTCTTTATTAAGGCCTCCTCCTCCGGCTCTCACTCTAATTCTCCAAGTATCTTCTTTTAAATAGAGTTCATTATTAAAACCAACTATATATGATTTATTTGTTGTATACATTCCATATACTGAAGTCATAGAGTTCGGAGAAATTGTATCTCCTTTTGAAGGATAATACGTCAACATGGGTGCTACAAAAAGCCCGAATTTAATCGATGGGTCATACATAGGCCCTGGGATCACTCTCAGTTTCACACCTTTTCTCTCTTTAACAGCATCGAACTTTGTCATTTCTTTGTTCCGATTTTTTTGAACAGCAGTAGAATCCTGAGAAAAGGCTGAAAATGAAATATTTATAAATAGTAATAATAGAAAAGACGTAATAGATAGTTTCATGCTTTGGGCTTTTGGGATAATAATGAATATAAAAAAAAGGTATCATTTCTGATACCTTTTCTCTATAATTAATAGAAAATTCTATTATTCATTATACATATTGATGGGTTGTCCTGTAGTCTCTAATACAGACCACCATAATGGACCATCAATATCAATTTTCTTTCTTGAAGCTGTTGCTACAGGAATTGGTAAGTAAGTAAATTGGTTATGCCAACGACCTACTACAAAATCTGTGAAACCTGCCATAGCACCATGAACTGCATTTAATGCAAGATCATTACAGAATACTGAGTCTGCAGGAATAGCTACTTCTGAACGAATAATATAAGAAGGGTCAATGTATTTCACTGTCGCTTCCATATTTTCATTAGCAAAGAATTTATTGATCTCATCTTTAAGATAAACACCAATATCTTTATGCTTCACATTACCTGATTTATCAAGTACTTCATCACCTTCTTCAAATAGATGTTGTCCGGCACCTTCAGCAACTACCACTAATGCATGATGACGTTCGTCTACACGCTTCTTCAATTCATTTAAGAATCCTTTAGGACCATACATGTCAAATTTAGATTCTGGAATAAGAACGAAGTTTACATCTGGCATTGCTAAAGCGGCATTTGCAGCAATAAAACCTGAGTCACGACCCATTAATTTTACTATTGCTACACCATTATAAGCACCTGTTGCTTCGTTATGAGCATCTCTTACGATTGATGCTGCAGTAGTAAATGCAGTATCGAAACCGAAAGTTTTTGTCATAAAGTTAACGTCGTTATCAATTGTCTTTGGAATACCCGCAGTAGCAATTTTTAATCCACGACGCTCAATTTCTTGTTGGATTACATGGTTACCTGAAAGAGTACCGTCTCCACCAATAGTGAATAAGATATTGATATTTTCTCTTTCTAATGTATCTACCATTGCAGAAATATCTTGGCGACCTCTTGAAGATCCTAAGATAGTTCCTCCGAATAAGTGAATATCTTTTACAACATTTGGCGTAAGTTTTACCATTTCATGACCATAGTCAGAGATAAAACCTTGGTATCCATACTGAATACCCCAAATATTTTTAACGTTATATCTATAATATAATCCGTTTACTAAACCACGGATTACATTGTTAATGCCAGGACATAATCCTCCACAAGTAACAATGGCTGCCTTTGTTTTAGACGGATCGAAGTAGATGTCCTTTCTTGCACCTGCTTTTAAGAATGAGATAGGTTCTTCTTCGCTAGATTTTGCAGAATTAAAAGCGTCTAATGATGCATCATAAATAATTCTACGAGAGTCATCAATATATTCCTTGTCTGGTGCTGCTTCTTTGTAGTTCTTATAAATTGGTGATAATATAGTAGCTTTTCCAAGCTTCTTAACCTCAAAGTCTTCTCTTTTCAAGTCGTTCATGAGATGTTCTAATTTTAGATATCAATTTCAAAACACGAATTACAGTAATTATATCTTAAAAAAGGATGACCTAAGTAACCCTATTCTATGATATTTAGAATTATATGCAACCTTTTAATAATCGCATTGTCTTTACTAGTGAATAATGTTTCGCACAATGTTCGCAATATTAAAAAAATGATATTGCTATAAATATATACACGGGCACAAATCTACAATAAAAAATGAAATTAAAACTTATTCTTTCAACTTTAACAGCTCTTATTATTTCTGTTCAATTTACACTTGCTCAATCTTCTAGAGAATTAAAACCATTCAGTGTTATTGGTATCTCGGGTGCAATTGATGTAGTTTTAGTGGCAGGAAACAAAGACCAAGCAGATATTACGGTTTACAAGAATACCAAACTTGAACATGTGATCACTGAGGTAAGTGGTGATAGATTATCTATCCGACCTAAAAAAGGAGTGAGAAACGTTAATGCAAAAGTAACATTAACTTATTCTTCAAAGATCACAAAAATCAGTTTCTCTGGTTCTAGCGATATAGAAGCTCAAAACACGATTAAGACGTCTAACCTTTCTTTATCAGGAAGTGGATCAGGCAGTTTTAAAGGAGATGTTCAATGTTCTGCTCTAACTTCATCATTAAGTGGTTCTGGGGAATTAGACTTAACTGGAAAAGTAGACGAATTTTCTATTAGTGTAAGTGGTTCTGCAGATATCGATGCAAAAGAATTAGAAGCTAAAATTGTCACTATTTCTGTAAGTGGTTCTGGCGATGTTGATTGTTTTGCGACAGAGGAAATTAACGCAAGAGTTTCAGGATCAGGAGATATTAGATATAAAGGAGACCCTGAGAAAACTAAAATTAAAGTTTCAGGTTCTGGTGATATCGAAAAAATCAATTAATTCTTTTGGCTAAGATAAAAGTCAAAAACAAAGGGTAATCATCGTAAAAATGATTGCCCTTTTTCTATTTCTTTAAAAATTCTCGTCCGGCAATTGTAGTTCCTAGCATACCAATTAATACTACTGAAATGGAACTAAGTGGCATTAGGATCGCTGCTATCAACGGTGAAAGATTTCCTTGTACAGCATAACTAAGCCCTACGATGTTGTATAAGAATGAAATTACAAAACCTACATAAACCATTTTCATTGCAGATTTTGAAAACTTCATATAAATATTCAAATCTTTTACTTTTTCTGCTGAAATAATTCCATCACAAGCTGGTGAGAATTGATGGGCATCTTCGGCAACAGCTATACCTACATCAGATTGTTTTAGTGCTCCCGCATCGTTCAACCCATCACCTATCATCAATACTTTTTTCTGCTTCTCTTGATTATTGACGATATAGTTCATTTTATCTTGAGGAGATTGTTCAAACCTCATCTCAGTATTTTGAGGGAAAATTTTCGACAATTTTTCTTTTTCTGATGCATTGTCTCCTGATAATAATGATACCTCATATTTTTTCTCTGACAAGTCTATTAAAAGCTGGTCGATTCCACCTCTTAAAGATTGAGCTAAAGAAAAATGACCTAAAATATCGTCTCCTATTTTCACATAAGAAACCGTCTGAAATGATTTTTTAGAAGATGAATCTGCTCCTACAAATGTAGCTTTCCCTAAACGTACTAGAACTCCATCAACAGTCCCTTCAATACCGTTTCCTTCTACTTCTTTAAAATTGGAAACTGTAATTCCCTTTTGAGCTTCATTAGCTAAATATTTTGCGATTCTACTCGAAACAGGGTGCGTAGATTGGGATGTTACTGCATAGACTTTATCTAATTGTTCTTGTGTTAATGTATTGCCTACAAAATTGATTGCTTGTTCTTTTGCGGAGGTGATTGTTCCTGTTTTATCAAATACTAAATGATCAATTGCAGCCATATTTTCGATGGTTCTTGTGTCTTTCGCATACAAACCAAACCTTGCCATTATTCTCATGGCATTACCTAAAGCAAAAGGGGCGTTTAATGCCAATGCACATGGACAAGCAATAATTAGAACAGCTGTAAATGTATTTACGGCATGTGTTGGTCCATCAACATTCCACCAATATGTACCAGCAATTGCAGCTACAAATAAGATGACTAAAGTAAACCACTTACTTATCACATTGGTTTTCGATTGTAGAAAATCGGTTGCATTTTCCTTAGTAAAAGTATGCTCGTTCCAGAGTCTTGTAAGATAGCTTTGAGAAACTTCTTTTGTTACTTCTACTTCAATAACCCCTGCAGTTTGTTTACCTCCTGCATACAATAAATCACCTGATTGTTTTTCTACAGGTTTAGATTCGCCCGTTACAAAACTATAATCAATTTGAGCATCCCCTCTTTTTAAAATAGCATCTGCAGGAATTAATTCTCCATTTTTAATCTGCAGCGTATCGTATACTTCTAATTTTGAAAGTGGAATATTCTCTAACTCATCATTTTTTATTCTAGTAACTGCAATAGGGAAATAAGATTTATAATCTCTTTCAAAACTAATGTTGTCGAACGTTTTCTGTTGAAACCACTTTCCTATCAATAATAAAAAGATTAACGCTCCTAAAGAATCAAGGTAACCTGCACCAGTATCAGATAGTATTTCAAAAGCACTTCTAAGAAAGAGGGCCAGAATACCTAATGAAATAGGAACATCAATATTTACTCCTTTATGCTTGATCGCTTGCCAAGCTGAAGTAAGATAATCTCTAGCACCATAAAAGAATACTGGCAAACTTAATATTAGGTTTAAGTAGCCAAAAATCTCAATAAATTCTTGATCCTCTACTGTGATTCCCAAATATTCAGGAAAACTCAGCATCATGATATTTCCAAAACAGAATCCTACAACACCTAACTTAATAAAGAAAGTCTTTTCTTGTTCTGATCGTTGTTTCTTCTTCTTGTTTTTCTCTAGATCCTCTAAATTAATTAATGGTTCATACCCTAAATTGATTAGGAGCATCACTAGGTCTCTTAATGAAATCTTTTCTTCTGAGAAGGTTACATAAATTTCTCTTTTCAAAAAATTCACCTTAGACTCCAGCACACCTCCATGCAATTCAGGTAGCTTTTCTAATAACCAAATACATGAGGAGCAATGAATTTGAGGGAGATAAAAACTAAGTTTTGCAATTTCACCATCTGTAAAATCAATCAACTTCTTTTTTATCGTATCATCATCCAAGTAAGCCAACTTATCTCTTTGAGATTTTCCTTTTTGTCTTACTCCTGGCTGATTATTTAATTTATAGTAATCTGATAAATTATTTTCTTGCAATAATTCATAAACCATATTACAGCCGTTACAGCAAAATGATTTACCTTCATCATTGGTTATTAATTCATCCTTACAGTCTTCTCCGCAGTGGTAACAAGTTTGTATGTTCTTTTCTGAGTGCATTTAGATAGATATAATTCTGAGATGCTACAAATTTCGTTAGCAATTCTGAATTCATTACTGACAATTATCAGTTGATCAAAAATATTAGGAAAATTCAGTTAACATTGCAATTAATATTAGACGCGAAAGATACAAATACATGAAATTACATATTGGTACAGGAGCCAAACAAATGTTATTAGCTGCTTTAGTCATGACAACCATGCAGTTAATCGTCAAATCGATTCCTCAAATACCACCTCAAGAAGTAGTTTTTTTCAGGGCTTTAGTCTCTTTAGTATTAAGTTATGTTACCCTCAAAAAAGCAGATGTTTACTTATGGGGTAACAATCAGAAGATGTTATTTCTCAGAGGATTTTTTGGAACTGTTTCTCTTGTTTTAGTCTTTGCCAGTTTTCAAAATCTACCATTAGCTACAGCTGTAGTATTGCAAAATTTAGCACCTTTATTCACAGCAATTTTTGCTATGCTCTTTTTGAAACAACCTCTTAAACCCGCTCAGCTATTATTTATGAGTTTAAGTATAGTTGGAGTAGTATTAATCAAGGGTTTTGATCCAAGGGTAGATCCGCTTTACCTTGCTATTGCTATTTGTGGAGCAATTGGTTCTGCTGCTGCATATACTGTAATAGGAAAATTAAAAGGTAAAGAAAATCCTGTCGTCGTTGTTTTTTACTTCCCATTTGTAGCAGTACCGATAACAGGATTATGGTGTTATTTTGATTGGGTTACCCCAACAGGGTGGACTTGGGTAGCATTACTAAGTATTGGAATTTTATCTCAAATTGGCCAAATACTACTCACTAAAGCCTATCAATCTGATGATGATGCGGCTACAGTTTCAAGTATGAATTATACAAGTGTGATTTACGGAGCTCTTTATGGTATATTCTTCTTTGGAGAATTCTTTAGTATTGAAGTAATCTTAGGTATGCTCCTGGTTATGCTAGGAACAATATTAAATTTGATATACAAAACTAGACTACAAAAATAGTCATAAACTAAAAAGGGTTGATATCTAGTAGATATCAACCCTTTTTTTGAATTAGATAAGATTATTCCTCTGTATCTTCTTCATTATTTTTTGTAGGATTCAATTTAACTCCTCTTCTTAAGTAAGCTGGAATGTCTCTCAAATCTTTCAATTCATCGTTTGAAATTTCTTTCATTGAGTCAAACTTTTTATAACTACTTAAGTTTTGTGATGTTGGTGTTGCAGTCTCTTCAACATTATCATCATTAGATATTGATGCTGCAGAGCTTGCTTCATATTCATCATTAAGTGAGTAAACCGTTTTTTGTGGTTCTGCTTCTACTTTTTCCTCAACCTGGGGAGCCGCCGAAGTTTCTGCTACAGGAGTTTCTTCAACTGATTCTGTAGATTTTTCTTCAACAACTGGAGTAGTTTCCTCCTTTGTAGAGATTGGTTCAGGTGTTTTTGTAGGAATTGAAGTAGAAATTCTACTTGTCTTATTTCCTAAACCAGACTCCCCTTTGTTAAAAAAATCTGAAGGTGACTTATCTTTATCTTCTTCAAAACCTGTAGCAATAACTGTAACGCTAATTGCATCGCCTAATGATTCGTCTTTAGCTACACCAAAGATCACTTCAGCTTCCTCACCTGCTCTATCTTGAATATAACTTGTCACCTGCTCAAGTTCACTCATATCTAAGTTGTCATAATCACTTACAACTAAACTTAGTAAAATGTACTTCGCATTAGTAATATCAGTATTATTCAATAATGGAGACGCAATTGCAGCTTCAGTAGCTCTAATTGCACGGTCTTCACCAGACTCAATAGATGAGCCCATTACGGCAGTACCCGCATCTCTCATTACTGTATTAACATCTTCAAAATCGACGTTGATATATGCGTCTACAGTGATAATCTCTGCAATAGATTTTGCAGCACGAGCTAAAACATTATCTGCTTGAGAAAATGCTTCTCTCATTGAAGATCTACCGTAAACCTCTTTCAATTTCTCGTTTAGAATAACAAGAACAGTATCACAGTGTTCTTTTAATTCTTCGATACCTTGAAGTGCTCTTCTTTCTTTTGGTTTTCCTTCAAATCTAAAAGGCATTGTAACAATACCTACTGTAAGAATGTTCAAGCTACGAGCAATTTCTGCGATAACAGGAGCTGCACCTGTACCTGTTCCACCACCCATACCGGCAGTGATGAACACCATCTTAGTACCGTTCGAAAGAAATTGTTTAATATCATCTTTAGTCTCTAATGCAGACTCTCTGCCAATTTCTGGCTTTGCTCCCGCACCAAGACCTGAAGTTAGTTCTAAACCTAATTGTACTTTATTAGGTACAGGACTAGACTCTAATGCCTGTTTATCTGTGTTAGCGATAAAGAAATCCACATCGTGAATTCCTAGTTCATACATGTGTCGCACGGCGTTACCACCGCCTCCACCAACACCAACCACTTTGATGATTTTATTGGCAGCAGAGTTGCTAGACATATCAAACTCGTAGCTCGTTTCAGTCATAGACTCAAAAAATTTATAAATTTAGGATCCTGTTAAAAGGAATCCATGTTGCTCTTTTGTTAAAACTTTTGCTAAAATAATAGCATAATTTGAAAGATTTACATTCTTTAAATAAGTATTTAAAAAAAATATCATCTTTCCTATATGAAAATACACAAAAATTATAGTTCAACCTAGAACTATTTAAAATAAAGTATTAATCTTTATAATCTTCTGTATCATCATAATCATCTATCAGAAGGTCTTTTGCCTTTTGTAGAAAATCTGAGAAAATGTTCTTTCCTCTTGCAGCAGAAGTATCTGCAACTTTAGTTCTTTCTGAATATGAAGTTGTTTTCTCGTCTTGAATCGGTTGTTGATACATTTTTCTTGGACGATCTTCTTCTCTTTGATCTAAAGCTTTAAACCCTGCCAATGCTAAGCCTAATGCTGTAGCAAATTTTGGATCTTTCACTTTTTCAGATCGATCTGATTTTCCTAAGAAAGCTGTCGGATAACCAATACGAGTATCCAAACCAATCTTATATTCAAATAAATGCTGGATATTTCTAAGTTTTGATCCACCACCAGTTAATACTAAACCGCCAGCCAACTTATCCATATATCCAGAATCTTTAAGTTCTGCTTTAATTAAATCAATAATTTCCTCCATTCTTGCCTCAATGATATAGGCTAGGTTCTTAATAGATACCTCTTTTGGAGTTCTATTATTGATTCCTGGAATTTCTACTACTTCAGAATCTTTAGTATTTGCAGCCATAGACTGACCAAATTTCACTTTTAGAAGTTCTGCCTGATGTTGCATCACAGCACAACCTTGTTTGATATCTGAAGTAATAATATCACCACCGAAAGGAATTACTGCAGTATGTCTGATAATACCATCATAGAAAATTGCAATATCAGTAGTACCTCCACCGATATCAATAATTGCTACACCTGCTTCTTTTTCCTCTTCAGTAAGTACCGCCATACTAGAAGCCAAAGGCTCCAACATCATTTGGTCTATTTCAAGATTACTTCTTTCAATACACTTTTTAATGTTACGAATGGAGTTACTATTGGCTGTTACGATATGGAAATCTGCTTCCAGTTTCACACCAGCCATCCCCACAGGATCTTTAATTTTCTCCTCACTATCAACAGTATAATGCAATGGAAGAACATGAATAATCTCTGTTCCCGGTTCTGTAATCACTCTATACATATCATTAGTCAGACGCTCAACATCTGTTACTGATATTTCATCTTCTTGATGAGGTAGTGTGATACTTCCATGTTGTCTGAAGCTTTTAATATGCTTTCCAGCTACACCAACATTGACAACATTGATTTCAATATTAGAATCATTTTCGGCATCTGTAATTGCCTGGTCGATAGCCTCTGTAGTTTTAGCGATATTACTAACAGTACCATCACGAACACCTTCAGATGTTGCATGACCTAATCCTAATATCTCTAATTGATTATATTCATTCATCTTTCCTACAACGGCACACACCTTTGTAGTTCCAATATCAAGCCCTACTATAATCTTTTCTTCCATATTCAACGTGAATTATTGTGAGTAACAAGCGGGTATTACTTTCTTTCTGTGATGGTAATTTTTATAATCCTATTAAAAAAACAAAATTTCTTAATATGTTCCGAAAAAAGCAAATATTCAAAACGTTTAATTGATAATGGTATAATTGATTCAACTTATTTGATCAAAGATTCATTAATCACAAACTATTTGGCCTGCATACTGTAATTTAATATTCTTGTAAACGTTCCAACCTTTCGTTGAAACAATCGTGTTATAATATAACTTTAATTTACCAAGTTTTTTTAGATAATCAGTTGGTTGTCCAAATTCAATTCTCTCTTTACCTACTTGAGGATAAGCGATAATCGACATGTCCTTATTGATATCTAATTGGGTTATTTGGGCATTCCAAAATCTATCATTACTTAATTTATTGACAAACTCCAACAATAGGTAAGTGTAATAAGAATCTTCCCAATAGTTTTGACTCATTAATTTTTCTGCTCCCGCACCAGTTATCAGCAACACACGAGCAGCATGTTTTTTTGATAATCCAATCATCTTACCTTCTTGATTGATATAAGTAGATTTTCCACTAGGTGTCAGAATCCTAGCAATTGGACGATCTTGCTCAATATCAATCACAAGATTATTTTTAACATCACGGGATACTTCTGCATTTCGTACAAATTGAATGGCATTTAAAGAATTCTCAATTTCCTTAATTGACATCCCTTGATCTGTACGGTCTAAGTTCATCTTTGCTACTGCATCTTTTACTTCTGTAGCTTCAACAAACCTTGGTGCATTATAATTTGTGACATTAATAATCATCTCACCTTCATTGACAATATTAGGTCTTGTTACAGTGAAGACTATTGACAATAAAACTAAAAAAATAACTACAGTGAGACTAATGGCCCCCTTCTGCTTAAAAAATTGTTGTATCTTATTTTCTTTACTCATCTTAAATTAAGAAAGAATATCAGCAATATCTCTGATAAAACGATCGATGTTACCGGCACCCACAGTAGCGATGACTTTTCCATCAAATGCTTTTATTTCGTTTAGCAAATCCTCATCCTGAACAATCCTCTTGTTATCATGTAGGATCTTTCCTAAAAGCATTTCTGAATTTACGCCTTCGACAAACTCTTCTCTAGCAGGATATAATGGCAACAACCAAATTTCATCCGCTAATGATAAAGCTTCTCCGAAACCATCAGCAAAGTCAGATGTTCTTGAATACAAGTGTGGTTGAAAAACAACCGTAATCTTTTCAGTAGGATATAAAGCTTTTAAGGAGTTGATAAATGTCGTTATTTCTGTTGGGTGATGTGCATAGTCGTCAACGTAAACACTATTTTCTGTTTCCACCCATTTCTCAAATCGTCTCTTTACACCTTTATAGCTCTCTATACCGTTTTTAACTTCCTCTATCGTTAAACCTACCTCCAATGCAATGGACATTGCTAGCAAGGCATTTTCAACATTATGGAATCCTGGTAAAGGTAAAGCAACCTGTTCTATAACAGTTCCTTCGTGAAATTTAGCATCAAAATAGAACCTACCATTTTTCACTTCTAAATTAGAAGCTTGGGCATTTCCATCGTTTATACCATAAAAATAAGATAAAACTTCTTTTTTTGCAGTTAATCTGTTGATTTTATGTTCTAAAAAAAGTTTCCCGTCATTTGGTAGCTTATTAATAAAGTCCTGAAAAGACTCAAAAACGGCATCTTCAGTTCCATAAATATCTAAATGATCTGCTTCACAACTAGTAATACCAATAATATTTGGGGATAGCTGTAAAAAAGAACGATCGAACTCGTCAGCTTCAACAACAACAATATGGTCATCTTTTGAACTATCACCTAACAGCATATTTGTCCCATAGTTGGTAGCGATACCTCCAAGAAATGCAGACACATTTTTATTTGCACTTTTCAAGATATGAGACAACATCGAAGAGGTAGTTGTTTTACCATGCGTACCTGCAATACCAATAGTAAAGCTCGCTTTTGTGATAATACCTAAAACTTCGGCTCTCTTTTTTATGGTATAACCATTTGACTTCAAATATTGGAAGCCTTCATGAGAACTAGGAATAGCTGGTGTAAAAACGATTAAAACATCATCCTTTGGCAAAGTCAAAAGTTCTTTGGGTAAAGCTTCTACTTTATCATTATACATCACTTGGATGCCCTCAGATTCTAATGTTTTTGTCAGTTCTGTTTCCGTTTTATCATACCCAGTAACAGTAGTACCATTCGCATTAAACCACCTTGCTAAGGCACTCATTCCAATTCCTCCTATTCCTAGAAAATATATATATGAAGGCAACATATTAGTTCATTCGTTTGTAATGTTTTTCCGCAATCTCTAAAACTTTAGATGCGATATCGTTGGCAGCGTTAGGCTTACCAAGTTTTGTTATATTCTCAGATAATGATTTTTGCAAATCTTCATCCTCAACCAAAGTGATTAACTCATCAATTAATTGAGAACGAGCGTCTACATCTTTTACTAAAATAGCCGCATTTTCTTTTACCAATGCCATTGCATTTTTCGTCTGGTGATCTTCTGCTACATTTGGAGAAGGAACCAATATAGTAGGTAACCCTGCCAAACATAATTCAGAAATTGAAAGAGCTCCTGCTCTTCCTACTACTACATCTGCAATAGCATACACACCTGCCATATCTTTAATAAATGATACAACATGTAACCCCTCTTTCTCTCTACCGCCAAATTGAGAATGGAACTTCTCAAAGTAATATTTACCTGTTTGCCAGATCACCTGAATACCTTTTTCCAGTAACTTGTCTACACCTGCAGACATACTTTCATTTAAGGTCAATGCGCCCAAACTACCACCAAAAATAAATACCGTTTTTTTATCTGAAGAAAAGCTCCATTCTTGATAGGCTGCATTTTTCTTTTCTTCAAGATCTGTGATATCTTGTCTTACTGGATTACCTGTAAATTCAATAAGCTTTTCAGGAAAGTAAAACTCCATTCCAGGATAGGCAACGCATATCTTATTTGCTCTACCTCCAAGAATTTTATTGGTTAAACCCGCATAACCATTCTGCTCTTGAATTACTGTTGGTATTTTATTCGATTGTGCTCTCCACATAATTGGACCACTAGCATAACCACCAACTCCAACAACGACATTGGGTTTATATTCATGTACAACACTACTAGCTTTCCATAAACTTTTTATCAGTTTAAATGGAAAATATAGATTTTGTATCGTCAACCTCCTTTGGATACCACTTATAGGAAGACCTATGATCTCGTAACCTGATTCAGGTACTTTTTCCATCTCCATTCTACCTTCTGCACCGACAAATAAAATCTCTGCTTCGCTATTTTGTTCTTTAATAGCATTGGCGATGGCTATAGCAGGATAGATATGACCTCCAGTTCCTCCACCACTAATGATGACTTTCAATTTCATAGTGATCTATTGATATAAAAAAGGGTTATAACGTTTCAAAATTAAAAAAAATAACTCTGAACAAACAGTAAAAGTATCCCTTTGGAGGATACTTTTACAAAAGTAGAATTATTTTTTTATTAATAGATTTTACTGAGATTCATTTCCCTTAAGAATCACAAATGAACCTTTTATTTCTTGTTTCTCGTCGCTTTCTTCAAGACGATAAATCATCATTTCTCCTCTATAGTAGTAATTACCAGGCTCGACATCATTTCCTGAATCGGTTTTACCATTCCAATTGATCTCAATGTCTCCATCATGTTCATCAGAATTATAAGAGAATATAGCTACTCCCCAACGATTGAATACCGTAAAATTGATACTCTTAACAAACCTAGGGCATCTCATTGGAATAAAAGTCTCATTAATTCCGTCACCATTTGGACTAAATGCATTCGGCAACTCGTAGTAGTGGCAATTATCTTGGATAATTATATTGCTCAGATCACTTTCATTTCCTGAGTCATCTACTGCAGTTACTGCATAACTACCTTCAACATATTCTCTATTAAGGAATTCATACAACAACTGAATGGTTAATGGTCTTCCTTCTGGATGATCCATTGTCGCTACAGGTGCTCCAAAATCGTTCTTTGATACTGCTGTCCTTCTTGAATAATAGATATTATAGCTTACAATGTCATCATCACAATTTGAACCTTGCTCATTTAACCAAGTCAACTCTACTTCAAAACGGTCTTTCTGACAAGATCTTTCCCCATCCGTTTCTGGTTCAACAACACAACTGTCCATAGGGAAACCTTCTTCCAAATTAGCAAGAGACAAAATTGGTGGACAAGGAGGGATAGTATCTAATAGTTCCACAGTTAATTCTTGTGTTCTATTAATCAGAGGCTCTGCAATAGATGGATGCTCAAATGAACCAATGGTTTCTATATAATAGGTATACAGTTTTCTATCATCCAAAGGTAGATCTGCAGTACCTCTATCTGTATAGCTTAAACCATTTGAATGAGTAAATACACTATCATATAAACTAAAGCTTGTTTCATCTCCTTCAATTTTACGATAGACTTTATGGTATACTGCAGATGTGTCTGTATTTACAATAACAGTATCTGGAGTAAGGTTCCATGGTACATTTCCTGTCCAATTTAAAGTAATAAAGTCTAAACCTGCATCAGATGATAATCTTACATAAGAGGCTAAAGTTGTTGTATCTCTAGGTGCCGCATTATCAGAACTAGTTCCCTCTAAAAACTCTATTCTGTAATGATATTCTGTTTCAACAGTATTTAGAAGGTTGTCAACTAAGGTAGTATCAGTTAATGGATTAGTATTGATCTTAGTATATTGATCAAATTCTATTTTCTCCATTCCCTCTCCTCTGTAAACATTATAATATGGAGTTCTTCCCGGAGTTACATCCATTGGTACAGTCCATTTTAAATTAATTTGTCCATTTTCTTCTTCAGTAGATTCTACATCTACTTGTACGATATATTGACTATCTGGAATAAATGCACAGTCTTCTTCTGAGGCAATACTTTCTCCTCCTTGTGGAGATCTAAATGTTGCATAAATTCTATAACAATAATTTGCTCCTTGATCTACAGTAAAATCTCTAAATGACGATTCTGATACATCAACTGAATTCACATACTCATAACCAGTCCATGATGGTAAACCGGTTTCACAGACAGGATTAAAATCAAAAGATCCTTTCTTTCTGTAAATATGAATTTCATCTGCACCATCACAAGTGTAAGGGTCCCATGTTAAACTTACAAACGTATTACCATTGGATAGATCTGTTGAAGAAGCAGGTTCAGCTACCAAACCTGTAGGTGCTGGACCTAAAACTCTAACATTCCAATTCTGTAATGTTCCTAATTGCGTGTTAGATTTATCTGGAAAATCTTTGGCTTCAAAAGTAATCTTATAAGGTTCTTGTCTAATATCAGCACATTGCGGTGTCCAACTAAAATCCCCTCTTGCCTCTGAATTATTCACACCACTATAAGTAGGAGTAAAAATCATGTCAGCATAAGGAGGTATTGCGATTTCATCACTTTGCTGTGAGATTTCTAATTTGATTGGATGTGGTCCCCAATCTAATGTTGAATCTGAATTATAACACGGTGCATTATCTTGATCGTAGGCAAATATTTCTTTTAATAAAGGATCACCTGCTATAACACAAGTATCTGCAGGACCTTCAATAATAGGTCTTAAGTTTAATGGATCGATAATAATGACCTGCATATCTCTATTTACTGCCCCTATTCGGATACCATCTCTCCATTCTTCTACAAAAAATGCAACGTTATACTCACCAGCTACAAAAGGTGCATCCCATGTTAAATCTCCTGTCGACTCATCAATATAGAAAACAGCAGGAGTTTCACATTGCTCTGTCACTTTAGACCAATCTTCATTTGGATCATCTGGAAAACGGTAGTTTTGTACCGGTGTATCAGTACCTTGTAAACAAACGGTTAATCGGTAGGATAAACTATCACCATCAATGTCATATGCTCCGGCATTATGAATAAATTTCTGACCAATAGCTCCTTTAATTACAGGAGGAATTAAAAGTACAGGCGAACTATTCAATCCTAAAGCAGGGTTAATCATAAATTCAGATTGAATGTAAAAAGGAGTCTCTGAAGAGATTTCCATATTTCTTACACCGGGGTTTCTGTTACGTTCAAAATAACTTACCTTATAATTACCGTCAGAAGGGAAAGTATGTTCTACCTGATATTGTATTATCTCTGTTTCTCCATCTTCGGTATAGCCCAAAGACTGAGGTTTCACAATTGCATTATCTGATCCATCGCCAAAATCAATCAAACCATCTCCAGCATTAACACCTGTAACGTCTCTGTATAGAATTGCCGTTATAATGTATTCTCTATCACCACCGTTTGGCTTTCTTCTCATAGTCAGGTCACCTGCTCTAATATGGGTAGCATATACCACATCAGGCACCAGAATTGTCAATAAAAGAAGAGTCAGTAAAGCACTGAATAGTTTATATGTTTGCAATCTCATATTGTTTACTTAGAGGAGTAATAGGTCATTTACTATTTTTATAATACTCAAGGTATTTATGAAAAAAAGATGATTTGAAGTCATTTAGCTAACAATCAGAAATTTCTAGTTCATAAATAGCTTAATTCTATTATTTAATATACAAAGCATTTTACCCTAAAGTCAATGTTTACCATTGAATTGTTTCTGTATTTTTTTCAAAATCAAACAACCAGCTCTTTTTTGTATCATTACAAGTTAGATGCAACATGTTTCTTTGATCATGATGTACATCATAGAGTATAGTATTTTCTATGGTCAATTCCTTTACTTTTTTAATACCTGGGATTTCCATGTAAACCCACAATGCTTGAATATCTTGCTTTGCATCCGTTTCTCTACCCACCCAAATAAGCACTTTAGGTTTCCCATTAATTTGAACTTTTAAGTGTTGATTAAAATATCTATTAAGCCATAAATCACTATCAGGATGCTCTTTTTCGGTAAATAAATTAAGCTTAGGACCTCCTATTAGCTCCACACCATCTTCTAAATCATCAAAGAATACCTTTTGTGCAATTTCCAGTGATTTTGATTCTTTATTGAAGTTCATTTCACAAACACTTAAATGTATTGGATGTGCAAATGCAACTAAGCCTAGGATTAAAGTAAAAATTGAAAAATGGATAATCAGTTTATTCATTGTATGTAATTTGATCATGATTTTCGCAATTTAGAAAACATTACGATTTTAATATAGGTAGTACAATAGAAATAAGTTTCAAGTGATCTTCATTGTTAAAATTCTATCAATGTAGTTTGAAATGTATTTTACTAAAAGAAGTTTATAATTTTTACGCATTTAATCTTTCAGAATATTTTTAATTTTCACTATTAGTTTGTAAAATTATATAAGTAATCGAAACTAAAATACACAGATTAACACTACACCAAGTTTATATTTCTGTATCTATCTGAAACTATTTACACAAATGGGAAAAAAAATATTAGTTGCTGAAGACAGTTCTGTGATTCAAAATATCACAAGAAAAGTGTTACAATTCCAAAACTATGAAATCATCTCTGTAAAAAACGGACAACAAGTACTAGACAAATTAGCCAAAAGTCATTACGATGCCATTTTACTTGACATCAATATGCCTGTTATGGATGGTATGGAATGCGCCCAAAAAATTAGAGGGTTAGATGATGAAACAAAGAAAAATGTTCCAATTGTAGCAATTACAGGAAACGCAAAAAATTACTCTATGGATGATTTCAAAGCTGTTGGAATCAATGAGTACCTACCTAAACCTTTAAATTTTGACAACCTTGTTAACGTAGTGAATAAAGTTACTAATAATTAATTTTTTTCACAGTCATCAAAATATCTAAGCTGAATACATTACATTGCAAAAGTAATTTATTCAGTTTTTTTATGTCAAATACAAAAAGCACTTTAAAACCTACGAAACACTTACAAGCAAAACTTGAAGATATTTTTGCAGAATCCGACTACAATCTTCGTTATGAAAGAGGTAGCTTCAAATCTGGGTATTGCTTAATTAGAAATGCTAAAGTGGCCATTATCAATAAATTTTACAGTCAAGAAGGTAAAATACAGTCGATGATTGATATCTTGAAGGAAATTGATATTGACACCTCACAGCTTAGTGAAAAAAATGTTTCCCTTTACCAACAGGTTACGGACGAAGATTTTTCTATTTAAAAAGACATGAGAATAACTTTTTTAGGAACTGGCACCTCACAAGGTATACCAATTATTGGGTGTAAATGTGAAGTCTGTAGATCATTAGATTACCGAAACAAACGATTACGTTCATCTATTCATATTCAAACAGATGAAGGTGAAAGCATTATCATAGATTCAGGACCTGATTTTAGACAACAGGTATTGAGAGAGCGTATCACCCAGTTAGACGGATTGGTTTTTACCCACCAACATAAAGACCACACTGCAGGCATGGATGATATTAGAGGATTTTATTTTCTAAACGGAATGAAACCTATAGAACTCTATGGTACACATGCTGTATTCTCACAGTTAAAGCAGGAGTTTAGCTATGTTTTTGCTGAAAACAAATACCCTGGTGTTCCTTCTGTTAATTTAAATGAGATCAAAAAAGATCAAGAATTCTATATCGGGAAAACATTGATTGACCCAATACAAGTATGGCATTATAAACTACCTGTAATGGGTTACAGGATCAAGAACTTTGCATACATCACTGATGCAAATAAGATTGACAGTGACCAAATGAGTAAGTTAAAGAATTTAGATGTTTTAGTAATTAATGCTCTACAGAGGAAGGAGCATATTTCACATTACAATCTAGAAGAAGCACTTGAGGTTATTCAGGAACTATCACCTAAAAAAGCATATCTCACACACATAGGGCATAAAATGGGATTACATTCAGACACTCAAAAAGAACTTCCAGAACATGTAAAATTAGCCGAAGACGGACTAATAATTGAGTTATAAAAAAAGCACTTCATAAACTTAGGAATATGAAGTGCTTTTTTAATTAATACTTTCAATAACTATTGAGGTAACTCTGCAATGATTGTCTCTCCTCCTCTAGTTTTCTGCTCTAAAGTGACATTGATTTTTGAATCTAATGGTAGAAAAACATCTATCCTTGATCCAAATTTAATGAAACCAAATTCTTCACCTTGATTCACCTGATCCCCTTCATCCACATACCAACGAATACGTCTTGCTAATGCTCCAGCAATTTGTCTAAATAATACCTGAACACCATTAGAGTTTTCAGTTACTAAAGTTGTACGCTCATTATCAGTACTTGACTTTGGGTGCCATGCTACTAGAAATTTTCCTGGGTGGTATTTAAAATATTTCAATACTCCAGAAATAGGATTTCTACTTAAGTGAACATTCAAAGGTGACATAAAGATCGAAATCTGAATCCTTTTATCTTTAAAGTATTCATTTTCTTCTGTCTCCTCGATCACTACTACTTTACCATCTGCAGGTGCAATAACTAAATTTTCTCCTTGTGGAATTGTTCTGTTAGGGTTTCTGAAAAACTGTAGAATCAATAAATAAAATATTATACTGACAGTTAATGCGATTCCATGCCAGATACCAAATTGTGGTATATAGTAGTACAAAGGTGCGTTTAGGACCCCAAGAATAATTAACAAGCTAATTAGTAGTGAATGTCCTTCTTTATGTATAGTCATGAATGTGTTTAAAATGAACAATACTAGTTCCCGATACTTCTAAAAACAAACTTAGTGTTCCGCAAAAATTGTTTGGCAAAGTATCCGGAAATTTAATTTGTCCCAAAAATAAAATTTTTCAATGATAAAAAAATCAATTCCGGTGTAAATTTTCATTAATGACCGGCTCCGAATATCCTAATTCGTTTACGATTGCGTTTTTCTTTATTCTGAATGCGTTTTTGTTGCCTCTCAGTTTTTGTCTTTTTCCTCTTCTTAGGCTCTACCTGTCCTCTATGTTTATCTCCATATTTCTGGTTTTGCCTTAAGCTATACTTATTACCTCTTACCGTCGCTCCTCCTAACACTGCATGCCTATGTTCCTGTTGAATGTGACATGATTTAATAGGACATAAAGGCAACTTTTGTTTAATAGAATACGCTACTTTTACTTCAGCAGAAAGTCTTGTAACAAAAGCACTTTCTCTTGAAGGGTAATTTGTTCCCAAATAAGTATCAGACAATCCATTAATTTTATGTCCGAAGCTGTAATCCATATTCAGCATTCCTGTTACACTGATCCTATCAGTAACATACTGAGTATATCCCACACCAAGATTTAAACCAAACCCTGAAGAACCTTCTACGCCAACAAAACTAGTTGAATCAATCGTTATATTCTCAGATTGATAGACCCTTAAAGAATCTGGAAAAATCGTTTCCGCATTTAGAGTATGATAAGTAGGTGCTACCCTAACAAAGAAACTCTCTTTAATGTGTGGTAAAAAAGAGTTAGGAATAAATTTCAATATATAGAAATCACCATAAACTGAAATATCATGAAACTTTGTCGTAAGACTAACTTGCTCTCCTAGATAATCTGTTTTAGAATCGTAAGTTGACATACCATACCTCAAACCAACTGCTAATCCTTCTATCACTTCGTAATCAGAATTAAAATTGAACCCCCAACCCCAACCGAGTTTAGGCATGTTCACAGCATTCTCTGTGTTGAATTGATATAAGGTATTGTTCCAATTTTTGGCAAAAATTTGTTCAGATTGTACTCCAAAACCCACTTTCCATTTGGCATACTGCCCCATTACTGACGAGGAAGACAACAGCAAAAAGAAAACAAAAAAAGTAAAAGTATTTCTAGTTATTTTGGATAACATTAGAACTGAACAATTTAAAATGAAGATTATCTGTTAGTTGTATACAACTACTGTGCAATTTTTATCAAGTTTCAAATATACGTAAGAGAAAATGATATTTAACGGTAGAAAATAAAAAAAGAGTCCTCGAAATTCGAAAACTCTTTCCTTCTTAAACTAAACTAACAAACAAACTTTCAACTAATCTAATATTTTTATGATGCTTGTCTTACATTATCATATTCAATGAAAGACTGCATTTCATTAATTACATCTTGTGCTAATGAAGCCGGAACTTCATTTTTAAGTATATCCAAATAATCATCAGAACTTAAATACGTATTTTCAGTTCTTGCCTGATTAAAAATTTCAAAAATTCTTGATTCAGAATATTGCTTTAAAACGTCTTTGATTTCGATAGTAGCATCTGCATTTGATACTAATTCATAGATAGGTGAAGCAACTTTATCAGTTGTAATTTTCAAAGTACCTACAGTAGAAGTTTTGGACGAATTTTCTTCAATTCTGAAGTTGTATTTGATAATCATACAGGTTACGTTTATTTGAGATAGGTTATTAAGTAATATTTACTAATAATATGATGTTTGCAAACAAATAATTTGATAAGCGTTAAGCAAACATTTTTTATATAATAATTCCATTTTATTAGAAAAATACAAAAACTACTTATTTAAATTATAAACAACATTCTTTTTTAAATCCAATCAACCCCTCAAACAATACTTTTAAACGTGTTTTGTAGTAAAAAAATACAAGTTCATGACCTTTTAACAAATAAGTATAGTGCTAAATAGTAAATGCAAAAAAAAGAGCCTGCATACCAACAAGCTCTTTTTCAACTAAACTAACAAACAAACTTCCAACTAATTTTTTGTAGGTAATAAGAGTAATAAAAATATAAGATAGTAATTGGGTTATGAAAATATTTTTGAAATGAAGTACGTAATAAAAAAATATAACATTTTTAAGACGCTACCCTCATTAAGTTTTCTTCGTTAAAGATCGCTAAGTCCATCAATTTAGAATATACCATGTCTGCTGGTATTTCTGTTGTTAAAGCATCAATGTAATCTTGGACTGTAGCAGAATTACCTTCTGACCTAAATGTCAAGAATGTTTCGTAAACTCGTGTTTCAACAAATTGATCTATTCCTACTATTAATAAGGTATTTCTTTCATCCTCGTTTAATAATTCTCCATTAGCATCAACTTCATATCTTACTTGATTATTCTTATAAGATACCTTCAAGAATACTGGAGTATTTATATCAGAATATTTCAATTCTCCTTCCAATGAAATTTGATGTAATAAGATCATAATTAATACGGTTTTTACTTAGCAGATAGACAAAAGATAAAAGACATTGTGTCTTTGTTTCTGTTTCCAAATAGTTGTAAATATTTCAAATGTCCAACATTTACCCCCCTTTGAAACGATACATATAAAAATAATCCAATAACAAACTTTATATTCTTATATTATTAATTTCTATTTTCTGTATTTTCTCAACTAGAGGGAACTTTTTATGTAGGACAGAAATAGTTCCTAAATCCAATCTATTATTCTAAGAATTATCTAAAAAAAAGCAGTAACCTAATAATATAGATTACTGCTTTCTGTTTTTTTCTAATTTGACATAATTATCGATTCACCTGAATCCTTGATTGAATTTCTTGAGGTGAAATCCTTAATTCTTGTGACATTTCGTCGATACATTCTTGAAATGACACTTGCTTTTTCCTTTTTCTTAGTTGAAGATAAAACTCATAAAACTTTGTGTTCATCTTGGAAGTCGAAATCTCTAATCTTTCGATTGGAGGATTTGCTTGTTTTTTAAAGGACCGATGGTAGTGGCTTTTACATGGTTGTCGAAAAACAGAAAAAAAGCGCTTTCTAGTTGAAGTAATTGTCATGTCTGATTTATCTGTTATTGTTGTTCGTGGTGTAAGGTTCTTGTAATTTACATAAAATCAGATAATTAACAAATTATCATACACAAAAAAAGAACCTGCGAATTTCACAGGTTCTTTTCACTAAAACTAAACTAACAAACAAACTTCCAACTAATCGAATATTTTTAGATTCTCTATTTAAGAGAATGTTTTTGCTTTGTTATTTTTGACTACAACACTAAAGAAGTGTTTTTTTTGCACTTAAACAAATTTTAATTTAAAGTTATTTACATTTCTACGATAATTTATATTTATCTTTCGATGAATACCAAAATTTATCTAATTAAAAACTCGTTAAACACAAAACCTTCTTCTATTCTAGCTTTCACTCGATACCAGTCTCCTCTTTTTTCTAAAATCTCCACTTTTTCTTCTTTATTTAGGCCTTTTTCCAAAATTTTAGATGCCTTAACATGGCAATCACTTCTAATATTTAAAGTTCCAGAATTTACAGAAACCACACCTAAATCACTATCTATCAGACTTATATACTCACCAAAACACCAACCTTCAACACCTAAAGTAGCGACTTTCATCCACTCTCCTAAATCTTCTTTTATTAATAATGGAGTATCATCTACCAATTGGTCTATTACAAGACTTTCAGTATTTGGCTCTGATCTAAGGTTTAATTTTGACTTTACATTTACATAGGCTATTTCACCTTCTTTTATAAAGTCAATCTTTATTCTAGAATTTGATTTTTTCTCTATTACCTTTTCTTCGGTTTGAACAGATAATTCAAACCCATCAGATAATTCTAATAATTCAGAGATTGTCTGCCTTGAATTTAGCAGGTCCATCACTCCATCTTTTTGAATTTCCCTCTTTTTCGTTTTTAAGGCAATATCATGAAATCCTCTACCTAATAGTATACACCCTTTAGTATCTGTAAAGAAATTTCCTGAATGTATAAGAATGTGACTCCTTCCTTTCACCTCACCTCCATTTTTTTCTTGTACATGAAAAGCTCTATTGGCATAAGCTCCATGTGTTCTCGGAATTGTTTTATACTCTCCCAATGGAATACAGGAAATTCTATTTTGATTGTTTTTCCATGGTAGTTCCAATGTATCACATGAAAATACCAATTCATCATCATTATTATAAAGTTCAAATTTTCCTTGGGTTTGCAATTCCAGGAACTTGGTACGTTTTAAAATTGCTTTCATTATCCTAGATTGAAGTTAATTAATTGAATTCTCTTATATAAGTAACTTAAAATATCTGAATTATTAAATCAACTCTCTGAAAAACAAGCAACGACTATCAAATCGATTTTTTTTTTAGCATATTTGCAGAAATTTTTTGACATACTTACAACTAAGAAACAAGAGATGAAAGTACTCATTCTTGGCTCCGGAGGGAGAGAGCACACTTTAGCGTGGAAAATCTCCCAAAGTGAAAAGCTCACGAAACTGTACGCTGCACCAGGTAATGCTGGAACTGCAGAAGTTGCTCAAAACATCAGTATTTCAGTTACTGATTTTTCAAAGCTAGGTCAATTTGTCTTGGAAGAAGGTATCGACATGCTTATTGTTGGTCCTGAAGCCCCACTTGTAGAAGGTGTTGCAGATTATTTTGCGGAGGATGATAAATTATCTCATGTAAAAGTTATTGGTCCTAAAAAAGCAGGTGCTTTATTAGAAGGTAGTAAAGACTATTCTAAAAAGTTCATGATGCGTCATAACATCCCTGCTGGTGCATCTAAAACATTTACTTTAGAAACTTTAGAAAGTGGTTATGCATTCTTAGAAATGCAAAAGCCTCCATATGTTTTAAAAGCAGATGGTTTAGCAGCTGGTAAAGGTGTATTGATTATCGATAACATTGAAGAAGCTAAAAACAGCCTTAAAGAAATGTTGAGTGGTCAATTCGGTGAAGCAAGTAAATCCGTATTGGTAGAACAGTTCTTAGACGGTATTGAACTTTCTGTTTTTGTAATCACTGATGGTAAAAACTATGTTACTTTACCTGAAGCAAAAGACTACAAAAGAATTGGAGAAGGTGATACAGGTCTTAACACTGGTGGTATGGGAGCTATTTCTCCAGTACCATTTGCTGATGCTGACTTCATGCAAGAGATCGATAAGACTATTGTGAAACCAACTATTGATGGTTTAGCAAAAGATGGAATTGATTATGTAGGCTTTATATTCTTTGGATTAATTAAAGTAGATGGCAAACCATACGTTATCGAATATAACGCAAGAATGGGTGACCCAGAAACTGAAGTTGTTATTCCAAGAATCAATTCAGACTTATTAGAAGTATTAGACCTTGCAGCTCAAGGAAGATTAGACGAAGCTTCTTTAGAAATTGACTCTGATTTTGCTACTACTGTAATGTTAGTATCAGGTGGATATCCTGAAGCTTATCAAAAAGGTAAAGAAATCACAGCATTAGATAATTTAGATGATGTAACTCCTTTCCATGCAGGTACTACGTTTAGTGAACTTGGTGAAGTTATCACTGATGGCGGACGTGTTATTGCAATGACTGGTAAAGGTAAGGATATGAAATCAGCATTAGCTAAATCATTCAAAGCTGCAGAAACAGTACAATTCGACAAGAAGTACTTCCGTTCTGATATTGGTTTCGATCTTTAATTTGATACGACAATAATATAAACTACAAAGCCACTTAGTTCAACACAATATTGCAATTAGGTGGCTTTCAATTTTTACTTATCACTATGAAAAAGATTGGTGTTTTAGGTGGTGGTCAATTAGGACGTATGATGATTCAATCTGCGATGAATCTCAACATTCATGTCAAAACATTAGACCCAGACCCAAATGCCCCTTGTAAGGCAGTTGCTCATGAATTTGTTGTTGGATCTTTAAATGATTACGACACAATACTAGAATTTGCAAAAGATGTTGACATTGTTACTATAGAAATTGAAAATGTCAATACTGATGCACTTCTTGAGATTCAGAAACAAGGTACTCCTGTTTTCCCAAAACCAGAACATATTGCTCTTATACAAGATAAAAGAGTTCAAAAACAATTCTATCAGGAAAACAACATTCCAACATCTCCATTTGTATTAGTTGAAAACAAAGAAGAGTTGGTAAAGCATAAAGACTTACTACCTGCAGTAATGAAAATTGGTAAAGGTGGTTACGATGGTAGAGGTGTACAAGTGATGCGCACTGAGGCTGACTTTGAAAAAGGTTTTGACGGACCATCAGTTTTTGAAAAAATGGTAGATATCGATAAGGAAATATCTATCATCGCTGCTAGAAACGAAAAAGGTGAGATCAATACTTTCCCTGCTGTTGAGGTAGTTTATCATGAAAGTAATCTTGTTGATTATCTTCTATCGCCAGCAACCATTTCTAAAGAAATTGAAGATAAAGCGACTGAAATTGCCATCGATCTTGTGAAAAAATTAGATTTCATAGGATTACTTGCCATCGAATTTTTCGTAGATCAAGAAGGAAATGTCATTGTCAATGAAGTTGCACCAAGAACGCACAATTCTGGTCATCAAACAATTGAAGGAAATATTACTTCTCAGTTTGATCAACATATTAGAGCGGTAGCAAATTTACCTTTAGGAGATACTGCTAGAAGATCTCCATCAGCCATGGTAAATGTTCTTGGTGAAAAAGGATACACTGGCGTTGCAAAGTATGAAGGTGTCGATGAAGTTCTTTCTATCTCTGGAGTATATATTCATTTGTATGATAAGCAGATGACAAAGCCTGAAAGAAAGATGGGACACATCACCATAATTGCCGAAACAAAAGAACAACTTTTAGAAAAAGTTGATTTAGTAAAGAAGCACTTTAAAGTGATTGCATAAATTAAAAGGGAGATGACCATAAAAAGTCCATCTCCCTTTTTCTTTGGCATGACTTTCGACTATTTTCATGATATAAAATCACGATATTATGTTGAAGCCACTTCTAATACTACTAAATATACTAATCTTCCCTTTTTACATTACTGCTCAATCACTTATTCCTGTTTCAGACCAAGGAAAATGGGGGTTAGTCACAGAAGATAATTCCGAAATTGTCTCATCTAAATATCAATATATCACTCCAATACTAAAGGGATCTTTCTACCGTTTTGGTTTTGATAATAAAACAGGTTTGATGGATAATAAAGGGAAAGAAATTATTCCTCCTGTATACGAAAGATTAGAAGTTCTTGATCATAACTTATTTGTCATCTGGAATAGTGAAGGATGTTCATTAATCAATCAAAACCAGGAAAAACTGACCAAAGAAAACTATTATTCTATATCCCCTTTTGGTTCTTATTTAAAGGTATTCCATAAAAATAAAGTAGGTCTCATCAACAAAAATGGAGAAGTTATTATTTCTACGAAATTCGATGACATCCAAAAAAAGCAACATATATATATCACTGAAAGTAATAATAAGAAAGGCTTTCTTAACCTAAAGGGAGAAGAGCAGGTTTCTCCTCAATTTAAATCCGTTGAGTTTTTAGATAATAATCATATCATATGTAGAATTGAAGGCGGCCCTTTAGTTCAATGGTTCACAATAGAGGAGTCAGGTACGGTTATCAATGAAAAATCCTTCAACAAAGACACTGACTATAAACGTTACCAAAAGGAATTGTATTTAAGTGCTGAAATCAATAAAGTAAAAAACAATGCTCCTGTACAACCTGTCTGGGTAGATGTACAAAATGAAAAATATTTAATTGCTCCCAATGGTAAAATTCTCATGGGTGGCAAATCATTCTTTTTCGTTCAATACGATCCTACCTCTAACCTATCCGTTGCTCGAAGACAGGAAAATGAAGATGTGTACATGAACTACTTAATTGATATGACCAAAGGAACTACCCTTTTTAATGATACTTTCAAAGAGATTGTTCTTAGTGATTTCAATTCATCTGAATGGGCTAGAATTTCTGTTGATACATTATGGGACAAACTGATCAATAAAAAAGGTATAGTGAAGCGACAAGCCACTGTTCAAGGTAATGACTATACATTCAATAACATTGGTAACTTCTACGAAAAAAGAGCTTGGTTTAGTACCAAAGATTACAAATATGGTTTGATCGATGATAAAGCTGAAGTAGTTGTAAAACCAATCTATTCAGTAATCACAGATTTCACTGATGGACAAGCTATCGTAAAAAGAAATAACCTATATGGGACTATAGATGTAAATGGAGAAATTATTCTTCCTATAGAATACAACGGTGTCTCAAAATTAAATAATGGCTGGATGTCTGTTAAAAAAGGTCCTGGAACTGCAGGCAGATGGGGAATTTTTGATAAAACAGGGCATCAAATTTTAGATTTTAAATATGAAAAAATCTACTTGGACGAAAAAGGAGCTAATGTTTTCGAAAACGGTAGATGGGGTCGTTATTTAAGAACCAAAAAGTGGGCATTCCAACCTTCTATCAAGGTGAATGAGATGCTTTCGTTCAAAAATGGTATAGCAAAACTACAAAGAAAACCGATCTATAACCCTGTAGATCGAATAACCCTCATTGGTTTTAAATATCAAGGATACATTAAAGAAGACGGTACGGTTATCATCCCGCCTGTCTACACTGAAATCATTGGTTTTGAAAGAGCATGGGAAACACAAGAAGGATTAGGTATTCTTAAAAAGGGAGAACTAGTAGGGTACATCAACTATCTAGGGGAAACTGTTTTAGAGCCAAAGTATATAAAAGCAGATGGCTTTTCTGAGGTCTGGACACTTCATAAAGGAGTAGCTATGGTTGAAACAAAAGATAAGTACATCAATTTTGTTGATTATCATGGCGATGAGGTATTACCAGAAGAATTCAGTGCAATTGACCAATCGTTCTACAAAATAGCAGAAGATAGTAGCGGTGTATCTATCGGTACAATAAACCGTAAGAAAGGCCTCTTGGACTACCAAGGAAATCACAAATCACCTTTTGTTTACCAACAACTCTATCCGATTAATGAGCAAAGGTTTATTGCTCAAAAAGATAAGCTTTGGGGGATAATTAATGCTGACGGCGATACTCTTTCATCATTTATTAATAAAAAGTCATCTCCTTTAAAAGGGACAGAAAACATTAAATTTCTAAAAGATTCAACATCTTCTTTTTCTATTTCTAATGATGGCACTTGGGGTATAGCAAACTTAAAAGCTACTCTAATTCAACCTTCGTTTAAAAAGATTGATGATTACAAATACCATCACATTGGTAGTGATTATGCAATTGTATCTAAAAAAGGAAAATCAAAACTACAGGGTGTTATAGATCCTAATGGAAAAATATTAGTGAAGCTAGAATTCAAAAAGATTAGTCCTTTTACCGGTGATTTGGCTCCCGCCCAAAAAGACAGCAAGAATGTTAAAGAGAGAAAGTACGGGTATATCAATAAAAAAGGAAAATGGATTATTGCTCCTACTTATAACCATGCAAAACAATTTAGTAATGGTTTAGCTGCAGTATGCTCAAAAAATAAATGGGGATATATAGATACAAATGGCAAAGTAGTCATACCTATCAAGTACTCTACAGCATTAGACTTTAAAGGTGAACTAGCTGAAGTTGATCATCATTTTATTATTAATAAGAAAGGGTTAACTGTAGGAGAACTTAAAGACCACGAACAACTCTATGATTACAATGGTATTAGAGGAATTGTTAAAGGCACAGGCTATCAACGCCATATTTTACCTAATGGTATAGCTGCTTATGCGATGAAGTTTGATGAGGTTACTCCATACAATAACGCCGGTGTAGCCTTTGTGAAGACTGGTGAAATTTGGGAGCTTACAAGAAAAATAAATAAGACCACAACCAAAAAGAGATTCACTAAGTTTCAAATGGAAAATTATCTTGAGCAGTACGGTAATAAGCGTAAGGTAGTCTCTTTAACGGGTGATGTATCACAAGATATGGGTTTCGAGAAAATCCATGATGGTACTTGGAGAATGATTGGACTTGATGGAACTCCCCTCAACCCAATTACATTTGAAAAGGTAAAATATGATCAAGGAGTATTTACTTTTCATATTAAACAATTGGAAAAAGTGGTTAATCAAGATGGTAAAGAACTAACTGACTGGACATTAGGTATTATTTCTACACCAAATGGAAAAATCATTTCTTTTCAAAATGGTGGTAGTAAGTTAATTCAATAAAAAAGCGGTCAAATTAAACTTTTGACCGCATACATTTAGTTGAAGCTATGTTATTAAGTGAATTCTTTTAGTTCGCCCACTCCATCATGTGTTGAGCTTGTTGAATACCTTTTGCTGTTAAATCTGCTTTTGTGACGTATCCATGATTTTCAACATCACCGATCAACCCTTGGTGCTTCATTTGTTCGGCTAACACATTAATCTCATCTGAAGTGGCACAGATACCTAGTTTTTTTGCTACATCTTGGAAAGTACTGCCTGTATTAAGGCATAATCCCATTAGGAATTTCGAAAATTTAATCTCTCTGGACATGACTGTGTTGGTATTAGTTATTATAAGAATATACTGAATCTCAGTAATTGTTTTAGGTTAGTATAAATTTACACAACCGGTTGCATTAATAAAAAGCCATTGATATATATTAAGGATTTATACATCGAGCAAAAAAAAGCACTCTGAATATATCAGAGTGCTATAAAATCTTTTAAAGAACTAACTAGCTATTAAATAGCAGAGTCCATTAATGTGGAAGCATACGTTTGACCTTTTTTCGAAAGAGATACATACGTTTCTTTTGCTGTACGTTCGATTCTAGATACAAGACCTTCTGCTTCTAATTTTGTTGCTAATGCATTGATTTCATCTCGGTTAGTGTAAATACCTAAGTTTTTTGCAATTGCTTGTAAAGATTGGCCAGTGTTGAGGCACATTCCAATAAGGAACTTCGAATATTTCGTCTCGCTTGACATAGTACTTGGTTATTTATAAAGGTTATTAAATTTTTGTCACTTGGTAGTAGATAAATCCCTGTAAGTGAAAGGGTTCTACTATTTTAGGTTATTCTGATGATACAAATATCAATCTCTGCAACCGATTTCGCAAATTTCCATTGTTAATTGTTTGTAAATATTTAATTGTATGAACAACAATTAATTACACTTTATCAACAATAGATATTAATAACATTGATAGAAAGCTATTAAACTCAAATCATTCTCTTATCTTTGGGGGTTCATTTAAAATTATCATGAGTAGTATCCGTAATATTGCTATCATCGCCCACGTCGATCATGGCAAAACAACATTAGTAGATAAAATGCTGCACGCAGCTCAGTTGTTTAGAGAAAACCAAGAAACAGGAGAACTGATTCTTGACAACAACGACTTAGAGCGCGAAAGAGGTATCACAATTTTATCTAAAAACGTAGCTATCGAGTATAAAGGTGTTAAAGTTAACATCATTGATACTCCAGGTCACGCCGACTTCGGTGGAGAAGTAGAGCGTGTATTAAAAATGGCTGACTCTGTTTTGCTTTTGGTAGATGCGTTTGAAGGCCCAATGCCTCAAACTCGTTTCGTATTGGGTAAAGCACTTTCATTAGGATTAAAACCTATCGTGGTGATCAACAAAGTTGATAAGCCAAACTGTCGCCCAGACGAAGTACATGATCAGGTATTTGATTTATTCTTCAACTTGGATGCAACGGAAGAACAATTAGAGTTCCCAACATTCTATGGTTCTTCTAAAAATGGTTGGATGAGTACTGACTGGAAAAACGAGACAGATTCTATCGTTCCTTTATTAGACGGTATTATTGATCTTGTACCAGAAGCTCCATCACCTCAAGGTGATCCACAGTTACAAATCACTTCATTAGACTTCTCTAACTTCGTTGGACGTATCGCTATCGGTCGTTTAACAAGAGGTACTTTAAAAGAGAAAACTTTTGTTGGTTTAGCTAAAGCTGATGGTTCAATCAAAAAAGTACACATCAAAGAACTTCAAACTTTCGAAGGTTTAGGCCGTAAAAAAGTTTCTGAAGTACAAGCTGGCGACCTTTGTGCTATTGTAGGTATCGATGATTTCGAAATCGGTGATACAATCACAACAGTAGAAAACCCTGAACCACTTCCACGTATGGCTATCGAAGAGCCTACAATGAGTATGTTGTTTATGATTAACAACTCTCCTTTCTTCGGTAAAGAGGGTAAATTCGTTACTTCTCGTCACCTACGTGATCGTTTATACAAAGAAACTGAGAAGAACTTAGCTTTACGTATTGAAGCTACAGATTCTGAAGATAGATTTATTGTTTATGGTCGAGGTATTCTTCACTTAGCTGTATTGATTGAAACAATGCGTCGTGAAGGTTACGAACTTCAAGTAGGTCAACCTCAAGTATTATACAAAGAGATTGATGGCGTGAAGCACGAACCAATTGAAACATTAGTAATTGACGTTCCTGAAGGCGTTTCTGGTAAAGCTATTGAATTAGCAACTCAACGTAAAGGTGAATTATTAATCATGGAGCCAAAAGGTGACATGCAACACTTAGAGTTCCAAATTCCTTCTCGTGGTATCATCGGTTTAAGAAATAACATCTTAACTGCAACTGCTGGTGAAGCAATTATGACTCACCGTTTCCATGAGTATGCTCCTTTCAAAGGTGAAATGACTACTAAGACAAATGGTGCTATCATTTCTGACCAAACAGGTACTCCTACAGCTTACTCTTTAGATAAGCTACAAGATAGAGGTACTTTCTTTGTAGACCCTACAGAGGATATCTACGAAGGTCAAGTAATTGGTGAATTTAACCGTCCAATGGACTTGAGAGTAAACGTAATCAAGGGTAAGAAATTAACGAACATGCGTGCTGCAGGTTCTGATGACAACTCTAAGATTGCTCCTAAACGTCAATTCTCTTTAGAAGAATGTATGGAATACATCAGAGAAGATGAATTAGTTGAGGTAACTCCTGAGAACATCCGTATGCGTAAGATCAAATTGAAATAATATATTTCAATAAAAATATAAGGCCTTCAATCACTAGTGGTTGAAGGCCTTTTTTATGAGATCAAATTAATTTTTTGGGATTAACCGTCTGTAAGAGTAATATCTAACGTACTTCCAGGTCAATCATAACAAGTAGACTCATCATCATTATACCGTAAATAGAGATGTCAACAACATGTTCTATTACAGGTTTTCTTTTTAATTTCTTTAAAATGAGTATTGATTTTCTAGACATAAGTATTTCTTTCTTTATTCACTTACTTATATCAGAAGTTTAGAAATGTCACCAAAAAAAATCATGTAAATACAAAAAGAGGTAACTACTATTTAGTAACTACCTCTCCAACTTAGTATGAAATGAAATGAATTATTACTTTTTATCTACATAAATTCTTTTTGACTTTTTTGAACAACCAATTGTAATTATTATTGATTGTTTGTGTTCGTAATACTTGGAAAGACATTCTTCTTTCACCTTGTAAACTACTTACATTATTATAATACGCATCTTATTCTGAATTGTTGATATTTTACTCGAGTATTAACAAACATTCATCTTTATATTATATTTCTAAAAAAATAAACAGCTCACAATGTGCAAGCTGCTTACCCTACTAAAAACTCTCTCTCAATTTACTTTCTTAAAATAATTAACATATTATACATTTATCTAAAGCATTCATTATCTGCTGTAAGAGACAATATATTCAGCATTATGAATATTATTACTTGTGTTTCCGTTGGTGTAAATTACAGGAGACTCAACAGTGTAAGCCTTACCATTTCCTGAAATATCTCCTTGTATCGAAAAGTGAGCTCCAGGTGCAATGTCCAGTATCACATTTTCTCCTTGAATAATAAGTTCACCTTCAATGATTAAATTTGTATTTTCATTTAACACTAAAATTGATCCCTCTTCTAATATCAAATCTTTCTCTACAACCGTATACTTGTCTTGATCTTCTCCTTCAAATGAAAGCGGCGTTTCTTTTTTCACTATCATATCTCCAGGAATTCTTGCTGCATCGCCAAGGTAATTATCAGCATTTATTACAGTAGGCTTTGAAATTTCAATATCGAATTCTTGTGCAGAAGTATTAAATTGTATGAATAGAAGTAATGCAAATGACAATTGAAGATGGATGAATTTCATTTTAATGTTTTTTTATTTTTTGTGATTCACTATGTTATATCCCCCACTTTAAAATGTCACCAAATACTTCTAAGCGTTAACTTTTATTGGTAATGCTATAAAAATCGTTTCCATCTCTTATTTTTGTGATGTATATAATTAGACGATTTTAGTAAACATGCTTAGGTATAACAGCCCATATCTTTTTTTTATCTTTTTATTTTTTTGTATCACCTCTACTATTAATGCACAATTTTTAGAGGAAGAAAATTATAAGTTTCAAGAAGCGAATAATGTTCTCCATAAAATTGCATTCACTAAAGGAGACAATCGTCCTATTCCACAACTAAAGATCTCTATAGAACCTAAGTATGTAGCAAAATACTACCCTGGTGAAAGCCAACATTTCATTTATTTAGATGAAAAAGTCTATGACTTATGTGCTACACTTGGTAGTGATTCATTAAATGCACTTGCTTGCATAATTGGGCATGAGCTAGGGCACTATTATGAAGATCATATTCAATCTTTTGGTCTTTCGGATACAGATGTTACTCATTCCAAAACCGAATTGGAAGATGATGCCGATAAATTTGGGTTGTTCTATGGTGCCGTCGCTGGTTTTAATACACCAAAGACCTTTGCAAAAATTCTTGATAAAATTTACGACGAATATCACAGAGACAGTCACTTAAAAGGTTACCCCGAATTAAAACAGAGAAAAAAGATTATCAATAAAGCTATTAATGAAGTTGATGTATTTATTCATGTATATAAAGTAGGGCAAATGCTTTATGCTATTGGTAAATATGAAGAAGCCTACCAATGTTTAGAGTATATTTTAAACCATTACCCCAGTAAACTTATCTATAATAACTTAGGGGTTTGTCAATTGAAAATATACATGAATAAGGTACAGTCTAAAGAGATCTACCCCTACATCTACCCCTTTGAGTTTGATGTCCGAGTAAAGCGTAAAGTACCTAATACTGACTTAAGAAGTAGAGATTTCAATTTTAGTGAAATTGACTTAGCCATACAAAACTTCAAAAAGGCCATCCAACTTGATCCGTTATATGAAACGGGTTACATCAACCTTGCCTGTGCTTATTCCATAAAAGGGAATCAAGATGCTGCCAGTGGGACCATTTTTGAATTGGAGACAGAATTACAATTAGAAGGAAAGACTATTTCTGAAAATGCATACATGGTGAAAGGAATTAGTAAAGCTTTAAATGAAAATTACGAAGAAGCTTCTAAATACTTTCAACACCTCACAACAAATAGTGACATCAATAATTACAATAAAAAAGTATTAGATGCTGAGGTAAAAAAAGAAAATTCTTATTTCGATAACTTCATGGCTTGGGTAGAAGAATATATTTCAACAGAAACCCCTATCGAAAAAGAAACTATAGTAATTAATAGCAATAAAGAGAAAATAAGAAAACTATTACCAAAAGATTTAGAAGTCGATAAAAGATTCCATAAAACAGATTTAGGCAATTGGTCGATGCTATACTATAGTGAACAAGATGATTATTCTATGTTTATTTTTAGAGGCAAAACCACTGAAATCAAACTTTTAGAAGCCATGGACAACTATCCTTTAACTACTCAAAAAGGAATTAAAGTGAAAGACAATATTGCTAAAGTGAGATCTTCAGAATATTATGGTTATCCTACTTTTAGATGGAACAATAAACCCCATACCATTTTAACTTATGATACGGGGCGTATTGCATTCACCTTCGAAGACCAAAAACTTGTAAATTGGTTCCGTTGGGAAGTTTTAGATTAATTACTATTTCAATTGAGTTGGTTTTGAAGTATAATCAATTAAATATTTTTTACCATCTAATTTTAATAAAAACGATGGATCTGATGTTGCATCAAACTCTAGTTTTATATTAGATATTTTCTCAGAAGAATAAATTTTTAATGTCTTGTCTTCAAACTCATAATATCCTTTCAACTCTTTATTCTTTATCACTTCTACTTCAACCTCACTTTCTCCGTCATCTGCAAAACCAAGGCCTTCATTAATATTCTCTACCTTTATAGTATATGTAGAAACAATGGTATTTGTGGGTTCGTCACCGTAATCTTTTAGCATAAAAATAGCTGCTAACAAGATAACACAGATGGAAGCTGCTGCAGCAAAAGTCCTAGATGTATAGAACTTCACTTCTTTGCTTTTTTCTTCCTGTGGTCTTTCTACTTTAAAGACAGGAGATGTTTTCTCTTCTTTTTCTTCAGACAAAGAGTCCTCGAATGTCTTTAGTTTACCTTTTAAGAAATCTCTTTTTACTTGTTCGATGAGTAATTTCTGAGCTTCAATTTCATCTTTAAATTGCTCATCATCTCTTATCTTATTTTCGACGAGTTCAAGTAATTCCTCTGTTAGCTCTTTTCCCAAATAAGCATCTATTAAAGATGTTTTATCAGGAATAAATGACGCTTCAAAAGCTTTTAGTTTTTCCTCAATAGATCTCTGTTGAACGGTATTGATAAGAATTTGATGAGCCTTAACTTCCAAAGCGAAATCAACATTTTCTTTGAGTTGATTTTCAAACTCTTTCAATTCATCTCCTGATAAATTACCTTCCAAATAAGCATCAATATACGCTGTATAATCTCTGTTTTCTTCCATATTACATCCCTTTTGACTTCAGAACCGTTACTGCTTCTTTTCTGGCCTTTTCCATACATTTATTCAATTGGGAGGTTGCTGACCTTGCATTAGCAAAACCAAGTTGTTCAGCTATTTCCGACATCGATAACTTTATCTTAGAATATTTTGAGTGTATTAGTTCTTGGCATTTTGTTCCAAGGTGATTAATAATTGAAGACATCTCATCGAATAACTCGTATTGTTCTTCATCAAAGCTCACACTATCATCTAAGAGTGTATTATCATGTTCCAGCTCGTCATTTTTTCCTTTATTGTTTCTAAGGAAAACTCTCCATTGATTGTATGCTAGGGTATATAAGTAATTTTTTAGATTGGAATCATCCCTCACTCTACCTTTTTCAAGGTTATTATGCAGATCTATAATCACACTTTGGAAAACTTCTTTTCCTGCTTCCTCGTCTCCTCCGTTTTTCTTGACAAGGTTTACAATCATTGCTTGATAATTCACATATAAATATTTCCAAGCAGATTCTCTGTGCTCTTTTAGATCTTCTAATAGTGATTTTAATGACGTGGTATATTCTTGCTCCAACATTCTAGGATTTAGGTTACTTTTAATCTATCCAATATTAATAAAATTACTTAAAATCCACGATATAAAAAGACCTTATCTCATTATATCGTTAAATAAAAAATGTCACCTTCTAAAATTTTAAAAGGTGACATTTTTTTGAAATATATTTCTCTGATGCTTAGATTTTTACACTTGCACCTTTATTCATAATCTCTAATTGCCTTTTCCTTGTAGACTCTTTTCGAGATTGTTCAATTTCCTTTTTCCTTTCAACTGAGCAAGGATAATTGAATAAACAGAACTGTTTTACTTGTTCTACCACAATCTGAGGAACCATCACCTCCCATTCGGTACTTCCTTCTTTGATCAACTCAAGAACTCTGTCCGAAATAATTTGAAGGTTTTTGATGTTACAATCGCTTAAGTCTTCAATCTTATTGTTATCGACCATCGCTTGGAATAATGAGTGAATTCCATCTTCCAATTTAATGTCTTTACTTCTTAATACATCTGCTCCGTTAGCACTTTCTCTTGCTAATGATGGATAAACATAAAGCTTAATATTTCTACCGAATAAGAAACCAAATGCTTCTAAAATTCCACCTTTAAGATGATCATAATACTTTGGTGTAAAGATGTATTCTAAGTTATAAAGTCCAACTGCTACACCAATTTTTCTACCTCTTGTAAAGCGAGATAAATAGTTAGTTAAACGATAGTACTCTTGGTACTTCGAGATCATTACTGTATATCCTAACGAACATAACATATCTACTCTATCCAAGAAATCATTTTCATCTTTCTTACGGTCTTCGGATATTCTTAAGTTTTCTAATGTTAACTCGGCTACAGTTACGATGTTATTTTCATCGACTTCAGGATCATTCTTAAAGTGCTCATAAGAACGTTCCATCATATCAATGTTCACCTTAGTAATAGGTCTAAATCGACCTCTAAGTACTAAAATGTTTTTCTTATATAGGAAGTCTTGTGGTAAAGCAACTTGACCATCAGGTCCGAACATAGTTGTCTTTGCAAGACCATTTTTAACTAATAATAAACTTAATAATCGGTTATCAACATCCAAGAAATCAGGACCAGTCACTCGGATAAAGTTGACGATAATTTTATGGATACTAAGTTCATCCATTAATGAACTTAAGAAGTCATCTACATTATCTGTCATGTAAAAACATGCATAGATTAAGTTAACTCCTAGAATACCAATAGTTTCTTGTTGTAGTAGAGGGTCGTTGTCTTTTAACTCAACATGTAAAACAACTTCATTCGCACCTCCGTTAGGTTTTGTCTGAAAACGAACACCAAGCCATCCATGACCCTGGTTTGTTCGATTAAAGTTTAGCTGTTCAATTGTATCCGCAAAGGCAAAGAAGCAAGTTTTATCAGCTCTTTGTGGTAGACGCTCACCCAAAAGACTAAATTCCTTTGCAAGCATTCTTTCCACTCTACTTTGACATACGTACCTACCGCCCGGTTCTGGACCATAAATAGCATCTGAAAAAGCCATATCGTAGGCAGACATCGTTTTGGCAATTGTTCCGGAAGCTGCTCCGGCTTTAAAGAAATTGGCAGCCACTTCCTGACCTGCTCCGATTTCTGCAATTGAACCATAAATTGTTGGATCAAGGTTAATTTTTAAAGCTTTCTCCTTTGTGGTCAATTTGTTGAATCCCATAATAAATTAAGGTACTTCTATGTTTTGCGTATGTGAATATATAATAGAGCCAACCAATACTATACTACATTATAAATCAAATAAGTAATCAAATGTTTAAGTTTGGTCTTTTCTAGTATGTTACTTGGTCAATGAACAAAATCAATACCGCTTTGCTCTTTGTACAAAAGTATAAGATATTTATTCTAATAAAATGTTTTTTCGCATTGATTATGAAAATAATGTAATTTTTACACTAATGATTATAAATGCAAAAAATAGGTGCTGAATTCACAAATTTTCATCATGATCAACACCTATTTTTTAATAAAGAATATTATCCTTTATAAATTTAATATTTCAATGAGCCTAAAACCCTCCAAATACCTTACGAATCACCCATTCTGAGAACAATAACAAGCATAATAGTGTAAGAATCCAATAAGAAGAGCCCACTTCTTTATACATTTCCTCAGCATGAATTCTTTGAGCTGACTTATTAGATAATACCAAATCAGAGATCTCATTAATGGTATTCGATTCATAGAAAGCTCCTCCTGTTTTATCTGCAATGCTTCTTAATAACTCAAAGTTTGCCGTAGGATTTAAAGCTTCTAATTCCATAGTTTTCACTGTGAAATTACCTGTTGAATATTCTTTTTTACCATTTATAGTTGTTGATGCAGTGTACTTATACACACCTTCTGTCAAATCTGATAAATGATACTTGAAATAGGGAGCAGAGTTCAAATAAGTATATGACATTTTCTCTCCTTTATCATTCTGTATCACTAGATCGATGGTTTGACCATAAATCGATTCATAAATATCATTATACACTTCCGTTTCAATCACAATATCTTCTATATCAGAATATTCTGGCTGCGTAGTATTTACTCTAAACCTTCTCTTATCTGTTTTTGTTGATAAATATTGGATCACTTTACTGATCAATTCATCAATTGCCCCTTCATCAGAATCTAACAATCCTTCTTGAAGTCGCCATTTCCATAAACCAGTACCCGTTAAAACTGCAGATTTCACATCCCCAGTCTCTCCTAAAACTAATAAAGGTTTAGACGTTTTTACACTACCAATTTGATGGTACATTAAAATATTACCAGATTTTAGTTTGTACTCACCAAAAGGCACTTCAACAGGAGCCATTTTCGTTATCAAGTCCTTCTTCTCCTTTGGGAAAGTAAATGCTTTGAAAGTATCATTAAACGCCACTGTCACCTTATCTTTTTGCCCTCTATACCCTTCAATTGTCAATAGGTTATTCATTTTGTTAAAGGCATTGATATCGGTAACATCTCCTATGATATACCAAAAGGGGACTTGTTCATTGACAAATTTCTTGATAAGCAACCCTGCTTTATTTTTAATATTTGGAAACTCATGCAGGATAACTAAGTCATATTTTGCTTTCTTATCATACCCCAAACCGTTGTTAAGTTTTAGCCCTGGAATATAAACATGAAGCTCATAGTTTTTATTCTTTTCTACGCCCTCTCTAATAGCTTTAATGTCTGGATGTGGAGCATTTGCAATTAGTAATATTTTTTCTTTTCCTTCTATGACCTCAATATATACTGACTTAGAGTTATTCTCTTTAGAGAATTCACCATCTAGGCTTTTTACAGAAACTGTAAACTTTTGGTATCCTTTCTTCTTAGCCTCTACTAAAAATTCAATTTGTTCAAACCCTTTTTCATTTGAGATTTTAAACCTTTTTCTATCTAGAATTTTTCCATTGGACGTTAAAGAAACTTCTACCACTTTACCTAAAAAGCCTTCATTTACTACTTCTGCTATAATTGGAAATTTATTCCCCATATATGCAATTCTATTAGCATATACATCCTTTACTTGTAGATCAATTTGTGGAATAGTGTCTCCGATTCCAACTGTGTAAACTGGAACTACGGATGGAACATATAAAGGAGAAAAGCCTTGATTAAAGATACCATCCGTCACTAATGTGATACCTGCCAAGTTCTCATGTTCATTGATTTCTTCTAACTTTTGAATGGATTTACTTAAGTTTGTCACCTTACCATCAAAGTTCAAAGAAGCTAAATCTTCTTCCTCAATCTTATCACCTGATAGATTATAGAATTTAGTATCGTAACCGTCTGATTCTAGTTTTTTAGCAACATCAACAATACCATTTACTAAACTTTGAAGCTTGTCTTTAGACACTGTTGCAATCATCGATTCAGAATCATCGATGATAAATGACATGATGGGTTTCTCATAATATCTCTGTATACTCTTGAACATTGGATCCAAAAGTAGAAATAAGATTAAGACAAGAGCCGAAAACCTTAATACTATCAAAATTCTATTGACAGTAAGGTTCCATATTTGTTTCTGAGTATAAAAAAAGTAAGTGATTAAAGCACATGCTAGTGCACCAAAAAACAACCACCACCAAGAGTATTCTATATAAAGTCCATTCATGGATTTAGTAAAGATTAGCATTAGGTCTTATCATTAGCCTAATTATCTAGCTATAAAAACAAACTAAAAAAGCAATAGTATTGCTAACAATAGAAGTTACTCCCTATTCTCTCAGAATGCAATTTATTTTCACGATTTATTTAATGAGGAAGAAAAATTATAATTCTTCTGAAGCATTCATACCGTACAGAACACTTTTCTTTACCTTATCTACCATTAATTTTGCTCCTCCCACAAAAGACGGTGGCAAATTATTTACATAGCTCAATACATAATATTGAACTATCATTCTCTCTTCATCTATTGGGTAATAAAATGTTATTTGACGTGTCAGTTTATTTGTTTTCTGCATCATCACTTTAGAAAAGCCTGTTGCATATTTTATCACTGCCTTGGAAGGTTGTATCGTTTTACCTTCCACTTCCAAACCTGATAGCTCACCAATCATAATATTTACATGACTATTCTGACTTTTTTCACCCTTTTCCACAATTTCTAAAGTGTAATCATAAGACGGGTTGAATCCTGATCCTGAAGCATGGTAAATTCCATCTTCAAGACTAATCACATAATCCTGATCCTTCTTTTGTTGAATATCAGTAGATAAGATTTCTTCGTTGGTATATAGAGGCCGATTAACAATAGAAACACCTCTAGACAATAAGATATGATACTTTTCCCCTTGATCCTTTTCGTTTGTTAGTAATTGAATCAATGATTCATCATTAGAAAACTCAGCTTCTGATGGATACTCTGTTCCTCGATCAACATTATAACAAGCAGTATACAACAAAACATTCTTACTTGTTAAATCAGACATAGCTACTGTAAATGCAGCATTATTCTGCTCTTTTGATTGATATTGAGCAAACGCCTCCACACCAAAGTAAGACATCACCACAAGAAGGAAAAATAGTTTTTTCATAGACTTATCTTATTCCATATTCTTCATAATATACAAGATTGACCTTGTAATATAAGTAACGATAAACGCTACTATCATCCCTTGAAAAAAGTAAGATGATTTTGGTTCTTCCTCAATGACGTACATTACCCCAAAGAAAAAAGGTAAATATCCGATCACAAAAAACACAAAAAATTTAAGCTCGCGAATTATGATTGAGAAGTTCATTTTTTCTTTCTTTTCTTTTTTGTTGGGGTGTTTTGTTTGTTGTATTTGTCTTTTTTGGCTGCTTTCTGCTTTTCTTCATCTTTCTTTTTAAAATACTGGATAAGTAAAAAGCATGCTCCTGAAAGCATAAACAACCAATAACTCTGAGGTATACCATAGTAAAAAGATTGGTGTACCCCAATAATGAAAAAGGCAGCACCAAGTGCTACCAATATTGTACTTTTCATATCTTTTAGTTGACCTTAGTCGCCTACGTATACTGAACCTTCAATATCCAAGATTTCATATTCTTCGGGGTTGTTTTGATTGGCTCTCATACCCTTACCTGTTACGATCTCGTCTTCTGTTGTAATTTTCACATGATCATCTGTAAAAATATCTCCAGTTTCTTTATTGAAATGTAAAGTATCAGTTTCCAACATCTGACCTTTCTTATAATCTTGTAAAACTACATTTGAATATACAGTATACATTGTACTATCAGCTGTATAGATAGCACTATCTGCAATTAAATGTGATGATTCGTCGCCAGTTTCAGTATCATAAGTAACGATATCGATACCATTTGGATATCTTTCATTACCATTTTTATACCTCATCTGAACTTTTGCTTTTAATTTATTTTGAGGTACAGCATCCTCAGTATGAAGAGTTTCAATATCAAATGCTGTAAAATCAGGTGTATCTTCACCTAAAGATATCATTCTTGCTTCTCTTTTAGTTTTGGTCTTGCTTCCACAAGAAAATAAAGTCATTGAAGCAATTGCGATAATAAATATTCTTTTAATCATTATTTGTCTTTCTTTTACGTCAAAACATTTGATCTTACAAAAATATACATAAGATTGATCTTTGTATGCAGATTAACAGTATTTTAGTTTTCTAAGACTAATTTCTTCTATTAAGATGATAAACTTCTGACTTATTATCAAAAGATGAAACCAAAACAAATTTCTGTATATCTGCGTCATAGAACATATTAAAGGTAGTATTATTCCTAATCGGTTGTTCTACAAATTTTTTCCCATTGGTATAATACAAATAGGTCTTTTGTGATGATGGGAAAGTAATTCCTACTACTTCCGCATCAATACCAAAATCAAAAAACTGTCCTATTGCTTTTCCTTTTTCCTCAAATTGATTCTCGAAAAGTAACTGTCCTGAACTGTCTTTTACTTTCACCAACCCATGTCTTTGATCCAAAATCATATAAGACCTTTTTCTTGCCTCATCGATTAATAAATCAAAAGTTCTCCCCGATGATCTATCTCCTAACTCTTCTTTACGGATTAAATCACCTTTTCCGTTCACTTCCACTAAATCACCAATTAAAGTAATAAAAGTGATCACAGTCTCATCTAGGCTTGCATTCTCTACAACGAAAATCTGTGGAGAAACGATATTTTTAAATAACATCGGGAAGCCTTTCATGTATCTTCCTTCAGCATCAAAAATGATCAGTTTACCTGTTTTCGATAAAGTAACTACATAATTTTTTGCATCAGACTGGAATAAATAAGGTGGAATAATTAAAGGTTCTAGTGTATTCTGAGGTAACCACTTTCCTCTATATTCTCCCTTTTTGTCGATCCCATAAATATTACCTAAGGTATCTGTTGCCAGTACCAATCCATCTGTATTCTGGATCATATCTGAACTACCTTTAGCATGCCAAGGCAACCACTTCAAATATTGGATTTGTGAATAAATTGGTAATTCTACAGGAAAACCAGTTGTGTACGAAGTATTTCTTGATAGATGAAGAATCTTATTTTTTAAACTAATAAATACCGATGCTTCACCATTCATATCCCACATGAGTTGCGGTTCTGAAGATATCGTTGAATCAAATTCCTGATAGAATAATGTATCACCTGCAAAAGAATAAGTTTCTATGATGTTCTCTTTATCGATTAAAGTAAACCCTTTTGGCTGTCCCATTACATCTTTAAAGATACTTGGGGCCATTGCTAGTTTTTCACCTGTTGTAATCGTTAATACCTTTTCAATTTTCTTCGCTTTATCTTCTCTCAACTGACCACTGAATAATCCACATAATTCAATTTGATCTTTATTGATATTCCATAGTTGGAAATTCAAGCTTAAAAACAATTGGAGATGTCTATTTAAATAATCTCGGTATGTTTTTGAAAGTGGATAGTTTAATGCAGGCCAAGAGGTTTCTGTATTCATTACAAAAGATGCTTCGCCTTCAGTATTTTTTAATTTATTGATTAATACGTTATATCGTTGTTGCTTCACCCACCTTCTTTTCACTAGCCAATCATTTAACCACTGTGATAAAGTTGGTAAATCTCCACAGATAACCATAAAATCGTTAAATCTTAGAAGATAAGAGGCTTGATGTGAATCTTGAAATTCCACACCCATTAAACCGCCAGAAACGTCTCCAATAGGGAATCTATAAATAGTAAAACCACTCCTTCCAATTAATTCTACTTTTTGTGATGACTTATCATCAAAGTCATTTCTTAGGTCGCCTAATGCAATATCAAATTCAACATTATTTTTCAATTGCATGAAATACAAGTGTTGCCATGCACTACCACTTACATTAGTAATTGTTGCCTTAGCAATGTCACCCTTAATCTGATCAGATAATTTATTTAAATCGAATCCTGATTTTTGAAGCCTCTTTTGTACACTCTCCAAATAGCCTTTTTTTACAAGGTCTGAGTAATCAGCAGCTCCATCAATAAAAGTATTGATATTACTAACATGCCATCTCTGATAAAATGCAATATCATCTACCATTAAAGGATGTACTTCATCTATTGAAGAGGTCAACGCTGCTTTGACAAATCCATTAAAGGCATTTTCTGGTAATACATTATGAGCAATAATTTGAACTTCATTACTATTCTCTGAAGCACTTTTTATTCTCATACCATAAGAAAACTCTTCGATACTTGGAAAAGGATGTAAAAGACTTGGTGTGTTTTTTCTTGAAAACCAATGTGCGATTGAGTTAGGCCTTAACCACACATTAATACCTTCAGCTAATTCTATTTGCTGATCGTATTGACTTAACTTCTGTGAAAGTGTTTTGAAATAGTATTCGTCGTAAAATTTCTCTCCATTATTTCTTATTGCCTCTTCTACCCATAAGGCATCTGTCGAAGCAACAATAAAGTTTCTGATTTTAGCTACGGTTAGAAGTTCTCCATTTACGTAATACTCATGGACAATCATCCCTTTATACTGTCTTGTAGAAATACTTTGAGGTAATGACGTCAGTTGTGTAAAGGGATCAAGATAAACTCTCTCATCAGTAGGAATATACACAGACCAAGAAATGGGCTGGCTTCCGGTAGAGTTTAAAGAAAAATAGACTTTTTGTTTTGTTCCAAGAATTGGGTTGACTTTAGCAGAATCCAACATTAATAATAGTTGGTCTAAAGTCTTTAAAGTAGAAACTCCTCCTTCTAGATCCTTTAAGGCAATAATCATTTCAGAAGAGTCTATCAGACTTTTCACTTGCTGAGGATTTTCTAATTCAACAAGAGCAATAGATTCACTGGCTACTACATGCCAAATGTCTGTTTCGTTAGCAGCTTTTCTCGTTTCATCTATAAAATAAAACCCTATCAAAATAAATAATAGGGCAAAAATTTGAACGAGACCAAGCTTTGCATTTATACTAAGCCTTTTTTTTGTCACGTATTCTTATGTATATCGTTACGTTTAGCCTTTACTCTTTATATTCATCTGATCTAGAAGTTCTTCTAGAATTCTATTATAAAGTGCATCGGAAGCTGTTCGTTTTGTTACTGCTTTACTTGCATGAACTACTGTACTATGATCACGACCACCAAATTGGTTACCTATCGATTTCAATGGCTCTTTTGTATACTCCTTAGAGAAATACATCGCAATTTGTCTTGCTTGAGCAATATCTTTCTTACGAGTCTTAGACTTTAATTCATCCACTGAAATACCAAAATACTCTGATACAATCTGTTGAATAAATTCAATTGTGATCTCTTTTTCAGTATTTCTTACAATATTCAATAAAGCATTCTTAGCCATATCTAAATCGACTTCTCTTTGCATTAACGAAGCGTTGGCTACTAACGATACCAAAGTACCTTCCAACTCTCTAATGTTCGAATCGATATTATAAGATAAGTACTCTACTACATCATCAGGAACATTAACTCCTTCAGACATTAGTTTTTGCTTTACAATAGCTACTCTAGTTTCAAAATCAGGCTTCTGAATATCTGCCGTTAACCCCCATTTAAAACGAGATAATAATCTGTCTGTTAAACCTTCTAAGCTTCTTGGAGGTCTATCAGATGTCATGATTATCTGTTTACCATTTTGATGTAAACGGTTGAAGATATGGAAGAAGTTTTCTTGAGTTTTTTCTTTCTTAGCAAGGAATTGAATATCATCAACAATCAACACATCTACTTGTAGATAGTAGTTAGTGAATTGTTGAACGTTATTATTCTTCAATGCCTCAATAAATTGAGTTGTAAACTGTTCCGAAGACACATACAACACAAACTTAGAAGGGTCACTCAATTTTACTTCGTTACCTACTGCTTGAGCAAGGTGAGTTTTACCTAAACCAACACCACCATAAACCACCAAAGGGTTAAAAGCTGTAGCGCCTGGTTTTCTAGCAATAGCGATCCCTGCAGACCTTGCCAAACGATTACAATCTCCCTCTATAAAAGTTTCAAATGTATACGTAGGATTCAAGAAAGATTCTCTATAGCTACTTTCTTGTGCTTGAGGTACCCTGAAATGATCTACAAAACCATCCATATTCGTTCCTTGTTGTGAAGGATATGAAGGTTGCTGTGGTTGTTGCTTTTGCTCCTCTTGTCTTCTCTGTTGAGAATTTCTATACTGAGGCAATTCATTAGAATTACTCTTTCTGTATTGAGGAGGGTTTTGATATGAATTTCTCTGTCCACCGCCTAGGTTCTCATTTTGAGAAGGATTAACTCTTGGTTCCTGCGGAGGCGGAGTAGGATTACTGTCTTGGTTTAAAGAAGGGTTTTGATTTGACCATGGATTTTGACCTTGCTGTGGAGGATTTTGATTTCCTCTATTGTATTGTTGTTGCTGATCAAAATTAGATTGTTGAAAATAAGGATCAGACGCTCCAAATTCGTTTTGATCATTTGAAGGGTTCTGAGGTGGTCTATTTTCTTGTTGTCCGAAGTTTGGTCTATTTCCTTCTCTGTTCTCTTTAGCGTAAGGGTTAAGGTTTACCGGACGCTGCTGAGGTTGTTGTGGCTGTTGCTGTTGTTGCTGCGACTGTTGCTGAAAGGGATTTTGTCCACCGTCTTGTTGTTGAGAAGGTGTATTATACTGAGGAAATTGTTGATTATTATTTCCCATGTAATTATCCTGTTGATCCATACCTGTATTCGGTGCAGGAGGTGGAGTATAATTTCCTTGTCCTTGATTCGAATTACCGTATTGTTGATCAAAAAAGTTTCTTTCTTGCTGAGGCTGATTTCCTCTCTGTAATGTGAAAGGAGCATTCTTAGGTCTTCTAGTCATCATAATAGAATATTCTAGCTTACCTTGTGGCCCTAGTACAGCATCAATTGCCTTTTTAAGGACATGAACATAGTATTCTTCTAGCCACTCGTAAAAAAAAGGGCTAGGCACCGCAATAGTTAAGACATTATGCTCCAGTTTAACGGGTTTGATTGGAACAAACCACGTATGAAAACTCTGTGCAGAGATCTCTCCTTTAATAATATCTAGGCATTCTCGCCAAACTGTTACACAATCCTTTCCCATCTATTGCGAAAAAATAATTCAGACCTTAAAGATACTCAAAAACTTTGTGCGAAAGTAAAGTATTTGCACTTAATTAGGTAGAATTGTAACAATAATTAGATAAAAATAATTACAAAATCCCCAGTACTTTAACACAATTATTCTTTTTAAGAATCTTAAACTTTTAATCAGACAAAAAAAGGCCCAAACCTAAGTGATAGGTTTGAACCTCTTAATATAATCGACCTTGTATATTACTCAGCAGTTGGAACTACTGAAATATAAGATCTACCTAGTCTTTTCTTTTTGAACTCAACAGTTCCATCAACTAGGGCAAATAACGTGTGATCTTTTCCCATACCTACGTTTTGACCTGGGTGGTGAGTAGTACCACGTTGTCTAACAAGGATATTACCAGCTTTAGCTGCTGATCCACCGAAAATTTTCACACCAAGTCGTTTACTTTCCGACTCTCTACCGTTTCTCGAGCTACCCGCTCCTTTCTTGTGTGCCATGTCTTTTTATCGTTATGGATTCGATTTCTAAAATCAATTAGTTAGAGATACCTTCGATAAGAACCTTTGTGAAGTGTTGTCTATGACCGTTCTTCACTCTGTATCCTTTTCTTCTCTTCTTTTTGAAGACGATAACTTTTTCGCCTTTCACGTGACCAAGTACTTTACCTGTCACTTTTGCACCTTCTACAGTTGGTGCTCCTACTGATACGTTGTCAGCGTTATCAACTAGAAGAACTTTATCAAATTCTACCGCAGCACCCTCTTCAGAGTTTAATTTATGCGTGTAGATGTATTTATTTTCTTCAACTTTGAATTGCTGACCTGCTATTTCTACAATTGCGTACATTGTGTCTTCGATTATAATTTCCCTCGAAATGCCTGCAAATGTAACTTTATTTTTTAGAATAGACAAACATTTATCTACTAAAACATTGAACTTTAATCCTTAAAGAGTTTAAACAAGCCATTTTCAGTAGCAAAAGTGACATTTTTGTAAAAATAAATAATTCTTAAGATTTCTCCGTGAAAATAAATGAATAACCTCTTCTGTAATAGAGAGTATTATATAGCTCTTAACAAAATCACAGAAAAGTTATATTATAATTACACTTCTTTCGGAAGAATATTTTGTATTTTTGTGTTCATCCTAATTTTATTAAACTTTTAAACTAGTCGTTTAAAAATAGAGTATATGTAATAGAACACTGTCTGAATAGCAACACTATCAGGTAGATATATAATATTGATAATGAAAGAAAATAGTAAAGATCCAAAGAAGATAACAGAAGTATTTGATGAAGCGAGTAGTCAGGATACCAATAAAAAGAAAAAATTTCAATTAATAAGACGTGATAATTTTGGTAATGTCATTTTCTTAAAGAGAATGCTTATTGGTACACTAGCAGCATTAACTTACCCAAGACTTAAGTTACATAACAACTTAGAAGTTGAAGGAATGGAAATATTAAAAGACTTACCTAAAAATAATGTTCTTTTTGTTTCCAACCATCAAACATATTATACAGACGTTATTTCTTTCTACCATATTTTCGCAAGTGCAAAGTGGGGTTTTAAAAAAGGTGTAGCACCTCTCCCTATTTATATGTTAAGTCCAAGAGTGAATACATATTATGTTGCAGCGGAAGAAACAATGAAACAAAGCGGTATTATTCCAAAGATTTTCTCTTTAGCTGGTGCCGTAACTGTTAAACGTTCTTGGAGGGCACAAGGTAAAGACGTTAAAAGATCTGCAGATATTAATGCTCCACTTAAAATTAAGAAAGCATTAGATCAAGGTTGGTTAGTTACTTTCCCACAAGGTACAACTAGTCCATATGCTCCAGTAAGAAAAGGTACAGGTAATATCATTAAAAGTTACAACCCTATTGTAGTACCAATAGTGATTGATGGCTTTAGAAGAGCATTTGATAAGAAAGGATTATTATTCAAGAAGCGTGGTACTAAATTGAAAGTAAAAATCAAACAGCCAATTCAGTTTCCACAAGAGGCTTCAGTACAAGAAATTGTTGATATCATCACTAATGAGATTGGACAAAATCCTGGAGATAAGCCAAACTTCGATAACGTTAATCCAGCATAGATCTTTAAAATTATAATATTGAAAGGATTACTTGTAATAATATCAAGTAGTCCTTTTTTCTTACACCATAAAATGATCCTCCTTAAAACCTAGCATTATATAACTATTCAGATATAAACTTGTGAGTAACTAACAAAACGATTCAATCTTGCAATAAAATTTAGCTAACACACGTTAATAAAGTACTATAAATGAGATTCTTACCTAATGAAAAGACCTATTCAATTAAAGATATTACTATTAACACAGTTACTACTTATATCCATTAACGTCAAAGCTGTAAACCCTAAAAGTCCTTTTTGGGATGGAATATTATTGGCAAATAAAACTGATAATCAAATCACTGCTTTTATTGATAAAACAGAACAAATAGATGACCTTATTATTTTAGCTAATATTAATGGTAAAACAATAAAACATTCTGTTAGAGATTATGGCAGAACATTAACTGTAACTATAACAGAGGATAAAGAAGCCTCTGGCTTTATCATGGTAAAAAAGCTTGGTTTTATTGTCTCTTCAGTAAAATTACATGATATCATGTCGGCCAATAAATATTATTTATCAGCAAGGGTGACAATCATGAATTCAATGGATAAAAAATCTGGTCATATTTTCACTTCCCGAAAATATTCTACAATACCCTACAAGCAGATAGCAAGAAGAAGTGAAGCTGAAGATATTATGCTTGCTTCAAAGGCAAATCAAGGCTTCTCATTAAAAGAAGATAGAGAACCCGTTGGCAAAAAGTTAAAACGATCAAATGCTGTGTATGCATCATCTACTACTGAGATACTTGATGAAGATGAAACAAAGCTTTATGCTACAAGAGGAGCTAAGAAAATGAAAAAACAGAGTAATATTTCTAAGTTTGAAATGATTATTCAAAGTTCACTTTACCCTAGCTACAAGAACAATAAACAACCTACAAGAGAAGGGGTATCTCTAAAAAAAGATGCCAAAATGTTTGATGGAGAATATTATGTGGTGAAAGATCACAATAGTTGGTTACATCTTGAGCATAAAAGAAAAAAGCTTGAATACGCCTTTGACGGGGAGTATTTATTTGAAATAAAAAAGAATTATTTCAAGATTAAATACAAAGATGAACCATCAGTTACAGACTTTCTTAAACATGAAAAAATCTTTATTAAACCTCATAGTAAAAAGCTTTTGGGAATCTATTTCGAAGACCATGAGATCATTGCTTTTAAATCAAATAGCTCATATTCAATTCAAATGAGAAATGACAATATGCTTAAAATCAAGACAGGAGAGCATATATACACCTTATATTCAGATAATAAATATCTAATAGTAAAAGAAAATGAGAAACTTTTACATAAAATTAATAAAAAGACAATAAAAACTGAGAATCAGTTTTATTACCAACATTAGATCTTTATTTTTACTTTGCACAAAGGTAAAATAACTGAATATCTATTTTTTTTAATTACTTTTGTTTTTAACTTTTTAAACAGTAAAACTATTTATTCTTTAAAGATTTCATTCAATTTGAATTACTAAATACAAAAATGAACTACAAAAAGTATATTAATCTACTAACAGGCCTAATACTCTTGTCTTCATTTGCATTTCACTCCAGCTCTAAAGAATGGGATGGTGTTATTTTAATCAAAGAACAAGACAACAAATATTACGCTTTTGTAGATAACATTACCAATACCGACAATCTTGAATTGGTAAGTTTCATCAACAACAATAGAACTGCTTTTGATATTAATAAAAGAAGTGATGTTATAGAATTACCCTACAAACCTGGAGACAAAGGATATATTGCTGTAAAACAAGATAACGTAATTCTTTCTTCTGTTACTTTACGACATATTCAATACACAAACCCTGTAATTTTTGATAGAAGAGTTGCTAGAGCTAAAGAAGCAGAACCTAAAGAAGAAGAAGTTGTAGTTGTAGACCAACAACCTATTACTCCTCCTGAGCCTGAAGAAGAACCAGATGTTATCGAAGTGGTACCTGTGGACGAAAGAGGTGTAAAAATCGAAGAAACAACTACTGTTGTTGAAGAAGATGAAGAAGGAGAAGCTGAATCAAATACATTCAAAATGACTGTATATGAAGAGTTTTTAGTGTATAATCACTACAAACACAGCATGTCTAACGTTGAGGATATTAAGTCTAGAGACGATTTAACAAGTGAAATTATTAAAGAAGCTCAGTTATTAGAAGAGGAATATACAATCAAGAATGATTATTACTCTTGGCTTCACCTAAACGATATTAAAAAAGGTCATGATTGGGCATTTGACGGTGAATACTTATTTAAGATTGACCCTAAGTACTTCCAATCACATGATACTAAAAAGTATGCACTTAAGAACTTCAGAGATGAGCATGACATTAAAGTGAAGCCTCACAACAAAAAGTGGGTAGGTATCTACTATAAAGATGTTCTATTATCTGAATTCAAATCAGATAAAGGCTATACTTTCAAAGCATTAGATGATAATAACTTCACGATCCAAATAGAAAAACACGAATACAAAGTGAACTGTACTAAAGATCACATTACAATTCGTAAGGATGGTAGTATTATCAACAACTTTAATACAGAATCTTTAAAAGCTGAGCCAGTACCAGTTTTTAATTAATAAATATCATATTCTGATTAAAAAAGCCACTTCTTGAAAAGGAAGTGGCTTTTTTATTTACAAGATTTTGTTCTAAAAAAATATATTACTACATTCACATACCGACCAGTCGGTCTATTGAATATTATCTATGGAAAAAGACACTAAAACGCATATTATTACTGTAGCACTACAGCTTTTTGAAGAAAAAGGACTTAATAAAGTATCTCTTAATGAAGTCATTAAAGCTTCGGGATTATCAAAAGGTGCATTTTACCATCATTTCAAAGACAAGAAAGAGCTCACCTCAACTTGCATCCATTATTATTGGGAAGACATGTCTAACAATGTTGTAAAACTTCCCATACAAGACATGTCCTTAAAAGATGCATTATCAATGATTTTACAACAGTTCGATGAAGCAATCAAAAGGATAAATGAAGGGAATGACAATTTCTTCGAAATGTATCTCAATATGCTTTATTCTATCAGAAATGATGAGAAAATCCTCTCTATGTCAAGGAATTACTTTAAAAAATTCAAACAAAAGCTTAGTGACTGTATCAAAAAAGAAATAGAGAGAGGGATTATCAGAGAGGATGTCGATCCAGAAAATACAGCATTATTAATAACAACATGTACAGAAGGACATGGCTTATTATCTTCTGCCAACATCTATGATTCTCCAAATCAAAAACTAGAAATAATTTACGATCAAATATATAAATCAATCACCACTAAATAATTATGAAACGATTAACATCAGCATTAATAACCCTAGTATTTTATCTTGTATCCTTCCCCTTCCCCATTGTAGCACAAGAAACTGCTTCAGAGATTATTGCAAAAATGCAAGAGCAACAGAGAGGACAAAGTAGCTATATCAATATGACCATGAAAGTTATCCGACCGGATTGGACAAGAACCATGCAGATGAAATCATGGTCTAAAGGCACAGATGACTTTTTCTTAGTATTGGTCACTTCTCCTGCAAAAGATAAAGGTTCCTCATCATTAAAACGCTACAAAGAGATGTGGTCATGGACACCAAGTATTGAACGTACTATTAAGATTTCTCCCTCTATGATGTCTCAAGCTTGGATGGGCTCAGACTTTACCAATGATGATTTAATGAAAGGAGCTTCTGTTGTAAAAGACTACAGCCATAAATTACTAGGCAAAGAAACAGTTCATGGGCTTGAGTGCTATAAAATAGAAATGATTCCACATGAAGATGCAGCTGTTGTTTGGGGTAAGGTATTAGTCTGGGTAACAACTGATGGCATTTACAACCAAATCAAAGTAGAAAATTATGATGAAGATATGTACTTAGTCAATACTTTGAACTGCTTTGATGTGAAAGAAATGGGAGGTAGAACAATGCCTACAAGAATGGAAATGGTACCCGCTGATGAAGAAGGTAAGAAAACTGTGATGATCTATAATGAAGCGAAATACAATCAGAAGATCAACGAGAATTTCTTCACACAACAAAACATGAAAAGAGTTAGATAATTTAAAGCAACGATTACCATGATTACTAAAATTGCATGGCGAAATCTTTGGAGAAGTAAGCGTAGAACAATTACGAGTATTTCTTCCATCTTCTTCGCTGTTATCTTGGCGATCTTGATGCGTTCCCTTCAAGAAGGATCTTATGGACAGATGATTGATACTGCTGCAAGATTCTATATGGGGTATGCTCAAGTACATCAAGAAGGATATTGGAATGATAAATCTATCAATAAATTGATGGAAGATTCCAAAGACACTAGAGACAAAATACTATCAGATAAAAATGTAAAAGGAGTTTTTGGTCGATTAGAAACCTATGGAATGGCTGCTACCGACACACTTACTAAAGGTGTAATGATAGTGGGTACAGAACCTGAAGGTGAAGATCAATTAAGTAGCCTTTCTCAAAAAATGGTAAAGGGAACTTACCTTTCTAATGATAGTAAAGACATTATCATTGGAGAAGGTTTAGCCAAGTATTTAGGAATCTCTGTGAATGATACACTCGCCTTACTTGGTCAAGGATACCATGGAGCTAGTGCCGCTGAATTATATAAAATTCAAGGGATTATTAAGCACCCCAACCCACAAATGAACAATCAAGTAGTATATATGTCTTTGCCTAATGTTCAATATTTTGTTTCCGCTCCCAATATGCTGAACGCATATATTCTAAATATCAAAGACACAAGACAAATTGATCAAACAGTAACTGAACTGAGAGACCGCCTTGACAAAGCAAAATTTGAGGTAATGAGCTGGGACGAATTATCACCTGAGATGGTCAATATGATTAACACTGACCGTGAAGGTGGAAAGATCATGATCTATATCTTATATATCGTTATTGCTTTTGGAATTTTCAGTACCATTTTAATGATGACAATCGAAAGGGAAAGAGAATTCGGTATTCTTACAGCAGTAGGTATGGTGAAGTCTAAAATCTACAGTATGCTTTTACAAGAATCATTATTTATTGGTTTAATAGGCATCGTTTCTTCTATTGTTGCTGGCTTCCCTATCCTATTGTACATGGAAAATCACCCTATTCACATCGATGGTGCAAAAGGTGATGCTATGGCTAAAATGGGAATGGAACCTATCTTAAGATTTACTGCAAGTTTAGATATTATTTGGCCTCAAGCACTATTGATGGCCTTTATCATGATCGTCTGTACGATCTATCCTATGATTCATGTATCTCGAATCAAAACAGTTGAAGCTATTCACTCTTAAACATTTAATACAATGATGATTACAAAAATATCGTGGCGAAATGTTTGGAGAAACAAAATGAGAAGTGGTATCCTCATCGCCTCAATTGCTATTGGACTTTTAGGTGGGATATTCACCATGGCCCTGATTACAGGGATGATGGAATCGAAAGTACAAGAATCTTTGATCACAGATTTAGCCCACGTACAAATTCATAAAACAGGATTTGAAGTTAACAACAGCTTTAAAGATTCTATTCCTAACTATCAGGCCATCGTTAAAATTGCAGAAAAAGATTCATTGACAAAAGGTTGCTCTCCTAGAGTTATTATCAATGGTATGGCCTCATCTGCCAACGATAGTCAGGGAATCAAAATCATAGGCATGGAGCCCAATAAGGAAAAGGATGTTACAGAGATTCAATCTTTTCTTATTGAAGGAGATTATTTCAAAGGAAAAAGAAAAAATCAAATTGTTATTGGGCAAAGTTTAGCAAAAAAGTTGAAGGTAAAAATCCGTTCGAAGATCGTTATTGCCTATATGGGACCTAATAATGAAATGGTCAATACTGCCTATAGAGTAGCTGGTATTTTTGCTACGAGTTCTCCCGATTTTGATAAGACTGTTGTCTTTACCCAATCCAAAGATATGTGGAGAAATGCTGGGCAAAAGTTTATTCACGAAATAGCGATGACATCAATTGAAGGTGGCTCAAAACCTAATGGTTTAAGAGATCATCTTAAAAGTGAAATCACTAAAAAAGACTTGAACATTCAAACTTGGAGGGAAATAATGCCAGAGTTAAGTGCCTTAGCGGAGACTGGTAATACCAACAGTTACATCATTTTGGGTATCATACTTTTCGCTTTAGGCTTCGGTATTCTGAACTCAATGACAATGGCTATTTGGGAAAGATCTAGAGAGCTTGGTGTATTAATGGCTGTAGGATTAAATAGAGCTAAAGTGTTTACTATGATCGTTTTAGAAACAATTTATATCTCGTTAATTGGAGGTGTAATTGGTGCCGGATTATCAATAGGATTGATTACCTATTATGGTGAACATGGTCTAAAGTATTCGGAAAGTTCAATCGCAGGATTCAGCAATGTGGTCTATCCATTAATGCCTGATTCTTTCATTCCATTGTTCTTTATGATCTTGGTAACAGCTATTGTTTCTGCTTTACCTCCTGCATTCAGAGCTATCCGATTAAACCCTGCCGAAGCAGTGAGATACAAAGGATAATCAAATCAAAAAATGCAGTAATGCATCACTCTATTTCCAAATTTAAATTCATACTAAGATGATCGAAATAAAAGACTTAGTCAAAACATATAACGCAGATACAATTCCAGTTCACGCTTTAAATCATGTGAACTTAAAAATAGAAGAAGGTGAGTTTACCGCTGTTGTTGGCCCTTCAGGTTGTGGAAAAACAACTTTCTTAAATATTCTAGGAGGATTAGACACACCTACATCAGGTAAAGTTTTAATTGATGGAACTGACCTTCATGATCGTTCATCAGCTGATATGATTACTTACCGTAGAGATCATATTGGATTTGTTTTTCAAGACTACTCCTTGATGCCTGTACTCACTGCAGAAGAAAATGTAGAGTTCATTATGGAATTGCAAGGAAAGCCAAAATCAGAAAGAGCTGCTCGTTCTAAAGAGTTATTAGACGCTGTTGGCATTGGTGATAAAGGCAAGCAGTTTCCTACCAAACTTTCAGGTGGTCAGCAACAACGTGTAGCTGTTGCAAGAGCATTAGCTTCAAAACCTAAATTGATTTTAGCAGATGAACCTACTGCCAACCTTGATTCAAAAGCTACTTCTGACCTTTTAGATATCATGAGGCACCTTAATGAAAAGGAAAATATCACTTTTGTGATCGCTACTCATGACCAAAGAGTAATGGATAGAGCTAAAAGAGTGATTCAATTTGATGACGGTAAAATTATTGACGCTAAATAATATATCTACCCAAGCACCCACGACTTAAGTTATGGGTGCTTGGCCTACTTCTCTTACAACAATGAAAAAAAGCTTACTACCTTTTTTACTTTTACTACCAACACTACTTTTTGCTCAAGATGATGAGGTAAAAACCAGTAAATTCAAAGAAAACTTTGTCTCTAGTGGTTACTTAAAATTTATGCAAACAGTAAGTTTACCCACTGACATTGATGACGAGTGGTTTATTGACAACCTGTTTCACAATCGCTTAAACTTTAAATATTATGCCTCAGATAAAATCACTTTAGCATTAGAAGGTCGTAATCGATTATTGTATGGTGCAAGTCCACAATATGTCCCAGATTATGCACAGCAATTTGCTAGTCAAGATCAATATGCATTCAATATGTCTTATAATTGGACAGATGGGAATTCATATGTATTAAACTCACAAATTGACCGTTTTTATTTTGACTATTCATCAGGAGATTGGCAAGTAAGAGTCGGTAGACAGCGTATCAACTGGGGAGTGACTATGGTATGGAACCCAAATGACTTATTCAACACCTATTCATTTTTTGACTTTGACTACGAAGAAAGACCAGGTGCTGATGCTATACTAATCCGAAATTATCTAGGACCGGTAAGTTCAATAGAATTCGTCTTCTCTCCTTCCAATGAATTTGAGTATTACAATGCTGCAGCACTGTTTAAGACAAACTTATGGCAATATGACTTCCAGTTTCTTGCAGGTTATGTAAGAGAAAACTACAACCTTGGTTGGGGCTGGGAAGGGCAGATAGGAGGAGCAGGCTTTAAAGGTGAAGGCACATTCTTTTATCCTGATTACAGTGGTGAATCACCTTCTGTTGTAATGGATATATCTTTAGACTATACTTTCAAAAATTCATTGTATTTACATACAGAAACTATCTACAATAGTGCTGGTGCTACAGATGCTATCGGTCCCATCGACCCTAACTTTCAATTAACTCCTAAAACACTTTCACTCGGTCGATTTGCCTTTTTTAATGAAATGCAATACCAGCTCACCCCTTTAACGAGGTTAGGTGTAAATAGTATTATTAATAGTAATGATGGCTCTTATTATATTGGTGGTAATGCGACGACATCATTAAGTGACAATTTTGAAATTTTTGTTTTTGGTATGTTCTTCTTTGGAGAAGAGGATTCTCAATACGGCCAAGGCGGCTCTCAAATTAACTGGAGACTAAAATGGAGTTTCTAACATTTCAACTGTGTAATTTTACGGCTTAACAGAAAATGCTACAATTCAGAGATTATTCATCTGATTTGATTTTTCAGTAACTTACCTTTGTAGTGTTGAAAAAAATTAAAATCAATGAAGTTTTCACCTTTACAGAAATTTTTCATTCGCCTACTGATTGTATTTTTAATACAATTAACCATAAAAGGCTTCGATAGAAGTTTCAGTGGCTTTTTCCCTTTGAATGAGAGAGCTGCTGTTTTCACAGTGGTCTTTACTTCATTCTGGCTATTTTGCTGGTATATTATTAGTTACCTTAACAAACGAATTTACCCGGGAGAAACTCGTATACAAATAGGTTTAAATATTTTGTATTCACTCACTATTGGACTTATCTCCAATAATATCTATATGTGGGGAGATGCAACGATATATAATAATGCTCACCTTTGGGAAGAAATAAGCTTTATCAACCCAGAGTTAACCTTTGGCTTATCTATCATCTATATGATGATTTATATGACCAACCTTTATTTAAGAAAAAGCATTAATTACAAAGAGCAAGAGTTACAATTTAAAGAGTTAGAGAAGGAAAAAGTGTTATCTCAATACATGGCATTAAAAGCACAGATTGAACCTCACTTTCTTTTCAACAGCCTAAGCGTATTATCCAGTATTGTACATACTGATCAGAATTTAGCATCTGACTTTATTATCAAACTGTCAAAGACTTTACGTTATATTATCGCTCAAAACCAACATACATTAGTGGAAATGTCTACAGAAATGAATATCGTTGAAGATTATTTTTTTCTTATCAAGACACGATTTAATGATGCTGTTCATCTTCAGATAGACTTAGATGAACCAACTTTTAAGAGTACTTACATTCCACCTACAGCATTACAAACTTTAATTGAGAATGCGATTAAGCATAATAAGTTATCCAAAAAACAGCCATTAAAAATCACTATTGGCATTGAAGGAAACTACATCATTGTTAGCAATAACCTAAACAAAAAAGAAACAGGAGAAGAAAACTCCACAGGGTTAGGTTTAGAAAATATCAGACAACGTTATTTATTAATTGCTCAGGAAAATATTCACATTAAAGAAACTAAAGATACATTTAGCATTTTACTTCCTATCCTAAACCATTCGAATTATGAACGTTTTGATCATTGAAGACGAGATACATACTGCACAAAGATTAGAAAAGTTAATCACACAGTATGATCCTCAAATAAATGTCGTTGACAAGGTTGAATCGGTAGAAGATAGTATTCAGTGGTTTCAGGAAAACAAAGCTCCAGACCTTATTTTTCAAGATATTGAATTAAGTGATGGTAATTGCTTCCAAATTTATGATACTGTTGATGTGGATGTACCAATTATCTTTACCACCGCTTACAGTGAGTATGCTTTAAAGTCTTTTCAACTAAATAGTATCGACTATGTACTAAAACCTTACGATTTAAAAGATATAAAAAGGGTCATTGACAAATTTATTAGTTATGGTAACCTATTTCAGACTTCCAATCAAAAGGTTTTAAAAGATGTAAGTACAACGAATAAAAAGGAGTACAAACAAAGGTTTCTCATTAATATTGGAGATCAATTAAAAAGTATTTCTATAGAACAAATTGCATTCATCAAATATGAAGACAGTTTATCTTTTATACACCTGTTTGATCATGGAAAATACCCAGTTGACAAAAGTATAACCACTTTGGAAACTGAACTTGACCCTACTACTTTTTTTAGGGTAAACAGAAAATACATCATTCATGTAAATAGTATTTCTAAGATCAACACATGGTTCAATTCTAGATTGCAAGTAGAGGTAAATGCACCTGATGAAGAGATCATTGTTAGTCGAGACCGAGTAAAAGCATTTAAAGAGTGGCTAGACTTATAAGTCTGCTTATTATATAAATCATCATTTTCTAGTAAAATTTCTGCCATATAATTTATGGCCTGGCTTTTTACGTCCTAAATGAACCTATTTTTAATCATTAATCATCTTACAAAATGAAAAAAATCTTTTTTATTATCCTGTGTTCTTTGTCGTTTTATCAATTTGCTAATGCACAAGACAAACTCTTAAATTTTGGTGTTAAAACTGCTGTAGGCATGTCTGATTTTTCAATCAGTGGTAATCATGGAATTAATACAGATACAAGACAATCTTGGGAAGGAGGTATAATGTTACGAGCAAATATTCCTGTACTACCCATATATACACAAATTGAGGCAAATTATACTAATGCTGGAAGCACATTATCATACAATGATGTTGAGCAAGAATTAATTACGAATAGAGTGGAAGTTCCTATTTTATTAGGTGCTCGTTTCAGCCTTGGAGAAATCGCTGTAAGAGGCTTTGGGGGTGTAATTGCTCAAAAAACCGTTAGAGATAACCTTGCGGATTTCGACAGTAATTTAGAATTAAATGATTTTGGTTGGGGCTGGCAAGCAGGTGTTGGTGCTGATATCAAGAAGTTTACAGTCGACCTAAAATACCAAAGAGGAGCTAATATTATAACTGGAAGTAACAGTATTGAAAGCAATCAATACCTATTGAGTGTAGGTTATTTTATTTGGTAAAGAATAAATCCACAGTATAAACAGGAGGCAGTCTATGAACTGTCTTTTGTTTTTCTATCTACTTTCTAAGGTTTATCTCCACTTAGAAAGTAGATAGAGATTATTTTAATTAATCGACTTATGATTATAATACATCGAGTAATAGAAGGCTGAAATTACGCCTCCTAAACACATCATTACTGGAATGGATGGGTGTGATCCAACGTTTAGTAGTCCTACGCTTACAATTGATAGTAACAATCCGGCTAAAATGATGGTTAGTTTATTGACTTTCATAATAAGTAAAGTTTTTAATAAAAAATGTGCCTGGCCGAGCATGTCCTTCTCCGCCTAATTGAATAATTATCTGATCGTAATCTGTCGCTTCGGATACATCATTATAAATGACTTCTCCTGTAGACTTGTCAGTCACTTCAAATTCAGAGAATGTAAAAGTGATCGTTTCCCATTGATCAGACTGATTTACTACTTGAGATACAGCAGCATATGTGTCCCAAGATGATTCACCTTTTTTGGAGTTTCCAAGTTTTATTGATACGACTGGGTCTAAACTTCCGTCGGTATCACTCCAATCTTCATGAAGACCAATAGTTTGATAGTCATTTGTAGAGGGAAAATATACATCCAGACTAAAAGAGTTTCTTGATGAAAGGTCTAATCGGTGATTTAGTTGAAGATAAATATAATGAATAATATTATCATTTTTACCATAAGAAAACACATTTTCTTGTGTGTTATTTGGATTTAAAACGAATTCTCCATCGATATTCTTGATTTGAAAGGACAATTCCTCATCTCCAACAGTTCCATTTAAATTATTATTGAAAGGAAAATCAATGCTTCTTTCCTCTAAAGGTGTATCAAGTTCAACTTCTTCGACTACATCTTCTTGAACATATTTAATGTATCTATAACTAACCAAACCTTCATACTCTATCAAGTATCTTAAATAGAGTTCTGTTTCAGAAATTGAAACAACTTCATAGTTTACTATTGGTAAAGAGTTGTACTCTTCATAATATGCTAAATAACCATTATCAGTAAATGAAATTACATCTTTACCGTTATCAACAGTATAATTAAAATTAAATACTTTCGGACCCGAATAAAGAGTTTCAAACTCAACTGTTTCTTCAGAATCACTCAAGCTCCAATGGTTTATCTGGTAATCTGCGTTTACTGCTACTGTAAATTGATCTTCACTTGTAGCTGTAAATGTAAATCGAGAAGCTAATGAATTTTCAAAACTTCTATTTTCTACGTTATTACCAATGAAATATCCACTGTTACTTGTATATAGGTCTGATGATTCCGAAGCTTCATCTCCAATACCTATTGCACCTTCGCTAACAGATAACTTCCATGTTTTCCCTTCACTATCACAACCGCCAGCAAGTAATAAAATCAGTTCATCTTGACAATCAGGAGTGATTTCAATTGATTTCGTTTCCAACGGTAATACTTGTTCATCAATTTTCATCGAAACATCAATATTATAATTTCCATGATTAACATAGTGATGAGTCAAAGTATCATTATTAGAAATTATAATATTTCCATCTCCAAAATTGTAGATAAACTCGTCTACTTTATTATTGGTACCATCTACCTCAACAAAAACTTTCTTATCGCCTACAACGTCTTGCGACAATAAAGTTTCCGCAGGCAAGACTTCTATTTGTTGAGCTGCTAACGTATCTCTAGCATATCCATTTACAATTACTAGCGATACCGAATAAAGTCCACCAGCATTGTAAGTATAACTTAAGGGATCATTTAATGAAGATGTAACGATAAGACCTGCTCCATTTCCAAAATCGTAAGAGATATATTCCACATTTTCATCTTCCGTAAAAAGCATTTCTGTTGCCATACCTTTCACCGCATAAGGTAGAATAGAAAAACTACCTACAGGCTGTGCATCTCCAATGTCCATAAACTTTTGCTGATACTCTGGTAGTACCATTGAGTTTTGATCTTCACCGGTTCTTTTAATTGCCAGTTGGTTAATCACTTCAGTACTAATAGACCTTAAAGTATCTACATTAAATCGCTCAAAACCTTGGTCTTTATAGATGATATTGACATAAAATTCTTCACCTAAAAAATAGCCTGTTCTAATCTCATCTGTTGAGAAAGACAGTGTACCGAATTCATCAGAAATCTCAATAACAACATCTTCATATAAGTTTACTACATCTTGGCTCAATTGAATGTTAATCTTCTTTGTTTCCAGCTTCGATGTAAAGTATACCAAAGAGTTTTCATTGGGTAATACAGTAAATGACTCACTACTGTAATAAAATGGATTATAAAAGTTAGGTTGATTTGAGTTTTGATTATTGAAAAATAGAGCGGTATACTTCCCTTCATTAAGAGTGACCACTTTAGGGATATCAGCATATCGATTGTAACTCTCGATTAGTTTTTCTCCAGACTCATCATAAATCTGTAAAGAAAGATTAGACAAAGCAATGTTAGCTACTTCTTGTGGATCAAAAGAAATAGTCATAGTCCCCTGTTGTATAGGCTCTTCCTTTTCGCATGAAACAAGAAAAGTTAGTAGGGATAGCAGTAACCAATAGCAGATGCTTTTTAGTCGAGGAGTCATATTCAGTTTGTTGTGGCTAGATTAAGCTTTTACAATTTACAAAAGAGAATAGATTTATAAATGGTAAAATTTAAAGAAGTCAGATGAGGGGACAATTATTAGTATTTTTATGCTAGTTTATATCAAAATAATACTATTCCAAGAATTGAACTTACAGCAATTAAAGCAATAGGATGTATTTTTTTATCAAAGAATTTTATGATAACAGCAACTATTATGCATAATACAATGCTAGGATAGTGAACCTTATCTATCTCAATATCAAAGAAAGTACTTTCAGCAATCTTCCATCCTGCAAATAAAATCAAGGCAATCGTTACCGGTTTGATACCAAAGAAAAAGGCTTGCTTCCATTTATTTTGTTTTAACTTTTTCAAGATTTCAGATAATGCCACTATACATACAACAGAAGGTGTTGCTAAACCAGAAGTAGAAAAAACACCTCCGATAATCGCTCCCAACCTACCACCTACACTTATCCCTGCTTGGTTGCCCACATAGGTTGCCGAATTTACTGCAATAGCTCCAGGGGTCATCTGTGCCAAGGATAGTACATTATAAAATTGATCTGGCTCCATCCACCCTTGTTTTTGAAACTCTACAACAAATAATGGTACCATGGCTAACCCACCGCCAAAACTGAAAAAACCTATCTTACAGAACGTAATAAATAGATCAAAATACTCCTGAATTGCTTCTAATGATAATGCTTCCATACTATTTCAATAAGTTTTTCATTTCTTTTGGTAAAGCAACATATAAGCCTACTCCTAACATTGCACCAACGATAATTAATAATATTGGATGAATGTGGAAAACAAAAAGTAAAAGGCATGCAATTAGAAAAATCCCTAAACCATATTTATCAGTCACACTACCTTTGAACATTTTCCAAACTGAATGACCTATTAAAGCCACAATACAAGCTCTTGCTCCCATAAATGCTTTTTGAGCAATAGGGTGTTCAAATGTTTCATCAAATAAATGGTAGATGATAGTGATGACAAGGTATGAAGGAGCTATTACTCCCGCAGTCGTCATAATCCCTCCGAGGAATCCTTTTTCTCTGTAACCAACAAATGTCGCAGCATTGATAGCAATAGTTCCAGGCGTCATCTGTGCAATAGACATAATCTCAAGCAGCTCTTCATTCGTGAGCCACTTCTTATTATCAATGAGTTCTTTTTCTAATAAAGGCACCATTGCATAACCTCCTCCAAAAGTGAATAACCCTATTTTAAAGAAGCTATAAAATAGTTGGAAATATATCATATTTAGTAATTAGCTTAAATTAAGCCGTAAGTTTAAAGACTTGAGAATTAAAAAAAAATGATCTCACAATATGGTTAATAACTATTAGGTTTTAAAATATTGACTGATTAGTGCGTGTTGTGAATTGTTTTAGAAACCTAACTCCCATATACGAATTACCTTTGTTATTTAACCTCGGACTCCAAACCGAAATCGTATACTTATTGGGCAGTATTGCTACAATCCCACCTCCTACTCCAGACTTTCCTGGTAAACCCACTTTAAAAGCAAATTCTCCGGACTCATCGTAAAAGCCACACATCAGCATGATAGCATTAATTCTTTTTACCTGGCTTTGGGAAAGGTGAATACCATTATAGGAAAAAACGGAATTTGTATCCGAAAACTTATGGAATGCTTTACCTAATTCTTCACAAGTCATTGATAAAGAGCATTGATGATAATAAAAATCTAGCACCTCTTCAACATCATTTTTAATATTACCAAAAGACTTTAGCATGTTTACATGAGCAGAGTTTTTATAACCAGAACGTTGTTCCGACTTCGCTACATCTTTATCATAATCAATGGTATCTACACCTGTAAGCGCTCTTATATATTCGAGAAATTCTTTCTTTGTATCTTTGAGGTAAGTCACCAATAGATCTGCAACCACAATTGCACCAGGATTAATAAAAGGGTTTCTAGGTATCCCTTTTTCATATTCCAATTGAACTATCGAATTAAAAGCTGTACCAGAAGGCTCTACCCCTACTCTTTTCCACAAAGCTGGTCCTAACAAGGATAATGCAATTGACAAGGAAAAGACTTTTGAAATACTTTGAATAGAGAACTTTTCTCTTGCATCACCTATTGAATAATTGAAACCATCGTGGGTATAAAGATGAACTCCAAACTTGTTAGGCGATACTTTTGCTAGTTCTGGAATATAAGTCGCTATCTGTCCGAAGTCTTCTTCAAACATTAGGTCTCGATAGATCTCATTAATAATACTTTGATAGTCTATAGCTTGATTCATTGATGTATGTGTGTTTCATGGTTATAAACACATATATACCAAAAAAATATAAAAGGAAATTATTCTGTGTGAAAAGTTCTTGTTTACTGAATATTGGATTATGGGTAAAATGAAAATTAAGATTACTTAACGTCTGTTTTCTTTAATGTTATTATATATTTTAAAATAATTGCTAATTTCACATTTAAAGAAGATTGTTTTACCTGTGTCTAACTATCAGTGTCAAATTATTATTACCGGTAAAACACACTTTTCTCTTAATTTAAATTATACTAATCATCATCTTAAAACCATTATGACTTACAAATCTGCTGTGGCATCAGTTCTGATTGCTGGTGCTCTGATTGCAGGAGGATGTTCAGCCCCGCAAAAATCGTCTGAATTTGACTATGAATATGTCAAAAATGATCCTCTAAAAACTAGAATTTATACTCTTAAAAATGGTCTGAAAGTTTACCTGTCTGAGTACAAAGACGCACCTAGAGTACAAACTTACATTGCTGTTAAAGCTGGTGGTAAAAATGACCCTGCTACAGCTACAGGCCTAGCACACTATTTAGAACATATTATGTTCAAAGGTACTTCTCATTTTGGAACACTAGATTGGGACACAGAGAAAGTATACTTAGATAGTATCGAAAATATGTTCGAACACTACAGAACATTAACTGATGCTGGGGAAAGAGCTGAGTATTATAAAAAGATCGATCAGGTATCTAATGATGCCTCAAAATATTCTATCGCCAATGAATATGATAGAATGATTGGAATGATCGGTGCCACAGGTACAAATGCTTACACAACTAATGATAGAACTGTGTATGTAAACGATGTCCCTGCCAATGAATTAGAACGTTGGATGGAAATTGAATCAGATCGATTTAAAGAAATCGTTCCTCGTTTATTCCATACAGAACTTGAGGCTGTTTATGAAGAGAAAAACAGATCTTTAGATAACGACCAGAGAAAAGTATTTGAGGCTATGTTCTCATCGATGTTCCCTAATCACCCTTATGGAACACAGACTGTAATTGGTACAATTGACCACTTAAAGAATCCTTCAATTACAGAGATCAAGAAATACTTCAACACCTATTATAGACCAAATAACATTGCAATTTGTTTGAGTGGTGATTTAGATCCCGATAAAACAATCGCAATGGTTAATAAATACTTTGGTGATTGGAAACCAGGTGATATCCCTGAGTTTACTTACGAGGAAGAAAAACCTATCACAAAGCCTATCGTAAAGGAAGTTTACGGTCCACAAACAGGGATGGTATTTATGGGGTACAGAATGCCTGGTTTAAAATCAGATTCAAGAGACCTTCTTAAAGAACAACTTTGTGATATGATCCTTGCAAACAGCTCTGCGGGATTGATCGACTTAGACTTAAATCAACAGCAAAAAGTATTGAATGCATCTAGTTTTGTCTATCCATTCAATGACTACACTGTTCATACTTTATATGCAATTCCTCGTCAAGGTCAGACTTTGGAACAAGCACAACAATTATTACTTGGCGAAATTGAGAAATTAAAGAGTGGTGATTTCGAAGATTGGTTATTAGAAGCCATCGTCAACGACTTCAAAAAATCTGAAATTAAGAAGCTTGAGTCCAACTCTGCAAGAGCGGATGCCTTTGTTCAGGCGTTTACAAGAAATATTGATTGGGCAAATTATATTGATGATATCGATGTAATGCAGACAATTACAAAAGAAGAAATTATGGCTTTCGCTCAAGAACGCTATAAGGACAACTATGTAGTTGTTTACAAGAGAGTTGGAGAAGACCCTAATAAGATGCAAGTAGAGAAGCCTTCAATTACTAAGGTGGAACTAAATAGAGGTAAAGAATCTACATTCTTCCAAAAAATTGCAGCTCAAAAGCCAGGTGCATTATCTCCTCTTTTCTTGGATTACAGTAAAGATATCAAAGAAGATAAAATGAACAGTGATATTACTGTTCGCTACAAAAAGAATGAAGAAAATGATCTTTTCGAACTTTATTATATCATTAATGTCGGAAAAGATACAGACCCTAAACTAAGTACTGCCATTCAATACTTAGAGTTCTTAGGAACTGATAAAATGTCTTCTGCACAGATCAAACAAGAATTCTATAAACTTGGTGCCAGCTTTAATGTAAATACAAGTGCTGACCAAGTATATGTTTCATTGAATGGTCTTACTGAACAGATGGTTCCGGCAATTCAATTATTCGAAGATCTATTAAATAATGCCAAAGCTGACGATATGGTATTAAAAAATATGATCGCTAATGAGAAGAAAAGTCGTGAGGATACTAAGAAAAACAAAGGAGCAATCCTTTTCTCTGGTTTGATGAATTATGGTTTATATGGAGCAAACAACCCATTAACCAATGCTTTATCAAACAAAGAGCTTGACCTGATTAAGCCAGAAGAGTTGATTGAACGTATTCATAGTCTTACAAAAACGAAACATAGAGTATTGTATTACGGACCGGAATCTTTAGATAAAGTAGTGACTACTTTAAATAAAGAACATAAGGTTCCTGCGAAACTTAGTCCTGTACCTACTCGTAAAGAATTCTTTATCAAAGATGTTGATCAACCAAAAGTATATTGGTCACATTATGATATGGTACAAGCAGAAGTGATCTTCTTAGCAAAAGGAGATAAATATGATCCGAAAAGGGTTGCTGCTGCTACACTCTTCAACGAGTACTTTGGAGGAAGTATGAATGCGATCGTATTCCAAGAAATGCGTGAAGCACAAGGTTTAGCTTATTCAGTATTCAGTAAATACGGAGTAGCATCAGAGAAGAATAAAAATGATTACACCTTAGCTTATATCGGAACTCAATCTGATAAACTAAAAGAAGCTATGGCAGGTATGAAATCTTTATTGGATCACCCTCCTAAGAATGAAAAATCATTTGAGGCTGCTAAAAAGGCTATCTTGAGTCAATTAGAAAGTGAGCGTATCACAAAGTCTGCGGTGCTATTTAATTATGAAACAGCATTAAAACGAGGTGACGACCATGACGTAAGAAAAGACGTTTATACTGCTATACAGACAATGACTGTAGATGATGTAATGGCATTCCACAAAGAATTTATCGAAGGTCAGAACTACAATGTTTGTGTTGTAGGCGACAAAGATAAATTAGATATGAAAACACTTAAAGAATATGGAAAAGTTCAAGAGTTATCATTGAACGACCTATTTGGATTTGACAACAAACCTAGAGTTGGCAAACACCAATAATTCATATTTTTAACGAGTATATTAAGCCAAGTTCTTCAATTTTCGGGAACTTGGCTTTTTTTATCCTTTAAAAAGAAAGTATATTTATATTTTAATCCTGTTTTGATGGCCTTTCATCTACAATGCATCAAAACAAACTATTCAAAGTTTATAGACAACATTCTATGAAAACAAGATTTATTAACTTCTTATTACTTTGCCTAATTACTGTTTTCTCCTCTCAGGCAAAAACTACGGTAGCAATACCCTCTTCATTTGAACTACTAGGTTCAAAAGTTGTGATTACTCAAGGTGGAATGGATAAGATTATGGTGAAATACAATAGCCTAACTCGTTCGCCTAAACACTACAACGAATTATTGGAAAGATGTAATTCTTACTTCCCATATATAGAAAGAGAATTATTAGCCAGAGGGGTTCCTGGTGAATTCAAATATTTAGCATTACAAGAATCACTTTTAAATGGTAATGCGATTTCTAATGCAACTCCTCCAGCTGTAGGTTTCTGGCAGTTTAAGGATTTCACAGCCGAAGAAAGAGGCATGAAAATCAATAATAAAATTGATGAGCGTAAGAATGTTGTTTCTGCTAGTATTGGTGCAGCAGATTACCTTTCAAAGAACTACTATTACTTAGGTAACTGGTTTTACTCTATGATTTCATATCATGATGGTTTAGGTGGTGCTAGAAACTATATTAAGTCTAATAACTTAAACTACTACAACCAGGTTACTATTAATGAAAAAACACACCCTTATGTGTTACATTATCTTGCTCACTACTTTGCATTTAAAGACAAAGTAGGTTTAGATGATGGTCATGTAGTGATGATCGAGTTCCCGACTAATGGTTATACTTTATCACAAGTATCTCAATTTACAGGACAACCTGAAACAACACTTACAAAAAATAATACTTGGCTTACTAGTTCGTACATTCCAGAAGACAAGGTATATTCTGTAATGATCGAATCGAAACCAGATGAAATCAATCAATTGGTTGCTCGCTTAACTCCATATGCAAAACCTAGGAAGACTAGAGATAGAAAAGCGATCTTCCAATTCTATTCAGATACTATTCAGGATAGCTTCCCATTTGTGTTACCTATTGCAGACGAATCTACAAACAAGAAGTTTGATTATGCTTTAGTAAATGGTGTAAAAGCTGTAATACTACATGAAGAAATGACACAAACAGAACTAGCTACTGCAGTAGGTATTTCTAAAGGTAAAATCAGAAAGTATAATTACGAAGGAAAGAAGGATAAGTTAATTAAAGATACTCACTATTATCTTGCACCACTTCCAAAAACAATTCCTGAGTCCTATCACATACTTCAAGAAGGTGAGACTATCACTTATCTTGCTGTAAAATATGGTATTGATCGTAAGGCTCTTCTTAAGTTAAATGAACTGAAGAAAGACGATGATGCTAAAGAAGGCGACAAGATATACTTTAATTAATAGTAGATATATAAATAAGCGATCCATTAAAGGGTAAATCTTTAATGGATCGCTTTTTTTGTCTCTAAAGGTTACTACTTGGACCTATTATATTGTTCTCGTTTGTCTTCTTTTAATTGGGCAATGATCAGTTTGTCCAGGTAATTAGATTTCTTTTTAATAGTAACATTCGCCTTAGGAGACATTCCTAATGCTTTTTTCATAGATAATAAAATGAGTATGTATGTAAACCAACTGTATTTGCAAGCTATTGTTTTTTTTATCGGAAGACAATAAATAACCCTACAAATCAATTATTGAAGACATATAAAGTAATAATTATAAAAATAATACAATAAAGAATTGATAATAAAGGATATATACAGACATCTATTAATAAATACGGTTGATTTAATAACTAAAAATGTTGAACGTACTAAGAATACGTTCTGCTGTTTGACCTTTGTTAAGTAGTAAAAGTATAAAAGCCCTTTATACTAAAGCATTTGAAAGCCTTTCTTTTCTTAAGATTGGCTTTTTCTTTACATAGGGTTATCAATCCATTTAATAAAGAGACATTAAATTAACACTGTCTATTCTCTTTCGATCCATATATAAAATAACGTTCATAGTTCAACAAACATCAAATAATATATAAGTTATTGTTTTGCATCATGATTTAGAAACAAACAACTATCATAAATTTTCAATCATGAAGCACTCTTTATTTTCTATCATTTTTTTACTTATAGCAAACTTTAGCTATGCTCAAAAAGGATCAATTACAGGTCTTTTATTAGATGAATCAGACCTTCCTTTAATTGGAGCAACTGTTCAAGTAAAAGGCCTTAGTTACCTAGGAACAATTTCTGACAACAATGGTAAGTTTATACTGGTTAATGTACCTGAAGGAAAACAAGAAATTGAAATCTCTTATTTAGGTTTCGAAACTTATAAAGAAACAATCGACTTAGCTGCTGGACAAGAACTAGATCTGAAACGTATTCAGATGAAAGGAAACTTTATACTTGGTGATGAAGTAGTCATTTTAGGAACAAACCTTCAAGGACAGGCCAAAGCATTAGGTCAACAAAAAAATGCAAACAACATTGTCAACGTAATCTCTGCTGACCAAGTAGGTAAATTTCCAGATTCAAATGTAGGAGACGCGTTAAAGCGTGTCCCTGGTATTACAATGCAATACGACCAAGGAGAAGCTAGATTTGGCCTTATCAGAGGTACTTCACCAGACTTAAGTGCAATTACTATCAACGGTGAGCGCGTTCCTTCTGCAGAAGGTGAAACAAGAGCAGTACAGTTAGACTTAATTCCTGCTGATATGATTCAATCTATCGAGGTAAGTAAGACTTTAACTCCAGATATGGATGCCGATGCAATTGGTGGTTCTGCTAACCTAGTATTACGTTCAGCTCCTTCCAATTTAAGAGTATCAGGAACTTTAGGAACTGGGTACAACTTTCTTACTGAAAAGCCTATGCTAAATGGAGCAATCGTATTAGGTAATAGATTTTTTGATGATAAGTTAGGTGTGATCGTTTCAGGTTCATACTTCGATCATCAACTAGGTTCTCATAATATTGAAGCAGAATGGGATGATGCAAACAATCCTTATATGACAGACTTCCAGGTGAGGACTTATGATGTTCACAGAATTAGAAGATCATTATCAACTACATTAGATTATACTCTAGGTACTAACTCTAAAATTTATGTGAGTGGTATTTACAATCATAGAGATGATAGAGAAAACAGATACAGATTAAGATACAAAGACATCGAAATGAACGACGATGGCTCTTATACTGCTGAGATCAGAAGACAAACGAAAGGAGGACTTGATGATAACAACAATAAGAATACAAGACTAGAAGATCAAAGAACATATAATGTTACTCTTGGTGGTGAGCATTTACTTGCTAACCGTTTTAAATTAGACTGGTCTGGTACACTTGCAAAGGCTTCAGAAGAAAGACCTCACGAACGTTATATTTCTTGGAGACAAAAAGATGTTGGCTTATCACAAGACTTGACTAGTACTCGCCAACCAAATATCAATGATAACGGTGCAGGTATGCAGTACGGGGATTTCGATTTAAAAGAAATCACACAAGAGCAACAGTACACTGAAGAACTTGACAAAAATGCTAAAATCAACCTTGAAATACCTTTAAATAACACAAAGAACAAAAGTATTATCAAGATTGGTGGTAGATATAGAGGTAAAGAAAAGTCAAGAAATAATGGATACATGGAATATGCTCCACTAGACGAAGCTCCTTTTGGAAATATGACTTTGCAACCGATGAAAGACCAAACAAGAGATCCTTTCTTAGCGGGAAATTACACATCTGGTAACTTTACTGATGCTACTGCATTAGGACAATATAATCTAACAAATACTTCATTATTCGAAGCTACAGATCTACCTGAAGAATACCTCGGTGGCAATTACAATGCGAAAGAACAAATCTCTGCCGGATATGCCATGTTAAAGCAAAGTGTTGGTACAAAATGGTTCTTTATTGTGGGTGCTCGTATCGAGAATACTCAAGTAGATTATACAGGATACCAAATTGAATTTAATGAAGAAGGAGACTTTGATCCTTCAGCTACTAAAACAATTGAAGGTACTAACAGCTATACGAACTTCTTACCCAACGTTCAAGCACGTTACAATATCAATGAGAACACTATCTTAAGAGCTGCTTGGACAAATACTTTGGCTAGACCTAGGTATTATGATTTGGTACCTTATAGATCAATTTCAAGAGAAGACAATGAGTTATCGGAAGGTAACCCCAACTTAAAACCTACTACTTCTATGAACTTCGATTTTATGGCTGAACATTATTTCGAAAATGTAGGTATTCTATCAGGTGGTGTATTCCAAAAAACATTGAATGATTTCATTTATGATTATCAAGCAAGAAACTACCAAGATCCTGCTAGCGGAAATGTTTATGATAGATATTCTCAACCTAGAAACGGTGCAAAAGCTAGCTTATTAGGTACTGAAGTGGCATTCCAATATCCATTCACGGGAGCATTAAAAGGATTTGCTTTATACACCAACTACACTTACACTCATTCAGAAATTCAAGATTTAGGTATTGAAGAAAGAGAGGATGAAACATTAGCCTTACCTGGTACTGCACCTCATACAGTAAACGGCTCATTGTCATTTGATTCTCAAAAATTCAGCTTTAGAATTTCTTTAAACTACACTGCTGCTTATTTAGACGAATTATCAGACGAGGCTTTCAAAGACAGATATTACGATCAGCAATTATTCTTAGATGCTAATGCGTCTTATGCATTTAATGAAAAACTACGCCTTTATGTTGAAGGCAACAATCTTCTTAACACTCCACTTAGATACTATCAAGGTTCTGAAGAGTACACTATGCAAAGTGAATACTACAATGCAAGAATACAATTAGGGCTAAAATTTGATTTATCAAAATAATTACTGGGTGGTACACTTAGATATAGAGATGAAAAAAGACCTAGATGTTTCTAGGTCTTTTTTATTTATTCTGATATCTGAAATCTTGATTTCAATGTTTCAATTGCTTTCGTATTTCCAAAAGATGTGTACATATCCAAAGTATTCTGGTACAATTGCTTGGTATCAATCCCACTATCCTTCGCTTGATAAAAGACAGCAAGCTTTCTTAATGCGATTAAGCATTTCAAGTCATTCTTATTACTATTAACAAAGTCAAGTGCTTTATCATATAAACCTTGAGCTACTGTATATTCTTTCTTGAAATACCTCCACTCTGCTTCAACAAATGCTACCCAAACATTAAATATATCTGGAGAATAACCTGCCCAATATTTAAATCGATCCAATATTTTCCTTAAAGAACCCTCATCTTGAACATGATCATTATTGATCTGCACAGCTTTGAGCAATAGAAGTGCAGGATGTAAAAGATTACCTTCATACATTTCAGGCTCACTGTCTATCACCATAATTACTTTTTCAAGATTGGAACGATCGGTAATTTTTTCCAATTGAAAGTAATCTAACACTTCCTCTACTTGAGGGAACATTTCGATTTTCCCTTCTGATAACTCAGAGAAAGTAAGCTTTAAAGCTTCTTCTTTATTATAACCATTAAATAGAAGTAACTGATAATATCTTTTCACATCTCGATTGACAGAAAAATTATCATTTGATCTTTTAGCATAATTGAAGTAATCTTTAATATGCTGAAGACAAACATCTGTCTTTTCTATCCACGGAAGTATTGTAAAAGCATAATCTGAGTGAAAATTATTGATAAAAAGATCATCGTCTGACTTCATGATCTCAGTAATGGCAAACTTGGCATATTCATGAGCAATTCTGATATCTTCATATCGAGTAATCATATACCTTGCTAAGGCTAAACAACCAAAAGCAGTAATTTCAGACTTCCCATTTTCGAATGCATAATTCACAATTTCCAAAGCGACCCATTTATAGGTCTCCCAGTTACTAACTCGGTGGCAGAGAATCAGAGGAGCAATAATTTTGAGATAGTAGGAAGTATCATCTAGAGGTAATTCCTCCAATGAGTTCAAGGCTTCTTTCACATCTCGCTCTCCAACATTTTCTAAAAGCCTCAAATGTTGTAACGATAAGTCTCTGTGTAGCTGCTGCCCTTCATTAGGCATATCAAACCCCATCAAAGGCAGAGATTGCCTTATCCTTTCTATTACTGTATCAAATGGCTGGTATCTTACAGTAATAGTGAGTAGAGAAAATAATTGGTCCGATAATGTTTTTAAGTCTTCTTCTCTATAGATTTCAGTAAAAAAATCATCTTCTCTAGTTTGATAATCAGGTTGCGATAGTTCTCGTAAAGATTTTAATTCCACAAGTAAATTGTTCGTACAAAATTTTGAATACAGGTAGGATTCTTTCCCTTAAGATAAGAAATATAAGTGGTGACCTTTTTTAAATATCAATATATTACAAAAGTTGCTTTTAAAATTTATTGAACAGACTTCAAATCCTCAACAGGACTCTTTATTCCAACTTTTACAACATGATAACTTACTGTTAGGAAAGTTAATACCAAAGTAACACCACCTGAAAAAATATAAGCTCCAAGATCAATGGTTATAATTTTCGGAAAATTCTCTAACCACAACCTCATTGCTAAATAAGCTGTAGGCCAAGCAATCAAACATGCAGTTCCTACGAGAGTAAAAAATTCTTTAGATAATAATAGCATCGCCTGAATGTTTTCCATTCCAAGAGCTTTCCTAATCGCTATTTCTTTTTTCCTCTGAACAGTAATAAAAGAAGACAACCCGAAAAGTCCCATATTAGCTATAATTACACCGATGATCGAAAATATTAATGATACCCTAGCTAATCGTTCTTCTTTTTGGTAGGATGCTTCAATTTTATCATTCAATGAAAAGACATCCATCAATCGGTAAGGAATCACTTTAGACCATAAGATTTCCAGTTTTCTTTCAACATCTGTCCAATTGGCTCCTGATTTTATTTTTAAAGCTAAAAACTTAATCGCATAGCTCCCTTTTAGTCGCCAAACATTATTGATGTCTATTACAAATGGTTCAATTGGTTTATGTACAGGTTCGTAGTTAAAGTCTTTAACAACACCAGCTATTTTATTATTGTATCCATTCTTACTCCAAAATGTAGTATTCAAGGCCTCCTCTGGACTAGTGTAGCCCATAAAGTCCATAAACGCTTCATTTACATAAATATAACGATTATTATATAATCCTCCGTCATTATATAAATCATTTTTTGCAATTATTTTGACATCAAAAACATCAAAAAATTCTGGGTTGGTAACCACTCCTGCATAAAAAGAAGAAGGATAAACTTTGTCTTTTACCTTGAATGAAATAGGGTAATTTTGAACCCAAACGCCCATAATTTCATCAATTCCGGTAACGGCCTCTATTTCGTATATATTTAAAAATTCCTTTTTCAGCTTAAAGATCTGATTGGACTGAAACCTAACTTCACCTAATGGTATTAACATGACATCTTTAGTATCAAAACCAATATCAGATTCTCTCATGAAATCCAATTGTCTCTTAGATACATAAGTACTGAACAACAAAAACATTGCAATAATGAATTGTACAATCACACTCCATTTTCTAAATCCTTTTTGTTGTCTACCCATTCGTTTAGACTCCTGTAATCCATCAATAGGTTTAAAACCAGATAAGTAATATAATGGATAGAAGCTAGATAATGCTGCGACAAAAATACCACTACCGCCTATCAAAATAATAAGCTTTTGAGTATCTACCTCTCTTAAGATAAAACCTGAATCACCAAGCATAGGGTAAATTAATGGAAACAAGAGTTCCATAAACATTACCGCTCCAAACATGGAAAGTATACTTAATATAATCGCCTCTACTAAGAACTGAAAAATCAATTCTGTTTGATCTGCTCCTATTGCCTTTCTAATTCCAACCTCCCTCATTCTCGTAGAATAACGTACTGCAGAAAGGTTCATAAAATTAATAGCGGCAATCAGAAGTACCATTAAGGCAATAGATGAGAATATATAGATATACATATAATCTCCATTGGGCGACATCTCAAAATCTAGGTCAGAATATAAATGTATTTCCCAAATAGGCTGTAAATATAACTGCACATAATCTCTCAGATAATCAGGAAATTTAGATTTATCCTGGTAGAGTACTTCAAAATCTGCTTCAAGCTCTTCTGGTTTTACTCCCTCCTTTAATAAAACATAGGTCCAGCAAGGGTTCCATACCCAACGGTCTCTCAGCATTATTTCCTGATCAGTAAGTAAAAGGGTACTAAAAGAGACCAGTATTTCAAAATCTAAGTGAGAAGGGTAGTTTGTTTTATCAATTACACCAGTAATCGTTAAATAGAAGCGGTTTTCATATAGAATTTTTTTACCGATGGGGTCCTCATCTCCAAAGTATTTTTGAGCAATTTCCTTAGTTACAATAGCTGTTTGAGGCTCTTCTAAAGCCGTTGATTGATCACCAGCGATTAAAGGAAAATCAAATATTTTAAAAAAGTCGGGTTCGGTAAAATATAGGTGCTTTTCATTATACTGTCGGTCCTTTGCAAACACCATATGAGAATAAGCCTGATGGTTGAAAAACCGTACAGAAGCATCTACATAGTTGGAATAAAGTGTCTTTAAAGTTGGTCCCAAACCTATTGGTACACTTGCAGATCGTTCACCTATATCCTCAGTATCAATAATTTCGACAATACGATACGTTCTATCATATGCCTTATGGAATTCATCATAAGACATTTCATAGTTGACTAAAAGAAATAATAACGAAAAAAATGCTATACCCATCGACATACCAACGATGTTGATACCCGAATACACTCCATGTTTGAGGAGGTTACGTATGCCTATAAGTATATAATTTCTTAACACTGTTATTTATTTACCTTTATGAAGATTTTCAGTAACAATCTGACCATCAAAAAGATGTATAATTCTACTAGCATAATCTGAAGCTGCTGTAGAGTGGGTTACCATCAAGATAGTAGTTCCTAAGTCATTTAACGATTGAAGGATTTCCATTACTTCTCGTCCTCTTTCAGAGTCTAAGTTACCGGTTGGCTCATCTGCCAATATAAGTTTGGGTTGTGAGACTACAGCTCTTGCTACTGCTACTCTTTGTTGAAGTCCACCAGAAATTTGAGTGGGAAATACATTTTTTTTATGAGAAATTTGAAGTTTATCCATGATTTTTTCTACCCTAAACTTTCGCTCGTTAGGTGCTACTTGCTGGTAAATTAAAGGTAACTCAATATTCTCATAAACAGTAAGATCATCTATTAGATTAAAGCTTTGAAATACAAAACCAATATAATTTCTTCTTAGCTGAGCTCTCTTTTTTGATGAGATATTAACGACATTTTCTCCTTGAAAAATCACTTCTCCCTCCGAGGGTAAATCTAGTAATCCTGCAATATTTAATAAGGTTGATTTACCACATCCAGAAGGCCCCATAATACATACAAATTCTCCCTCATGTATATTCAAAGTCACATGATTAAGAGCAAGAGTTTCATTGTCTTCACTTTTGTAAGACTTGTTGATATTTTGTATTTGTATTATCGGTTTATTCATATTAATTCATGATTACAACTATATCCTACAACAACTATTCAATTTTTGCAGATTTTAAGAACATCAGGGAGTTAAGGTAAAAACACAATTCTTATTTGTGTTCAAAAATGGACTCATCGATCACAGAATTACTGTACAATAAGGTTATTCTATTTTGAGATTTCTAGATAGATGAACACATTTTCAAAAAACTTTATTATTCTTATGATACGAAAATTTATTGACAACCCATTTCTCATAAACCTACCCATTATGTTAACCTTTAAACTACTTATCGAAAATAAAAAACAGGTCTATCACATCATTGAAAAATACAATTTCAGAGTGATCGACTATCGACCTCACTATGAAATCGAGTTCTTTGCAAAAAGTTATCAAGACTTTAACAAGACGTATTTCGATATCACAAATCAGTTACAAAATTTAGATATCAATTATATCTTATCTGATCATTTGTTCGTACCTAATCCCAATAAAAAAGGAGCATAGCAAAAGCTACACTCCAAAGATATTCTGAATGCCTCAAATTGAGGCATTTTTTATTGTAATAATTTCATCTGCGAACATTCGTCCTTATAAACATAACGCAAGATTAACATAATTGCATCATCATCTGTTTTTGCAGGTCCCAACTGTTCAATTCTCTTCATTGTTGAATCTACTGTCCAAATTTTATTTAAATCTTTCCATTCAAAGACAATTCCTTTTACCATAAAGTAGGTTACGCCTCCTTTCTTTCTCTTGTAGACGTTATTAAGATCGTTTTCAAATCTGTCACCTTTTGGTGCTCCTACTTTGGCAATTACTTGTCCAGTATTAGGATTCTTGTACAACTCACAAGAACAGTTCCCTTGATATTGTTCTTCTTCAATATCTGTAATATTTAATTCTAGTACTCCCCATTTATCGTTTCTACGAACAAGAGTAGCTACCATAGATTCATACCCTTTAGATACAACTTTATTTTTTGTATCAGCCATGATAGTATAGTCTAAAGAAAAAGATGCTACTGCTACATTTCCTTGTACTCTCACCTCATGCATATTAAGGTTTGATTCTCTATGTAAATTTTGATGGTATTGAGAGACAAATACAGCTTTATAATCCGCTTTTCTCAATACATTATGATTTCTAGAACCATCCACACCAATACGAGTGATATTAATGATGGCATCTGGTCTGAAGATATCAGTGATGTTGTTTATTTTCTCAACACTATTGTTAGCATGCTTATTAGCTTCAATGACTCTTTCAATCAGCTCTGCAATTTGCTTATCTTCTTGAGCAAATGATACAGAAGAAATTAACATCAATAAGAAAGCGAACAGGTAACTTAAATTATTTTTTTTCATAGTGTAATTAGATTGATTGCTTTATAACGAGTGTGTTCAATAAATAATTTAAAGAGAATTTTATTAAGTAACACTTAATTTAAGACAAAAAAGGTTTCATCAATAGCTTATTCTCTTATTTCTTGAAGAGATTTTGGTCTTCATAATTTAACTAACGGATAAGGTAAAATGAAGTTTAATCAATCGTTCAATTAAATCTTATCATTTGTTAATACTATAAATATAATCGTTTCATTCAGTTTTCAATAAGTATTTAAATAATCTCATACATTTTTGATTCCATCAATTTTTAAGATCTTTAGATTCTTGAATTTTTTGAATTATGAAAGTTTGTATCGCGGAGAAACCTAGTGTTGCTAGGGATTTGGCTAAAGTATTAGGAGCTACTCAAAAGAGAAATGGGTATTTTGAAGGAAATGGATATCAAGTTACTTGGACCTTTGGTCACTTGTGTACCCTAAAGGAACCACATGACTATGATGCTACCTTAAAAAGGTGGGATCTTGTCACGCTTCCTATTATACCTATTAAATTCGCTATCAAGCTCATTAATAATAGTGGTTCGAAAGAGCAGTTCAAAGTCATTGAAACCTTGGTAAATTCTGCTACTGAAGTGATCAACTGTGGTGATGCCGGCCAAGAAGGGGAGTTAATTCAACGTTGGGTGCTTAGACAAGCTAAATGTAAAGTACCTGTAAAACGACTTTGGATTTCTTCATTAACTGAAGAGGCAATTAAAAAAGGATTCAAGAAACTTCAAGAAGAAAAAGACTTTGATTTACTATATGCAGCAGGTAGTGCCAGAGCTATTGGAGATTGGCTATTAGGAATCAATGCTACAAGATTATACACCATTAAATTTGGTGGGTATAAACAATTACTTTCTATTGGTCGAGTACAAACACCTACCCTTGCACTTATTGCAAATCGCTTTTTAGAAATTCAAAACTTCAAAAGTGAAAAATACTGGGAATTAAAAACGAAATATCGAAATGTTACTTTTAATTCTACAAAAGGAAAGTTTACATCAAAAGAAATTGTAGATAAAGGATTAGCTTATATTAAAGACAAGCCTTTTGAAATTACTTCTGCCAATAGAAAAGAAGGTAATGAAGCTCCTCCTTATTTATTTGACCTGACCTCTCTACAAGTAGAGTGTAACAAAAAGTTTAGTTTTTCTGCTGAGCAAACTTTAAAAATTGCTCAAAGCTTATACGAAAAAAAGGTCTTAACCTACCCGAGAGTAGATACAACGTATTTACCTAATAATATGTATCCTGAAATTGGACCAACAATGAGAGCATTAACTAAGTTCCAAAATGAAACTGCTCCATTGTTTAAATCTGCTTTCAGAAAAACCAAGAAAATATTCAATGATCAGAAAGTAACCGATCACCATGCCATAATTCCTACCAAAATTGCAGCTCGGAACTTGAATGCCCAAGAAGCTGCAGTCTACGACTTAGTAGCCCTTCGATTTATCGCTGCGTTTTACCCAGACTGTAAAGTAGCAAAAACGGAAGTGATGGGTAAAGTAGAGAAGGCTGAGTTTAAAGCTACCGGAAGAGAAATTCTAGATCCGGGTTGGAGGGTACTATATAAAAAGGAGGAAGAAGAAGAAGCAAAGAAGAAAAAGAAAAAAGGAGAAGAAGAAGAACAAACTCTCCCCAATTTTGAAGTTGGGGAATCAGGGCCACATACTCCTTCAGTATTAACTAAAGAAACAAAACCACCAAAACTGTTTACGGAAGCTACCTTATTACGAGCGATGGAAACAGCTGGAAAGAATATTGACGATGAAGAATTAAGAAAAGCAATGAAAGAAAACGGTATTGGCAGACCATCCACTAGAGCCAATATTATTGAAACTCTTTTCAGAAGAAAATATATAGAAAGGCAACGCAAGAATATCATTCCTACACAAGCTGGACTTGACCTCATTGCTACCATTCAAAATGATTTATTAAAATCTGCGGAACTCACTGGTATTTGGGAAAAGAAATTACGACAGATAGAAGATGGCACCTATGAAATTAATCTCTTTATGAATGAAATTAAAGAGATGGTAACTGAAGTCGTACAAAATGTAAAATCAGTACGCTCTAATTTCAAGATTCAGACTCCAACAGAAAGTCTAGTGTCGAAGAAACCAAAAACGAAAAAGAAGAGTGAACAAAAAATATCCCTCACCTGTCCGAAGTGTAAAACAAAGGAAGTAATAAAAGGAAATAGTGCATATGGCTGTCTAGGGTTTAAAGACAAGTCATGTGATTTTCTCATTAAGTTTGACTACGAGAATAAAAAGTTAACAGATAAGCAAATTGAATCTCTTATTATTAAAGGTAGGACACCTGAACTAAAAGGGTTGAAAATTGATGGAAAAACAAAACAAGGCTACCTTATATTAAATAATGAGAGTAAAATTGAATTCAAGGAGACCTTAGAAGCTCCTCTTATATGTCCAAAATGTCAAAAAGGTCAAATTTTAGAGGGGAAATCTGCTTTTGGGTGCTCAAATTGGAAAAATGGGTGTGATTTTAAGGTACCTTTTGAGAATTACGGTAAAAAAATTACAAAAAATCAGTTAAAATCTCTTATTCAAAAGGGATCCACCCCAAAAATCAAGGGATTTACCGAAAAAAGTGGCAAAAAGTCAGATGGTAGGTTAAAATTCGACCCTAACTTCCAAATATTACTACAAATTGAATAATTGAAGGTTAATTTTTAATCCTACTAATTCAAATTTTCAAACAAAATCATTGCAATCTCCATAAAAAAACACCCTGTTTTTTGAAAATATTATATATTTCAAGGAAAACAGGGTATTTTTTTAACCTCACATTTGCAATTCTTAACACGAGACTCTACAATTGTAATATGAAATCAAGGGAGTTAAGTACAAAAGAATCTTCCAATCTTTTTATTTCTCTTCCTTAATAGATGTGAGTGATCCGTTTATTGGGGATCTCTAAGATCCTCACTAAACGGAATATCATCACATTTAAAATGAATATGACACTATCTTATAATTTTTAATTTTTGACTGCAATGTTCTCATCTATTCACCTAATTGCCGATGCAACGTTGGCAACAGAATCAGTCGCTCAGGCTGTAACAGCTGAGCAATTACAAACAGTAAGTCTAACAACAAGCAACGTTTGGATGCTAGTTTCGACAATGCTAGTATTCATCATGGCACTTGGTTTTGCATGTGTTGAAGCGGGTTTCACTCAAGCTAAAAACACAGTAAACATCTTATTTAAAAACACAGTGGATTTAAGTGTAGGTATTATCTCTTACGCTTGGTTTGGTTTCAACTTAATGTACCCAGGCGAATTCAACGGTGTTTTCGGTTTCTCTGGTTGGGGAATCAGCCTTCCTGCAGATTATACTTCTTTAGGTTACGCAGGTGGTGCTTACACTTATTGGACAGACTTCTTATTCCAAGCAATGTTCGCTGCAACTTGTGCGACTATCGTATCAGGAGCGGTTGCTGAACGTATTAAGATTTCTGCTTACTTTATCTTCACTTTCTTCCTTGTAGGTTTCGTTTATCCAGTACTAGGTTCATGGCACTGGGGTGGCGGATGGTTATCTCAAATGGGATTCTATGATTTCGCTGGATCTACAGTAGTACACTCAGTTGGTGGATGGGCTGCTTTAGCTGGTATCATCGCAATTGGTGCTCGTAAAGGTAAATATGTAAACGGTAAAGTAGTTGACAAGCCAGGTTCATCAGTTCCTTTAGCTGTAATCGGTGTATTCTTATTATGGTTCGGATGGTTTGGTTTCAACGGTGGATCAGTATTATCAGCTGACGCTGAATCGATCTCATTAGTATTAGTAACTACAACTTTAGCTGCAGCTGCAGGTGCTATCGGTGGATGGTTAGGTGGTTACATCATGTTCAAGCGTTTTGACTTGGGTATGGTATTAAACGGTATCCTTGCTGGTTTAGTAGGTATTACTGCTGGTGCTGACCAAATGTCACCAAATGAATCAATCCTTATCGGATTAGTTTGTGGTGTTATCGTAGTATTCTCTGCTGTTGGTATGGACAAATTAAAACTTGATGATTGTGTTGGTGCAGTTTCAGTTCACTTAACTTGTGGTATCATTGGTACTTTAGCAATTGGTGTTCTAGGACAAAAAGCTGGTTTCGATCAGTTCATCACTCAGTTAACAGGTGTAGCTGCTTACGGTGCAGTAGCATTCACAACTTCATTAGCTTTATTCTTCGCCTTGAAATTCACTATCGGTGTAAGAGTATCTGAAGAGCATGAAAACGAAGGTCTTGATAGCCATGAGCATGGTATCCGTGGTTATACTATCACTTTCGATAACTAAGAAATATATATCAATTGGAGAGATTATTTAATCTCTCCAATTGAATTCAAAAATATCCGTTATATGACTTTCAAAAAGTCGTAAAACAACAATCTCACTCTTATAACTTCTACTATTACTCGAAGTTAAAACGTATAGTTACTTCTTTGTGTGCGAAGTAAGTATATGAATCCAACATATTATTATTCACCTCATTTTAATTATTCTACAAGATGAAAACTAAGATTTTCTCCCTAGTTGCACCATTATTGGTAGCAGGATCGTTCGCTATGGCTCAAGATAAAACTGAAGAAGTAGTTATCCCTGAAGAGTCAGTAGAAGAAACAACGGAAGAAGAAGCTAACAAACTTTCTATTTCTGGTTCAGTAGATTTATTCTATAACTATGATTTCGCTGGAACAGACGCAATGAATATCGGTACAAGCTTTAACGAAGGTCAAAACTCTATCAACTTAGGTATGGCTAACGTTATCTTATCACAAACATTAGGTAAAGCTTCATTTGTTGCTGACTTATCATTCGGTCCAAGATCTAACGGATCAATCGGAGACGGTAACTTCCACATTCAAAACTTATATGCTTCATACCAATTATCTGAGAAATTATCAGCAACTGCTGGTTTCATGGGTACATTCGTAGGTTATGAAGTAATTTCTCCAACAGGAAACTTCAACTACTCTACTTCATACTTATTCTCTAATGGTCCTTTCCAAAATGCAGGTCTTAAGTTTGATTACTCATTCTCTGACAAAGTTGCATTAATGGTTGGTATCTTTACTAACGAATGGGATTCATACAATGCTGCTCCTAACTTAGGTATGAGTGGTTTTGGTGCTCAATTATATGTTGCTCCAGTTGACGGTCTTGATGTTTACTTAAACGGTTTCTCTTCATCTACAAGAACTGTTGTTGACTTAACTGCAGGTTACCAAGTATCAGATGCATTCTACTTAGGTGTTAATGCTGCATGGGCTGACAAGAAAGATGCTTACACAGATGCTGACTTAGGTTTACAAGCTGACCAATTATACTCAGGTGTTGCAACTTACTTACAATACTCTTTAACTGAAACATTTGCTTTAGGTGCTCGTTACGAATACTTCAAAGATATCGCAAGAGTATATGGTGCTGACAACTCTACTGAGGACTTCGACGGTGCAGTTAACGCTGTAACTTTAACTGGTAACGTTGCTTTAGGTCCATTGACAGTAATCCCTGAATTTAGATTCGATACTGCTGACTCAGAAATCTTCTTTGGTAGCAAAGATGCTGAAGCTGCTGGTAACTTCGATTCTAAATCAGCTACTCAAGCTACTTTAGCAGTTGTTTATGCATTCTAAGAATAGCTAACAATACTATTTATATATACGAAGCCGATCAAGCACTCCTTGATCGGCTTTATATTTAAAAAAGACCCTGTTTTTTGTAAAAATTCATAAGTTTAAAGGTGTTTGCATGAAAATTCACCCTTAAATCCCATTTTTTCTTGATTTTTTTGAAAATCTAAGTCATATTTACAACATAAACAATTTAACAACTTCAGCTAACGAACTACTGTATGTACTTATCTATTTGTTTATCGGTATTTATCAGAAGTTCGAAGCTTTTGTTTTTTTAATCTCACATTACAATGACAAATCTTCGTTTTAACGCCTTAGAGACAGCTTCATCTAGAAGCGCGAAAAATGTAGAAACTCCGTCAAACAGAATCTCTGATTACTTCGGAGAAGATTGTTTCGGTCTTCCACAAATGAAAGCATCTTTAGCACCTGCTATTTACAAGAAAGTAGAATCAGCTGTTAAACATGGTACTAAAATCGATGAGGCTACTGCTGATGCTGTTGCATCTGCTGTAGCTACTTGGGCAATCTCTAAAGGTGTTACTCACCACACTCACTGGTTCCAACCATTAACTGGTTCATCAGCTGAGAAACATGACTCTTTCTTTGATTACACTAAAGGTATTGAAACATTCAAAGGTTCTACGTTAACTCAACAAGAGCCAGATGCATCTTCATTCCCTAACGGTGGTATCAGAGCTACTAACCAAGCTCGTGGTTATACAGGTTGGGATCCTTCATCTCCTATTTTCATTAGTAATAATACTTTATGTATCCCTACTATCTTCGTTTCATACACAGGTGATACATTAGATTATAAAACACCATTATTGAAAGCTCAAGAAGCAATCAATAAAGCAACTATCGATGTATGTAACTACTTCGAGGATGGTGTAACTAGTATTTCTGCTTCATTAGGTTGTGAGCAAGAGTACTTCTTAGTTGACAAAGCATTTTACGCTGCTCGTCCTGATTTATATATCACAGGTCGTACATTATTTGGTGCAAAACCTCCACACGGTCAACAATTAGATGACCACTACTTTGGTTCAATTGCTCCAAGAGTTGCAGCATTCATGAAAGACTTCGAATTCCAATGCCATAAATTAGGTATTCCTATTACTACTCGTCACAACGAGGTAGCACCAGGTCAATTCGAAGCAGCTCCATTATACGAAGAAATCAACACTGGTGTAGATCACAACTTGTTGATGATGGACGTTATGGAGAAAGTTGCAGGTGAGCACAACTTCGCTGTATTATTACACGAAAAGCCATTTGCTAACTTGAACGGTTCTGGTAAGCATAACAACTGGTCATTGATCACTAACAAAGGCCGTAACTTATTCCAACCAGAAGGTTCATTATACTTCTTAACTTTCTTAGTAAACACTATCAAAGCTGTTCACCAGTATGGTGATTTATTAAGAGCATCAATTGCTTCTGCAGGTAACGATCACCGTTTAGGTGCCAACGAAGCTCCTCCAGCAATTATGTCAGTATTCTTAGGTTCTACTTTAACTGAATTCTTAAACGAAGTTGCTGAATCAGGTAAATTAGTATACCAAGAAGGTGGTGAAGCATTTATCGAGTTAGGTATCGACAAGATCCCAGGTCTTAAGTTAGATAACACTGACCGTAACCGTACTTCTCCATTTGCATTTACAGGTAACAAGTTTGAGTTCAGAGCGGTAGGTTCACACCAAAACACTGCAACTCCAATGACAGTATTGAACTTGATCGTTGCTGAGCAATTATCACAATTCAAAGCTGCTGTAGACGCTAAGATTGGTGCTGGTACTGACAAAGAGGCTGCTATCAGAGAAGTATTAGTTTCTTACATCAAAGAATCTGAAGCTATCCGTTTCGAAGGTGACGGTTACTCTCAAGAGTGGGTAGATGAGGCTGAATCAAGAGGTCTTTCTAACGTTAAAGATACTCCAAGAGCATTAGACTTCTTCATTTCTTCTGAAGCTAAAGAGATCTTCGCTAAGCACAATGTATTTAGCGAAAAAGAAATCGAAGCTCGTCATGATGTATGGTCTGAGATCTACTCTACTAAGATCGATATCGAGTCTAAGACTATGGAAGAGATCGTATTAAACAAAGTAATCCCTGCTGCTACTAGCTATGTTGCTAAATTAGTTGACTCGGCTGCTAAGTTAAAAGATCTTGGTTTAGACGCTTCTGCAATCGTTACTACTATCGAAGAAGTAACTGGTTTCATGAAGACTGCTAAAGAAGGTGTAGCTGCAATGGTATTAGAGCGTGATAGAGTTCTTGAAATCGAGGACACAAATGCTCAAGCTGTTGAGTTCTGTGATAGCATCAAAACTAAATACTTTGACACTATCCGTGAAGCTGTTGACCGTCTTGAATTATTCGTTGATGACGCTGAATGGCCATTACCGAAATACTCAGAAATGTTATTCCTTAAGTAATTAAGGATATAATATAATGTGGGATGTTTATACACCTCATGATTCTTTGGAGTCATGAGGGCATTTTTCCCACTGAAAACAAGTCATTTATAAAAAAATGCAACTTTTATCTAGGTAATTGTTGCATTTTTTTAATTCTTCATATTATATTTGCAACGCAAAAAAAATGGCGATCGTAGCTCAGTTGGTTAGAGCACCGGTTTGTGGTTCCGGGGGCCGTGGGTTCGAATCCCATCGTTCGCCCAACTTTTAAAGACTTATCAGAAATGATAAGTCTTTTTTTATTGTGCTAGTTTTTGTTGTTTCAACCAAAGGTTTATGATGGGAAAATGGTCTTCAATTGCTTCCTTTGCTGTGCAGATATTTATATGGTTATAATCTAAAGCATATCCATTATCCTTCGACAAATAAATAAATTGGTCTTTTGTGTTATTCACTTCTTTCATCAACCTTTTTACATCTTGCTGATGTCCCAAGTAATATTCCTTCTTTCCCGTTAAATATAAAGTTGGTGGTAAATCTGATCTTTTTTCAAACGCTTTCAGGTAATCAAAACCATCTGTTGGATCTACCCACTTATCTAAAGAATATACCCAGGATTTACAATCTTGATAAACACCTTTACTTTCATTTTCATCACCAATCTTCATTTCTTTTGCAGGAAAGTAACCCACAATATTTGTGATTAAGCCAGATATCCATTTCCATACAAGGTCTACTTCAAAAAACTTCTTAAATGATTTTATTGAGATACTTCTCTTAACAGCCAAGTAGACCATACTTTTTATTGTTAACTCTGGATGTCTTGCTAAATGTGCCAACATCCATACGCCGCCCCAAGAATGAGCAACAATGTGAATATTTACCTTCGCATCATATTCCTGCTTAATTCTATTCAATAATGCTGGTATTTCTTCTTCTATAGCATCAATTTGTCTGTTCTTACTTTTTGAAGAAACTGGGGGAGTACTTTTTCCCCTACCTCTAAAATCAGCAACGAATACATCAAACCCCTTCTGAGCGAGGTATGGAGCAATTCCTTTATCTGAGTTGGAATAAAAAATACGCCCACTTTCGACACTTCCATGAATCATTAAAATAGCTTCTTGGGCATTTTGATGTCGATACCTTTTCACATACAATTGGTCTGATCCAACAGAAACATAAAGTTCGTCTTTTGTGATGTTGTCTATTTGAGGAGAGGTCATTTAATTATTTATTAGTGAGTAATCATTCAATTTATTGAAAATTTGATAAATAAGTCAACAAGTTCCCCCTCATTAAAAATATTCACTACCAAATTTCAGAACAGAATTGTATCTTCGCCTATCAATATTAAGTCTAAATAAGACTTTCATTCGAGATTAGAATAACAAACATGGTCAGTATCGATACATTACCTCACGGAAAGGTTGGAACAATCTGTGAGTTCAAAGATAAAGTGGTAGGTAGTAGACTTATTGAACTTGGTTTATATCCAGGTAAAAAGCTTCAGATTTTAAGGAAAGCACCATTTGGAGGAGCTTTATATATCAAATCTGAACAACAGTCTTTTGCTTTAGGTTTAAAAGAAGCCAAAACTGTATTTGCTACTATAGACTAAGAAATCATGAACAAACAAACCATAGCACTACTAGGCAATCCAAATGTTGGAAAGTCTTCTATATTTAATCAATTAACAGGTTTGCGTCAGAAAGTGGGTAACTTTCCAGGAGTTACGGTTGATAAAAAAATCGGAACCACTTCATTAGACAACGACCATAAAGCTACCGTAATTGATTTCCCTGGTACTTACAGTTTATATCCTACTTCATCTGATGAAAGAGTTGTTCTCAACACTTTTGCTAACCCTTCTTCTGAGGATTATCCCGACGCAATTATATATATAGCTGATTCAACAAACCTTGAAAGACACCTATTATTATTATCTCAGGTAAAGGACCTCGGGATCCCAACAGTTTTGGGATTAAATATGTCTGATATCGCTGAAAAAAAAGGGTTTGAATTAGATTTAAAGAAAATTGAGAATGCTTTTAAAGTTCCTGTTGTGAAAATCAATGGACGAACTGGAGAAGGTATTGTTGAGTTAAAAGAGAAAGTTCAACATGTAATTAGTACTTCTTCTGAATCTACTATTAAAACTTTCAACTTTAGTGCAGTTGAACAAGCTTCTATCATTGATATCAAAAAACTAAATGAAAATATCAATGATTACCAAGCATTGCTTTGGGCACATCATTATGATCAGTTACCATTTATAGATCTTTCTTCCAAAGAGGAAATTAAGAATATTACTGAAAAGCATGACTTCAAAGACATGCGACTTCAGATTGACGAAACGCTTCAACGTTATAACTTCATTACACCACTGACTCAAGAAGCTGTAAAAGAAAAAGCTTCTGAGGAAGATAGTTTTAGTGATAAATTAGATAGAATTGTTACTCACAAAGTATTTGGTCCATTAATTTTCTTCGGATTATTAATGTTAGTATTCCAGTCTATCTTTTCTTGGGCTTCTGCTCCTATGGATTTCATTGATGAAAGTATTGCTACTATTGGTGAATACCTTAAAGGTGTCATGCCGGAAGGATGGTTTACGGATCTTGTATTAGACGGTGTACTTGCAGGTCTTGGTGGAGTGCTAGTCTTTGTTCCACAAATTACTATACTTTTCTTCCTTATTTCATTAATGGAAGAGTCTGGTTATATGTCTAGAGCAGTGTATATGTTTGATCGATTGATGATCAAATTTGGTATGAGTGGACGTTCGATTGTATCATTAATTTCTGGAGGGGCCTGTGCAATTCCTGCTGTAATGGCTGCTAGAGCAATTGGCAATTGGAAAGAAAGAATGATTACTATTTTAGTAACGCCATTAATTTCTTGTTCTGCCCGTATTCCTGTTTATGCAATTCTGGTCGCCTTCGCTGTACCAGATGAAATGGTATGGGGCGTATTTAACTTGCAAGGATTGGCATTTATGGGCTTATATCTATTGGGTATAGTAGTTACATTAATTGCTGGCTTTATTTTCAAGTTAATATTGAAAGCAGATGCACCTTCATTCCTTGCAATGGAATTACCTTCTTATAAAATGCCTCACTGGAAAAATGTCGCATTAACTGTAAGTGAAAAAGTAAATACTTTTGTTATGGAAGCAGGTAAAGTGATTATGATTGTTTCTATTGTTCTATGGGCTTTAGCATCATATGGTCCTGGAGATAATATTGAAGAAGCTACTCAACTTGCAGAAAAAGAAGCTGAATTTAAAGGCTTCAATCAATTAGAAACTGAAGATTATGTAGCTTCAAAACAAATTGAAGCATCTTATGTAGGTATCATCGGTAAAGGTATTGAGCCAATCTTTGCTCCTCTAGGTTATGATTGGAAAATCTCTATTGCACTGGTTACATCATTTGCAGCAAGAGAAGTTTTTGTAGGTACAATGGCTACTATTTATAGTGTTGGGTCTGCCGGTGATGATATTGCACCATTAAGAAAAAGACTTGCAACTGCAGTTGATCCAGTTACAGGAAAACATGAATTTACAAAAGCTACTGCTTTCTCATTGATGATTTTCTATGTATTTGCTATGCAATGTATGTCTACATTAGCGGTAGTAAAAAGAGAAACAAAAAGCTGGAAATGGCCTGTTGTTCAATTCATATATATGAGTGGTTTAGCTTATGTAGGTGCATTAATTGCTTACCATATGTTCTAGTCTAATACAGCTCAAAAAAAAGGGAAGTTTCTAATTGAAACTTCCCTTTTTTTATTCCACTACAGCATAGCCAAAGAGTACGTTAAACTTTTTACACCATACCATAACGTATTTATTCTTGGTGTAATCTACTCCAGCAGGAACACTGTATTCTTGAACTCCTGATGTGCTTTTTAAGGTCCCTAAATCAATAAACCCGTTTCCATTTACATCTTGTGCTAGGTAAATGTATAGATCTGGACCATCATCAGATTTAAAATTATCTGACATAATTACGGTGTCGTTGACAATTTTCACATCACCTGAAGTTGGATGGGCACTTCCTTGAAAAGATCCCATTAACCCTTCGGTCTCTTCTTCTTCCATGTTTTCATCCATATCCCCAGTTTCAGTATCTTCCTCCGCATCATCATTAGCGTTGGCATCACCATCTTGAGGAGTTAATGTAGATAAATCTAAAGGCTCAGGCTCTTCATTCTTTGAACAAGAAGTTGAAAAGCATAATGAAAGAACAATGATTGAGAAAATTATTTTTTTCATGATAGTAGTAATTGTAAGCTTGGTAATGTATTGTTTTGCTTGATTCGAATAATTGTTTATCACAAATTACACTTTGAAGTAATATAACTTAAGCCACTATAATTTTGTTTTTTAGCAATGAAAACAAATACTTTTGATATTGATCATATCACTTTTCTAAGTGTAATTAAATAATAAAACATATACTTTCAATTTATTAGTCGTACTAAAATTAAAATCATGACACTTTCAATCTATCAAATTGATGCTTTTTGTGAAAAAATTTTTAAAGGTAACCCTGCCGCTGTTGTTCCACTTGAAAATTGGATCGATGAAAAGCTGATGCAAAACATAGCAATGGAAAATAATTTAGCAGAAACGGTCTTCTTTGTTTTTCATAAAGATCACTATCAAATAAGATGGTTTACACCCGAAAGTGAAATCCGTTTATGTGGACATGCTACCCTAGCTGCTGCTCATTACTTATTCGAACATACAGAATATAATGACAATAAAGTTGTTTTTAAATCCCATTTAAGTGGTGAATTAATTGTAGAAAAAAATGAGAATGGATTAACGTTGAATTTCCCAAGCCAGAAAGCCAGTGCTATTACTAAACCTTTATTTATTGAGAAAGCATTAGGACAAGCAGTACAACAGTGTTATGAACAAGGTATGTTTATAGTTGCAGAATTAGACTCTGAAAAAGAAGTCCGTTCTCTAACTCCAGATTTCAATTTAATCAATAAAGAAAGTCCAGACTTAGGTATTATCGCTACAGCAAAAGGAGATAATGTTGATTTTGTTTCTAGATTTTTTCACCCTGGTATTGGTATCAATGAAGACCCTGTTACAGGATCAGCTCATACTGTTTTAATTCCTTTTTGGTCCGAAAAGCTAAATAAAAAGCACATGGTTGCTCATCAAATTTCAAAAAGAGGTGGTGTATTACATTGTGTAGACAAGGGAGAAAGAGTATTGATATCAGGAAAAGCTGTTACTTATTTAAAAGGAGAGATTTTCGTTTAGAAAAATCAGATGAATTGAAATCTGGATTTTCTGTTGAATATTGTTAATAAAAAAATCAATTCTGATGACAACAATCCTCACTTTCAATTCTATCTATGACTACCTTTGTGATTGAATTTCTCTGTAAAAATGATTATGGATAATAAGACACTAATTCGAAAATACAACGTTCCCGGACCAAGATACACCAGCTACCCTACTGTACCCTATTGGGATAATGACCCTACTGTAGAGCAATGGTCTGAACATGTTGCTCAAGCTTTTAAAGCAAGTAATGCAAAAGATGGTATCAGTATATACATTCACCTTCCTTATTGTGAGAAGCTATGTACTTTCTGTGGGTGTAACAAACGAATTACAATCAACCACTCGGTTGAAGATTCATATATCGATGCTTTACTAAAAGAATGGAAAATGTATGTTTCTATTTTTGGTGAGGAAAAAGCAAAAATCAAAGAAATTCATCTAGGGGGAGGAACTCCAACGTTCTTTAGCCCAGAAAACTTACAAAGGTTAACGAAAGGAATTTTTGAATTTGCTGAACTTCATGAAGATGCTGAGATGGGTTTTGAAGCTAACCCAGTAAATACAACAGTAGAACATTTACAAGCTCTTTTTGATGTTGGATATACAAGAATTAGCTTAGGAATTCAAGATTTTGACCCAGTTGTTCAGAAGGCTATTAATAGAGTTCAATCTTACGAACAAGTAGAATTTGTGACCAATGAAGCAAGAAGAATTGGTTATACTTCTGTCAACTTTGATTTAGTATTTGGATTGCCATTCCAAAAATTAGAATGTGTAAAAGATACTATCGCAAAGTCTAATGCTTTAAGACCTGATAGAATTGCTTACTATTCTTACGCACATGTACCTTGGACTGCTCCTGGACAACGTGGTTTTTCAGAAGAAGATTTACCTTCTAATGAAGAGAAAAGAGCATTGTATGAAGTAGGAAAAGAAATGTTTGAAGAGGCTGGCTATGTAGAAATTGGTATGGACCACTTTGCACTACCAACAGATGGGCTAGCAATCGCTGCTGATAAAAAAGCATTACACCGTAATTTTATGGGTTATGCACCTACATATACTCAATTAATGGTAGGTCTTGGATGTTCATCTATCTCAGATTCTTGGACTTCTTTTGCTCAAAATATTAAAAAGGTTGAAGATTATAAAGCGGTAATCGAAGAAGGAAAATTACCTATCTATCGAGGACATGTTTTATCTGAAGAAGACTTATTGGTACGAAAGCATATTCTAAATATCATGTGTCAATTCGAAACAGAATGGGACGATATGACCGCTCAATTACCTCTATTTGCTAATCTAGACGAAAAGCTAGAAGAAATGCAAAAAGATGGTTTAGTGATCATAAACGATAGATCCTTAGAAGTAACAGAAAAAGGAAGACCTTTTGTAAGGAATATTTGCATGACGCTAGATGCGAGAATGTTGGTTGCAAAACCACAATCAAGAATTTTCTCATCAACGATATAAATTAAAAAGGCTAAGTAGAAATATTTAGCCTTTTTTTATTAAAAAGAAAGAGTGAGAAGTCAATAAACTTCATCACTCTATACTCTTAACTATCTAAATTGTCTGGAACGACCTCTTTGCTATGCAGTAGCTTTCTCTTTCTTTGGAATTTCACCAAAAGTATCTACCACAATAGAGTAAAACTCATCTATCAAAGCTTGGTTTGTCAATGAACTATTCATTGGTTTTTGATCTGATATTGAGCCTAACATTTTTTTCTCTGGTGCTCCTAATACATCTCCATTTTCTCCATATTTTCCTTCAATAGCATCGACATATTTTTGTGCAGCAGCCACTGGGCTTTGAGCTAACCCGAAGAAAGCCATAATTCCAAAACCGATTTTTTCGAATATGAAACGTTCAAAGGCAGGCTTGGAAGCCAAACCATTGGTACCATACGTTAAACCAGGTGTAAACCATACCGTTTGGAATTCATCCTTATATAACTCCGCTAATTTCTGAACTAAAATAGCAGAACTGTACTTGCTTACTCCCATGGCATTCATATCAACATATTTTGATTTCACATTGCCATAGACATATTGATTTAGATGTTGTGCTGAAGTAAACTCAGGTTTTTCAATCATCCCAGGAATTCCTCTTGCTCCTTCGCCTCCTGCAAATATCACTCGGGCATTTGGTTTCAATAACCCTCTTCTTTTTAGATGAAAAAGTGTTACGTAACCTCCAAGAGTATTTTGGAAAATGGTTCTTTCTATTTTCTTTCCTTTATAATTGATAAACTCGAAATCTTTACCAAAAACAACTCCCCCTGCCTGAAGAAAAACCACATCAAAAGGTTTATTGGCAGGTAAAGCATTTACCGCTTTCTCAATTTCATCCGGATTGTTCATATCAAAACCTCCTGTTACTTCTAAACCATCTACTTTGTATGGCTGAATTTCTGTAGCTATTTCCTGTTTGGCTTTTTCGGCTTTACCTTCAGTTCTACAAGCCATAACAATTCTGTTGTATCCTTTTTTAGCTAACAGTTTAGTAGTTTCTTTTCCCATTCCGCCATTTGCACCGGTGATAAGAACTGATTGCGATTGAGGTTGTAATGTTTCCATAGTAGATAAGAGTTTTATAGTTTTTTATTTTCTGAACATTACAAAGGTGGTCGATTTCTACAAGGATCAATTGGCGAAAAAGATCAAAGAATTGGAAAATAAGTTCACAAAAAAAGGAAGTCAAAATCGACTTCCTTTATATTTCTTATGCATATATTTTATTCCCAAAAATACTCTTTTGAAAATCTTTCGGAGTGGTATTGTATCTCTTTTTAAATGAAGTGGTAAAATGACTTGCACTTGCAAAACCTAAATCCATAGCAATCATCATGATCGATTTTTGCCCTTCGATTAATAGTTTCTTTGACTCATCCAAGCGAATATCATGATGGTACTTATGAATCGTAATACCAAAAGTTTCTTTAAAGAGCACTCTTAATCTACTACCACTTAACCCACATTCTCTTGCTAAGTAATCGATATTAAGGTTTTCATTTTTTACATCATTCAATATCTGTTTTGCTTTAAAAACAGGTTCGACATGAAAGTTATATGTATTTGAGGCTTCAATATTCTTTCGTTCTTCGATTCTTAAGAAGAATGTCGCCAGTAAGTGTTTAGCATAGATTTCTATATGTTCTTTTGCAAAAGGAGTTGAAATATCCACATCCATAAGGTTATTAAAGATGTTTCTCATGCTTAAATCTAATTCCTCATATACAAAGAAATGCTTAGACGTATCAAATAGTTTTTTGATATTTTCTGTTGAGTTGACATACTTTTCAAAAGCATTGTTCTTAACCCTTACAGAAATCAACTTCATGTGCTTATTGATATTATTTTCATTCGAACAATCTAAGTGGGTGAAAGCGTTAGAAGAAAAGCCACCTATCGAAGTGGTATTCATTTTTGTAAGCGTACCATCCTCATTACTCATTACTTTGATTGATTTACTTAAGGGCTCCCCGAAATAAATAGGAACTTCATAATCTTGAAAAGGTTCTTTACCAGATGCTTTTAAATGGACAGGCTTCAGAATTGTAAAATCATATCTCAACAAATCCATATCCTCAGATATTGTGAAGCCTTCTATTGTTCCTATGGCTTTATCATTATTAATGGTTACAATATTGTTATTCACTGCTCCTCCTAATAACTCGGCCCATTTTTGTAAGGCATTATTTAAACTCTCGTTAAACATAGTGTGCAAAAAAATTAGTTATAAAAAATAGGTTAGTATAAAAAAATAAGGTCAGAAACATCTAGTATTACTCTATGGTGTCCAGACACTGTTCTATTATTTTACGGAGGATGTATTAAGGATAATCACAAAAAATGATTAAAATCTATAAGAAAAAGCAAATCCTATTTAAGGTTTTTAAACAGTTTTGGAATAAATGGTTTACGAAGTTTTTTTTCGAAAAAAATCAACTGTTTTTTAAAATGGCACTACTATAAGAAATTCGTTGAAGTAACTATAATAACATGCCCATAAAGCTACAATCTAAAGACTTTCAATCTTTAAAAACACATTAAAAATAACAAAGTAGACTATATTATGAATTTTACATGAGCAACAATCATTGATTTAAATATATGTTGCTTATTAGATTATGCAAGATAAATTGAAAAAAGAGGTTGTCTTATAGTTAAGGCAACCTCTTTCTCTTTATATAAAATTGATGAACTATGCAGAAAGTTTACTTGCATATTCTTTTTTCTGAAACTCTTTGGGAGTGATATTAAATCGTTTCTTAAATGCCATGGTAAAATGACTTGCACTAGAGAAACCTAATTCCATTGCAATCATCATGATTGTCATATTTCCTTCCAACAACATTTTTCTAGAGGTTTCCAATCTTTCATCTTGCTGGAATTGATGAATCGTAATTCCGAAGGTTTCTTTAAATAATGCTCTTAAACGGCTACCACTTAATCCACATTCTTTAGATAACTCATCGATAGTGATTTTTGTATTGGCTTTATCCTTTAAGATTTCCTTGGCCTTATATACAGGATCTAAATGGTAAGTGTATTTATTGGATTTACTAATTGTCTTTCTATCATTCACTTTTGTGAAGAACGATGTCACTAAAAATTTAGCATAAACTTCGAAGTGATCTAGAGCGTAGTCAGAATCTTCAGAAATTTCATATAATCTATTGAAAGTCTCTTTCATACTAGAATCAAACTCCTCATAGATAAAGTATTCTTTTTCTGAATTAAATAGAGAACGAATATTTTCTGACTTTGAAATATATTTTTGGAAAACATCATTACGTAATCTTATTGAGATAAAACGTAATGGCTTGCCCATATTTTCTGTATAATCTAAACCTAACGATCTATACGAATTAGAACAAAATGCACCGATTGAATTAATATTAATTTTATCTACAGAACCATCCTCTTCGTTAATCATTAATTTATTATCAACAGGTTCACCGAAAAGGATCGGAACATATTCTAATACTTCTTTATCATCAAAAGTGTCAAATTTAAATTCAATCCCTTTTCTTAATGTATAATCAAATAATAACATTTCTAACTCATCAGAAATATGGTAAGCATGTACGATACCTTTTCCAATGTTATTATTAAATCTCATTGTATTGCCTTCAATATTTCCTTGAAATAATAATTTCCAAAAACGTAGGGATTGATTTAATAGATTATTTTGCATAGTATTTAAAAGTGTAATGATGATTTCTTTTATAAATCTGCCGGGTAAGATGTAATCATATTTCGATATATTTCCGATAGATAGTTATATATACGGGTTTAACAGTGTCTTAAAATATCAAAAATATATCTAATACTATCAAAATACGATTACTACCCCCTTTTGAGTTACAAACACTCGGTAGGTATTCACATTCATTACACTTCATTAAAGAAATGTTGTTAAAAAAGGCGTTCTACAACCATCATTAACTCACTTAATATCATAGCAGTAGCTCCCCAAACAGTATGACCGTTTACATCAAAAGAAGGAGTTTTATACATTAAACCATTACTCATCTTGAAAGTATACTCTTTGTGATTGGCAGGATCTTGCAATTGACTTAATGTAGTTTCTACGACTTTAGCTACTTCAAAAGTATCAATATCGTACTTAAAACGTTCATCGTATTTCGCTACTACTGGTACTACATGCATGTTCGAAGGTGGTATATAGATATCTGATAACGTACCTAAAACGGCTGACCTTTCTACCTTAATACCAATTTCTTCTTCACACTCTCTTAAGGCAGTATAAATCATATCTTCATCAGTGTCATCATATTTTCCTCCGGGAAAAGCCATTTGTCCACTATGCACTCCATCATAAGATGGTCTTTGGATAAGGGGAAACTTCCAAGTATTTCCATCTTCTTTCATAAGAATTAAAACAGCAGCTTTTCTTGCCCCTTCTGGTATTTTTTGTGGTGTGATTTGTTGTCTTTGTGTAGAAGACATAAAATCATGAGCGAACCTACCGGGTAATTGATCGTCTAATTGTTCCTTTAATTTTGATTGCCAGTTATCTACTATGCCTTGCGTATATTTCATGTTTATTAATTAATGTTCTAATGTAGAAAAATGATGAGTCTATATTCAACTTCGCACTTTATTTAAGATACGAAAAAGATCTGGATTTTGTGACGGTAAACTACCTCTAAGAAGGCAATAGCAATAATTCTTATGAGGGCAACGATAATATTATTATTTTCATAGTATAATCTTGAATCCACATGACAACAAATCAACAAAAGCTTCATCATTTACTTGAGTTTTGGAACAATATTTTTCAAGGCAAGATAAACGACCAACGTATTAGTTTTGATAATCACTTAGGAAAAGGTTTTCTGCAAGGATATCTATTCTCTGAAGAAATGTATGCTCTAGAATTTGACTTTCAACTAATAGAAGAAATAAAAGGAGACGGTACTACCTTAGTGGATGACAAAGGTTATATCAACTTTCTGTTTGGTTTAACTAAGCCTAATTCTAACCAATTCATCACTTTAAACTTTTCTGAGTTTGTTGAATTAAAAGGTGTAATTTTAAGTAATGATAATAAACAAAAAATGAAATGGTTCCATCCGGCTCATATTCCTGTTAAAGCATTATTAGTAAAAATGCATCCAGATGCCTTTTATAAACTTGTATCATTATCTCCTCCTCTAAAAGAAAAGCTAGAACAAGAGCAAACTTTCCATCTCTTTGACCATCTAGACAACCTGATGCTAGGAACACTTATTCGCGCTTTTGAGGTAAACGATCCTTTTTATAGAAATGAGTTAATCCATAATTGCGTTCAATATTTAATCACTTTGTCCTTGGCTCGTTTTTCTAAACAAGCAGAAGAAAAACAGGACTCCTCATTAAATATGCAAAGTCTATTTAAAGCGAGACAGATTATAATAGAGCAAAAAGGGAGTAATATCAACATCAATGATTTAGCGAAAGAATGTGGAATGAGTGTAAGCAGACTTCGCTTATTATTTAAAACATTCTTTAAACAACCTATTTATAAATTTCAACAGGAAGTACGCTTGGAAGAAGCCAAACGGCTACTTAATGACCATTCCAAAACAATGTCCATGATTGCTATGGACCTAGGGTTTTCCAACTCCAGTCACTTTACTTCGGTATTTAAAAAGTACTTTGGGATCACACCAAAAGAGTATAAGAAAACAAAAACACCACAATAACAGGTACTGTGGTGTTCTAAGATATAGCTTATCTTAAGTAATGTAGATTACTCTTCTTTGTTTTCTACAATACCTTTTATTTCTTTTGGTTCTCCTTTATAATAAACATTTCCGTTTGTTGACTCCAAATAATCTGTAGCTTGTACCCATGCGGTACCACCACTTCCAACATAAGCATAAACTGTATTACCAATTACAGGATTTTCGACCTTCCAACCTTCTTCAGAAGCTTGCATATTGAAGTGCCCGCCATTGAAAGCTCTTATTTGTTGGTAAGTGGCCATTCCTTCAATATTAGCATTACCGTTACTTGTTACATCAATCGCTAACTTTTCTGCTTTTAGTTGATGAAATGACAATTGGCTACTACTACTGATATCCAAGTATAAGGTATCAATGTTGAATTCACTTTCGGCGTAAATATTTGTATCATCAATACCAGAAATAAAAAGTGATGGAGCTGAAGAAGTAAAACCTTCCGAAAAAGACAATTTACCTTTACTTGCAATACCCACTGAATCTAAATCTGGTAGCGATATGATAATGTCCGTTTCGCCACTATTTGATCCACTTACTTGCATTACTTTATCGAAATAAGACATTTGTAAATTAGGATCAGCATTAGTCAATTCGTAATCAAAAGAATCACCATATTGGATAACAACATTGGCGTTCTGTATTCTGATTTTATGATATTTTGGAGCTTCATTACTGCTTTCATTGTTACAAGAAAACAATACCGCCAGGGATAATATTAGTAAAATTTGTTTCATTCAATGGATCGTTTATTTGATGAAACAATATGAGAATGAAATCAATAGGTAACAATGTTTATTAAAATCAATTAAGCAAAAGAATGATAAAATTTAGACAAAAAAAGACTGTAACAGAATCAATATCCATTACAGTCTTTTTTAGTTTATCAAAAACGTTGATGTTATTTCAGTTCGATAATATATGCTGTCTTAGCAGGGATAGTCATCTTATCATCAAAAGTGATTGTTTTTCCTGAAATAATATCTTTACCAGAAGTCTTTCCTTTTAAAACTTCCTCAAAGCGTTTTACATCAAATGTCTGGTCTTCTTTATTGTTATTCAAGATTACAAAAACAGTTTGTTTGTCCGAGTAACGAGCATAAGCATAAACCTCATTAAAAGGCACCCAATGCTTTAATTTACCATTTTCAATTGCATCAGAACTTCTTCTCCACTGTAGGATTGTTCTCATATAGTTGAAATAGTCATTTTCTTCTTCTGATCTTCCTGCTTCAGTAAAGGCATCTCTTTTGTCACCTTCCCATCCTCCTGGAAAATCTTCTCTTAAATCACCATGGTCTCCACCTTTTGACATTAGGATTTCTGTACCATAGAAAATTTGAGGAATACCTCTTGTAGTTAATAAAAATGCTGTAGCTAATTTCATGTTTTCTACATCTTTTTTGAAAACACCAAATGCTCTATCTACATCATGATTATCTAAGAAAATTTTGTTTTGGCTTGCATCATCATATAAGAAATCTTCTGTCAAAGTTTTGTAGATTTCTGTGATACTCCAATCATTTCTCCAAGTTCTATTAACGGCGTCCCATACAGGAAAATCAGAAATTGACTTTAATGTAGTAACGAAACCGTCGTTATTTTTACCACCGGCTTTCCAATAAGATTCCCAAGTTGCACCTGGTAACCAAGTTTCACCAACGATATAAAAGTCAGGGTATTCATTCAATACATATGAAACCCATTCAGACATCATTTCCTTCTTATTGTATGGGTAAGTATCCATACGAATACCATCAATACCTGCATACTCAATCCACCATACAGAAGCTTGCATTAAGTATTTTGCTAAATATGGATTATCTTGATTTAAGTCAGGCATATGACCATCAAACCAACCATTAGACATGATCTTTTTGTCATAATCAGATGCATTAGGATCTGATAATGCCTCTCCTTTATAGTTTGTTTTCGTGAACTCTTCCCATTGGTGAATCCAGTCTTCTGATGGAAGATCTTTCATCCAAAGGTGACCGTTACCAATATGGTTAAATACCAAGTCCATCACTACTTTCATGTCTTTAGAGTGGGCTTGAGTAACCATGTTTTTGTACTCTGCATTTGAACCATGGCGAGCATCTGCATGGTAGAAGTCTGTGATTGCGTACCCATGGTATGACCAACCCGGTTGATTATTCTCCAAAAATGGAGTTAACCATACTGTTGTCACACCCAAGTCATTTAGGTAATCCAACTTAGAAGTAACACCAGCGATATCGCCACCATGTCTTCCACCGCGATCACTTCTATCTGCCTTTTGAACTAATGATTCTTGAGAGTCATTATCTGGGTTTCCATTTACAAATCGATCGGGCATAATCAAATACATCACATCAGACTGGTTAAGCCCTTGAGCTTTTGTTTCTGAATTTCTTGCCTTTAACTCGAAATTGTAAACCGTTTTCTTTTTTCCTTCAGTAAATGTTATTGGGTAAGAACCTGCTTTAGCATCTTTGATATCTAAATCAATAAATACATAATTAGGGTTATCCAGAGAATTTACAGCTTTAATACTGATTCCCTCACCTTCGATTGCTGCTTTTGCTGCTGCGATGTTTTCACCATGAACAGTTAACATTACAGTACCTGATTTCATTCCAGCCCACCAGAATGCGGGTTCTACTAGATCTACAACGGGTTTCTTTGCTTTTTTAACGACAGAGGTTTTCTCGGGTAGGTTTACTTCATGATCTGCAACAGAGACTGTAGAAGCCATCAAAACGGCAGATAACAAAGCCACACCTGTTTTTAATAATTTCATATGTTTTGATAAGTGATAATCAATTCGTTGATAACAAACTTAAACGGTTTGCTGTGGAATAAAAAACGCTCAAGAAACGAAACCGATTGCAATTGTTTATTTTTTTACATTTTCATGTAATTTTTCATCATTACTAATAGGTTCTTATTATCTTAGAAAGTCTAAACGAAATGGAACTTCATGAACAATCGTAACTATTTATATTTTTTCATCTTCAGTATTCTTAAGATATTTTCATCTCCATTATTTGCACAAGATATTCCTGTTAATTCTTGGCGTGCACACCTAAATTACTCAAATGCACATTCAGTAGCAATAGCAGATAATGAAGTTTTTTCTGCATCGACAAATGCTTTGTTTTCATATGAAAAGGAAAGTGGTATCATCTCTACGATCACAAAAGATGATGGTCTTAGCGATACAAATATTCTTACTCTTGGTTATGCTGCTCCGACAGACCAATTAGTTGTTCTCTATAGCAATGGTAATATTGATTTCATCACAGAAAGTGAAATTGTAAACATGAGAACATTACTTAATTCAAATTATCCTGATAAGGTTTTCTATGGGTTAAGAATGGAACAACAGTTTATGTATGTATGTGCCTCTTTTGGGGTAGTTAAGATCAATACAACTGATTATGTCATCGAAGAAACATATGATTTTATCGGTCAAAACGGAAGCGAAAATGCTGTCTATGATATTAGTTTCTCGGAAGATTCAATTTATATAGCCTCAGCCGAAGGAATCAAAAGAGTAGCCGATGATGAAGATACAAATAAGCAAGACTTTAATAATTGGGAAACGGTTGTCAGCTCATCCCCTAATAACATAACGACCCTACTATATACTGAAGATGGTTTATATTTCACAGATCTTGCCGATAGTCAAGTAAAGAAAAGAACCAATTCTTCTACTCAAGTAATTTTAGATTTTGATAGTGATGTCTATTTATTAGACTTATGGGGGGAAAACATTACACTTCCAACCTCAAATAATATCAAGGTAATCGACACCAATGACAATGTATCTACATGGGAAGATGAAAAGTCTCCTTCTCCACGTCAAATCCTAGATGATGAAGACAATATTGCTTGGATTGCAGATGAGATAAACGGTTTAGTGAGGGTAAATAACAATACCATAGAAAGTTATGCTCCCGCCGGCCCCCTTTACCCTACAGCTCATGAAATCATTCATGCTGAAGATCAAATATTTTTAACACCAGCTGAAGATAACAATCTAAGTGTTGGTAGTTTTTCTGTTTTTAATGACGGACAGTGGACGAACTATACTTCTCTAGAACGTTCTAATGCAGAAGAAATTCCGCAAACAGCTCCAATGTTAGGGTTAGCTTTTATGCCTGCAGAAAGAAAGGTGTATTTTGCTACACAAGGTGATGGTATTATGACATTTCATATTGATGATCATACAACAGAAATTATCAAAGACCCTTTTCTTGTTGAGGGACGTACTGAGGCTGTCATCAATAGTTTAGCCATAGATCAATGGGGAAATTTATGGACAACAACACAAGGGTGGCTACATTTTAGAGATCCTGCGGGTGAGTGGCAACACTTTAGAGATAGTAATATAAGTAGTGCTGCAGTACAAATGGAAAATTCATTACAAGGTGATGTATGGATGATATTGGGCAATCAACGACTACTCACTTTTAAGGATGGCGACTCAAGGTTTTTAGACACAGATCAAACCAATGGTGGCTTACCTAGCAATACCACTTTGAGCCTTAGTTTAGATAATAATGGAAGCATGTGGATCGGAACAGATGATGGTACAGCAGAGTATTTTGGTACATCACCTACTGAAGTCGGAGAATTTTCAGTATCACTACCTCGATACGATGGTTTCCCATTACTGAAAGGTGAAAAAGTACAGGCCATTGCTATCGATGGAGGTAATCGTAAATGGTTGGGAACCGGCAGAGGCCTATGGTTATTTAGTAGTGATGGAGGAAGATTGTATCAACAATTTACCACCGATAACTCTCCATTACTTTCTAATAATATTATTACCATGGATATTCAACCAGTGAGTGGTGAATTATTTATTGGAACACAAGAAGGCATTATTTCTTACCGATCAGATGCTACCACAAGTTCAGGAAAGTTTGAAAATGTAAAAGTATTTCCAAGTCCAGTAAGACCCGAGTATCAAGGAGTACTTACTATTTCCGGTCTGGTTACTGATGCTAGTGTAAAAATCACTGATACTGCAGGTAATTTAGTTTGGGATGGGCAATCTTTTGGAGGAAGTACTTCTTGGAATCTCAGACTGAATAACGGTCAAAAGCCTGCAACAGGTGTCTATTTTATATTCTCCACAGATAATGATGGAAATGAAAAATATGTCGGTAAGTTTGCCATTGTCAGATAAGAAAAAAGCTCAAGGAATTACGGTAATTCCTTGAGCTTTTTTTATATCATTTTGTTAGAAATCACAGGAAACAAAATCCTTACTTGAAACCTTTAATTCCTCAATATTATAAGTAGGGAAATTATCAAAACTCCCTAACATCGGTTTACAATCTATCCACCTCATGCCTTTTGATACATCTACGTATGTACCTTCATTGGTTTCAGTATTATAATTCCATCCAGATTTCAAGTATTCTTTCGATGAAATAATATACCCTTCGAAGAAACCACCCGAATGATAAATCATTAGAGTATCTCCACCTGGTGATTCTAATACTTTATCAAAGTTTCCTCCAATCGGTTCTACATCCTTATTACAGCTAAAGATCAATAAGCTTATTGGTAGTAATGCTAATAACTTTTTCATTCTTAAGTGATTTAGTACATATCTACAAATCAATAAGATATAGTCAAGAAAATAAATAGAATGATGGTTAATATGGATTAACAATGATAGAATTTAAACTATTTTTTGAAAATAAATACCAATAAAAAAATAAACCACTCCATTTCTGAAGTGGTTAAATAATATTTAAACAACCCTATTAATTATTCTATTTTATTCTGAAACAGGCTCAGCTACTGGAGTTGGTGTATTTCCATAATCTCCATCTATTTCAGGTGTATTACCAAAATCGTCATCTACTGCTGGAGTATTTCCGTAAATGGGATCTACTGGTTCGGAAGTAATTACATCTCCACCATCAGAACAACTTGTTAAAGTAAATGTAGATGTAATCATTAATGCTACTGCAACTATAATACGATTGAATGTTGAACTTTTCATTTTTGTAATGTTTAATTAGACTTTTATTTCATTGTTTACATTACAAAGGTGGACATTAAACATTTACTATAAATTGATCTAAGATAAGAAAAGTAATACGACTGAAATCTATTAGTTCAAATTTAAAAGCTGTTGAGTGAACGTTTTTTCTAATATCATCGAATTTAGACCGTAAGCATCATTCTGAGCGATATATAAATCTGCTAATATATCTACTTCACCATTATGAACTTCTGTAGATAAAATTCTTTTGATAATAGCAATAATCTGTTTTTTTTGCTCTTGAGCATTAATCCCGTCATTTGAAGTGGAATCTAAACGTATTTGATCTTTCAATTCGTCTGAATATCTCTTGTATTCTGAGCGAAGAAATGCTCGTTCCGTTTTAGTTATAGATGTCTTCATTTTTAATTTATTTAGTTTCTAAGATGTTTAGTTTGATTATCTTGATGATGATAGAAGTTTTCATCTCTGTACATAGTACAACATAGCTGTTATTCAGTTAGATCATCATTAATTGACCTATTTTGATATACGCCGTTACCTTGTATTGGTTTTACTGAATTCAGGTCATAGAATTCCTTGATGAGGTCAAAAAATAATAGTAAACACCTTAATAGAGTACAAAAATCTGCATAGTATGCCTAATCCAAGAAAGATTTTAGTATGATCATTTTATTATTTGATACCATACTTTAAGAAATAATAATTATTGAAGTACCCAGTATTTCAGCTTCAATGTGATTCCCTAGAAATTTAAGTTTTCCCTAAACATTTATTGTCTTTGATTAGTCCATAGCATAGTCTAATTTAGTTCCATGGGAAAAATAAATGATGAAAAAAGTATAGATACAACATCTACTACTGATAAAAATAAATCAACTAAAAAGGTGAGAATGTGCTATCCTTACCTAAAAGAGACAAGTTTTAAATGTGACTATGAAATTGAAACTGATTCATTAGCCAGTCATATTGGATATGCTTATTCTAAAGCTGCCAAATATCCAGAAATGTTGAAAGAATTAACTTGGCTTTGCGAGATGGCATATCATTTAAATGGTTCTATTAGAGGAAATGTCGCCGTTACAGAAAGTGATGTAGATAGAGCTATAGCTATACATGATAAATACCAAACCTTAGTAAAAGAAGAGACAAAAATGTTTAGTCTTCCAATAGGATGTGAACTTGCAGGAATTCTAAATTTATGCCGATCAAAAAGTAAAAACTCTACCCGATGGGCTTATAAGATAGCTAAATTTGAAGATGTAAAAGTTGACAAGCTTATTACAGATCTTTTAAATACAATGGCTGATATTTTCTTTGTGATGTCAGTATTTGCTAACAAAATGGAAAACATAGAAACCATTGAATTTGTCTCAAAAAGTTATGATGTAAAGTTCTTTGATTAACATATCTAGCAATTATCCAAAGGAAGATTATACATATCGATATGGATGCCTTCTTTGCCTCAATTGAACAACGAGATTTTCCACATTTAAGAGGAAAGCCTGTGGCTGTTGGAGGTAGCAGAGAAAGAGGTGTTGTTGCTGCCGCAAGTTATGAAGCTAGAAAATTTGGGGTAAGATCTGCTATGCCTTCAGCTTTAGCTTACAGAAAATGTCCACAGATTATCTTTACCAAATCTAGATTTAATGTTTATCGAGAAGTGTCTTTTCAAATTAGAAAAATCTTCTTTGAATATACAGACTTAGTTGAGCCTCTATCTTTGGATGAAGCCTATTTAGATGTTACTGAGAATAAAAAAGGTATCTCTTCTGCCATCCAAATAGCAAAGGAAATAAGAGCAAAAATCAACGATACACTTAACCTTACTGCAAGTGCTGGTGTTTCTTACAATAAATTTCTAGCGAAGACAGCATCTGACATCAATAAACCTGATGGGTTATCAGTCATTCTTCCCGAGGAAGCTACCGCTTTTTTAGAACAACTACCTATTGAAAGATTCTATGGTATTGGAAGTGTTACTGCCGAAAAAATGAAAAAGTTGGGTATCTATAAAGGCAAGGACCTAAAAGAATGGCCTATATCTCACCTAAATGATAATTTTGGTAAAACGGGAAAGTTCTATTATCACATCGTTAGAGGTATCGATAATAGAAAAGTTAAACCACATAGAGAAAGAAAATCTATTGGGGCAGAAAGAACGTTTTCAAAAGATATTGCAAATGTTGAAAAAATGAAATCCCATCTTATTAATGTTGCTGACATCTTATGGCAAAGAATAATCAAAGGTAACAAGAGAGGAAAAACCCTAACTGTAAAAATCAAACAACATGATTTCGAAACGCATACGAAAAGTAAGACATTTCTTAAGAGTATTGTTTCAAAAGAGTTTTTAGTAGAGGAAGCAATTTATCTTTTAGAAGCTCTTAATCCCCAATCGTTAAACATCCGATTGCTAGGAATAAGTATTAGCAACTTAAGTGAAATTGATGAAGATGATGATATTGATAACAGTACCCATCAATTAGAATTGTGGTAACTTATCCTAGGTAGTAACCTACCATTAAGAAAGCTAGAAAATAGCCGAATAATAGTCCAATTAATAAACCTAAACCAAATGAACTATTGCCAAGTATGAACTTTTTTAGTTGGTGAACCATAAGCCCTGAAAAATAATTATGTCGTGATTCATTTACATATGTTAAAACAAATTTAATAAATACAATATTTACTTTGAAATTTACATTCATTTAATTTTATTTAATTTTGTTAATGAACTGATATTCATTGAATAATTATTCACAACATTCCATACATCGGCTATTTTTATACATGAAGAAAACATGACAAAATCGTTCATAATCTTCATTTTCTTGCTAAGAACACATAGTAATGGTACTTTTATTATAAGCTTAGGTTAAGTATTACATTAAATATTATACTTCGAAAATTCCCTATGAATAAAAACAACTATTTTTTTCTACTACTATTCTTTTTATTTAGTCTACCCACTTTTGGACAAAACTTAGCAGGTCCTTGGAAAGGGACACTAGAACTACCAAATGGTAAGCTAGATATCATCTTTAAGATATCTGCTCAAGGAAATAATTTAAAAGGAATTATGGACATACCTGCACAACAAGTAAAAGGTGTTCCAATACATGAAATCAGGTACGAATCGCCGTTCTTATTTATCAAGCTTCCAAACCTAGGAATAGAATATGTAGGCAATGTTATAGACGACGAAAATATTGAAGGAACGTTTAAACAAGGAGGACAATCTTTTAAAATGCCACTAATAAAAAGTTTAAAAGAAGAAACTCCTGAAGCTAAACCACAAGAACCTCGTCCACCTTTTACATACCTCTCTAGGAATATAGAGTTTTATAATAAAAAAGACGGGATCATGTTGTCTGGTACCTTCACTCGTCCATTTGATGTAAAGAGATACCCAACAGTCATTTTAATTTCGGGAAGTGGACCTCAAGACAGAAATCAAAATATTTTAGGTCACAAACCCTTTTTAGTATTAGCAGACGAACTTACTAAAAAAGGAATAGCAGTATTGAGGTTTGACGACCGAGGCGTAGGTGGTTCTCAAGGAACTTTTGAAAATGCAACGACTTCTGACTTTGCTACAGATGTGGAAGCGGCTATTGAGTACTTATTACTTAGAAATGATGTAGACCCTACACACATTGGATTGATTGGCCACAGTGAAGGGGGTATTGTTGCATCCATGGTGGCTAGCAAAAATGATAAAGTCAATTTTATGGTATTAATGGCTTCCCCTGGAATTCCTTGTAAAGACCTTATGCTTCATCAAAAGGAAAAAATTGAAATAATAAGTGGTGTACCTAAAAATATTGTTGCTTCCAATCAGAAAATCTTTGACAAAGCATACGATATGATACTCAATAATGAAGTTCCACTTCAAGATAAATTATCGGATTTCTTTAAACATCAGTATCACAATAATATCAGTGATCAACAAGTAAATTCAATAGTTAAAAGCATTACAAACCCTTGGTTTATCGAGTTTATTAAAACTAATCCCGAAAATTATTTATCGAAAGTAAAAGCTCCTGTTTATGCTTTAAATGGCAGTAAGGATCTTCAGGTATTTGCTGATGAGAATCTAGAAGGTATTGAGAACAGTCTAAAAAAAGCGGGTAATGTGCACTATAAAACGGAAAAGCTTGAGGGCTTAAATCATTTATTCCAAGAATGTGAAACGGGATTACCTAATGAGTATGGAGTATTAAATCAAACACTTTCCCCAACATTTATGAACAAGGTAAGTGAATGGATTTTAGAAGAAGTAAAAACGAAAAAATAAAATTAAGTAGTTAATATTTTAATTGCTTCTATTTTATCTTTCTTCAGTTGTTCTATTAAGGCATCTACTCCATCAAATTTCATTTCGGATCTTATTCGATGAATTAAAGATACATTGACATTTTTGGAGTAGATGTCTTCATTAAAATCAAAAATATTAACTTCAATCGTTTTCTGTACTCCTTCGGTTACTGTCGGTCGTTTTCCAATATTCATCATACCGTCGTACTTTTTACCCTCTATGAAAATATTCACAGCATAGACACCAATTTTTGGTAAAAGCTTAAACGAATCTGCTAATGAAATATTCGCCGTTGGAAAGCCGATTTTACGTCCTATTTTATTTCCATCAACTACAGAACCTTCGAAAGAATAATGATAGCCTAAATATTTTTCAGCTGTTTCAACATCTCCTTCTTCTAATAATGCATTTCTAATCGCTGTAGAACTTACGGCAGCATTCTCAATTTCCTGCTTTGTTATTTCTTCTACTTCAAAGCCAAAATCTTTTTGATTTGCCTTTAAATAATCAAAGCCACCTTCTCTGTTTTTTCCGAAACGATGATCATACCCAATAACCAATTTTGTTGTATTGATTTTCTCGATAAGAATCTTTCTAACAAAGTCCATAGAAGACATTTGTGAGAAGTTTTTATCAAATTTCAAAACGATGAGATGATCAATATTTTCCTTTTCTAAAAGAGCAATTTTTTCTTCTAAATTAGTGATAAGCTTGAGGCTTTTCCTTGCTTCTTCAGGCTGTAATGTAAACCTCGGGTGAGGCCAAAAAGTGATCAATACGGTTTCGGAATTGTCTTCCTGAGCAGTTTTTCTGAGGTGCGATAAAATCTGTTGATGCCCATAATGTACACCATCAAATGTTCCGCTGGTTACAGTAGCTCTTTTTAGAGGTTGAAAATTATCAATACCGTAATGTACTTTCATTATTAGTTGTTAAATAAGTAGGAGCATGCCTGAAGTTGATCAAACATGCTCCAAATATAATATCTATTCAAGCAAAAATGAATTACTTTTCATCTTCTGCTTCTTTCTTTTCTCTCCAATTTCGGATTACTTCAATCCATTCATCTACAGACTTGGCATCTTCTACAGAATATTCCCCTATTTTGGTTCTACGAAGTGCAGACATGTATGCTCCAACACCCAATTCTTTACCAAAATCTCTCACGAAACTTCTCACATATGTTCCTTTTGAACATACCATTCTGAACTGAATTCTAGGAAAATCAATATTGGTTATTTCTAACTCTTTGATCTCAATTTCTCTTGGATCGATCTTTACTTCTTTTCCTTTTCTAGCATGTTTGTAAACTCTTACACCATCTACTTTTATAGCAGAGTGCATGGGAGGTACTTGCATGATTTTTCCGGTAAACTTTGGTAGTAAGTTATAGATATCGTCTTCAGTGATATGAGAGATATCTTCTTCACTGTCTACTTCAGTTTCTAAATCATGCGAAGGAGTAGTTTGACCAATGACCATCTCCCCTTCATATTCTTTTATTTTACCCTGAATCTGATCTATGGTTTTAGTACTCTTTCCTGTACATAAAATTAACAGACCTGTTGCCAAAGGATCTAAAGTGCCGGCATGACCCACTTTTTTCACTTTCATTTCCCAACGCAACTTCTTCACTACCCCAAATGAGGTCCATTCAAGTGGTTTGTCTACCAATACTGTTTCACCAGCAGCAAAATCAAAATCTTTCATGATCAGATTTAACGGTTAATATTAATTCATTAATGAATAGATGATGGCAATAGACCCTACTAATGCACACCAAATAGAAAAATATTGCAACTTAGATTTCTTTACTAGAGCAATCATCCATTGGCAAGCTAACATGCCTGATAAAAATGCTGCAATAAATCCAGCTCCAATGATTGTCGGTTCTAAACCTAATTGAAATGTACCTTCAGCAATTTCATGTCTAGCATCTAATAAGTCTTTTGCAATTTTACCGAATATTAATGGTACTACCATTAAGAAAGAGAATCTTGCAGACTTTTCTCTATCAATACCTAAAAGTACTGAAGTAGAGATCGTTGCTCCTGATCTAGAAATACCAGGAAGAATAGCAATAGCTTGAGCAATACCTACAATAATAGCTTCTTTATACCCAACACTTTTACTTGTATTTTTTGCTTTGTCTGCTAGTAAAAGTAATACTGCTGTTACCAACAACATACAACCTACTAAAAGAACTGCTCCTCCAAAAAAAGCTTCGATTTGATCATCTAAGAATACACCTACAAATGCTGCAGGTATCATAGATAATACAATCTTTACAGAAAACTCAGTCTCTTCATTCCATTTAAATTGAAAAAGACCTTTTAGAATATCTCCAATATCTTTTCTAAAAATGACACATGTAGATAATGCAGTAGCAAAATGTAGCATTACAGTCATCATCATACTTTCTTCTGCTCCAAGATCTTGGTTTCCGAATATTGCTTTTGCTAATTCTAAGTGACCACTACTACTTACAGGCAAAAACTCCGTTAGGCCTTGGATAATTCCCAAGACAATTGCTTCAAAGATATTCATGTTTTAGCTATAGGATAATATAATTAAGTTGTTGATTAATCTTCTGTAGTAGTTTTAGGAGACTTAAGTAGAATAGCATAAAAGTTAATACCAAACCCTGTCATAATCACAATAGGACCAACTGTTAAGCCTAATGCTCCAAAGCCCATTGGACTATCTTCTAATGACATGATAAAGAAACCAACAGCAATAGTAATGATGCCGATTAACATCCACATATAGTTCTTTTTACCGAAAGCCAAATGCTCTTTTTTGTTACTCATTTTATCTTCTTTTAAGTACAATTCAATTTACAAAGTTAAACGCTTCTACAGGATATGAAAAAATACTGCGGAATTTTAAGTTAAAGTCTCTGAAAAAGGAGCTGGCTCTATTAAAACCACCTTTTCTTTATCCACAACTACTAATCCTGCTGGATCTCCTTTTCGTTTACGTACAAATTTTTTAGGGGTATAAATCACAGGACAAAGCGTATCTGTTTTTCTTTGAGAATAATATGCTGCGATTGAAGCTGCTTTTTCAATTACATCTACCGGGAAGTTGGGCTGTTTTGATTTCCACTTCACCACAACATGAGATCCTGCCACATCTCTTGCATGTAACCACAAGTCTCTTTTATGTGCAAAACGTTGAGTTAGTAAATCATTATTTACGGCATTTTTACCCACCCAAATTTCAAACCCTTTGTATTCAAATTTTCTAAAAGGGAAAACTGGCTCATTCTTTTGAAGCTTTTGAAGGTTATTTGTTTTGATGTATTTACGAATTTCGCGCACCATCTCTAAATCATTCAAGGCATCTCTATGCTTTTTCAGCTCTTCCATTTCTCCTTCTTTCTGCTGAATATTTGCCTCAAGATTTTTTACCTCAAGCTTCTGGTTTTTGGCTTTACGATAATACGTCTCAGCATTTTTCTGTGGAGTCAGTGTTTCATTCAGCTTTACAGAAATTTCTTCATCTTTATAAAAGTCAAAGAGTTTCACCTTTTTTGTCCTTGGAGGAATTGCATGAAGATTAGCCATAATAATATTGGCAATTTCTTCAAACCTGGCGTTTTCAGTTAGTTCTTCATACCTGGCGTAATTCTTCTTCAAGTACCCTTTAGATTGTTTTAATCTTTTATCAATCTCTTTGATTAAAGGACCTTTTTCTCTTTCAACAAAGTAGCGTTTTGAAAAACGGAAATAAAATTCATTCGCGGCTTCAATTGGGTCTGATGTTTCAAATAAAGTTGTAGCATCGTCCAATTTAAATAGAAGAAACTGTACTTGATCGTCTTTTTCTTCGACATAATAATTAGGTTGTTCCAACTTATTTAACATCGAAGACAACAAGTTCCATTGAGCTTCTTGATCCTGTCCCTCAAAACCTTTTGTATCTAAATATCCTTGCACTTCCCTGCCTAGAGTAGGAAAACTACCTCTCAATCCATTTTCAAAAAATCCTTCTTTAGTTTGATTTAATTCTCTATCCAAAGAAGAGATATCCATGTTCTGATCTTCAATATGTCTTTTCTGAAAAACAGCATGTACTTCTCCTTCATGAGTTAATAGAATATTTGATCTGTTACCATACATTTTAAATAACAATCCCCATCCTGATGTAAGCTGAATTAGGAATGCTCTTTCATTTTCATATTGTATAATATCAGTCACCTCTTCATCAATAGCATCTTTAAAAAGATCTATACTATTCACTTTCTTTCTCTGATAATCAAGAGGAAACGTAAGTAGATTAAAATTTGGAATTAATGAAGCTCTGATCCATTGTTCTCGACCACCTTTATAAAAGCCAATCATCAATTCGTCTTTACTTTGGCTAAAACAAGCCCCTAAAGTCATCCCCACTAAACGTTCTTTTAACGAACGACTGAGTTGTCTTAAAAAATAATAGTTGTTGAACATGATATTTCAAGAATAAATAAGACCACGAAAATAATTAAAATTGAGGTGTTATCTATAATATTAGATTCCTTTATGTTTCTTTTTTCTTTTCGGAGGTTGATAAGGTAATTCCATCAAATCAGGTTGTCCTGCATCTACCCAGCAAGTAAACCAAAGGTTTGCAATCCTTTGTATTGCTAAACTCATTCTGTCCGAAACCATTTCCCCTACTGCTTCATGATATAACAAAGCATATTCATCAGTAGGTAAAAGTTGAAGACTTGCCCCTCTCCTTCTCAAAACTAATTTACTCTGATTAGGCAACAATTGTGAAATACGTTTTTCCTCAGATAACACCACCTCGACTAAATCATGAGATTCATTCATCACACTCCATAAGGTATCCATAAAATGTGTGACGTATTCTGGTTCATGGGTTTGCAAACTGTACTCATCATAATACCTCTCAGGTAAAACTGTTTCCCAAAAGGCATGAATTCCCAATTGATTAGAGAGTTGACCATTATAATTTTCAGTAGTGTGTAATGGAACATGTAGATCTGCATAGTAATGTCCTACCTCAGCAGCATACTTAATGACTTTATAGGGATCTTTTTCTTGAAACGCCTTTGTCAACATCTGCTTATACATAAAGATATTCCAAGGCGAAGTTCCTCTTTTCAATAAAGTATCATTAGAATACTTGATTAATGCATCATCAAAATAAATAGGAGATTGTTTAAACATTGAATCGTAAAGCTCAACATCTATATAATGCTTTGCTCCTTCCTCATCTAACAATCTTCTCCTTTGATCAGGGCGTATCGCCCCTTTTTGAATATCAGTAATATGAGTTTTGAAAAACAGAAACAATTCATCAGGTAATAACATAGTAGCCTGACTGTTAATTGTTTGATGACCAAAAAATCCCCAAAAGAGAGAATTAATAAACAAAATAAACATAAATCGTAAAGCAGTTAATTCATATATAAACAGCTAAAAATCAAACAAATAACTCACCAAACTTTAATATTTATATAACTTCATGAATAATTTTGTTTAACTGTTTTTGAATTTTATTAAACAAAATATTGCCTTGAATCATTTTTTACCTTAAATTTGTTTTAACAACAGTGCAATAAAGTTAAACAAAACACCACTTTAACATTTTTCAATCATGACAGTTATAGAATTCAATCACAAACTACAGTATTTGATACCAGCTCTAGAGCCATTTGCAATCAAATTGACTAAAGACTCAGCAAATGCAAAAGACCTTATCCAAGAAACTATGCTGAAAGCATTCTCGAATAAGGACAAGTTTATGGCAGGTACAAACATGAAAGCGTGGGTGTTTACGATTATGAGAAACACGTTCTTAACGAACTACCAAAAATCAGCGCGTCAAAAAACTTTTATCGACACATCAGACAACTTACATTTCATCAATAGCACTAATGTAAAGCATGAAAATTCTGCTTACTCAAAATTTGCAATGGATGACATCAACGAGGCAATTGAAAATCTTGATGACACATACAGTGAGCCATTTATGATGTACTTTAGAGGTTTTAAATACCACGAGATCTCAGATCGTTTAAGTATTCCAATTGGTACTGTAAAAAACAGAATCTTTTTAGCGAGAAAAGAGTTAAAACAAGTTTTGTCTATTTACGCTGACAAATATTAGTTAGCAGCCCGAGAAAAAGTATTACAAAGAAAGTTTTTGATGTACTTTTGCGGTATGATGGAAGAAACATTATACAATCTCGGAACAACGGCGTTTTCTGGAGCAATGAAACTTGCTTCCTATTTACATCCAAAAGCCAAATTATTTGTCGAAGGAAGAAAAAATTTATTAGAAAAAGTTGAATCTGATTTCGCAAATAACAACAGTACGGTCGCATGGTTTCACTGTGCATCCCTAGGCGAATTTGAGCAAGGCCGTCCTGTTATTGAAGAATATAAGACACAATTTCCAACTCATAAAGTCGTATTGACTTTCTTCTCACCAAGTGGGTATGAAGTACAAAAAGATTACGATAGCGCTGATTTTATATATTATCTACCACTCGACAAACCACAGAATACCAAAAGGTTTGTTGATGCTATTCAACCAAAAATAGCCTTCTTTGTCAAATACGAATTTTGGCACAATTACTTAAAAGCGCTTAAAGCTATAAATGCAACTATAGTATCCTTCTCGACAATATTCAGAAAAGATCAAGCTTTCTTTAAAAATAAAGACGGGTTTCAACAAAATATGTTGAAGCAATTTGATTACTTCTTCACACAAGATCAAAATTCTTATGACCTTCTATCTTCTATTAACATTGATAATAAAGAGGTTGCAGGTGATACTAGATTTGATAGGGTAGCTGAGATTTGTAATCATCCAAAACAAATACCATTAGCTGAGCAATTCTCTAAAGGTGCTACTACTTTAGTTGTAGGAAGCAGTTGGCCTAGAGATATTGAAGCATTACGCCTTGTCGCATCTGAATTGGAGGATATAAAAATTATCGTTGCCCCGCATGAAATTTCAGATAAAAAAATTAATCACATAAAAGATACTTTTTCTACTAGAAAAGCTATTCTTTTTTCTGAAGCAACCGAACAAAACATAATTGACAAAAACCTATTCATTATTGACAATGTAGGTATGCTGTCTTCTCTTTACCAATTTGCCGATTTTGCCTTTGTAGGAGGTGCTTTTAAAGAAGGACTTCATAATATTCTTGAACCAGCTACATTTGGGATTCCAATCGTTATTGGTAAAGAATTCAAGAAGTTTAATGAAGCTATTGAATTAGTAAAACGTAAAGGCACATTCAGCATTACAGACATAAACTCCTGTTTATCAACATTCAAAAAACTAAAATCTGACCTTGAGTTCAGAAAAAAATCAGGTAAAATCACAAAAGGTTATGTACAAGAAAATCTAGGAAGTACTGAAAAAATCATCACATACTGTAAAAAACAACTTCAGTAATTATTTAATTCCTATTATGTTTGTTATAAATTCAGTTTAACTCAATAATTTTGTATTTTAATTAGGAGGAAAACCTCTTCATATAAATCGTTAGTCTTTAATAAAACGGATGAAAAAAAGCGGATCAAAAAAGAAAAAGAGTACACCAAAAGTATCACAAGCAGACCTTAAGGTTGGCATCATTACAAAGTCTACTGGGTTATGGTACTCTGTTGAAGATCGCGATACTCATAAGTTTTACAAAGGTAGATTAAGAGGTAAACTGAAATTAAAAGGTTTAAAAGTAACTAACCCCGTTGCTGTAGGAGATTATGTTCACTACTCTCTTGAAGATGAAGTAGAAAACACTGTTATTATCCATGAAATACTGGATCGTAAAAACATTATTTTACGTCAGTCTACAAGAAAAAAATGGCATGGACATATCATTGCAGCAAATATCGATCAAGCAATATTAATTGCAACTTTAGCACTTCCAAAAACCTCGCTAGGCTTTATTGACCGCTTTTTGGTAGCTGCTGAATCATACAATGTGCCTACTTACATTGTCTTTAACAAAGATGATTTATTAGAAGACGAGGACCGCGAATACTTAGAGTACCTCAAACAAATTTACGAACCCCTAGGATATAAGTGTCTACGTATTTCAGTATTAGAGGACAAGAACCTCGATGAATTAACTGAAATTATCGAAGGTAAAACATCACTTTTAGTAGGACACTCAGGTGTCGGTAAGTCGACTCTTCTGAATAAGTTGGCATCAAATGTGCAACAAAAAACAGACGAGATATCTTTATTTGCAATGAAAGGTAAACACACGACTACTTTTGCCGAAATGTTTGAATTAGAAAAACATGACGGGCATTTAATTGATACTCCTGGAATTAAAGAATTAGGTATTATGAGCATTGAGGAAAATGAAATCGGACACTTTTTTCCGGAAATCAGAGAAGCAATGCATGATTGTAAATATCACAATTGCACCCATACTCATGAACCAAACTGTAATGTAAGACTACTTGTTGATGAAGGAAAAATAGCTACATCACGATATTTAAGCTATTTAAGTATGTTAGAGGGCGACGACAACAGAAAATAAGTACACTTTTATGTGTATTTTTGACATAAAAACCTTATTTTTATTAAGCTTACGTCCGCGCTATAAACTATTAGTTATTCCCTACTCGACTATCATTTATTTACTAAACCATGAGAGAAATACTTGTTGAAAAAATTATCCCTAAAAAATCATCGTTGATAGAATTTCTAATCTACGATAAACAAGAACATAATTTGCAAGTTTCCTATAAAAGAGGAAAACATGCGGGAAAAGTAATTACATATAAAAACTTTCCTCAAGATTCGTTTGATTTAGTGATCACTTCGAAATCTCAAGGAAGGGCTTTATTGCGTGAATTGAAAAGATACAAAAAAGAACAAGCATCGTTCTTCAGTTTCTTCACAAACCTATTTTCAAACAATAAAAAAGTTCCTTATTAGAATTTATATTTTTACTCCTAATACAGTGATATCGTCTATCTGTTCTGCAGAGGACTTCCACATTACAAGATAATCTTGTAACCATTTTCTTTGACCTTCCATAGATTGGTCAATGGCTACTTCTTCTAACAATTTTCTAAACTTCACAATCCCAATACGTTTTTTCTCATTATTGAATTGGTCGTAATAGCCATTTGATGTCAGGTACAATTGTGTTCCATATGGCATGATAAAGGTATGTTCGATAAACCCTTTTTGTTTTACATGATTGGGTTCGTTACCTATTGCCCTACGGGTTCCTTTGACCTCGTGGAATTCATTGTTTTCAAAATAGAATAGTGGTCTTTTGGCTCCCGCGAAGCATAGATTTACATTTTCTTTGAATTTCTCAATTCTTAAGATCATAATATCCATACCTACCAATGTTGGATCTTCGCTAGACTTTTCACTGAGTTTATCATCTAACTCTTCTAAGATCTCATTGGTTCTTTTTCTAGGAGAATCAATAATTTGACCTAATGATTCCATACCGATCAAAGCTTGTATAGCTCCAGGCATACCATGACCAATACAGTCTGATAATACTAAGTACAACACATTCTCATCAAAAGATTTCACCCAATAGAAATCGCCAGACACCACTTCTTTAGGCTTAAAGATCAGGAACGAGTCATTAAAAAATGTATTTAGCTTTTCTGCAGACGGTAATACAACAGACTGCAATGATTTAGCATATTGTAAACGTTCATGCGTGATATTTCTTTGGTATTGAAGCTTATCGTTGACTTTCTTAAACCTGTCTACCTGCTTCTTTAATATCAATTCTCTGTTAGATAAAATTTTATTCTGACTTTCGATTTGTTTGGTTCTTTCCTTTACAATTTGTTCCAGTACTTCCTTATCATATTGTACTTTTTCATCGTAAAGTTTAAAAGCAACAAAACCGATTCCTCCTAATAAAGAAATCAGCCCTAAAATCCCATAAACTGTTTTATACCATTTTTCTGTAACGTTGAAATGGAACTTTGAAGGTTCACTCCAATCATATCCGCCAATTTGCTTTGCCTTTACTTCTAGATCATACTCTCCAATATCTAATCCTGAGATGATATGCTTGTTATTCCAGCCAATATCCAACCAATCACCGTTATTATATCGGTACTGGTATTGAATAAGATTACCTGGATAAGACAAACTGGCAAATTGGAAATCGATATAAGAAGAAGAAGATATTTCAGGGTTTTCTTTCCCTAGGAACATAAAAATAGCGTTGCCGATATAAGTAAACACAGGTTTAGGTGTTGCCTTTAATTTTATCTGTTTATCTGAGATTCCCAAACCTGAGGCTGTACCTGCCCAAATCTGTCCATTCTTACGAATAAATAACGTACGATAACTCATCGTTTTACTAGGTAAACCTGCTAATTCATCAAAAATTAGATAATCTGTCCAATTCTGCAGACGAACGATCCCTCTAGCATTAGAAATCCAAAGTACATCATTATAATTAGGGTCTGTTGTGATCGCTTTCACTTCACCCACAGGTAAATTTTCAGGTTCAATTAATATTAATGTATCCTTCTCTACTTTCGCAATACCAAAATTAGTAGCCAATACAAACTGATCCTTATCTACAATAATATCGTTTACACCAACATCAATATTTTTATCGAACAGCAAAGGATAGCTTACATTTTTAAAACGATCAATCCTTGGTTTATATCTAAAAAGGTAGCCTTCATCACTATTACCTCCTGCGTAAAGTTCACCATCAATCACTCGTAAAATATTAATTTTACTTTCCACTCCCTTCTCTCTTCCGTAACTTATTGGTTCCTTATTTTTATTTAGACGATAAACTCCTGCATGATCCTGTAGATACCATATTTCATCATTAAATTCCAGAAAGCTATAAATCGCACCGCCTTCAAAAGAACTATCTATAATATCCACTAACTTATGTTGACTATTATACACGAGTAAAAAGCCAATATTTGTTGAGAACCAATATTTTCCTTTCACTTTCTGAATTCTAAGAACTATTCCATAATTAGAAGGGATCTCTATTTCTGATTCTACCTGATCCTCCTTACAGAAATATACTTTGCGACCATCAGAAAAAACCATTTGTCCGTCCATTTCCTGAATATCCTGTATATAGTTTGCTGTATGATCACTAAACGGAGCTTCAAAATATTGATCTCTCAAAAGTATCATCCCATTATCTGTAGACAACCAAACTTCACCACTAGGATCTACATAAACAGAAGAGATTACTTTTTGATCAACCAAATCAACTTTAGTATAGGTAAGTTTTTTGGTAGATGAATTAATCAAATACAACCCTTTATTCCATGTACTGGCCAACCATTCATTATTTGACAATGGGGTTACCCAAGAAGGAGCAAATTCATTAATTAAAACCTTCTGTGATAATATTTCATCTCCAGACTTATTTAATTGTAATGCTAAAAAGCCCGACTGTGTTGAAACATAGATTATACCATCATCAAAAAAAGCATGGTTTACTCTATCCAATTCAGACAATAACATCACCTCTTCAAATTCGTAAGTCCTTTTGTTAAGATGATAGATATACCCTGCCTCAGAAAGCACATACAACCCTAAGATATTATCTTCTATAATGGAAAATGATCTTTGGAAATTTGTAGGAATATCTTTTTCAAAAAACTGGTATCTTTTCTTAACAGCTAACGAAGAGTCTAATTGTACTATAGAGTGATTATCTGCAACCCAAATATCCTTTGAAATACTTTCATAAATATACTTAGGATACCATAACAAAGAATCAGAAGCATAAACATCTCCTTTCAATATTGTTTCAACTGTTGGTTGATATGCGGTAGTATTTATTTTAAAAACACCTAGATCTGAAGAGGCTAATGTAACTCCCGTAGAGGTGGTAAATATGTGCTTGATATACTCACTTGGAATATTTTCATTGATTTGAAGAAATTCTTTTCCATCAAAACGAATCACACCGCCATCAGTAGCAGCCCATACAAAACCAAGACTATCTTTGGTAATAGACTTCACCAAAGGGTTCTGCATTCCTTTCAGTTCGTTATATTCCACTTTATGCCATTGACCAAAAGTAGACACCTTTGGACCTACAAAAAAGAGTAGTAAAAAAAATTGAATTAGTAGCTTTGAACTAAAAATTTTTGGCAACTTTTGGATAATCATTTAATAAAATCTGGTTCTTGAGAAATAGTTCAATGAAAAAAATTAAGCAAACATTTACTTAAATCATAATAAATCATAGACTTAATTCACTTTATATATAAGAGACCTTTTTACATGCAAATTTTTACCTAAAAAGCAATATTGTTTTTGATATATTCTATCACTTATTTTGTAGGGTAGGATGACAAAGTATGTATGAGAATATTTAATAACCTAAACAGTTTATTGTAAGACATATTTTATTAATCTAAAGGATTTCTACTCCTTAATTATTTGTCTATAATCAATTAAAAAACAGACATATACATCTTGTATTAATAATATTATCTCCTTATATTATTACAAGGTTTGATTTTGAAAAATAGATAAACAAAACTAGAAAAATACCAGTACCCTTGTGTATCGGCAGTGTGTGTTGATATACTATAACATTTCTAAAAAATGATGACATATAAATTCGCCTTGAATGACAGCTTTCTTGACAAGTACAAAACAGTACGTCCGCCGTTTGGATTCAACGGTTTGGGTGAACTAGTTTACATGCGTACTTATTCTCGCCTTAAAGATGACGGAACTAACGAGGTATGGTGGGAAACTGTTAAGCGTGTTGTTGAAGGTACTTATACAATCCAAAAAAATCACATCCTTAAGTACCAATTAGGATGGGATGACAATAAAGCACAGCTCTCTGCTCAAGAAATGTACGACCGAATGTTCAATATGAAATTCTTACCTCCAGGTCGTGGTCTATGGGCAATGGGTTCGGAACTAACTACCAAAAGAAATCTTTTTGCTGCATTAAACAACTGTTCATTTGTTAGTACTGAAACAATGGCAGAGGATCCAACAAAACCATTTGAGTTTTTAATGGATATGTCAATGCTAGGTGTTGGTGTTGGTTTTGATACTAAAGGAGCAAGTACTGTAACAATTTATCAACCAAGCAGCGAAGACAAGGTTACTTATGTAATTCCAGATTCTCGTGAAGGTTGGGTAAACAGTACAGGAATGTTACTAGACTCATTTTTCCACGCAGGAAGAGTTAACGTAGAATTTGATTATTCTAAGATTAGAGAAGCAGGTTTACCGATCAAAGGATTCGGAGGTATGTCATCTGGACCTGGTCCTTTAATGAAACTTCATGATCAAATTAGAACAATGTTTACAGGTAGACCAGAAGGTGCTACAATCACTGTAACTGATATTGTAGATATCATGAACATGATCGGTTGTTGTGTAGTTGCTGGTAACGTTCGTAGATCTGCAGAGATTGTATTTGGTAATCCTGATGATGAAGAATACTTAAAACTAAAAGACTACCGTTGGAATCCTGAAACACAACAAATGGAAGGATCTTCAGCACACCGTTCTGAATACGGGTGGTCTTCTAACAACTCTGTATTCTCTACTGTAGGTATGGATTACGGTAAGGTAGCAAACCAAACTGCTGTAAATGGTGAGCCAGGTTATATCTGGTTAGACAACATGCGTAAGTTTGGTCGTATGGGTGATGCTCCAGACAACAAAGACAACAGATCTATGGGTACTAACCCTTGTGCTGAGCAAACACTAGAATCTTACGAACTTTGCTGTTTAGTAGAAACATTCCCTACTAGAGCTACATCTAAAGAAGATTATTTAAGAACTCTTAAGTTCGCTTATTTATATGCTAAAACGGTAACATTAACGAATACTCACTGGCCTGAAACCAACAGGGTATTATTAAGAAACCGTCGTATTGGTACATCAATGTCTGGTATTGCTCAATTTGTTGAAAAACATGGTATCGATACTTTCAGACAATGGTGTGACGAAGGATACAAAACTATTCAAAATTGGGATACAATTTATGCTGAGTGGTTATGTGTTACTCCATCAGTAAAAACTACTTCAGTAAAACCTTCTGGTACTGTATCATTACTTCCAGGTGTAACACCTGGTATGCACTACCCAGAAAGTAATCACTACATCAGACGTATTCGTTTGTCGAAAAAATCACCTCTTATTGAGAAGTGTATCGCAGCGAATTACCATGTTGAACCATCGGTTTCAGAGTCTGATACAATGGTAGTTTCAATCCCGGTAGAGATTCCAAACGTAAGGACTGTCAACCAAGTAGGTATTTGGGAACAAGTACACCTTGCTGCATTCTTACAACGCTATTGGGCAGATAACCAAGTTTCAGTAACTGTAACTTTCAAGAAGGATGAAGCAAATCAGATTGAGCCAATCTTAAATTACTTCCAATACCACTTGAAGTCTATCTCATTCTTACCAAAATTAGAATTAGGTAACACAGTATATCCTCAGATGCCTTACGAAGAAATCTCACAAGACAAGTATGAGGAGCTAGCCAAACATATTAAACCATTGAACTTCGATGAGATGGGTCAAGGTCAAGATGTTGAAGCTGAGAAATTCTGTGACGGTGACCACTGTCAACTGTAATGAAAAACTAAGAAGGGTCTAGCCTTTCTTTCAAAATACAAAAGCCTATCACATACTTATTTGTTGTGATAGGCTTTTTCCGTTTTTAGTTAATATTACCTGTTATATATAGGAACTATAGGTACTAATCTATTTAGAATATCATAACAATACACTCCTAGAAATCCGCCTGTAGCGTCCGCAAAAAAGTCAAATACATCTCCTTCTCTAGCATCTAACAACAAGCCTTGTAAAACTTCAGTAGCCGCTCCCCAAACCAATACTATACTTAATACGGTTAGAATAATCTTTTTCTTATTCCCATTGAGTATAGATGACCCACAAAAAGAAAACATAAGGCAAGCTGTAAATATTCCAAAAATTCCAAAGTGAGCCACTTTATCAAAATGAGGGATCTTTGAAAAAAAATTATCAGGATCCACAGGAGCGACAGTCAACAACAACTTGATTGTCATTGCAAACCAAATAATTGAAGGCAGGAAGAATAAAATATCTTTTAGTATTCCGTTCTTGTTTTCTATTTTCGTCATTACAAATTTTGTATAATCATATCAAGCCGCAAAAATATGCGTTCTATCCCATTATATATCACCCTTCTATTGTGTTTTTTCAGTTTTTCTGAAGTAGCTGCTCAAAAGAGTAAAAAACTAAGAGGAAAAGACCAATTAGCCATTATCACTTCTGATTTTGGAGAAATTGTATTATTACTTTCTGATAAAACCCCTGAGCATAAAAAGAATTTTCTAAAACTTGCTCAAGAAGGCTTTTATAATGGCACAACATTCCATAGAGTTTTAAAAGGATTTATGATACAAGGTGGTGACCCTAACACTAGATCCGATGGAGACTCCACACGTATTGGCATTGGAAACCCTGGCTATACTATCAACAGTGAGTTTACAGACGAGCTAGTACACGATTATGGTGCTGTTGGTGCTGCCCGACAAAATGATGAAATCAACCCAAGTAAATCTTCGAGTGGCTCCCAATTCTATATTGTTGAAGCCAAAGAGGGTGCACATCATTTAGATGGCAGTTATACCGTTTTTGGAAGAGTTATCAAAGGAATGGAAGTTGTAGAAAAGATTGCTGATTTAGAGATCGATGATGACGGAGAACCCCTAAATAGATATGAAATAAACATAAAAGTTGTTAAACAAAAGAAGAGGGATATAGCTAAAACTTTTGATTTAGATAACTTTTAGAGACTATTTGCAAAAAAAAGTCATTTTAACGCGTTATCGTAACAAGTTTTAGGTTAACGGAATTATTTTTTATCACTTTTCTAATTAAATTTGCCTTGGTCAAAATTGATATGTTGATAAAAATGTCATTATGATTTATTAAAATCATATCGTTTATTTTGATTATAAATAGTATTTAGTTCGCAGCAAGATTACAACAAACTCTTAGAGAAATGACAAAAACAAAAATACTTACACTTTTAATGATCCCAGTGGTACTTTTCCTGGGTTATTCATTATACCACAGTGTTTTTGACACAATTAAAGAATCTGAAGAAATCCGTGTTTCTGAGAAAAACGTGATTAGAAGCTTAAAAATGATTCGTGATGCTGAAACAGCATACTTCCAACGATACAAAGAATATACAGCTTCTTGGGATACTTTAGCAATGTTCATTGATAACGATTCATTGTACAACGTATCTAAAAAGGAAATTATCCAAGCTCGTACTAAGGATGATCCTTTATATTATACTCGTACTGACTCTGTTCGTATCGAATATGACACAATCGATGCTATCCAAGTTAGAGAGAAAATTTTCCCAGTGGAGGATTTCGGTACTTTTAGTGCTGCTAAATTGAAATTAATCCCTGGTAAAAATGGAAAAGAATTTGAACTTTCTGCCGATAAAATTAAGAAGGGTAACGCTACTGTAGCTGTTATCGAAGTAGTAGATAGATTCCCTCGTGATAAACAACGTAAAGAATCAAATGCATCTCCTACAAGAAGACTTCTTAAGTTTGGTTCATTAAGTGAAGCTACAACTTCAGGTAACTGGGAATAAAATTGGAAGATCTGCTATTTGAATCAGTCAGATACTCCGTACATTCAGACAGCTTTGATGTTGCTCAACTTGCTGATTACAGCTTGCATTTGAGAATACATCAAAGCTGTTTGGCTATTGGGGTATATGATGCCGAAAACAATGAGTGCCTTGCTCTGGAATCATATATCTATGATCCTGCACTCAATACTACTGCTCTAATTGTCAATCTGCATAATATTGTGCAGAAACACTCTTTCTTGAATGCTGCGTTTTGGAAAAACGTACATATCATCTCTGCCTTACCAACATTCGCCTATTTACCATCAGGTATTTCAGACAATGAAGCCGGAGAAAATGCATTAACACTGACTTCTAAGTTTAATAAAAAGAAAGACCGTGTTTATAACCACTCTACTCCTTTTGATGCCAACATTACGTTTGCAGTACCTATCGAGTTAGAAGAATGGTTAAAAGAAATGTATAGTAACTCTGAAATTACTTATAATCATAGCTCAGAAAGCTTTATGATTGAAGCAATTGAAAAAGATAACAATGCTATACACTGTTATATTGACAGTAATACGCTTCAGGTGATTAAATGTAAGGAGGACAATAGCATTGAATTTGCAAACACCTTCAAATACAAAACACCTCAAGATTTATTATACTTCGTACTTTTTGTTATTGATGAACTGAAATTGTCAGCCAAAGATGTTCCCTTATATATTTGGGGAGAGATCAAAAATGATGATGAGTCGATCAAAACTTTAAGACAATTTATTAGTAAAGTACATTTAGGTACTAGACCATCAGATGTTCGTTTTGCTTACCAATTTGATCAAGAACCTGAAGAATATTCAGCAGTTGACATTATTGGTAATATGAAATTAAATCGATGAAAAGAATAGCTTTTTTCCCTGGAACTTTTGACCCTTTCACAAAAGGGCATGAAGATATTGCACTTCGAGGTGCTCAACTTTTTGATGAAATCATCATTGGCATAGGTCACAACTCTAAAAAGAAGAGATTTTTCCCTGCCGAAAAAATGAAAGATCTAATTGAAGAACACTTCAGTGATAACCCTCAAATAAAAGTTATACTTTACCAAGATCTTACCGCTAAGGTTGCTAAAGACTTAGGTGCCCATGTATTACTTAGAGGTCTTCGTAATACAACAGACTTTGAATATGAAAATAGTATTGCTCAAGCCAATAGACACATTAATGGCTTAGACACTATTTTTATTTACACTTCTCCTGAATACTCACATCTAAGTTCGTCCATTATCAGAGAACTGCATAAATTTGGACATGATGTAGGAGAATTTGTTCCTTTTGAACTTAAAAACGACGAGGAGTAACAATGATTACTTTCTCTATCAAATTTTATATTAACAGCATTTTTCCACATAAATTTCATGGGAAAGGTGCTGTTAAATGATTAAATGCTAAATTGCATTCAGGCTAGGTTGCCGAACCTATCGACAGATAGTATAAATATATAGATTATGGGATGTCAATCGTGTTCAACGGTGGCGTGTGGAGTGCCGACAGGCTGTGGAAGCAATGGTGATTGCCGCTCGGGCGGATGTAGTAAACTAAACGCTTTTGATTGGCTTGGCGACATGGATTTGCCGTCATCGCAACGTTTTAATATAGTAGAAATAAAATTCAAAGGTGGTAGAAAAGGTTATTTCAAAAATGACCAACATCTTGAAATATATACTGGAGACCCTCTTGTTGTAGATACAGGAAACGGTCATCATATTGGTCATGTTAGTTTACAAGGAGACCTTGTACATCTACAAATGATCAAAAAAGGAATTGAAGACGACGAAAACATCTTATCAATTCTTCGCCATGCTACTCCAAAAGACTTGGAAAAGTTAGCTATGGTAAAAAATAGAGAGATACCTACTCTCTATAAAACTCGTGAAATCATTCAGGATTTAAATCTTGATATGAAATTGTCTGATGTTGATTTTCAAGCAGACAATTCTAAAGCTACATTTTACTATTCTGCAGATGACAGAGTCGATTTCCGTCAACTGATTAAAGTATTGGCCAGCGAGTTTAAAATCCGAGTAGAAATGCGTCAGATTTCTTTACGTCAGGAAGCCAGCCGTTTAGGTGGTATTGGTTCTTGTGGTAGAGAGTTATGTTGCTCTACATGGCTAACTGAATTTAAGAGTGTTTCTACATCAGCAGCTAGGTATCAAAACCTATCATTGAACCCTAGTAAGTTATCTGGACAATGTGGACGTTTGAAATGTTGTCTAAACTACGAGTTAGAAACATACATTGATGCATTGGTAGATATTCCAATGATTGATAAAAATCTTCAAACTCAAAAAGGTGAAGCACAACTTCAAAAAGTAGATATTTTCCGTAAGCGTATGTGGTTTAGTTTCCAAGGTGAAACTACATGGCATGTCATCTCTACAGAGCGTGTAGATGAAGTCACTAAGATGAACGCTAAAGGAAAATTCCCTGAAACTTTAGAAGAGGACAATGTGGATAAATCACTTGCTTTACAAGAACAGAAATTAAGTTCTATTCTTGACAAGCAACCTATCTCTCCTAAAAAATCACGCAACAAGAAAAAAGGCGGTGATCAAAAAGGAGGAAAACAACAACCTCAACAAAAAGACAACAGGAAAAAACAGGGACCAAAAAATCAACCTGCTAACAAAAAAGGTGGACAACCACAAAACAAGGGACCTAAGGCTCCTCAACCACAAAAGCAGCAGGCTAAAAATGGACCTAAAAAGGGAAATAATCCTTCTGCCAAAAACAATCCGAATCAGAAGTCAAGCCAACAGAAACAAAATCAAGGGGCAACTCCTGAAGGAAAGAAACAGCAGAATACAAACCCTAAGAATGCTCCTAAAAAAGAAGGACAAAAGCGTTCTTTCAAACCAAATTTCAAAGGAAAAAGACGTAAAAGACCTAACAATAATGACTAAGCTGAATCATTTATTTCAATTGGTTTGTAGCCTTTTCGTTGCCTCATTGTTATTCTCTTGTGATGCCAATAGGGTAAATGAAGAATATGTAGATTACAATCAAGAGATTTGGCCGGTAGATTCTATCGCTTCCTTTCAATTTGATATTGAAGACAAAAATCAAGCATATAACTTGATCGCTTATGTTAGAAATACTGAGAATTATCCTTTTCAGAATATCTACCTAAAGTATCAATTAACCTCTGCAGATTCATTGGCTGCTGATACCTTAATCGCTAATAAAATGTCGGACTTTCAGTTATTTGAAGTGAAGACAGGCGAACCTTTTGGAGAAGTAGAAAACTCTTTAGGCAATAGCAGTACTGGTGCAGTTTATAATCATCCACTGCTATTAAAAAAGAAAATGAAGTTCCCTGAAGAAGGAAGTTATCAATTGAATATTAGTCACTATATGAGACCTGATTCACTAGAAGGAATTATGGGAATAGGTTATCGTATTGAGATTGCAGAATAAAAAAAAAGGAGAGTACAATTAGTGTACTCTCCTTTTTTATTTCTAAGTATATGGAGATTGGAAATCAAACATATCCTTGTATTTATCTTGCCTTCTTAATACATGCTCGATAGACTCAGTGACTATCTCTCCCATATTCTCACACTTAAGGAACCTAGAACTTTTGTAATGATCTGACAGGTCTTGTCGAAGAGACATCACATTTTCTTTTGGAGCAATAATGTCTTTACGCATCGTCTTTAGAATGTCTTTTGCTCTATGTCTAAAGCCCATCACCCTTGTCGCAATCATAAAACGTTCCTCTGCTTGATACTGTCGTACAGACTCCCAAGAGATTTTACCCATCATCAGTTTTAATATAGAGTTGTTCTGACGATAGAATTGAGGCATGTATATATTTCTTCTTCCCTCATAACTTTGCTGATCAAAGTCAATTGGTCGGATTCTATAGTTAATTTCATCAAAATCCGGCACCATTAAAACTACCCAGTTCGAAGAGTGCATATCTCCAAGTAGTTGTACAAAACAACGTTCGTTGAACTTAACAAATTCTTTCGTTAAACGGGTTTTATTTTGATGACCATCCTCCAAGTAGCTATTGATAAACATATCTCCTGGTATACCTGGAATATGCTCTTCAATAAGCGTTTGATCAGTAACTAGGTAACTTACTTTATTTGGAGAAAGGATATCTTCTAACTCTAATCCGTAAATACGTGATGCATCCGCTACTTTCACATAAAAGTAGTCGAAGTTATCATTTATACGGTTAACTACTCTAATTCTAAAAGGCTTAGTATTACCATACGTACACATGTCTACCCTATCAATAAAAAGGTGTTCCATGACTGTAAGGTTACCATCGGCTCTTAATGAAGCATATAATTTTTTCAGTGTTTTATACAGCTCCTCCATGTCTTCTTGAGCGTAGAATACTGTAATCCACAGTGTATCTTCTCCATTGGAATCGTATAATGGAATTGCACTATTAAAACGACATAGATCTTCGTATTTGATATTTACAGGAGACACCCTATCATATTGATCTAAGAAGTATTCTAGAGGTTCAGTTACTGGATATGGAACCTTTTTCTTACTGATTAATGCCATATATTTCGCTTTGAATAAAGCAGATAAAAGTTATTCTTTTTCAATTTTTGATACCTTAAAAGTACGGATTTTTTAATCCTTATAAAATCAGATTTCTATGGAAATAATGAATGAAATCTAATAATCTCAGAATTGACTACCTCTTTCTTGATAGTCTTTTTTTAGTAATGCATCTTTGCGTTTCATTCATTCCATAAATATGTCAACAGTTCCCTACGAAATTATAGAAATGGAAGAAGCAGAATACAGAAACCATCCTGCTTTAGCCAATACAGATATTAAAAATGCTCAATTATTACTATTGGGTAAACAACCACATACCCCTAAAAAAGCATTAAGGGAAGGTACGATGTTGCATGCCGCAATACTTGAACCTCATGTATGGGAACAAATGGGAAAAAGAGTTCCAGACAAACAAGCATCACGAATTGATAGAATCGCTAAAACTGCACTAAATTATCCATTGCTTTCGGAGCTTCTAGAACACCCTAAAGTGCAAATTGAAAAATGTGTATTTTGGAAAGATCCCATCACAGGACTTGAATGTAAAGCCAAGCCCGATTTGTTTATTGAAGGCGAAGTGGTCGTAGATTTAAAAACTACTTCAAGAACATGGAGGGATGCTTTTGAAAAGCAAGTATTAAGAAATGATTTTGATCGACAAATCGCTTTTTACAATATCCCACTTGAGGCACCAATTGCAAGAGTTATTGGCGTAAGTAAAGTTTCTAAAGGTAGATTATTCCGATTGGAGTGGGAAAAAGATGACCCCTATTTAAAAACTGGAAAAGAAAAAGCTGATATTTTATTAAAGAAATTAGCTGACACACCTGAATTGATCGAACAAGCGATAAACCTTAGATCATTTAAAAAGAGAATCTAATAGGTGGGCTCCACATGGATTAAAACATCAATGATATTGGGGATTTCACTCATTATCTCATGCTTTAATTCATGAGCAATCTCATGGCCTTTTTTTACTGTAAACCTTGGGTTGACTCTAATATGTAGGTCAATACTATAGAACATACCTGATTTTCTCACCAAGCATTTTTCCATATTATCTATTTGCTTATTGCGTTTAGCAATCTGACCAATATGGTCTATCACACTATTGTAGATTTGTTTGTCCAATAGTTCATCCACAGCTGGTTTAATTAACCTATAACTATTCCATAAAATAAACGCTGCTGCAAACAATGCTGCATAGCTATCAGCATGATGGAAACTTTCTCCAAAGTACAATGATATGGAGATGCCAATAAAAGCAGTTAGTGATGTTACTGCATCTGCTCTATGATGCCAAGCATCTGCTTTTAATGAAGTACTTTGAGTTTTCTTCGCTTTCCTCATCACCCACTGAAAAGACAATTCTTTCCAAAGAATAATAGGACCTATAACAAATAACGTCCACTTTTCAGGTACCACTACTTCTGGCGACACTATATTTTCGATACTATTATACCCAATAAAGCAACCAGAAAAAACCAATAGTAAACCAATAAAAATGGTCATCACAGGTTCTATTTTCCCATAACCATAAGGGTGTTTTACATCAGGGCTTTTCTGAGCATATTGTACACCAAACAATACGATAATAGAAGAAACGATATCAGTTGTTGATTCTATAGCATCGGCAATCAAAGCATAGGAATGCCCTAAAACTCCAGCTGCACCTTTAATCCCGGCCAAAAGCGTATTACCGATAATGCTAAACAAACTCGCTTTTAATGTCTCCTTTTTTTTATCTATTTCCTTTTCCATAAGTATGATTTAGTTTCCTGTAAATTGAAGAATGAGAATCAAAACATTGAGAAAGATGACAACAGATGCAAAGAAATAAAGAGCATATTTTTCGAGTCCTTTATTGATGAATTTACCCATCACCTTTTTTGAAGAAGTTAGATATATCAATAAGATTATTGTGATAGGTAACTGAAAGCTTAACATCATTTGTGAATAGATCAAAGCCTGAAAAGGGTCTCCTATAAAAAAGATTAGAATTACTCCACCAAGTATGGTAATAAGAATCCCAATTCTTGAATCTTTATCATTACTATCATAAGATTTTTGATACAGTCCAGAATAAATAGTACCACCTGCCATACCTGCAGTCACAGAAGAAGAAACCCCTGCTAATAATAAGGCGACAGCAAAAATGATTGAAGATGCTTTACCGGCTATAGGTTCCAATAACTTTTCTGCTTGTACCAAGTCGGTGACTTCAACATGATTGTAGAAAGCCGCCGCTGCAACAATAATCATAGCAGAGTTAATCACCCAGCCGATAATCATGGTAAGCATCGTATCTTTAAACTCCGATTTTAATTTCTTTTTGATGACAACCTCAGATTGATCGAAATAATGCTGTTGCTGTATAATATCAGAATGTAAAAACATATTATGAGGCATCACAACAGCACCAAGTAAGCCTAATATCAAAACACCGGAACCCATTGGTATTGTTGGAAGAACAGAAGAAACTGCAGACGCTGTCCAATCCACATCTACTAAATTCAATTCTACAATAAATCCAAACCCTATGATCGAAACCATACCCACAATCCATATTTCTACTTTTTCATAAGATCTACCAAATAGAGCAGTAATCACTAGAATACCTGTCATCACTGCTCCTGCCTTGATTGGTATATCAAACAACATCTGTAAAGCTATTGCACCACCTAGAAGCTCTGCCAAAGCAGTACAAATTGCTGCACCAATTGCTGAAATTATCCAAATTTGCTTCCATGGCTTACGAATATATTTACCTATAGATTCAGATAAACAATAACCACTTGCAATACCCAAATGAGCCGAATTATGCTGGAATACAATCAACATTATTGTGGACAATGTAATTACCCATAATAAGGAATAACCATATGTACTACCCGCTTCTACATTTGTTGCCCAGTTTCCTGGATCAATAAAACCGACTGTTACAAGCAGACCAGCGCCAACGTACTTTAATTTATTTTTTAATTTATTCATAGTGAACAGATTGAATCACTTCTCTTAGATTGATAGTAGCTTTTATATACGAGGTAATTGAATATACTCTCTATAAATAAATGATTGAAAAATATAAAAAATGAAGTGCTTTTATTTATAGTGAAAGTTTATTGATAGTTATGCTCAATAAAAGGTATGTCTTTAATCAAAAAATCTTTACATTAGATGATAGTTATATCGTTACAGGAGAATAACCTATCTTTGTAACTTACAATTAATGATTTAACCCTATCATCATAAAACTTAATCTAATCTGTATCAGATTAATAGATAACTACTTTATATTCTGCTACTTCTAAAGAACTTACTATTTTAGTAGTAGTTGACAGGCTGAAAACGAGACCAGCGTTTTTAACTGTATTGAAATCTATTTGAAACATGAGTTGGAACAACATACATAAATATATATATCACCTTATACTTATACCTTTATTCATTCTTTCTGCATTCAATACACTGGCACAAGAATCAAAAGGAAATAAGAAAGTTATCTATGCAAAATTAAAAAGTTCTTCTACCTCCATACTTCAGCCTTGGTCAAGAACTTATATTGAAGATAGAGACTACCCTGCAGAAATGTTATCTCCTTCAAGCTACAAGCATTTATTACAGCCTAAAACTTCTGTTTTTTCAAATACTCGTTTTTTTCCAAGAGAGGTACCAGACATCTTAGAGATCCACTTGAAAGATGGTGCTTCTGTCGAACAAAGTATTATAGAACTTAAAAAACATCCTTTGGTTGAATATGTTGAAGTAGAAGATTTTGTGGATGACCTTCAATACATTCCAAATGACCCAAGAAGTGGAGAACAATTTTCAATCTCATTACACAACCTTTATGAAGCTTGGAACATCAGCAGAGGTAACCCATCCGTTGTAATTGGTCTTCATGATAGTGGTTTCCAAGTGGACCATGAAGACCTTACCGATAACCTCTATGAAAACACAGCAGAAATTAATGGATTTGATGGAGTCGATGATGATAACAATGGATATATTGATGACTTCCATGGCTGGAACTTCACTAAAAATTCGAATGATTTAACAGGTACTGACCATGGTACAACAGTAGCTGGAAATGGTACTGCTAGTTCTGACAACAACATTGGTACTACAGGATCTGGTTTTCATACCACTTACTTGCCTACTGTAAGAAGTGCATTAAGTAGTCTTGTATATGTGGCAGAACAACCCGGAGTAAAAATTATCAATATGTCTTGGGGAAGCAACAGTACAAAATCAATTGCCTACCAAGAAATTATCAGCTTCTATGCTGAAGATGCTGAATATGATATTTTGTTTGTTGCAGCAGCCGGTAATAATACACATGGGAATGTACCTACAGACTACTACCCTGCTTGTTATGAAAATGTACTAGCAGTCACTGGAGTAGATGCAAATAGAGTAAATAGAAATAGAACAAGAGGTTATTTAATTGATGTTGCCGGAGCAGATGGTTCATTGGCACCACATAAAGACAATAGCTATGGTAATGGAGGAGGAACTTCATATGCCAGTCCAACTGTTGCTGGTATAGCAGGACTAGTAAGAGCACACTACCCTGACCTTACAGCCAAGCAAGTAGCTGAATTGATTCGCTTTACTTCAGACTCTACTTTTTACAGCGAAACTGGAAATGAAAACCTAAACTATTTACAAGGTTTTGGTATAGTTGATGCACACCTAGCCCTTACTCAAAGAGATAATATACACGTTGTTAGAGCTAGCAATATCAAATGGAGTAAATTAAACACTGACGATATTTCCATCACTCCTGGTGATACGATGGAAGTGTGGTTTGACTTTCAAAATATACTAAATGGTAATTCCAATCTTAGAATAGAAATCTCTTCTTACAGTGATGATTTCACACCTATTTCGAATGAAATTTCGATAGGTCAGTTAAGTGAGTTACAAACCACCAACAATAGTAGCTTCCCATTTACATTTAAGCTAGAACCTTCCGGGTCTGTACACAGCAACCATTACTTCAGACTTGATTTCTATGATGATGCAAATAATTACCATGATTGGCAAAATGTTGAACTAAATATCACTTTAGAACAATATATTAGCTTTAATTACCTCTATGGTTACTTTAGGCCTGAAGGTACTTTAGGTACAAGAAATGGGCTTAATTACAATAGCCATCAAATTACAAGACAGGCTGGCTTTATGGTTGTGGCCGACAATAAAGTAGTGGATGCAACCTATACCAACCCTGAAAGCGATATCAGAAGTGCAGATTTTGTTGGAACGACCCCTATCGCTTTAGAGTATGCTCCAACTGTAGATGAAAATTACCCAATCTACCAATACAATACTTCTTTTGCAGATGAAGATGCTGAACAACCTATAGGTATTGAAATTGATCAGAAATTGTTTGGTCGATTTATTATCGATAGAGAAAAATCTATTTTCACTGAGTTAAAAATCACCAATAGAGGAAATGGTACATTCGATTCCGTAAGAGTTGGTTTATTTACCGATTGGATGATGAGTTTTGAAGGATCTAGTATTTCTTACCCTTTAGATAGTGGTGAAATTTCTTATGATCCAACAACCCAAACAATCATTGCCAAACATGCAAGAGATACTCGATATGCTGCCGTTCGATTGCTTAATGAAGGGCAAGTTCACGTACAATGTTTAGATCAAAAAGATGGTACTAGTGATATAGATATCAGTGATGGATTTTCAGATGCCGAAAAAATTCAGTCACTTACTTCAGGTATAGGTACGATTAATATTAGTAATGGTGCATCAGGAACAAATGTCAGTTCAGTAATCGGTGTCAGTCTTCCAAGTGTAAAAATCAATGAAGAAGTTAGAGTAGGTTTCCTTGTTTCAGTAGCAGATTCATATGATGAACTAATCACACAGTTAGATAGTACTGAAGTTACAGCACAATATTGGCTGAAAAGTCCATCTCCTGTTGTGGCCCATCAGATTGCTCATCAAGGTGAATATGTAGACATCCATACATCAAACTTTGATTCTTTAGCTCTTTACAAAAAAGAGTCTTCGAATAGCAATGCTGAATTGATTTCTAGAGGAAGAATCTTCCAAATCTTAATTGATAGTATCGATCATTATTATGTACAATCTCAAGGTAGATATGTTTATAATGGCGACTTGATTCAATTAACCGGAGATGCTATTCCTATATTATCTGTTTCCAGCCCAATGAATGTTTGTAAGAATACAAATGTAATTATTGCTCCTGCTGGATGTAACAGTTATAATTTTTATGATAATGAACTATTAGTAACCCCTTTATATAGCGGCAAAACACTAACCTTAACAGATATCTCATCTGATACACTCTTCTATATTACTTGTGCAGAGTTAACTAGTGAAAATGATTATACTAAGGTCGATATCTTAGTAGATGAAGTCATTACCGACTATAGCTTATCAGATAGTACCTCTCATATTGGAGGAAGTATCACTGCAGAATTTACCCAAATTGATAAAGCGAGAACATGGTCATGGTATATGGATGGCGAAAAAGTTGGCGATACTGACGACATAAGTATTACTCCTTCATTTACAGAAGCAGGCACTCATCAGTTACGTCTCTTTGCTAGTAACTTATCTGGCTGTACCTACATTATATCAAAAGAAATTGCAGTTTCTGTTGACAATGTTTCAAGCTCAGTGGTCTCTATCTTGGAAAATAGCATAGTGTATCCTAATCCTGTCGTCAACCACCAAGTAAATATCTCTACGGTGAAGAATGTTGGGAAAATGAAATTCGACCTTTATACGGTTGAAGGTGTGAAAATCGAAGAAAGTTTACCCTATAAAATTAATGGTAATACTTACGAAATTCACCTACCAAAACATATCCCATCACACACCTATATTTTGAAAGGACAGGCAGACGGAGGAAGCAATACATGGAAAATTGCTATACATTAACATCTATTCATGAGATAATTGTTCTAGAGGCAAGAAACTATCATTTATAGTGTTAATGTTTTGATTAATAGTCAAAACAAAGTCGTACATTTGCACACTAATTGAAAAAGAACCAACTATAGTAATATGCGAAAGTTTTTAGGACTTATTCCTGCACGCTATGGGTCATCTAGGTTAGAGGGTAAGCCATTGGCTGATATTTGTGGAAAACCTATGATCCAACATGTGTATGAAAGAGCCAAAGCTGCCTTAGATGATGTTTATATCGCTACAGATGATAAGCGTATTGTAGAAGCAGTAGAGTCTTTCGGAGGAAAAGTAATCATGACTTCAGCAGACCATGAAAATGGTACTACTCGTTGTCTTGAAGCACTTGAGCTTGTCAACAAACAAACTGATGGTCAATTTGATGCAGTAGTCAACATTCAAGGAGACGAACCATTATTGGAGCCATCGACACTAACTGAATTAGTAAACAGTTTTGATGAAGAAACAAACTTTGCTACTCTCGTAACTCCTGTAGTTCATGCAGAAGACTTAGAGAATGAAAGCGAAGTTTTTGTTACTTTTGATCACAATAAAAACGCTTTGTATTTCAGTAGAGCTGTTATCCCAACCGTAAGAGGTAAAAAACGTAAGGATTGGATGCAGTATACTACATTTTACAAACACTTAGGATTGTACGCTTATACTAATGATGCCTTGAAAAAGTTCTCATCGTTAGCTCCTACGACTTTAGAAAAATTAGAGTCATTAGAACAGCTAAGATGGATTGAGCATGGTTATCAAATTAAAGTAGGTATTACAGAACACGATAGTATTCCTGTTGATACCAAAGAAGATTTGGAACGTGTGAGAAACATTATGCAAGAGTTAGTCTAAAATTTACAAATAGCTAACGTTAATCATTGGTCGTTATTTCAAAAAAAAACTAAATTGCGCCTCATTGGAAATTGAGTTTCATTGTGAGACAAATATCTGATAAATAAGCAATAGAATACAGATGAGTAAAAACATTGTAAAAGTTGGTGACATCAACTGTGGTGCCGACGAATTATTCTTGATCTCTGGACCTTGTGTTATCGAGGACGAGAGCATCATGATGAAAACAGCAGAGAAATTAAAAGAAGTTACGGAACGTTTAAACATTCCGATGATCTATAAGGCTTCTTTCCAGAAAGATAACCGTTCTTCTGTAGATTTTTATAGAGGTCCTGGTATCGAGGAAGGCTTACGCATTATGCAAAAAGTCAAAGACGAATTTGGTTTCTCATTAGTGTCAGATATTCATTACCCTGATCAAGTGAAGCCTGCTGCTGAAGTATTAGACATCTTACAAATCCCTGCTTACTTATGTATGCAAACTGACTTAGTTGTTGGTGCAGCAGAAACAGGTAAAGTAGTGAACATAAAACACGGTCAGTTCTTAGCTCCTGAGAACATGATCAAGCCAGCTCAAAAAATTGAATCAACTGGTAACAAAAACATCATCTTAACAGAGAGAGGTTATTCTTTCGGTTACAATGATTTGATTGTTGACCCTCGTTCATTCTATGAAATGAGAAAAACTGGTTACCCTGTAGTATTCGACGTAACTCACTCTATCCGTAAATATGGTATCCCTTCTGCGGATCCAAACGGTGGTGCTCGTCAGTACTTAGGGACATTGGCTAGAGCTGGTGTGGCTGCAGGTATCGATGGTTTATTTATCGAAACTCACCCTTGCCCATCAGAAGCACTTTGTGATGCTGCAAGTCAATTAGATGTAAATCAATTAGAAGAGTTCATGAAACCTCTTATTGAATTACACAACATCGAAGTTAGTTACCGCAAGTAATTACTTCTTCAAAGTAGATATTAATTAGCAAATTATATACTTAATAGTAGTATGGAATTATATTTAGATTCAGCAGAGATTAATGAGATCAAATCTTCATTTGATCAACTTCCGTTCATGACGGGATTAACAACAACTCCAACATTCATGGCTCGTCACGGTATCACAGATATCGACGGAACTATTGTTGAATTATCTAAAATTGTACCTGTTCTTCAAATTGAAGCTTTAGGCGATACAGCAGAAGAAATCGTTGCTGAAGCTAAGCGTCAAGAAGCTTTAGGTTTAGACCGTGATAAAACAGTATACAAAATACCTGTTTCTAAAGAAGGTCTTAAAGCATGTAGCATGTTAGTAAAAGAAGGTTTCAAAGTGAACATTCACCTTGTATACACTTTACAACAAGCTTATATGGCTATGCAAGCTGGAGCAACTTATGTATGTCCACTTGTAGGTCGTTTACAAGATCAAGGTCACAATGCTTTATCATTAGTTGAAGATTGTGTTGAAGCTGTAAACTACTACGGTTACAATACTAAAATCATGTTCTCATCAGTTCGTACTATCCAACATGTACGTGATGCTGTTGAAGCTGGTGTTCATACAATTACTGTACCTTGGAAGATCATGTCTCAATTAACTGAGAACCACTTCACAAAAATCGGTACTGATCAGTTCGTAAACGATACTCGTTTAATGACTGTTAGAGTTGGTGATGCTTTAGCTGAAGCTAACCCTACAATCACTGCTGAGTCTACAGTTGCTGAAGCTTTAGTTGTTATGACTAACAACAAAACTGGTGCAGCTACAGTAGTAGATGCTAACGGTGCTGCTATCGGTATCTTTACTGATGGTGACTTACGTCGTTTAGTAACTGAAAAAGGTGGTGATGTTTCTAACATCCAAGTAAAAGAATTAGGTTTAAAAGAGCCTATCTCAATCGATGCTCACGAATTATTATTCGCTGCATCAAACCTTATCAAAGAAAAGCAAGTTGATGAATTGGTAGTAACACTTGACGGTAAAGCTATCGGTTTATTAGACGTTCAAGATATCGTAAAATACTAATCTCTAATTATGAGAGAAGAGTTATTTATTGAAGGAGGAGGCGTGTTTGTAACACCCTCCTCTTCTCTTATACAGCAATTGAAGAAGGTTAAAGGATTAATCTTTGATTGGGATGGCGTATTTAACGGAGGTGTTAAAGGTGGTGCTATGCCTAGTCCATTCTCAGAAGTAGACTCAATGGGTGTAAACATGCTCCGTTTTGGTTACTTCTTGGAACATGGTGAAATCCCTTTCACTGCAATTGTTACAGGAGAATACAATGAAGCAGCTTTCAAATGGGCGAAAAGAGAACATTTTGATGCTGTATGTTACCTTGTTAAAGACAAAGTAAAAGTTCTTCCTTTAGTTGATGAAATGTCTGGTGTTAAAGCTGAAGAGATTCTTTTCTGTTTTGATGACATCTTAGATATCTCACTAGCAAGAGAAGTAGGCAGTAGATTTATGGTCGGAAGATCAGGAAGTCCATTATTTACTGAGTATTGCAGAATGAATGGCCATTGTGATTATATCACAGGAAATTCTGGAAGTAATAATGCTATTAGAGAAATCTCTGAAGTAGCTCTTTGTTTATTAGATCGTTTTGATGAAACCATCGACAAAAGAGTTGATTTTGAAGGAGAATACGCAAAATATATCAAGATGCGTAATGAAATTGAAACCAAATACTTCAAAAATGAAGGTGGAGATTTCAACCCAAGCAACCCTCTCTAGATTATAAATTAGTATGTAGTATTTTAAATTAAGTAGTTAAAAAAATACTAATTATTGAATACTACATACTAAATATTAAAAATTTATCAACAAAAAGAGACGATTAGCTAAAATTCATTGCCCACAAATTGGAAAAAGGCTAGGATCAAAATAACTTTGCTATCCGATTAATGTTTCAAACAAACCTTAAATAACTAAGCCTTTGAAAGTAATAGATCGTCTAACGCAAGCTACTGAAGAGAAAAAAACGCTATTCTCTTTTGAATTACTACCTCCAGTGAGAGGAAAAAGTATCCAATCTCTTTTTGATGCTATTGATCCACTAATGGAGTTCAATCCTGCTTTTGTGGACGTTACCTATCACAGAGAAGAATACATCTACAGAGAATTACCTAACGGCTTATTCGAAAAGTCAGTACAACGTCATAGACCAGGTACTGTTGCCGTTTGTGCTGCAATTATGCACAAATACAATGTAGATACTGTACCACATATTATTTGTGGTGGCTTTTCTAAGGAAGAAACTGAAAATATCCTTATTGAGTTAAACTTCCTAGGCATTGAAAATATCCTTGCATTAAGAGGAGATGCTGCAAAAGGTGAAGCGGCCTTTACACCACATCCTGATGGTTATGGCTATGCTTCTGACTTAGTAGAGCATATCACTTCAATGAACAATGGTGAGTTTAAGTACGGTGAAAACACAGGTTTTAAAACAGGTTTTTCAGTAGGTGTTGCAGGTTATCCTGAAAAACACATGGATGCTTCTAACTTAGATACAGACATCAAATACTTAAAACAAAAAGTTGAATTGGGTGCTGATTATATCGTTACTCAAATGTTCTTCGATAACCAAAAGTATTTTGATTTTGTTGATAGATGTAGAGCAGCAGGAATTACTGTACCTATTATTCCTGGTATTAAGCCGCTAACTACAAAGAAACAGTTAACTCTATTACCTAATATCTTTAAGCTTGATTTCCCTCAAGAACTAATCAAAGAAGCTGAAAAGTGTAAGGATAATAAAGAAATCAAGAAATTGGGTATCGAATGGGGTATTCAACAATCTAAAGAATTGATCGAATATGGTGTTCCTGGAATGCACTTCTACTCAATGGGTAGATCTACTTCAGTAAAAGATATTGCCGAAGCAATTTTCTAGGATCTAAAAATATATCTAACTTAATGCAACAATTGGTATCACCAGTTGTTGCATTTTTTATTTTATGGAGTGGTTAAGCAGTATACTTTTACTTTATTTTATTTTCCTGCATTGGTCCAACAACCAAAAGCACAGTACTTCAATATCTAAATATTACCCATACCTACTGATAGTAAAACTCTTATTAGGTATTGCTATCGGGTTATTATATTCTTTTTATTATAGAGGAGGTGATACTTTTGGGATATTCAAAGACGCCAATACTTTGAGAGAAATTGCTATAAACCAGCCATTAGACTATCTAGATTATATCTTTAGTAAACCTTATCGATATCCCGAAGCAATTCAATCAAAGCTTCTTCAAAGTAATGCCTCAACTGCGATTTTTGCCATCCTATTAAGTTTCGCAAGTCTTTTAACAGGTGGAAATTATTGGGTCACAAGTCTATATTTAAGCTTTTTCTCATTTATATGTATCTGGAGATATCTCTACAGTGTTTATCAAATCTATCCAAAACTAAAGTATAGTTTAATTATTCCTTTTTTCTTGTTACCCTCATTTTCACTGTGGAGTAGTGGTATTGTCAAAGAATGTCTATCTATGGCTTTTCTATTCTATACTTTAAGTATTTGTATTGATTACTTATCACATAATACAGTCAAAAAAAGGAATTGGTTATTAGCTGTAATCTTCTTATTTCTTCTTTTTCAAATTAAATTCTACTACGGAGCTCTTTTTATTGCCTTGTCACCAATGATGATCGTATTTAAGTATCGACATCAAATGAGATTAAAAAGCTGGAAGTGGGTATTACTTCCTAGCTTTCTTATCACTCTAGTTATTCTGACATTACCCTTTTTACATCATCACCTGAATTATCATCAAATTGTACATACTATCTATTTAAATTATCAGAAATTATATTCTGCATCGGCTGAAGGGCATGCTATTTTTTTACCACTGTTCGATGATTCAATTAATGGCTTAATCCAATCATTACCAACAGCGATAATTAAAGCTTTTACTTCTCCGAAAATCACGTCAGAGAGTTCTATTTTTTATGTAATCATCAAAATAGAGAACTTCTTGGTACTTGGTTGTTACTTATTATCGATTTATTTCCTCTTAAAAAACGATATAATAAAAAAACGTCTATGGCTGTTATGGACGTTTATGTATATATCAATAATAATTATTCTATTTGTAGGGGTTCTTGCTATTGCCAGCCCCAATTATGGTTCTCTTAACCGATATAAAATTGGAGCTGTAGTTTTACTGTTTCAATTGTCTTTGAGTAGTATTGAGATACATCATACAAAGAACTTTTCATCAAGGTAAATTTCTGCCATCATACATCTTGTTCCCCCTCCACATACCGTTTCGATAGTAGTTATTGGAGAGTGTAGCAGTTTGACATATTTTTCCATTGTTTCTCTCTGCTCATTGGTAAAAGCGTTAAATGCTTGAGTAGACATTGTTAGCACTTTATCTCCTTTTAGAGATGTCACTTCCAATACATTGCAAGTAAATGCTCTCATCTGCTCCAACGAGACATCTATAATCTCCTTACCATTTTGGGTAAAGCTCTCAAATAAATAGCTCTTTTCTTTTTCGTCTTTGATAGATTCTCCGCAAACTACGACAAAGTCAGACTCAATGGATAGCATCACATTTGTATGATAGATTGGAGTATCAGTATCATCAACAGCATTAAATAGCACTCCTTTATACCCTAATTCAGCCAAATGATCATGAAATAATTGCTCATTCGTTCTGTGTGATACACAAGCATACCCTATTTTATTTACTCTATCGAAAATAATACTTCCTGTACCTTCCAAGAATATATCTTGATCCTCGAAATGAGATAAATCTAGTTTTTCTGAAATATGAAAGCACATATCCAACATTTCTATAACATCTTCTCTCTTTTCTAGCCTTCTATTTAAAGGTTTCATAGGGTAGAGATATAATTTTCCATCGGTGTGAGTAGAAAACCAATTGTTTGGAAATAATGCATCTGGAGTATATGGTTCCGGAGTATCATCTACAACGATAACATCAATATTGTTATCTCTTAATGTTTGTACGTATTGGTCAAACTCTGCTAATGCTTTGACTTCTATGTCTTCTAAGTTCTTCAAAGCATCAATATTCTGAAACTTATTATCGACAGCAGTGTCTTCATTAAAACCAAATGAAGCGGGTCTCACCATTAAAATGTGAGATGCTGAGTTATTGATTTCATGCATATTCGTTCGGTTAGTGTGTCTTTGGTGTCAATTATACTTATTGAAAAAGGAAGAATAAAAATTTTTTTCAAAAAAAATAGAACTTTTTTTCTTAAAGTGTCAATATCAACCTTTTAGAATAAACGATATGGAATACACAAATTTACAAACATGAATACACAGGATAAGTTTACACTTAATATATATTTTTTAAATAAGTGTGATTAATACAAAATTTATTTTAATTAAGTGTTGATATACACTTATAAAATTTTGTTTAAAAATATTTTGACAGAATAAAATAAAAGTGCACCTTTGTAATATCGAAAGAGAAAAACGTTTCTCTGATCTAAACAGACAGAGAGTTTATATAGATATTAATTCATCTTTAAAAGATGATCAAAGATATTTCAGTTTTAAAAGACTGTAAAAAATAAGTAATAATTCATTTCATTTCATACTTTATTGGGAGAGGTTGTCATTCAGTGGCAACCTCTTTTTTGTATATCATTTTTTCAGCAACTCATATCTCAACTCAAACCTAATTATCAACATTCCTCTGAAGTAATAGAATTTAATTTGAAAGAAATTCTAGATTCAATTCCCTTCTTATTTAATCAATAGTCACTTAACATTAAATTCATAAGAGACTATAAATCAATATTTCGAATAATTATTCACTTATTTATATTCAAAATAAGAAATAGGAAATCTTACACTTATTGAGGTTATTTTTGATATAAATCAACATAATTTTTAAAAATATAATTTCATTGTATTTCATTAACATTTTATTTTAAAATTTATTCATTTAAGTGTTGCTCCGTACACTTATAAAATATAAGTCGATGATTCATCAATAATTCAAAATCATACTACGGGATCAGATTACACTTATAAAATAAAAAACATATAAGTGTATTTACAACGGAATAATAAATAATTAAATAGGCATTTTACACTTATAAAATTTTACTCAAATTCATTTTGACGAAAGAATTTTTTACCACACCTTTGTAATGTTCTCAATGACGAGAACGGAAATAAAGAAGAACATATTATCATTATTATATAATTTAAAAATCATGAAAAAATTAACATTAGTATTCGTTGCTTTCTTATTGACATTTAGTTCTTACGCTTCAGAATTATATTTACCATTTAACGGAATTTCATATTTCTTTAAAACTTCTGAAAACGGAACTTCAGCTACATTATTATTAGATAACTTAGAAGGAGAAGAAGTTAACTTCACAATATCTAATGAAGCTGGTAAAATATTTATGACAAAAACAGTTATTGCTTCAGGAAAAGTTAAAGAAGACATTAATTTCAAAGCATTACCTGAAGGAAAATATAACTTTAAGTTACAGTTTGAAGATAAAATGATGGTTAGAGACTTCTATATTACTTCTAATAAAACAGCAGTAATGATGAACTATCAACTAGCTACTTCAAACCAAAAGTTTAAAGTATCTGTAGTAAAAGATCAATTAAACATGATCGTAGGTAGCAATGTTAAAGGTTTTGTAAAGTTATCTCTTAAAGCTGATAACGGTGACGAAATCTACAACACTAAGTTTGTTGCTGGTGCGAAAAACGTAAAACGTTTTGACTTATCAGAGCTACCAAAAGGTACTTACTTTGCTGAGATGGTAATCGACGGTGTTGCTTACACTGATTCATTCTCAGTACTTTAATAAAGACATAATAAATAATAAGTAATAATTCATTTCATTTCATACTTTATTGGGAGAGGTTGTCATTCAGTGGCAACCTCTTTTTTTGCTTATAGATTTCTATTAAATTGTGTCTTTCTACATCTAACTAGCTTAACGATGAAAACTAACTATGCTGATACTTCTTTAAGTATTAAAAACCTAGCGGAAGAAGATAGACCTAGAGAGAAGCTTCTTCAAAAAGGCAGACAGGCTCTTACAGATGCCGAATTAATTGCTCTTCTTATCGGTTCTGGAACTCCTAAGTTATCTGCAATTTCGGTCGCACAGCTCCTCCTAAACTATTGTGAGAATGATCTTAACAAATTAGCTCAGCTTTCTATTAAAGAGTTAAAGAAAATAGAAGGTATTGGAGATGCTAAAGCAGTAACTATTACTGCAGCTATTGAACTAGGTCGTAGACGTAAAGAGGCTGATAAGCCAACTCGTCCTAAAATCAGTTGTTCTAAAGATATTTATGCTTTGTTATCCCCTTACTTATTGGATTTAAACCATGAAGAACTTTGGGTAGTCCTTATGAGCAGGTCGAATAATGTAATCGCCTTAGAAAAGATTTCTATGGGTGGAATGACAGGAACTGTAGCTGATCCTAAGATCATCTTTCAAAAAGCATTAGAAAAAGGGGCTTGTTCTATTATTCTATCACATAATCATCCTTCTGGACATGTCAAGCCTAGTCAGGCCGATATATCATTAACGAAAAAAGTAAAGAATGCTGCTCAGTTTTTAGAAATGCCACTTCTCGACCATCTCATCTTTGGAAATGACAGTTATTTTAGTTTTGCAGATGAAGGAATTTTATGAAAAACATGATTATTTTATTATTTTGATATAGACAATACATAACTCAAAATAAAATAATGAATAAATCATCTATTCTCAATCTATTATTATTACTACTTTCAACAACAATTTATGCAAATGATAGAGTAATAAATGAAGCAAATTATCAATGTCCTTCAAACTTTATTATACACAATGGTGAATCTGTTATAATTAATGGGAATTTAATAATCAATGCTCCAGATAAAGTAGAGATACAAGACGGAGGTGAATTAATTGTAAAAGGTAATGTTGTTATTTGGGGTGTTCGAAACTCAAGTTCAGGGAATCCTCACAATTCTTATCAAAAACCACCAGTAAGCATTGTTAATTCTGGAAACGTCGTTATAGGAGGAAATGTGGATATTCATGATGATACTAGATACGAAGCTAGAGGTACTAAAGCTGCTTTAGCTGTATTAGGTGAATATGTAAATGCTTATGGATCTTCAAGTAGTCATGGTTGGCGTCATATCTCAAATCAAATAAATGGTACCCCTGGTACTCATAATTATATTGGAGACAGACTTAAAATGAATGCAATGGCAGGAGATTTCTTTGGTAATAAAGGACATAACCCACCTGTCAGAATTACTAATCAAAATAAAGATCAAATTCCTGCAGCTTTACAACAAATCATAAAAGATCAATTCCCTAATTCTCAAGCATCTAAAAACCTTCCTATTGAACTTATTACGTTTGAAGGTTTTGTAAACGATACTGAAATAGAATTACAGTGGAGTACTGCAACCGAGGAAAATAATAGCCATTTTACAATTGAGAAATCTTATGATGGTAGAAATTTCAAAACAATCTCAGACAATATAAAAGGAGCCGGTAACTCAGCTACATTAAATGATTATTCTTTTGTAGATGATGATTTACAAAACGGACGAATTTACTATAGGTTAACTCAAACAGATTTTGATGGTAAAAATGAAAGCTGGGTCACAGTTGTAAACTTTCATAACGATAGTGATAAAGTTGAAGTTATTTCTATTTACCCAGATCCAGCAGATTATCAATTAAGTGTTATCATACATCATTTTGATAACGATGTATTTACCTTTAAAATTATTCATGTTGAAAGTGGTAGTGTCTATGAATTAATTCCACTATATCCAATGCAAAATGAAAAAGTCATGTTCAATGTAAGTAATTATACCTCTGGAGCATATGTTTTAGAAATTTTCAACCATGGACAAGCTATAAATAAATCTGAGATAATTATTCAACACTAAAAGTATCACTCTATCTCTAAAAAAATAAGCAGTTACTGACATAATAATAACTATGAAAAAGCTCTTAACTATTTCTTCTATTTATCTAATAGGCTTTTTATTCTCCATTAGTTTTTCATTTGCCGAAAGCTATAATAACGTAAAACCTTTACTTGAAAGGTATTCCTCTATTGATGATTGGGAAAACCCGAATAATTGGTCTCCAAAGGTGGTACCCAATAAAGAAAGTTTTATTTCTGTAAAGGAAAAGTTTTTCATTATCGACTTTAATACAAGGTCTCATCATATTTCTGTTAAAAATGTAGATGTCCCTGCTGGGTCAGAATTTACTATTACATCCAAAGGTTCACTTTTTATTACGGAAGAACTTTTTGTTAATCCCAAAAGTGCCATCATAGTAGAAGGAAAGTTAACCGTACAAAAAGCTATGATTCATTGTTCATCAGGAGAGTTCACTTTAGAACGTATTGGAACAATCGATGCTCATGAACTTTTTATCAAAATTGATAATTATGATGCTGAAATCAATGGACATATCTCTACTACATATTTAGACCTTCATTTCTACAGTAAAGATGGAACACTTAGAATTGGAGATGAAGCTGATATTAGAGTACAAAGTGAGACTATCGTAAAAAATAAATATAAGGATAATGTTGTTGGAGACATCTCCAATATTGTAACCTATAGTTGCGACGGCACTGATAAATTTTGTAAATGGGTTACCCCCTATCGTTTATCCTTACCCACTATTGTTGACTTTTTTGATATAGAAATAAAAGATAATACAGCATTTTTATATTGGGAAACAGCCAACGAGAAAAACAGTTCTCACTTTATTTTAGAAAAATCTAATGATGGAGAGAATTATAGAGAGTTAGGTCAGATAAAAGCAAGTGTAGATACTAAAGAGGTAACGCCTTACGATTTTCAAGACTCTAGTTTTAATGATTCAAAAGATACTTATTATCGATTAAGAGTGGTTCAGAATGACAATGAAGAATTTGTATGGGTGAGACATCTACTTGCTGAGCATGGTGATAAAGAAGAATATGGTATTGCTAAGGTAGATCCCAATCCAACCAATTATAAGCTTACAATAAATATGGAGATGGATCAAACTGATGATTTAGACATCAAACTACATCATACAGAAAATGAATCTGTTTGGGATATTAAACCAAATATTGAGGAAAGCAATGCTATTTTTGATGTTCATCATTACCCTGCCGGTCCCTATATTTTGAAGGTCAAACAGAAAGAAAAATTAATCTATTCCGGTAATGTTATTATTTATGCAACAAAGAGTCGAGGTGATATAAGAAATAGTCAAGTAAATGTTGTAGAAGAAGAATAACATTACTTCAGAATGGTACAACAACATAAATTAAGGCCACTCATACAAATAATGAGTGGCCTTTTATATAATTCTGTGTACTGTAATGAAATAACGATACACAAAAAGAATCGCTACAATTACTATAATGAAACAATAAAAAAATCATTCTAAGATAGACTTATCACATTAGAATGACTCTTTATTTAATAAGTATAAATGAAGTGAACAAATTGAAAAATAACGCGTGAAATTAAACTGTAGATAGCATTAGTGCTTGAAAAAGTATCGACTATCTCATTCTTTTCTGTTAGATCCTAATTTGTTTCACAACGTAGAAATTGACTCAAGATAATATTAACCCATTATTTTATTCAAAATCAATTTCTATTGAATAAGAATATAAAGACTTATTTATATTGAACTGAAAATTGGATTAAACAGGTGTTACATTGTGACTCCTGTTTTTTTTATGTCTAAAATCTAAATCCTACCGATAAATCTACATATCCTTTAGAAGAAGAATCAACAAAAGTCGTATAAGCAGAAGAGTAATTACAGCTCACAAGGATTGCTTTGAATAGAAATCCAAAACCCACTTTTACACCAAAATCTACTGAGTTCTTATCCTCTATAACAGTTCCATAATCTAGTGTCTTTTCTGGGGTAATAAACGCACCGACACCTCCATGTATAAACGGGCGTACAGTCGACTCCCATGGATAGTATCTCACTATAGGGATCAAAGATGTATACATCATATCTGCTTCTGTTCCCGATAAATCTAGTGCTACATCTACCTGAAAAAGAAGATCCAATTTTGGTTGAATTTGATAGGTAGGAGCTAAAAAGAAATAAGCTCCCATAGTCTGACCATTTTCACTTTTATTGTTCAAATTGGTGACGCCTCCGCCTAACCCCATACGAAACTGGGCTTGGCTGGTTAAAATAACTCCTAGAATGAAGAAAAAAGTTAGTGTTAGTTTTTTCATGGATAAAGTTGAATGAAAGAGAAATAGAGTTTGATATTAGAAGTATAATCCGACGGTTAATTCCATCCCTCCTAAAACATACTCATCAAATTTACCTCCGTAAAGATAGTTAATTTGTAAGTTGAACATATATACTTTTGCCCCAAATCCACCTCTAAAGCCAAATTTCCAGAAATCATCTACTAATTCCGGATCTAAATTTGGGCCTGAACCTTTCAGGTAATAGGATTTAACTGCACCTAAACCTGCTTGTACATAAGGGTGAAATAGCTTTTCTTTATCTCTTGAAATCAATAGATATCTACCATTTACCATAATAGGCACCTGATACCAAGCCTGTGATAATGATGCATCCAATGGGATAGCGACAAAACCATTGATATTTGCCATTAACCCTGCCTCCATCTTATCATTAAATTCATGAGAAAGTTCTATATAAGCATTAAAACCTGTACTTGAAAAAGGAGACAAGTCGCCTACTCCCCAACTACCACCACCACCAATTCCGAAATGAAATTGAGCATTCGATAAATGAAAGAAGAATAAGAATGGAAGGAGTAATAAATATTTTTTCATGTTTTTATGAAGAGAAGGGTTTATAGCTTATAGACAGTATCTAGCATTGAAAAGGGTTTGCTTTAAATACTCTAATACAAATTAAAAGTATTTCCTTAAAAAGAAAAGAGATGAACACAGTAGTATCCATCTCTTTCCTAGAATATTTTTGAAATCTATTTTATTCTGATGATTTCGGAACAAGGCTTAAGAACTCTTTGCGAGTTGCTTCTTCCTTAAACTTACCAGAAAAATGAGAAGTAACAGTTGCACTGTAAGTATCTTCAATACCTCTCATGGATACGCACAAGTGTTTTGCATCAATAAGTACTGCAACATCTTCTGTTCCTAAAGTTTTCTTCAAGTCTTCAGCAATTTGTACTGTCAAACGCTCTTGTACTTGAGGTCTTTTAGCATAATGCTGCACTATTCTATTGATTTTTGATAATCCGATTACCTTACCATTAGAGATATAAGCAACATGTGCAAAACCAATAATAGGTACAAAGTGATGCTCACAGTTAGAGTAAAAATGAATGTTCTTTTCAATTAACATTTCATCGTACTTGTACTTATTATCGAATAACTTAATATCTGGTCTATTTTCAGGGTTTAAGCCACTGAAAATTTCTTTTACATACATTTTTGCTACACGATTTGGAGTTCCTCTTAAACTGTCGTCAGTTAAGTCTAATCCCAAAACGTCCATAATTTCCTTAAAGTGAGAAGAAATTTTCTTGATCTTCTCTTCATCAGATAATTCAAAAGCATCTTTCTTCATAGGAGTATCATAAGACGTTCCTATGTGATTATCCCCAATTTCATCTATATCTGATTCTCTATATGTCTCAATACCATTTCTTTCAATCAAATCAGATTGAAGGGTATTCAACGAAGTTCCGTTCTGTTTCATATAAAATTACTTTTAGGTCAAATTTATCTTCAAGCTGATCTTTCAAGATCTTCCAAATCACAACACAAATATTTTCTGCTGTTGGATTAATTGAAGAAAACTCGTCCAACTCTTCGTTTAAATTTTTATGATCAAATTTATCCAAAACATGCTCTTGAATGATGTCTCTAAGAACTTTCATATCAATCACATATCCTGTGATAGGGTCAATCTCTCCCGTTACTTTTACGGTGAGGTTATAATTATGACCATGATAATACGGGTTATTACATTTACCGAAGATCTTTGCATTTTCTTCTGCAGATAAATTCGGGTTATGAAGACGATGTGCCGCATTAAAATGTGCCGTTCTTGATACTGTTACTTTCATTAAATCTTTTGTAATCTCCTTGTAGGATATACGACGAAAAATTATGTATCAAAAAGGAATTCACAAAGTTACAAGAGAAGAAGCAATTATCTATAAACAATCTAAATTAGTTTAAGAACATTATCACAAATGATGTTGCAACACATAAAAATAACGTATAATACTTCTGTTATACTTTAAAAATCTCCCTTTCAATAACCATAACCGTAGAAAAAATAAATTGTTTAGTTAAAACAATAATTATAATTTTTCATCGAAGTGTTTAGTTGGTATTTTTGTGCACACAAATTACGTAGCAAATGACTATCACACAAATAGAATATATTATTGCTGTAGATCAATATCAAAGTTTTTCTGCAGCTGCCGATGCTTGTTTTGTCACTCAACCTACACTGAGTATGCAAATTAAGAAGCTCGAAGAAACCTTAGATGTAGTTATTTTTGATAGAGGAAAGCAACCTATTATTCCCACAGAAATTGGTAAAAAAATAATTGAACAAGGAAAGATAGTATTAGCTGAATCCAAAAAGATTGATGATATCATTTTACAACATAAAGGGGAAATAAGTGGTGAACTTAAACTAGGAGTAATTCCTACGTTGGCTCCATACCTCCTACCTTTATTTGTTGGTGAAATCTCAAGGAAGTTCCCAAACCTTCAGCTTACTGTAAAAGAATTACAATCTGAAGAGATTATCCATCAGTTGAATAAAGACCTAATTGATGTCGGATTGCTGGTTACTCCAATTAATGAAGCAGGAATTTCGGAGCGTCCATTATTTTATGAGGAGATCATGGTGTATACCAATCCTACCTATAAATTTGAAAATCAATTAGAAGTAAGTCTTAATGATGTTGCGTCTCCCGATATTTGGTTATTGAGCGCTGGGCATTGCTTTAGAGATCAGATGATTAACCTTTGCTCTTACCAAAGGACAAATAAGATGAATAGTAGCCTACCTATTTCGTATGAAAGTGGTTCACTTGAAACGCTCATTCGCCTAGTAGACCGAGAAGGTGGCTTTACGTTACTACCAGAACTGGCTACAGACCTTCTTCCCGAAGATGCAAAAGATCAAATAAGAACTTTCGCAGAAGAAAGGCCAATGAGAGAAGTGAGTTTAATCCATGCAAGAAACTTTGCAAAGGCAAGCTTAATTGATGCATTAGAAACAAGTATTAAAGATAGCGTACCTCAAGAAATGTTGACAAGAAACAGAGGTACTGTTGTAGAATGGAGATAAAATAAAAAGGGCAACTTTCTTTCTAAAAGTTGCCCTTTTTGTATTAATAATCTCCGTTATTAATAGCATTAAGATCTTCTAACTCTTCGAGACGAGATTCATGCTCATCGACCCACTTTGTTAAGTTGTACTCATCGTCAGGGTACAATTCATGATAAGGAACATATTCACTTCCTAATGATTTAAACCTTTCTGTAAAGTAAAGTTCTATCTGTCCAAAATTCAAACTGATATTCCTTGTCCAACTTTCGTAGTCACTTTGTGTTACTGCCTGCTGTGCTAAAGTTCTATTAATCCTAGCTTGCTCTTGTTCGCTCTGAAAACCTTGATCAACTTTCATCAAATCACTTTTCAGCACTTCATACAGCTGATATTCCTCTGGAGTAATATCAAATAGATTCTTCCCAAAGTACATTTCCCATAAATGCTCATCCGTGGGTGTTTGTTTCAATTTTGCCCAAATCGTAGGCTTCACCAACGGATCTTCAATCATTTGAGAATCGTCATAATATTGAGCATGAGCAGAAGACATGGATAAAATCCACATGCCACAAACAGTCGCAATTAACTTAAATAGACTATTATTCATACTCATACAATTAAAAAATAGGTACTTCCGTATTAATGTATACACTAAAACTGTAAGTTGAGTTTCATTGAACTCATGTACATAATAACAAAAATCGAAAAATAATGCCAAACATAAAAAATTAGTTTTTCAAATTGATTTATAAATTCAACGCCCTCAGTGAAACATATTTACTGAACGAATATTATATTTGTAAAAGAATAACAGAACTAACAGATTTTTTATAAGGAATCGTTCCAAACATTCAAAATTTAATATCAAATGACAGCAAAAGTGAATATTAGCAACAGACATCTTCAAAAATTGAATATGGCTCTTAAAGGTCAACTACATTTTGATGATGTGATGAAGACATTATATGCTACGGATGCCTCTGCTTACAGAGAGATGCCTTTGGCTGTCGCATTTCCTCAAGACGAAGAGGACATTAAAACACTAATTCAGTTTGCCAACGAGAATAATACTTCATTAATCCCTAGAACAGCAGGTACTTCTCTTGCTGGTCAGGTAGTGGGACATGGTATTGTTGTTGACGTATCGAGAACATTTACCAACATTCTTGAAGTAAATAAAGAAGAAGGCTGGGTAAGGTTACAGCCAGGTGTGATTAGAGATGAGTTAAACAAACATCTTAAAGACTATGATTTATTCTTCGGACCAGAAACTTCTACTGCCAATAGAGCAATGGTAGGAGGTATGGTTGGAAATAACTCATGTGGATCTAACTCTGTAAAGTACGGAAGTGCAAGAGATCACTTATTAGAAGTTCGAGGCTTTTTAAGTGATGGTTCAGAAGCTGTCTTTAAAGAAGTGACTCAAGAAGAGTTTGAAGCTAAAACCAAATTAGATACTCTTGAAGGACGTCTTTACAAAGATGTACAGGAGATGCTTGCTCCTGCCGAAGTAAGAGAAGAAATCGCAAAAGAATTTCCTAAACCTTCAATTCCAAGAAGAAATACAGGATATGCCATAGATCTATTAGCAAGAATGCAACCTTTCGATTCGAATGGCAAGCCTTTTAACTTCTGCGAATTGATTGCTGGGTCAGAAGGAACTTTAATATTCATTACTGAAATTAAGCTTCACTGTAACCCAACACCACCAAAATATAAAGGTGTACTTTGTGCACAATTTGATTCAATTGACGAATCATTAAAAGCCAACCTTATTTCACTAAAATTTGACCCAACAGCGGTTGAGTTGATGGATAAATATGTTCTTGATTGTACAAAAAACAGTATCGAACATAGTAAAAACCGCTTTTTCTTAGACGGTGATCCTGCAGCAGTATTGGTAACTGAAATCTCAAGAGACTCTGAAGAGGAAATGAGAAAAGTCGCCAAAGAACTGGAAGAAGCTTTTAAAGCTGCAGGTATGGGACATTACTACAAATTAGTAGAAGGTAGTGATGTTAAAAGAGTATGGGACCTAAGAAAAGCTGGGCTTGGTTTATTATCAAATGTACCCGGTGATCCTAAAGCAGCTCCTGTAATTGAAGATACAGCTGTAGATGTAGAGGATTTACCTGCGTTTATTGCCGAATTCAATAAAACTTTAGATAAATATAACCTGACTTGTGTGCATTATGCACATGCTGGTTCTGGAGAATTACACCTTCGCCCTATTCTTGACTTGAAAGTAGAAGAAGGGAATAAAATGTTCAAAACCATTGCCGAAGAGATTGCGAAACTTGTTAAGAAATACAGAGGTTCTCTTAGTGGTGAGCATGGCGATGGTCGTTTGAGAGGTGAGTTCATTGAATTCATGGTAGGAGAAAAGAACTTTAAACTCATTGAAAGAGTAAAACGTTCTTGGGATAATGACAATATTTTCAATCCGAATAAAATTGTCGATACTCCTCCTATGAATGAGAGTCTTCGTTTTATGCCTGGTATCGAAACACCAGAAATTAAAACAACACTAGACTTTTCATACGAACAAGGTATCATTAGAGCCGCTGAGTTCTGTAATGGTGCTGGAGCTTGCCGTAAAACAGAAAAAACTGGTGGTACCATGTGCCCTTCGTACATGGCTACTAGAAATGAAAAGAATACAACAAGAGCAAGAGCCAATATATTAAGAGAATACTTAAGAGCTCCTTATGAAATCAATCGTTTCAACCACGATGAAATTTATGAGGTGATGGATCTTTGCTTATCTTGTAAAGGCTGTAAATCTGAGTGTCCTTCAAATGTAGATATTGCAAAATTGAAGGCAGAGTTCTTACATCAATATTACCAAGCAAACGGTGCTCCTTTAAGAGCGAAATTGATTGCTAATTTCCCTAATTTGACACAATTAGCAATGCTTACTCCTGGTTTATTTAATCTTATGATTAGTAATCCACTTACAGGAAGTATTTTCAAATCAATCACTGGTTTTGCTCAGGAACGTTCTGTTCCAAAAGTTCATAAATTCACTTTCAAGAGCTGGTTGAAGAAAAGAACTCAGAAGAAATCTGAGAAGAAAATGGTTTACATTTTCTGTGATGAGTTTACTAACTTCAACGATACAGAAATTGGATTGAAAACAATTGAGCTATTAGAAAAGCTTGGATACGAAGTACACTGGCAACCACATGTTGATAGTGGTAGAACATATATCTCAAAAGGTTTCCTTACAGAAGCTAAGGATTTAGCTTGTAAAAATATCGAGATGCTAAAAGACTACATCACAGAAGAGACACCACTTATTGGTATCGAGCCTTCTACGATTATGACTTTTAGAGACGAATATCCTTCAATTGTACATACTCATCAAAAAGATGATGCTAAGAATTTAGCTGAAAACGCATTAATGATCGATGAGTTTATTGCTAGAGAAATGAAAGCAGGAAGAATCACTGCAGACCAGTTTACAGAGGAGGAAAAGTTGATTAAGCTACATACTCACTGTCAACAAAAAGCAACAGGTACTCAGGTAACAGGAAAGCAAATGTTGAGCTTACCGAAGAACTACAAAGTTCAGATTATTCCGTCTGGATGTTGTGGTATGGCGGGATCTTTTGGTTACGAAAAAGAGCACTACGAAATCTCTATGCAAGTAGGTGAATTGGTACTGTTCCCAACTGTAAGACAGCAACCTGAAGACGTAATCATTGCAGCTGCAGGTACAAGTTGTAGACACCAAATCAAAGATGGTACTGAAAGAACGGCACTGCACCCAGTAGAAATCCTCCTGGACGCAATAAAATAATTGAATACAAAATATATTTATATAGAAAGGCGGTCAGTTGATCGCCTTTTTTCTTGCTCTAAATCCAACCTATTGATTAACATTATATAGGTAACAATATATATACGATCAATTGATATTTATTCACCAAAAAGAACAAAAAAAGGATGTTTATATGCGTTAATAAACACAAGTGTATCAGTGTTGCTTTTTTACTTTTGTGGACCTATTAAAAATACTGCCTTTGATTCTTTGGAATGGATATAGAAAAACAGAACATACTAATTACTGCCCCCAGGAGTATCATTAGTGCTTCGGTAATGCATAGAGCCATCAGAAGTGATGACTTTAATGTATTTACTGGACAGCGAAGTGTAATCTCCAATAAAGATGTTACGTTTAGAACACTAGACTTTCATCAAGCCTTTACTTATCGAGATGCTTTAAAAGATATCGATGTAGTATTTCTGTGTGTACCAGATTCTTACAGCTCATTTGATAAAATTCACTATCAAAACTTCATCAAAGCTTGTGAACTATCAAACATTAAAAAAATAGTGATGTCTTCTATTTTTAACGCCCAAAAAACATGGTATTTACCTATTGGGAATGTTGAAAAAATGCTAGAAGAAAGTCAGTTAAACTATAGTATAATCAGAAGTACGGTATTTATGCAGAATCTGATTACTTACTTTAAAAGTGACATCACAAAAGACCAAAAATTGTTTGTTCCTAACTATCAGACCAAGTTAAATTGGATTGATGCTTTAGATGTTGCAAAAGTGATATTAATGGCGGCGAGCGATCATCAATTGTTTAAAAATGAGATTGTAACTATCACTGGACCTCAGAATAAAAACTTTATGGAAGTGACGGCTAAACTTACCGCATCACTACCTTTTGAAATTGAACATAGCAATAAGTTACCGACCTCTTTAAGGGGAAAGTCTTGGAAAGATAAATTGATTTTATTTTTTCTTCCTGCATTGATTTTAATTTCTAAAAAAGTAAAGCCAACTAATCAATTTGAAGAAATTACAGGACGACCACCTCGAACATTAAGTGAGTTTATTATGAGAAAACTCCCCGAGTTGATGCCTGAAAAAGAGAAAACAAAAAAGCTTACATTACTGTAAGCTTTTTTGATATTATTTCATTTCTAAATCACAAAAATGAAATTTGGAATGAATATGATTTCCGTCCGCATCTTTGTAATTGTATTCTCTTACCAACTTATCACCAATTTTAAACGGAATAGGTTTTGAAAAGATAGGTCCATCGTAAACAAAGGTATGAAACTCTCCTTTTTCTCCACAAGGATCTACACCGTCAGGAAGTTCATTATAAAAGTCCATATCCAATGTTCTTCCTATGAATTTATCACCCAACTCATCATTTACAGCTACTGTTACCGCTTTAAAGCCTGCATCTACAAAATCTTTAAACAACTGATGAGTATCGCCTCCCCATAATGGAAAATTACATGTTAAACCAATTGCTCCCATTTGGTCCTCTCTGTACTTTCGCAAATCTTCTAAATAGATATCACCTAAAATAAGGTCTTTGATTCCATCGTTAACAAAAGGTTTAAGGTGAACCGCTAATTCTCTATCATAAGTGTCGTGAGTGGCATCTTCTTCTAAAAACATTTTATGCAATGGCAAACCGATAGATTCTGCCTGTAAATCCAGCAGTTCTTCTCTTACACCATGCATACTTATTCTTTTGAATTCTGCTGATAATGATGTGAATAATCCTTCGATATTCCACTCTTTCATGGCCTTAAACAATGCAAATGACGAATCTTTTCCCCCACTCCATTGAAATAGTGCTCTTTTCATTTCCTATATCAATTATTTATTTCTAATTTTGATCATCAAATTGACGGTAATTTATGAAAAGCATCTTAAATATCACCCCAAGATATATCATCTTATTACGATGTTGTTGATTCTCAGAAATCAATACTTGACCCCTTATGTCAAGTAAAAATTACCATTCCCTAAATTTTAGAAATTATACTTTTTATTGGAAAACACTTAAAAGAGGTCTCTCGGTTTGAGTCTTTCTTTACAGCTTTGTGTCAATTCCAATAGAATTTACCATATAAAAATTGCGAACATGCAACCAGATTTAAGAAAAAAACTAAAAGTTTATAACACACTTTCAAGAAAGAAAGAGCTTTTTGAACCTCTTAATCCTCCTTTCGTAGGAATGTATGTCTGTGGCCCTACCGTATACGGTGATGCACACCTAGGACATGCCCGTCCTGCCATTACTTTTGATGTGATCTTTAGATATTTAAAACACCAAGATCTTAAGGTACGCTATGTTCGTAATATTACTGATGTAGGACACTTGGTAGGTGATGCGGATGAAGGTGAAGATAAAATCGCTAAAAAAGCAAAGTTAGAACAAATTGAGCCTATGGAAGTGGTACAGTACTATACTGATCGTTACCATAAAGACATGGATGCTTTAAATGTTCTTCCTCCTAGTATCGAACCAAGAGCTACAGGCCACATTATTGAGCAAATAGAAATGATTCAAAAAATCATGGAATCAGGGTATGCTTATGAGTCTAATGGATCGGTCTATTTCGATGTTGTAAAATACAATCAGGACAAAGAGTACGGCGCTCTATCGGGTAGAAATATCGATGAAATGCTAGAGGGAACTCGTAACCTAGATGGTGTAAGTGATAAGAAAAACCAAGTGGATTTTGCACTTTGGAAAAAAGCTGAACCAGAGCATATTATGCGTTGGAATTCTCCATGGTCTGAGGGTTTCCCTGGGTGGCATCTAGAATGTTCTGCAATGTCTGCTAAGTATTTAGGAAATCATTTTGATATTCATGGTGGCGGAATGGACCTCAAGTTCCCACATCACGAAGCTGAAATTGCTCAGTCTAATGCTTGTAATCATGTAGAGCCTGCGAAGTATTGGTTACACAATAACCTCATTACGATCAACGGTCAGAAGATGGGTAAGTCTTTGGGTAACTTTATTACTTTAGAAGAGTTATTCGAAGGCAAACATAAGTTACTAGAGGAAGCTTATTCACCAATGACTATCCGTTTCTTTATTTTACAAGCACAATACCGTAGTACTTTAGACTTCTCTAATGAGGCACTTCAAGCTGCCCGCAAAGGATATAGAAAAGTAATGAACGGTCTTCGTTTAGCAAAAAGTATGAAATATACTGCTGACGAATCTGTGGAAGTAAATGAAAAACAGGCTAAAAATATTGAAAGCATTATCAACTCTATTTATAGAGGTATGAATGATGATTTTAATACTGCAGTAGCAATGGCGGGTATTTTCAATTTATTAAAGAAAATCAATGCTGTTCATGCGGGTAATATTCCTGCTGCTCAATTAGGAGCACAAGCTTTTAATGATATGATCTCTTATTACATCACCTTTATTGAGGATGTACTAGGCTTGAAAGAGGAAACTCCTGATCATTTCTTCAGTGCTTTAGAATATATTCTTCAAGATTATGCGAAAGCAAAAGAAGTTCGAGACTATGATAAAGTGGATGCTATCCGCGCTCAGTTAAAAGACATGGGTGTAGTAGCTAAAGACACTAAAAATGGTGTAGAATGGTCTTATGACGAAGCTTAGTCTTTATCATAAAATGGAATAAATAAAAAACGAGTTCTGGAATTAATATTCTAGGACTCGTTTTTTTGTGTATAGGTGAAAATACATCGCCAAATCTATGAACTGAATAATGAAATCACAAGTGCATAATTGTTAAATTATTCATGCTTCAATTCCATTTCTTTTTTATATCTGCGGTAAGAATAAACAAAAGGGATAATTACAATAACTGCGATAGTTAACATAAACAGAGCAAAGCTTATTATTTTATTAGGAATTAAAGCTGTGAGTATCAAAACTACTCCTCCTACCATCCATATTTTACCTGATAATGCATGAGTTTCTTTCCACACCTGATCACTTTCTAAGGTCCAAGGTGTACGAATTCCAACAAAGTAATTAGGCCTAATGGTCTTGAAGTAATTCCCGAGCAGCATAATCATAATTCCGATACCTATAAAAATACCACTACCAAGATTTGTTGATTCATTGATTGCATGATAAATAATCATAAATGAAATCCATGACATCGTTCCTGTAATAATCCAATTCAAAGAGTTATACTTCCCTCCCATTTCCTTAATTCTCTTCTTTGGATCTATATAGGGTATTACTAAAAATAATAAGTAAGAGATCAATGGTAATATCACCACTAATGCGGCTAATTCTGATCTTTCTCCATATCGATCTACTTCTCCATAAACATTCCAATGCATTGGTACTTTTTCTGGTAATTTATCCCATATAAAAGCGGTATACGCCATAGGAGCAATAACAACTAAGAGCAATAGCAAGTCTTTTTTTAGAGTTTTCATGATAGTTATTTTTTAAGTGTAAGTACCCAAGAAAGCAGCTCTTCCACAATTGTAGTGTTCAAAGAATATTCAACAAACTGACCTTTCTTTACCCCCACAATAAGATCTGCTCTTTTAAGTATATCTAAATGATGAGATATGCTCGGTTTTGAAATATTAAACGCATTAGCAATTTCACCAGCATTCATATCTTTTTCTTTCAGCATTTCAATGATATCTCTTCTCGTCTGATCATTTAATGCTTTGAAAATCTGATTCATAGATTAATTTAAATATTTAGACAAATATCTAAATATCTAATTAATAAAACAAATACTATTTATTACATGACTAAAAAGATGAAAAAGTCTCAAACATTACATCAAATTAATTTTTTTAGTAAACAATTTTGAATATCAATAAGTTCTTTACATTATTGTATTATCCTAAGAAACATTTATTAATAATTTTATAAAAACCTATTTTGGCTTAACATTTATTTAATCACCCCGTATACTTGTAAATAAGTTTTCTTCATTTAAATCATTTTCTTACTGCTTCAATATTTCTACTTATGAGAAAATATCTACTTATAATGGCTATACTTACAGCTAGCTGTTTTAATTCTTTTGCCGCAGAAATCCTTTTAAGTTCTTCCATCACTGATGATTACACTATAAAATCAAATGATTATGGCATTCACAAAAGTTCTGGTGACGTAACCATTGACAATTCTGATGGCAATAATCACACATTTAGTGTTAGACTAGATTATAAATATGATTCTGATGATGAAAGTAATTCAGATTATGTTGTAGTTGCAGGAGATTTAATTATTGAAGCAAATACTGAACTATCAATTGAACAAGGTGTTTTGTTCATCGTTGAAGGAGATGTGATCGTACATGGAGATGCATCTTTCAAAAACCAAGGATATTTCGTCGTAATGGGAAGTGTTACTGGAACAGGTAATATTAATACAGGTAATGGTTTTGACGCCACACCAGCTTACATTGGAGGTTCAATTGGTAGTGGAATTACTGTTACAGGAGATGGAACAAGAGATACACCACTTAATATTGTAGAGCCTGATATAAGATCAATATTAAATTATGAAGTAACAGGGTGGGAAGCCGACTTACCCGTTGAGTTAATCTCATTTACAGCAAATTTAGATAAGGAGAACGTAACTTTGGAATGGGCTACAGCTTCAGAAGTTAATGCAAGTCATTTTGAAGTGATGAAATCAATAAATAAAGTGGATTGGGTAAGTATAGGAGAAGTGGAAGCCGCTGGTAACTCTTCAACCACTCAATATTACTCTTTCACAGATACTGATATTGTAAATAATAGTATGTATTACAAATTAGTTCAAGTTGACTTTGATGGTCAAACAGAAACCTTTGGGCCCTTATCTGTTTACCCTGAAGGTTTGTTATTTAACATGACAGCGACTATCTACCCTAACCCAGCAGTAAGTGATATCAACCTAATGGTATCTGGTTTAAATGAGGGGAATGATTTAAATATTTGGGTTATTGATAAAATGGGTAAAGTGATTTTTCAAGATAGCAACTCCATTGAAGCTTCATCATTTATCTATAAGTTAGATCAAAAATTAAGTCATATTACTCCTGGAAATTATATTGTGACCTTACAATCAGGTAATAATAAAATCTCTACAAGGTTTATAAAAAACTAAAGAGTAGAAGCAGTAAAAAAAGAGCATTGATATTAAATCAATGCTCTTTTTTTGTCAATTATTATCAATCATTATCGACAATACATCTATAACTTGTCAATTGTCATTGTTATAATTCACACAAAATCTTTTTCTTTGCAGACTCATTGGAAATTATTTATGGAATTTACAGCAATCGACTTTGAAACGGCACATGGTGCTAGGTGGAGTATTTGTCAGGTAGGTATAGTAAAAGTAAAAAATGGGGTTATTGTAGACCGATACGAATCATTAATTCGTCCGCCAGATAATCGATACCATTCTTTTAATACATCTATACATGGTATTACACCAGAAATGACAATAGATGCCCCTAGCTTCTATCAGGTTTGGGATGAAATTATCCCATACATTGAGGGTCAGTTGATTGTTGCCCATAATGCTGGTTTTGATGTAAGTGCATTAGAACAAACATTGGAATTATACGATATTGACGTTCCCGTTTTTGACTACGACTGTACTTACAAAAGAACAGGAGTAGCATTGGATGATGTTTGCTATACCTTTGGTTGGGAGTTAAAACACCATGATGCTTTGGCAGATGCAGAAGCATGTGCTAAATTGTATATAGAATTACACAGGGAAAGAGAATTACCTGTATTCGAAAAAAATCCATTTAAAAAGAAAAAAGGTACGAATCCATTCAGAACTCAATTGTCTGGAGATATCTTAAAGCCTGATTTTGAAAATGCAGATCCAGAGAGTCCTTTCTACAAACAGAAAGTAGTCATTACTGGACTTTTTAACCAATGGGAACGCTACGAACTAGCTTATAAATTAAAAGGGCTAGGAGCAAAAATAAATACGAATATTTCTGGTCAGACCAATATGGTATTGGTAGGGAGCGATCCTGGACCTAGTAAGCTAAAAAAAGTGGATATGTACAACCAACAAGGCAAACATATCCAAAAATTAAATGAGCAAGACATCAAAGAAATTTTTGAAGTCTTAGAAGAGTAAATACTATTAAAAATGAACCTTGGATTATATTCTGTTGTAAAGAATTTAATCAAGTACTTGTATCTGAAATTTGTATTCTACAAAATTGAGAAGAACGGTTGGGAAAATATTCCCGATAATAAACCTATTATCTTTGCTGTAACACATCCTCTTATGTATGTGGATGCTGTGGTACTTGGTTGTTCTTTTAATAGACCGCTACACTTTATTACCAAATCAACTGTTTTCAATACAAAATTTAAAAGATGGCTATTTGGTAAAATGAACATGATCCCTGTAGTTAGAAAACAAGATGGCCCTAAGGGAGGAAAGTTTTCCAATAAAGACATGTTTATCAATTGCATAAAAACGTTAGAGCAGAACAATTGTATCCTAATATTTTCTGAAGGCACTAGTATTTGGGAAAGAAAACTAAGAGAATTAAAGACGGGGACAGCTAGAATCGCTTTAGAAGCTGAAAATGAGAATGATTTTAATCTAGGTGTTCATATCGTACCTGTCGCCTTAAATTATACTTATGTTACGTCTTATTTCCCTAGTGTTTCCATTGATGTAGCTCCTGCTATAGATGTACATCAATACAAAGAACAATTCAAGGAAAATCCATCCTTGGTGGCTAAGGAAATCACCACAACAATTAGAGAACGTATTCTTGAGCGATATTTTACGATTGAAGATTCATCACATGAGGATTTAATAAAAGATGCTGTTGTGATGTATAATGAAACGCCTAAAGAAGGATGGTCTAGGAAAAACTCATTAAAAAAGTATTTTGACAGATTGATTGCCGCCGAGCATATCATCCAAAATACTAAAGATCAATCCACTTTAAATGCTTTAAAAGAAAACATTATAAACTACAATCATCAGCTTAAAAAAAGGAAAATACAAGATTTCAGTTTGTGGAAAACGAGAGTAAGCTGGACCGCTCCCATCACTTTATTGCTAAGAATGGCGCTTCATCTTGTTGTACTACCTATCCAAGTAAGTAGTTGGTTATTTAATTATGTTCCTTATAAGTTTAGCAAGTTTTTAGCTCAAAAAACATCTAAAGAGGTAGAAGTTTGGGGAGCAAATTTGATTGTCTTCTTGGCTTTCTTTTTTAGTATTACTTACCTAATTACTATTGGAGTAATCCATTACTTTTATCCATTGTCTTGGTGGGTTAGAATTGTGCTACTAGTACTTTTCCCTTTCTTTACTTATGTATCTTTCTTTATGCATGAAACACAGAAGAAACTATTTTCTGATGTACGCTTAGCATATTTGTCATACAATAAAAAGAATGAGTTTAACTCCATCGCTACTTTAAGAGAAAGGATTATTTCCGATATTAATACCATTATTGAAGCCACTGAAGATGAAGAAAAAATATAAACTAGGATTAGTTCTGTCTGGAGGAGGAGCTAAAGGGTTAGCTCATATTGGTGTTTTATTTTACTTAAAAGAGTTGGGGATTGTACCTGATGCTATTGCAGGAACTAGTGCAGGCTCTATGGTTGCTGCCATGTATGCTTATGGCACTCCATTAACGCAGATGCATAATTTCTTTCATGAAACGGACTTATTTCAATGGAAGGCAAGAGGTTTCTTTAGAAATAATTTTAGCGTAAAAGGAATTGTAGACCCTCGATCTTTTAAAGATCAGCTTCAAAAAATGATTCCTCATGATGACTTCTCCAAAACACAGAAAGATCTCTATGTTGTAGCAACCAATATGCAAACTGCCGAGGAAAAAGTCTTCACATCAGGGTCTATTACAGAAGCTGTATTGGCCTCTAGTGCCTATCCCTTTGTTTTTGCTCCCGTTGAAATTGATGGTGCTATTTACAGTGATGGTGGTATCCTAAACCATTTTCCGGTAGATGTTTTGAGAGAACAATGTGAAAAAATTATTGGAGTATATGTCTCTCCTATTCGCGTTTACGAAAAAGATGAACTTCAAAATGTACAACAAATTGCATTGAGAGCGATGTCTTTAAAAGGTGACAAGGCCGAATTAGCGAAATTAAATGACTGTGATATAGCAATATTCCCTCAAGATTTGATTAAATTTAGCACATTCGACACCGATTCTAAGAAATTGTATGATATCGTAGAAATCGGTTATGAGGAAGCGGAAAAACATCACGACGAATTGATTCACCTGAGAAAAGAATTACAGCAATAATACACTGCTGTTATTTTCACTGATTAACATGTGGAGACCTTTTAAAAAAAATCGCTCTAAGAAAGAGAACAAAACTGCCAATCTATTACTTCTTGAGGCTCAAGATAAGCTTGAACTTCAAGGACTTCGTCTTGATGATCAAAAATTCCGACTGATTTCAAAACTGAAAAACCTCAAAGAACAATATCAAACAACAAATAAGGAGTTAAAAAAATCTTTGTTTGAATTAAAAGGTCAACTTACACAAAACAATCAGGAAAGAGCTGTTCATCTGAATGCTTACGTTAGTACCTTACAAAATGAGCTCACCAACTACGAAACTCTAGCACATACTATTGAAAATGAGTTATTAGGAGTTCGAAAAGATCAATCTAGGCTCAATCATCAAAAAGAAAGTTTAGCGACACAATTACTTCTATTACCCAAAGATTGCCCTATCGAATCTTTTAGTGTCGAGGAGTTTTTAGATAAAATCTATACGGATGCCCTCAATGCGACGTCAGAAGACAATGACCTTGTAAATATGGAAATCACGTTAGCGCTTGAAAATAAAGAAAGTACTCATTCTATTTTCAATCCGTTCTCTACCCAACAACCTACAACTATACATTCTATTCAAGAGAAACAAGAGAAAATCAATCAGTTTTTCCAGAACCACCATACTCCTAATAATCAAACGAGTAGCAACAAGTTTAGCAACTTCTTTACCACGGATGCTGAAAAGGAAAAGCAAAAAAAGATTGATGACTTTTTTAATAGAAAAGATTAGTTGACACAACAATAATAAAACAATAACTTTATAGTAAAGACGTTCTTAAAGAACAAACTTAATTTTCAAAAATTCACTATACTCATGGGTATCAACCTCTCAAAAGGCGGTAAATTCAATCTTTCTAAAGATTCTTCCTCATTAGATAAAATTATGTTAGGGTTAGGTTGGGATTTGATTCCAGGCAATACCTTAGATTTGGATGCATCTGTATTCATGATCAATAATAAAGGAAAGATCCCTGCTGATGAATTTTTCGTTTTCTTTAATAACCTAAAATCACCTGACCAAAGTATTGAACACACAGGAGATAACAGAACCGGTAAGGGTGATGGAGATGATGAAATGATTCTTGCTCATCTATCAAAAATTTCAGATGTCATTGACGAACTTATCTTTGTAGTAACCATTCATAATTCAGAAGTATTGAGGCACCACTTTGGAATGCTTCAGAATGCTTATATTCGAATTGTAGATATTGACACACACAGAGAAATTTGTCGCTATGACTTAGATAAAAAGAATTTCGATAAGTTTACTGATATGGAATTTGGTAGGCTTAAACGAGTAAATAACGAGTGGAATTTCATTGCTTCTGGAAGTGGCTCAAAAATTGGTTTACAAGGTTATGTAGATCAATATACTACCTAAATATCTTTTTTAAACTTGTACTTTTAAACTGAATAAAACATATGGAACTGAGTAAAAGTTCTGGAATCTCTCTAAAGAAAGGAAGTAAAATTTCCTTGTTAAAAGATGATGGCGGTAAACTAGAATACCTACGCGTAGGTGTAAACTGGGGAGCTATTCAAGGTAAAGCACTATTTGGACTTATCAACCATCAGGTAAATGTAGATTTAGATGCATCTATTAGTGCTTTTGATAGAGAGATGAATGAAATTTATACTGTCTATTACAATGAACTTGTATCGCCTGACGGTGCTGTAACACATACAGGAGATGACTTAGTGGGTGATGCAGGGGAAGATGATGGTTTAGACAACGAAACCATTCAGATTCATCTTAATGAAGTACAACCGGATGTAGATCAGATTTTCTTATATCTTAACTCTTACAAAAAGCAAGATTTTGCCACTATCCCTTTTGCAGAAGTAAGAATGTATACAAAAAATGATGTATTGGCCACATTCAATATGGCATCTAACCCGGATTATGCAGGCTACGTTTCAATGATTATGGGTAGACTGTATAAGATTGAAGGTAACTGGAAGTTTGAAGCACTAGGAGAACCGATCCAATCGAAGGATATTGAAGGGACGATCACCTATTTACAGATAAAATTCGGATAAAGATAAATCGCTAGTAAATAGTAGTATTTCCTACTTATTACTAGCGATTTTTTTATTTAAGACAGCCCTTCAATTTCACCATCTACAAATCTGATTTGATTGGCCTGAGGTACTTTTGGTAATCCTGGCATACGCATAATACTACCCGCTCTAGCTACAATGAACCCAGCCCCAGAGTTTATAATAAGATCTTCAAAATGAATATCGAACCCTCCTTCTGGTGCATTTAATATCTTCGCATTATCGGTAAACGAACTTTGTGTTTTAGCAATACAAACCGGCAAGTTTGTTAAACCGTACTTTTCAATTCTCTTTAGCTTTAACCTTGCTTTGTTGTCCAATTTTATTCCATCTGCTTTATAGATATTTTTGGCAATCTTATCTAGTTTATCATAGATACTATCTTCCAAATCATAAGTAAATTGCAATGGACCAGAAGGTTTTTTCTCGATTAAATCTACTACTTTATTCGCAAGGTCTACTGCACCTTCTCCTCCTTCAACAAAACTGTTATTGATGGCAAACTCAACTCCTTGTTCTTTACACCAGCCTTCTACAAAAGTCATTTCTTCCTTTGTATCAAATGCATATTGATTGAAAGTTACCAATACAGTTTGACCAAATCCTTTCATATTTTCAATATGACGTTTAAGGTTTGGTAATCCTGCTTTTAGACCTTCTAAATTTGGTTCCTTAATATCTTCTAGTGCAACTCCACCATGTAACTTTAATGCTTGTGATGTAGCAACAATAACTGTTAGTGCAGGACTAATTCCAGCATTTCTACACTTGATATTAAAGAATTTTTCTGCTCCTAGATCAGCTCCAAATCCTGCTTCTGTAATTGTATAATCCGCATGAGACATACACATTTTTGTGGCTAATATTGAATTACAACCATGAGCGATATTTGCAAAAGGTCCACCATGAATAAATGCAGGCGTATTTTCAGTAGTCTGTACTAAATTGGGGTTAATCGCATCCTTCATTAATACTGCAATAGCTCCCTCAATACCTAGATCTCTAACGTATACTGGTTGATTATCATGATCAAAACCTAAATAGATATTCCCTACTCTTTCTTGTAAATCCTCTCTGTCTTTAGCAAGACAAAGAATTGCCATTAATTCAGAAGCCGGAGTGATATCAAAGCCCGCTTCAGCCACTTCACCATTGACAAACCCTCCAAGGCCCGTAACGATATTTCGTAAACTTCTATCATTTACATCCAATACTCTTCTCCAAAGTACATTTTTAAGATGTTTGCCTTCTGCTCTATGAAAATGTTGATGGTTATCTACCAATGCTGAAATCATATTATTAGCAGAGGTCACTGCATGAAAGTCTCCGGTAAAATGAAGGTTGATGTCTTCCATTGGTAAAACTTGAGCATGACCACCACCGGCAGCCCCGCCTTTCATCCCAAAACAAACCCCTAAAGAAGGCTCTCTTAATGCAGGAATTGCGTTCTTTCCTATTTTTTGTAAGCCTAATGCTAAACCTACAGAGGTTGTCGTTTTTCCGATTCCAGCCCTTGTTGGTGTAATGGCAGTAACAAGAATTAGCTTACTCTTTTTTACCTTTTCTTCATCAATAGCTGAGTAAGGAATTTTTGCCATATGATGTCCATATGGGATTAAATTTTCATCAGTAATTCCTACTGAAGACGCTATTTCACTGATTCTTTTTAATTTGGTTTCGCGAGCAATTTGTATGTCTGTTTTCATATGTAAGTATGTGCCTAGATAGGTTTTTAATTTTTATTCTTTGAATAGGGTTCTAAAACTTTGATATTAGTAGATATAAACAGCTAACCATTTATACACCATAAACTTACTTAAACGCATGTCTCAATACCAAACTATTATTTATAATAAAACAGAACGTATTGGTATAATTCAATTAAACCGTCCTGAAAAAAGAAATGCACTTAATGCACAGATGGTTCAGGAACTCACATTGGTCTTATCTGAAATAGAAAATGATGATTATGTGCAAGTTGTCATCCTAAAAGGAGAAGGAAAAGTATTTTGTGCAGGAGCAGATTTACAATACATCCAAGACCTTCAGAAGTTTTCTTATGAGGAAAACTTAGCAGATTCAGAAGCTTTAAAAGAGCTATTTCTAAGCATTTACTCCTTTCCAAAAGTAATCATCTCTCAAGTACATGGAGCTGCTATAGCCGGTGGTTGTGGGTTGGCTACTTTATGCGATTTTGCTTTTGCATCAGAAAGTACAAAGTTCAGTTATTCTGAAGTAAAAATAGGATTCATCCCTGCCATAGTTAGTATTTTTCTTACTAGAAAAGTAGGAGAAGGAAAAGCCATGCAACTATTGCTTTCTGGACAAATTATTATGGCAAATAAGGCGTTAGAATATGGTCTTATTAACGGTATTTGTTCGGATGAAGATTTAGAAGATGAAGTGGTTGCTTTTGCTAAGAAGTTAATTAAAGAAACCTCCATGGAAGCCAAAGCAAATACTAAACATCTTATACATACCACATGGCATTTACCGATCGAAGATGCTCTCAATGTAGCTGTAAAAGCAAATGCTGCTGCAAGGGCTACCGATGACTGTAAAAAAGGTATTGCCTCCTTCTTAAATAAGGAAAAATTACAATGGGACGAATAGTCACAAAAAAAGCTCATGGTTTTCCTCATGAGCTTTTTTTGTTTTGATCCATTGATAAAATTAATCCATCATATCCATGGAGTCTCCTGAACTTGAGCTTTTCCCTTTTTTCTTTGGTTTCTTCGCTGCCTGACCAAATCTATAAGAGAAAGTTAGATAGCCTACTCTCGATTCCCAATCGTAAGTCATATCTGAATTAAATCCGATACCTTCGCTATAAACGTTGAATTTATAAGTATTGAATACATCAGTCACCCTCGCTTGTAAAGTACCTTTGCCTTTAAATAATTTTTGAGAAACAGCCATATCTACTCCTCCCATCGGAGCAATATATCCTTGTGCTGTTGCTCTTTTCGAGCTAAATCTTCCTGTTACTTGTAAAGATAGCGTCTTGGTTAAATTAGTTGATGACATCAATTTACCTGTCATTGCCCAAGCTTGATTGGATAGATCTAAATCTCCAGCATCACCAGAAATAATAAGATTATAAACATTGGCACTACCTGTAAACTTCCACCAACTTGTCATATTGTATGTGGCAATCGCTTCTGCTCCATAACTTTGTGAGTTATCCACATTATCCCAAGTCATGACCATCACACCATCTGGTCTTGCAGACTGTACCCTCTGAATGGCATCATGTGTATATCTATAATAAAGACTACCCGTAAGTGTAATATTTTCCCAACCATGCTGGTAAGTGGCTTCTAATGCATCAATAAATTCTGGCTGTAGATAAGGGTTACCCTGTCTCAGAGATTGTGGGTTTGAGTAATCGGGAAATGGGTTTAATGTTCTACCCCTTGGACGATTTACTCTACGGCTATAACCAATAGATGCTTCACGCATATCAGAAAATTTATAGGCGATATGTAATGTCGGATATAAAGCAAAATAGTCATTATGAACTGTCTGTGCTTCGGTTACTGCATTATCTTCAAGTTGAGATGTTGTATACGCCTGTTCCGCTCTTAAACCACCTTGTAATCCCCAATTACCAAAGTCATGTCGATACATTACATACAACGCATGTACTTGTTCACTGTAGTTAAAATTATTGTTCAAGGAATCATCAGGAGTCCACATTCCACCATTCATACTTTCAGAAAAGAAGTCTGTTTCAATATCTCTCCCTGTTGATCTCCAACCCGTTTCTAGGGTTCCTTTCTCTCCAATAGGTTGTACATAATCAATTTGTCCTAAGTAGATTTTATTTCTTTCAGGGCTATTATTGCGTTGCTCAAACATAGGGTCAGAGACTAACCCATTTGTGTTATCATACTCTGTATAAAAACCATCTGTTGTTCTTAAACCATCAGAATATTGTCCCGAGATATCCAAGCTTTGGCCTGGGTTAACAAAGGTCTTTCGGTACCCAAAGTTATATTCTTGATTTTCAGAATTTCTATTGGTTTCGTTGACTCTATATACTTTATCTATCACCGAACCATCAGCATTAAAATAATCCAAATTCAACTGCTCATTTTTGTTATTATATCCTGTATTATAAGTAGCAGAAAAGTATACATTATTGTAATCATTGATATCGTAATCTATTCCCCCTTTAAATAAGTGAGAATACCTCTGGTCATCTCTATGTGATGTCTGATTGTTATAGTCGGTGATATTACCGTTAGCATCAAGATTATTCTGATGTTGTGTTTTATCTACATAGCGCTCTTGGTATCTGCCGGAATAATTTGCGTAAACATTTACTTTACTCACTCTGGCATTCACACCTGCAGAAAGATTATATTTATTATTGTTACCTACACTAGCTGAAACATTACCATTAATCCCTCCTTTTCTATCTTTCTTTAAAATAATATTGATGATACCACTTGTGCCTTCAGGATCATACTTTGCAGATGGATTGGTAATCACTTCAACTCTTTCAATAGAACTCGCCGGTATTTGATCCAATATATCAGCATCAGAAGAACTGGTTAAGTTTGAAGGTTTACCATCAATAAAAATAGTCACATTTTCGCTACCTCTAAGGCTTAACGTTCCTTCAGAATCAACATCTATTGAAGGAATATTTTTTAAGGCATCAGTCATAGAACCTCCTACCGAATTAAGGTCCTGACTCACATTAAATGTTTTTCTATCAATACCTAACTCCATTACATCTCTCTCTGCAGTTACTGTCACTTCGTCTAAACTTTTAGCAGAAGATTGTAAAGTGATATTCCCAAGAAACTTATCCTTTTGATCAGGTTTTATAATAAAGGGTTCTGAAATGTATTCATCATATCCTATAAAAGAGATCTTTGCAAACATTTTACCTGCAGGTACCTCACTCACTTTAAAGCGACCTTGTTGATCGGACGATGCTCCAGTAATAAATGACGTGTCTCTAACAGCGTAGAGTGCAACAGTTACAAATTCAAGGTTCTCTTGAGTATCTGCATCTGAAATTTTACCGGTAACAGTTCCAATTTTAGGACGTTGCCCATTTTTTCCATTTTTACCACCATCGGGTCTTTGTGAAAATACTAGGGTTGGTAAGATTAATAATGTGATTAATATCTTCAGTTTCATTGCTCTTGATAGAATAAGGCGCTTTATAAATAAATTAGGTCGTGAAAGTTATGTTTTCTACTGCAAAGATTTACCTTTCAAAGCTTTAGAAAAAATAAATTCAATAAAAGTTCGGATTTATTCAACCAACGGCGATTTTTCCTCCATTTACATCAATTGGTTCTTCGATTAACACCACACACATTATAAAAAGAACAAAAAAAAGAGAAGTCAATTACTGACTTCTCTTCATTGAGCAACATCAAGTATGTATCCCTTATATAAACCTTAAATTAAAAAATACTTGATGTGTTATCATTTGATTATTAGTAATGATAATTACTCAGATTTTACTTCCTCTGTTTCAACGACTACTTCTTCTGCAACCACTGTAGCAGAATCGTTTTCAACAACAACTTCTTCTTTCACTTCAACTACCTCTACCTCTGTTTCTACTTCTTTTACTTCTTCTTTTTTGGCTTCTTGTGCACATGAGAATGCACTGATAGTAAAGATTGTCGCGATGATGAATTGACTAAATTTCATAATAATAGCATTAGTTAGATTGAAAATTGATTTAAGTTGCTAGTAAGAACTAAGTATGATTGAAAAAGAAAATTGATTATTTAAAAAATTTACTTAACTAACAACAGCGTTAGCAAAACAAATATTCCTCCTAAATTTTGACCATAAAAAAAGTACATCATGTTATCTTTTTATATGTGAAAATCAGGACTTTAATTTAATAATGTTTAACAAGTGTAAATGGACTCACTAACACAAGTAGTATTAGGGGCATCGGTTGGCGAAGCAGTACTAGGAAAAAAAATTGGAATTAGGGCAGGTATTTTTGGAGCAATAGCAGGAACCATCCCAGATTTAGATGTTCTGGCTAATCCTTTTTTAGATACCGTCGGGGAACTTACTTTCCATAGAAGTATCACCCACTCATTACTTTTCTGTATCCTGGCTTCACCCCTTTTTGGCTATTTACTGCATAGAATTTATGGTAAAGATCAAGATACTTTCAAAGACTGGACTTTGTTATTTTTCTTAGGGTTTCTAACACACTCTATGTTGGATACATGTACTACGTGGGGCACACAACTTTTATATCCATTTTCATCTTATGGGTTTGCCACTTATTCTGTATTTGTTGTAGATCCACATTACACATTGCCTTTTATGATACTTCTGATATGGTCATTATGTAAACCTAAAAGAAGTAAAATCAGAAGACAATTGAATTATGCTGGCTTAATCATTAGCACTTCGTATTTAGCATTAGGTTTTGTCATGCAACACAAAGCAAAGAATGTTTTTACACAAGCATTACAAGAAGAAAATATTCAATATAGTGACATGATTGTGAAAACCACTCCGATGAATATTTGGCTATGGTCTGCCAGTGTAAACTCAGAAAATGAATATTATACAGGGTTCTATTCCGTTTTTGATAAAGATGAAGAGATAACTTTTAGCTCCTCTCCCAAACACCATGATCTCTTAAATAATGTAGCGTTAACTCCAAAGCTAAAAGATCTTCTTTATGTGACTAAAGGGTATTATACTGTAGAAAAAATAGATGATACTACATATAATATTAACGATTTACGTTTTGGAAGTTTTGATGGATGGAAAGGCAAAGGCGAAGGAAAAATTGTGTTTGTTTATCAAATGAATTTAACCGAAGATCCTCATCATTCTGGTCAGTATGTACAACACTTCACACAAAAGAGTTATAAAAAAATTGAAGGATTGGACTACTTTAAGCAATATTTCAGTAGAGTTTATGGTGTAAAGTATAGAGATTCAGCGGTCAAATAGTAAGAATACGTTATCTTTGATCTTATTAGAAATGATACTTTTTGAATTATACATAGAGATCTACATCTCATTTTTTAGATAATAGATGAAATATTTAAATAAGATACTATTAATACTACTATCATTATTTTTTTTACCATTCACCATTCTTGCTGATCAAAAAGAAATTGATTCCTTACTTGTTGCTTTAGAACAAAACATGCAAAAAAGGGAATATTACGACAACATCAGAAAAAATAAGATCAATGAGTTAAAGCAATTAAAACAAGAAAGTGATCTTTCGAATGAACAACTTTATCAAATCAATAAAAAAATCATTAAAGAATACTCCGCCTATTCTTTTGATTCTACACTTAGGTATATAGAACATAATAAGAAAGTTGCAAAAGCACTTAATAATCAACTTTTAATAAACGAAACAAGGCTACAGCTGGCATATAGTTTAGCGTCTTCTGGTCATTATAAACAATCAGAGGATTTATTATTAAAAATTAATTCTTCTGAATTAAACAAAGAACTACTTAAACTATATTATAACTGCTATCGAAAAGTATATTCTGATTTGGACTACTTTTCATTTACCTATGATGCTCGAAAAGCTTATGCCTATGAATACAAGCTTTATACTGACTCTTTGATTGCCTTATTGGAAAAACAAACTGATGAATACCTTTACTCGAAAGAATGGGAATTACTCGATCAGAAAAAATATAAAGAATCGTTAGCTGTTAATTCTGTACGTTTGGCTGATGCCGAAATGGGAACAGAAAAATTCTCATATGTCACTTTTCAAAGGGCCTTAATCTATGAAATGGCAAGAATGAGAGAAAAGGAGAAAAAATACCTGATTATTTCGGCTATTTCTGATATTAAAGCCGCTAGAAAAGATAATATATCTCTAACAAAATTGGCTAAAATTATCTATTACGAACAAAAGGTAGATAAAGCCTATGAATACATTAAATTCTCATTTGAAGATGCAATTTTCTTTAATTCAAAAGTAAGATCTACAGAAATAACCAAGTTGTTTTCATTAATACTAGAAGCATTTCAATTAAAGAAAACAGAACAGCAAAAGAGCTTATACCTTGTGATGGGGATCATCACTATCCTTGCAATAATATTGGCCTTGAGTTTGATTTCTTTGTTCCGTCAGAAACAAAATATTGCCAAGGCAAGAAATGAACTAACAGATATCAATTCCCAATTAAAAGAGGTAAACGATCAGTTAGAAAATACGATGTTACAACTAAAAAATTCCTACAATCGTATTTCAGAATCAAATAGTGTGAAGGAAGCTTATATCGGTAACTTTATCAAGATCTATTCTGAGTTTATCGACAAGCTAAATGATTATCGATTGATGGTAAAAAGTTTAGTAGTTGCTAAGAAACATCAGGAACTATTGAATATTTCTAAAAACGACGAACATATAGAAATCGAGATCAATAAATTCTATTCTATATTTGATAAGGCCTTCTTAGACATCTATCCTGAGTTTGTTGAGGAATTCAACAGCCTCCTTAAAGATGATGAACACATCACCCTTAAAAAAGGACAAATGCTGAATACAGAACTTCGAATTTTTGCCCTCATCCGTATTGGTATAACTGATAGTTCTAAGATTGCCCACTTACTGCGTTATTCTGTAAATACTATCTATAATTACAGAGCGAAAGTAAAAAACAAAGCCAAAGAAGTAAGGGATAATTTTGAAGATGATGTGAGAGAAATTGGTACATTCAAGTAAAGAAATATACAAAAAAGACTATCTCAAAATTGAGATAGTCTTTCCACACTTAAGCCAAATAGTATAAATAAAAAGCTATTTGATAATCACCTTTTGTCTGTTTTCTATTTCTCCATTTTTTTCGATCAATAGAATATACATTCCCTCTGGCACATTATCGATTCTAAACTCTGTGAGGGTATTTTCTAAAATTTCCTCGAGTACGATTACCCCTTGGAAATTCATTAATTTTGCTACATTAATGGATGAATTATCTAACGTCATTTCAACAGTCAGTGTAGTTGATGCTGGGTTGGGGTATACCTTAAAGTCAACATCAGATGGTAAGGCTGAAGAACGGACTCTACTTCCAGATAGTGGATTTCCATAGACTCTAAATTCATACAGAGAATGTCCCCAACCTGTGGCTCTTTGTTGTCCATATAATCTCACATATCGACCACTTCCTGATATTGTAATTTGTTCTGATCCACCGTTTCCAGAAGAGGTACTATAGACTTCTGTCCAATTGCTTGCATCATTGGATAATTCAATTTTATAAGAAGAAGAATAGGCTGCTTCCCAATCGATTTCTACTTTACTTAAATCGTATGATGCTCCCAAATCGACATACAACCACTCATTATCGGAATGGTTCGATTCCCAACGTGTGTTTCCATCGCCATCAACCGCATTACTGCCTTGATTTCCTTGAGATACACTCGATGTAGTAACGCTTTTATTGTATGCTAATTCTACCGGTTCGACTACAGAAGGTACTTCTCCCAACACTCTAAATTCGTAAAGTGAATGTCCCCAATTTGTTGCTCTTTGCTGTCCGTATAAACGAACATATTGTGCATTCGTTGGTGTAAAGTTAATCACATCAGTTCCTCCATTTGCAGATGAGGTGCTGTATACTTCTGTCCAATTATTGGCGTTGTTCGATACCTCAATTTTATAAGAAGAAGAATAAGCTGCTTCCCAATCAATTTCTACACTGCTTACGGAATACGTTTGTCCTAAGTCAACATATAGCCACTGATTATCGGAATGATTCGATTCCCAACGTGTACTTCCATCACCATCAACCGCATTGCTGCCTTGATTTCCTTGAGAAACACTGCTTGTTACCACATTTTTATTTAATGCTACATTAGTTGTTTCTGTTGGTGGAGGCGTTGGATCGACAGGAGGTTCTGGTGTTGTTCCCGTCGGATCCCAATTCCAAGTATCGGTTAACCATGCTTCGATATCGGCTTTTTTAGAGGCGAAATCACCTTTTGTGCTTAATGATAAATAGGAAATCCATTCTCTATATTTTCTTCCATCTGTATCAATCTGATAATTGTTATTCCAGTTTGATCCACCATAAACACCTGCTCCACCTAATGATGCGTGTTTCACTTGCTCTTTCCAAGTCGTCTGAGATTTAAAATCATCAGTATAATATTGCTCCTTATTTACCGGCCAATGCGACATATGGTAGTAGGCATCGTGCCACGTTTTATAGAAAGTGATCCCTTCCCCTGCATAGGTTTCTGGATTAGAAGCATTGTCGTTAAAAGCACTAACTACATCTGGATGATCCTTAAAATGGATACCGATTAACGTAGCATCATTATTCGATTGCTCATAGTTATTTCCATGACCTGTTGGGTGGTAAGACTGACTATTTCCATTGATAGGCCAAATGGATAAACTTGGATTACTCAAATGTTCTGATGGATCTGTGGTATGACCAGAAATAACGATAAATTCAGTCAACTCATGCCAATTTCTGAAGTTGGTATCCAACTTCGCTTTGTATCTAATTTTTCTCAAAATGGTACCATCAGGATAAATTTTATACCATTCGTCTACCCATGGAATTTGTGTACCCTGCCCATCGTCTGGTGATTTATAATCTGGATCGATTAACGCATATTCCCAATGTACAATTTTGTAATCGGCTCCATCATAATCTAAGGTAACATTCGAATAACGTAATATTCTATCCGACATTGGTTCATGACAGCCCGGATTTCCTCCACCCCAAGTTTCCACAAACTCGTAAGTGTACATCAAACTATCGTCTAAATACCAAGAAGGCACATAATTAAGCTCACTCCAGAAGACAAACTTTCTTTTACCATCTGTCAATGGTGCATCATTCTTATCGAAAGTAACCACTAATGCTTCTCCGAAATAACCCGACCAATTTAACTCTCTTCTTTGAGCACTAAAGCCTGTATTAGTATCGTCTTTATCGACTTTAGGTTTTGTGGTTGCATAGGCATTATCAAAAGTGGCTGATCCACCTAATGCTACTAAACCCAAATAGAATTCGCCGCTTAACTGATTCCATTCTTTCGATGGTGCCAATTCTTGCCAACCAACAGCTTCCTGTCCATCCACGTTCTTCTTTACTTCATAGAAAAAGTGAATAAACTTCTCACCTTCATGTCTAAAGATTCTAAACTTTTTGTTGGTGCTTGTAAACGGAACTGAGTGCGTTTGTGCATTCAAAGTGTTTTTGTATCTCAAGTTTTTATTGGCCCAACCTGTATTGTCTAAGACATCGGATTGTCCGTTTTGTTTATCTCGAATTTGTACAACAGGTGTACCGCTATTGTTCTCAACGGTAATCATCGAGTAGTTGGATACGTCTGCATTATTTCCATTTTTTTTGAAGAGTGCTAAACCAACATTATCGTCGGCTGTAAATTCCACTTCAATATAAAAGTGTCCCGAAAGTGCTTGATTGTTGTACACTCCGTACCAAGAGTTGTTGTTCGGAATAATCGTTAATTGTCCGTTAGAAACTTGGTGACTTCCTCCTCCAGAAAGATTCACCGCTTTCCAATTATTACTCAGGTTATTGAATTTTTCATCAATCATTACCTGTGCAAATAAAGTATTCCATCCCAATAGACAGAACACTAAAAAAGTAAGTTTTTTCATTTCACGTGTTTTTAATTTATAAAAGATTTAAGTAGCTGTTAACGGAACTCCATAGCAAAGTCCCATTGAAATTTATCATTTGGCTGTAAGTGTCGTATTGCTTTTTTTGCATTAAAATCTACGCGTTCACCTTCGTCGTCTGGCAAGCCAAACCAAGGTTCTATGCAGACAAACGGACTCTCGTTCGAAGGTGACCAAATGCCTAAATAAGGCACATCGCCAAAAGTGAGTACTACCGATTTATCTTGCTCTGTAGCGTTAATTTTATTGATAGATACTGTTTTCGAAGATGGTTTTTCTAGAATAAACACATCTTGCTCGAATGCTTTTTTAGTAAGAGGGAAATTAGAATTAGCGTTTAAAAACGGTCTTTTTTGAGCGATCACCATTCCTTTTTCTAAAGTGAGGCTCTCTATAGTTTCTTCTTTTTCGAATGATAATTGATAGTCTGAAAATTGAGCATCGGCATCTAGTGGGCAATTAAACCCAGGATGATACCCCGAAGAGTAAAACATCTCTTTTGACCCGGTGTTTTTGATATCAAAACGCACATTTACCTTATTGTTTGTCAAAGTATAGGATACGGCATACGTAAAATCGAAAGGATACATTTTCTTGGTATTTTCATCACTTTGTATGCTTAAAACCACGGAGGTATCCGAAAGGATATCCACAGTATATTGACTCACTCTTCCGAAGCCATGAGACATTATTTCGTATTCCTTTCCTTCAAAAGTATACTTATCATCTTTTACATTGCAGACAATAGGAAATTGAACAATAGCGTGATCTTGCCACGAAATTGAATCGCCCTGCCATAAATATTCTTGCTGGTCTTTATTGGATTGAATCGAGATCAACTCTGCTCCAAAGGTTTTGACTTTAACCGTTAGGAAATCGTTTTTTAATTGTAGCGTATCTTGAAAAATAGAGGTGGTATCGTTGGAAGTCTTTGTAGTTTCACATCCAAAGAGGATACTCAAAAGTAGTAGGGAAGTAATAATTATTTTCATATCAATTTGTATTTATACTGTTGAATTGGGGTTAGCTGGCGATGATGAAAAGTAAGAAAGCCGAGACCTGCTGTGAAGGCCTCGGCACTTAGTATGTTAGTTAACTACGTCTGTAAAATCTGCAAATGATTTTATAGAAATTCCTTTTGGTGCTTTATCCGCTCCAGTAAACTCCACTTCTACTGTTTCTCCAGGAAGAATATCGAAGTAGTTATTGCTAAAGTGACCATCTACACCTGGTGAGGATAAGAATACATTTTTAGCATAGCTGCTTGCTGTAAGGGTAATGATTGTTTTGTCTTTTGATTGTTTGATTTCGCTCTTCACTACACCCGATTGTAATTTCAAATCTTTTTCTGGAGCAAAGTGGAAAATATTCTTGGCTAATTCTTTTGCACCACTCATCACAGAGACATCAAGAACTACATTGTTTTTATCTACACCTTTTAGAAGCTCTTCTACTTTCTTTTCGAAGTACACTTGGCTTGTGTTGGCAGCAATAGTAATCGACGATTTCTCTTTCATCAATTCTTTACCTGCCAACGTCTGCATTCTTACGATTAACTGTGCTTTCTGTTCTTTCAACTCATCGGTAACGATATACACTCTTAGTTGGTCTTTCTCTACAATAACTGGAGCGATAGTGTTTTCGTAAACATCTCTCACCATGTATTGAGGTGCTTTCCATTTTCCATAGAAATCGATAGTAGCCCAAGATACTGCTGGCCAGCAATCGTTCAACTGCCAATACAACGTTCCCATACAGTTAGGCATATTTCTACGGTGTGCTTCGATAGCTATTTTAGTAGCTTTTGCATGAAGTATCTGAGTGCGGTACACATAGTTTTCGAAGTCTTCTGGAATACCATAATACGTTCCCATTTTACGCTCGATCGCTTGGTTACCGAAGTTAGGGTCTCTCGTCTGATCTTGTCTTGCTCTATTGTGTGCAAACATTGTTTCAGATGTTTTATTTCTCTCCCAATCATCAGTAAACTTTTTGATGGATTCCATTTCTGGATAAGATTGGAATCCGTATTCTGACATGAATCGACCAACCACCTCATCGTAAATAGTTAATGGAGCATCACCTTTCGTATCCCATAAGTGTACATCGCCATAGTTTTCAGAGATATCGTTATATCCCGTATTTGGTGATGTTGGATGATAATAACGTGTTTCATCCATACTGTTGATCGCATCTGGAATCACTTTATAGAAAAGGTTTTCTAAGCTGGCTACATAGATTTTTTGCTCTTCCTCTGTGTATTTATCTTTCCAACCCCATCCATACCAAGAGATTTCGTTTTCGTTGTTACCGTTCCAAAGTGCAATACTTGGGTGGTTTCTTAAACGCTTTACATTGTCTTTTACTTCTTCGGTTACGTTTGCCAAATATTCTTCATCTCTTGGGAACATACCACAAGCAAACATGATGTCTTGCCATACTAAAAGTCCATTCTGATCACATAAATCATAGAAAATATCTTCTTCGTAAATACCTCCACCCCAAACACGAATCATGTTCATGTTCGATACTTTTGCTTGTTGAATGTAATACTGATATTTATCCTCTGTTACCTGATCTTGGAAATTATGTAAAGGAATATAGTTGGCACCTTTCATAAATACAGGAACACCATTTAACTCTACAGTAAAGCTTTGCCCGTCTTCCTCTTTTTCTCTTAAAACTCGAATCGATCGGATACCCGTAGTAATTGATTTTGTATCGATACTATTTCCAGAAGTCACTTTATAATCGAAAGTATATAAGTTAGGTTCACCCAATCCGTTCGACCACCAAAGCTTAGGATTTTTCATTTTCAAGTTCACAGGAATCTTGTTGATGCCCGCCTTTAATGTCACTTGTTTCTTTACTGTTGAGAAAGCCTCAGAAGAAATCTCTAACGTTGCAGTGGCATTATCTTTTGTCGATTCTAATTCAAAAATAGACGTAATATCAGCCGACTTTTTCGATACGTTTTCTTGGATAATTTGTACACTTTCTAACTTCACATCGTTCCAAACTTCTAAGTACACTGGACGCCAAATACCTGAAGTAATTAAACGTGGCCCCCAGTCCCATCCAAAGTGAAAACCAGCTTTTCTTGCATATAAACTCAACCAAATTTCAGAATTCTGATCGTTGTTTGGCCATGCTTGAAGTTTAAATGGAGCATTTAAATAGTCTTCCATTTTTTCTTTAAAAACGGATTTGAAATGAATACGCAATGTATTCTCACCTGCTTTCAATACAGACTTACAATCCTTTTTCCACTCTCTGTGCATGTTGTCTGCTGAAAGGATTTTGAAATCGTTTAAATAGACATCTGCATAGGTATCTAACCCTTTAAAGTTTAGAGTAACATTGTCTTTATCTAATACTTTTTGATCTACCTTAAAAGTTGATTTATACTCCCAATCTTTCTCTCCTATCCACTGAATTTCTTTCTCATTTACTCTATGGAAAGGATCCTTGATCAACTCATTGGCAATTAAATCTGAATGCACACAACCAGGCACTTTAGCAGGATACCAATCGGTTTTTCCTTGTTGCTTAAATTCCCAATTTTGATGTAAAAATATCTTCTCTACCGTATCTGCGGATGTAAGATGACAGCCCCATAAAATCAATATGGAGAAAAATAAATTGAATTTTGCTTTCATAATCGAAATCTCTTTTGATTGTATTACACTAATTATCTTATCAAAAAATCGGTGCATACTTATTATTTATACTATTGTTTAGGGTGTTGTCTTCCAGGATCACTTTCGTGAACTAGCTCGGGAAGAGAAGTTGTCATGAGCCCTATTTCAACTCCTCTTTACCATAACTTTACACTTAGGAATACAACCTATTATAGTACTAGTATTCTTTTGGTGATAAATATTTTATCTGTTTGCATTTTCAGAATGTAGACGCCTTTTGTCAAACCAACAGTACTAACTTTTTTGCTTGTAGAACTCATTATGTCTTGCAAAATCACTTTCCCATTTGCATCCATCAATTTGAGTTCAAAGTCATTTTCTTCACTAACGTCTATTCTAAAAAAATCTCCTGATACTGGGTTAGGATATACTTGAATATTAAATCCCAGATCGATATCATCAGAACTTAATGGAGGTTCTACTTCCTCTAGTTCTGAGCTCGTTATACTGATTTCAGCTTTTTTACTGATTTCTTTCTTTAGTAATAAGATTAATGCATCACCATCTTTTGCGATCACAAATTCAGAAGGATCCACATTCTTACCATCTAAATTGATATATACTTCTTGATCTCTCCAATTGTTGATTTTAAATACTGGGTTAATCAATTTTTTATCAGGCGATAAATCAAAATAAGCAGCTGCTTTTTCTTCTAATGCTGTAAACTCAAAGGTTTTATCGTCTCTTTCATAGCCAATGTATCTACTTGAATCATTGGCCAATATCACATAGCCTGAGTACAACCAAGAATTGGTTAAATCTTTTCCTTTTTCAACAGAATTCTTTGAAAGAAGACCTCCCAACATCGACCACTTTCTATACTTTCTACCATTTTCTCTTTCTAGATAGTTATCATTCCAATCAGTACCTCCATATACACCCATTCCAATCAAAGAGGTATGAGCGATCTGTTCTTTCCAATCGGCCCAAGATTTATGCGGCTCTCTGTACGGTTCTTTATTAATAGGCCAATGGGCGAAATTGAGGTTTAAGTTGTGCCAATCAATTTTATAATCTAACTGATACCCTGAGTATGTTTCTGGAACAGTGGTATCATCAGAAAATGCACTGAATACATCTGGTGCATCCTTAATATGACCTATTAAAACAGTGGGACCTAATGCGTTTTCGTGAGTGAAATGAGTATCTCCTCTTAAAGAATAAGTTGTCTTTTTATCATCAAAGATAGTGTAGGTAGTTAATGCAGGATTTTCCAATAGGTCTTTTGGCCAATTGTTATTTCCTGCAATCACCATAGGTTCAGTTAACTCATGCCAATTTCTAAAATTGGTATCTAACTTAGGCGTATATTGAATTTCTCTAATGATAGATCCATCCGCATAAATGGTATAATATTCGTCCACTTCCGGCATATCAGATCCGTTTTGATAATCTGGAACATTATAATCTGGATCCATTAAAACATAGTGCCAATGCACCACTTTTCTCACCTCATTATCTTCAATCAATTCTACTTTAGAGTAGCGTAATAATCGATCTGACATAGGTTCAAAACATCCTTCAGAACCACCACCCCAAGTTTCTACAAACTCGTAAGAATATTGCGTTTCGTTGTTTAGATGCCATGCTGGAATATAATTTAATTGTTCCCAGAAAACGAACTTTCTATCGTTTGCAGATTCCTCGAAATCATTTCCAAAAGTAATGACCAAGGCATCTCCAAAATAACCCGACCAATTGTAATCTCTCCAAGTGGCTTTAAAACCAGTATTGACATCACTACGATCATTTAGTGGTGTTTTAGTTACTGTTACTTTATCAAACTGACCTTCTCCTTCAATCCCTACTAAACCCACATAGTAATGAGCATCAGCAGATAACCATTCTTTTGATGGCGATAATTCCATCCAATTTTCTGCTGTTTCTCCCTCAATTTCTTTTGCTACTGCGTAGTAGAAATGGAAGAAACGTTCAGAAGCATGTCGTATAATTCTAAGTTTTTTAGCTGTAGAAGTAAATGGTACAGAATAAGTAGTTCCTGTAAGCGTTTGTTTGTAACGCTCTTTATTTACTTTATTGGTATTATCTAATACATTCGCTTGTCCGTTTTGTTTATCATTTATCTCTATTACAGAACGACCTTCATCGTCTGTCGTCACATACATCATTGTATAATTATCTGTATCTGGTGTACCCTCTTTATCGCTAAGAAGTACTAAACCTACAGATTGATCTTCAACAATTTCCACATCAACATAAAAGTGGCCATCGAAAGATTGTGTTTGATAGTATGTTCCATAGATACCATTGTTATTCTCTGGAGTGGCTTTTAGTAAGTTATTCTCTATCTTAAATTCTCCAGAGGCTCCACTTAAAGACAAAGGTTTCCAACCTTCTCTTAAAGAAGTGAATTGATCTGAAAATAACTCTTCTTGTTGAGCTTGTACTTTTGGAGCTAACGACAAGAATAAGCCTACAATAATAAGTACGAAACGCATTTAATTTAAATTTTAGTTTTTGCCCAACTCGTTACCGAGTTGGGCAAGTTTCTTTTAACTATTTTGTTTAGTCAAGTACCTCTTTGATACTTACTTCATCCAATGCTATTCCTTCATCACCAAAGTTAACAGTTCCCCAACCTGAACCTACTTTAAATACCAGGTAAATTGAGCCGTCTTCTGTTAACTCTTCAGCTGTTAAAGTAAATGTACCATCAGCATTAATTAGTTTTTCGCTTTCATCTGGATTAGCACAACCATTTTGAGAAATGGCATTAATATCTCCATCAAAAGCATCAACACTACAAGTAGAACCTTCTCCTCCAAAACTTGACATATACACTCTTGCACCACCTTCATAAGCTCCAGACTCAGGGTCTTCATTTCCAAAGTGTACTTCAAACCAAACAGAACTTGTTCCAGAACTTTTTACATGAGCATTAAACTGATAAGTTTTTCCTGCTTCCAGACCACTTACTTTTTGATAAAAGAAAGAAGATGAGTACTCATTACCTTCAGGGATATCAAATACAAAAGTTTCATCTATAAATTCATGTAATATTTCATTTCCTTCATCTGCCCATACTTGTCTTAGTGTCCAAGCAGTTTCATCGGTCATATCGCCAGATGTTACCAAGTTATCACCAAAACCACCATTGTCTTCTTCAATAACAACATCGACTTGTTTCACCATAATATCTGATGAAGTTTCCCCGATAGCAGTTAAAGAAACTTCATAAGTACCTGTTTCTAAATAAGTGTGGATGGGGTGATCCTCTTGAGATATATCAGAACCATCACCAAAATCCCAAACACTAGTTACTTTGTTTTCACTACTTGATGTAAAGGTTACAGTTCCGTCATTTTCTTCAGATATCTCATATGTGAAATTTGCCACTGGCATTGGTCCTTCCATTTCAGTATCATCTGATGAACATGAAAGTGATCCTAATAAAAGTGCATATGCACTAATTTTTACAAAATAATTCATTGTCTTCATTTTTATTTTAGTTGTTGTTTGCCCTATTAAAATCTTAATTCTTTGATAGCAACTTTCTAATCATTAGGGTGTATGCTTCAAGTCTCTTTTTGAAAGAAAAAAGAAAATAAATTGTGTATCAGTGTAATCAACTCACTCCATAGTATTCATCTATCCCGTTTGTAAAAGCTCTTTAGTTTTTTAAAAAAGGATTGATTAATTTTTCTATTGGTTGCCGTCTACATTGGGTTTTGATCCAAGTTAGGGTTTCGATCAATTTCTTGCTGAGGAATTGGAAGCAGAATCTTATTCTCTGTCATATTATAGTTTACTGCTTCACCTGTTCTTAAATCTATTTCAACTAAATTGTTCATAGTAGAAACCACTTTTCCAAATCTTACCAAGTCATCCCATCGGTGTCCTTCAGCAGCAAGTTCTAATCGTCTTTCATCTAAAATTGCCTGCAATAAAGATTCTTTATCAGATTTTTTATCACTAGTCAACCCTTGAAGTCCAACTCTTCTTCGGATTTTATCCACTTCATTTGCTGCTTCTACTAATGCCCCTGTGTGTGCTAATGCCTCCGCTTTTAATAATACAATATCAGCAAATCGTAACAAGTAAGTATTGTCTGAACTTTGCCAACCAGAAGCATTTTTCCATTTGTAAGAGAATGGAATCGAAGTTCCTGAAGTATTTCCCCAATATTCATCAGACCAATCTACAGCTTCAAACAATACCGAAGCATTTAATCTTACATTATCATTTTCTGCATTGTAAGCATTAATTAAGTCATGAGAAGGTGTTAAAAACTTTCTCCAAGTATCTCCAGAAATTGATGGTGGTAATAGTAATTGAGGACCAAAACTGCCTGCATTAGGTCCCATAAACTGTATTTCTAAAATAGATTCAGCATTATTTTGGTGTGTTCCATCAAATAAATGTCCATAATCAATTAGCTGATAATTTGCAGTACTTTCTTCTACAGCCTTAATGTATACTAATGCCTTCTGATAATTCGGAGATGGCATTTGGAGATAAGCCTTAGCCAACATTGCATTTGCTGCCCCTGAAGTTGCTCTTGCTTTATTTACACTATTGTCATTACCAAAACTATCCGGGAGTAATGATATTGCAATTTCTAAATCTTTTATTATCTGAGCATAGACTTCTTTTACGGTAGCTCTTTTTACTTGTAACTTCTCGTTATCTACAGAAGTAGTAAATTCAGTGACTAACGGTACTCCACCAAACATATTCACCAGGTTATAATAGTGATATGCTCTAAGAAAATAAGCTTCTCCTGAAATTTGTGAAAGACGTTCTTCTGAGAATGAAGGGTCATCCAACTGTTCTGCTTTTTCTATTAAATTATTTGCTTTTGAAATTGCATCATATAAGTTTTTCCAAATTTCAAATAACCTGCTATTTGTTGGTGTGATATTTAAGGCATCAATAGCAAAAAGGTCTGGAGTATCTCCTCCTGCATAGTGATTATCAGCTCTCATATCCTGCATATTCATTTTATCCCAGATATAATATTCTGAGCTTGCAAATGTGCTGTAAAGACCTACTAATGCTGCTTCTAATTGAGTCCCTTTTACGTAGGCTGTATCTCGAGTTTCTTCTGAAATAGGGTCTAAATCTATCAAACTATGGCATTGGGTGAGCCCTAATATCAGTAGTAATCCTATTAATGTATTTTTCATATTTGATTTCTATTTAATTGAAGAAGCTTCATCTATTTTGATAAAATTGGAGCACTTCTCAACGTTAAAAAATGGCTTGAAAGTTCTTTTTAATATCACTAAAGTGTAAGGTTTAGACCTACCAAAATAGTTCTTGTTTGAGGGTAAGTACCATAATCAATACCCATAGCAAGATTACTTCCTCCATAAGTATTTACTTCTGGATCAAAACCACTATAATCTGTAATTGTAAATAGGTTTTCACCGGTTACATATAGTTTCATCCCTTTCACATATTTACTGTTTTCTAAAGTTGGGAAACTGTAGGCCAGTGATAGTGTCTTAAGTCTTAAATATGAACCATCTTCAATAAACCTTGTAGATACTCTTGAATTATTTGTTCCTCCGTTTCTCTCAAAAGCAGGTATGTTTGTAAAATCACCTGGTTTTTTCCATCTATTTTCAACAATAGCCAATTGGTTCCTTGGAGAATTCATACTTTCAGAATCAATTCGAGTAGCATTCAGCATCTCTTTTCCTTGTGCTCCTTGTAAGAATACAGTTAAGCTAAATCCTTTGTAAGTAACTGTATTAGTCATCCCATAGAAGAAGTCAGGATTTGCATCACCAATAATTGTTCGGTCTTCCGTTGATGGATTATCCGTACTTTCTCCATCTTTAGTTAAGTACATTGCATTACCAGTTACTGGGTCTACTTTATCGAATACATAACCAAACAATGTTCCCAAAGGATATCCTTCTCTTGCTAATCCGGCGTTATCTCTATCATGGATATAACCTCCAAATTTATCACCTCCTTCAAGACTTACTACTTTATTTCTATTGAATGATATATTGAAATTTGTTCTCCAATCCCATCCTTTTTTATTGATATTAACCGTAGTCAGGTTAAACTCCATACCTTTATTTTCTAACTCACCAAGGTTTTGTATAGCACTTTCAAAACCTGAGGATGTTGGAAGTGGTGCATCGATAAGCAATTGGTTTGTATTCTTGATATAAGCATCAACATTCAACTCCACTCTTCCTTCAAACAACCCTAAGTCTAAACCTATGTTCTTTTGTTCTGATTGTTCCCATTGCAAATCCTTATTTTCAATAGTAGAAGGATAAGTACCAGGTAACAATTGGTTGCCAATCACATAATTTGCACCTGAACCTACTCGGCCCAAGTACGCATACGATCCAACGTTATCGTTACCAACAACACCCCAGCCCATTCTCAATTTTAAATTGCTGATTTTTTCAGATTCTTGTAAAAAAGCCTCTTCACTTATCCTCCAACCTACAGATACAGAAGGAAAATACCCCCAACGGTTATTTGGACCAAAGACACTAGAACCATCTGCTCTAAAATTGGCAGTTAATAGATATTTATCATCAAAAGCATAGTTTAATCTACTGATATAAGAAAGGTTTGCTTTTTCTGTAGCGAATGCTGTCGCTTCTACCAATTCAGATCCTCCATTCGCCGTTTTTATTCTATCACTTGCAAAGTTTCTTGTTGTTACTCTATTTTCACTCCACAAGAATTTCTGATAAACATGACCTACCATCGCTTCAATATTATGCTTATTGATCGACTTATTGTAAGTAAGAAGGTTATCAAAAATTTGATATTTATATTGATCTATGTTGCTATTTCCTTCACCTTGAATAGCTCTACCATAACTTGTTCTATATGGATCCAAGAAAGATTCAAATTTCCCTGTACTTTGTTCTATGCCTAGATTACTTCTAAACTTTAAATCATTGAGTATTTTTACTTCTACATAGGCATTACCTAAAAAACGTTGCTTGTTATAATTTCTATCTGTACCATCAGTACTTGCTATTGGGTTTTCCCAATTCTGGAAAGGGTTACTTGTAAAAGTTCCATCAGGATTATAAATACCTATCACAGATGGTGTGTTTAATGCACCAAGTAAAACTCCTCCTCTGTCACTAGAAGAATTATCGTTTACAGATACATCATTGTAATCTGAATAATTCAATCGAGTTCCAATTTTCAACCAATTATATATTTCTTGATCTAGATTTACTTTTACATTGGCTCTTTGCATTTCAGAACTTCTTACTGCTCCTACAATACTAGTCCAACCTCCAGACATGTAGTAAGTAGTTCCTCCATTCTTTCCTGAAACCCCTAACTGATAGTTTTGAGTAACTCCATCCTGAAATATTTCATCTTGCCAATTGGTATTTTCATTATACTGACTCCAATCTGTTGTATATCCCATTTCGGTCATTAAGTCTCTATATTGAGCACCATCCAATACATCTAACTTTCTCCACACCTGAGACATACCTGCATAAGCATCTAATGTCACTCTTGTTTCAGAAGTCGTTCCTTGCTTTGTGGTGATTAATACAACACCATTACCACCTTGGGCACCATAAATAGCAGCAGATGCGGCATCTTTTAATACCGTAATACTTTCAATATCTGAAGGATTTAATGACTTTGTGTCTGTAGTTGGCACTCCGTCAATTACATATAACGGTTCACTACTACCCGTAAAAGAGTTAGTTCCTCTAATCCTTAAACTTAATTGCTGAGAAGGGCTACCAGATGACGATGCAATCTGAACACCTGCTACTTTCCCTTGTAATAAACTACCAATTTGAGAATTTGGACGATCTACAAAATCTTCGCTTGTTGCCATTCCGACAGCACCTGTAATGTCTTTTTTATCTTGTGCTCCATAGCCTACTACAATGAGTTCTTCTAGTTGAACTAAGTCTTCCAATAATTCAACTTCAATTCTTGTTCTTGAGTTTATACTTTCTTCCAACGTTTGCATACCTACATAACTATAAACTAATATGTCACCAGGCTTATAGTTCATTATTTTGTATTCTCCGTCAAAGTCTGTAATTACTCCATTGTTAGTACCCTTTATTATAATACTTACTCCTGGAATAGGATTCCCTTCTTTATCAGATACTTTACCAGATAGAGAAGATTGTTGAGCATATATTGTCTGATTAAAGAGTAATAATAGAGAGCTTATTAAAATGCCCACTCCTATTTTTGGTATTTTAAAATCTAACATAGTTTATATTAAATCATATAGTTAAAAAAGATCTTCTGTTATTTATTTTAAACCGGTCATTAACTGATTCAAATGTAGATAGATTAAATATCAATTTTACACTTATAAAATAAAAAAGTGGATATATGTGGAACCAAAAACAACACAAAATACTGATTATAAACAATTTATTTGAATTTCAATTTCAGTAAAAAGTGGACACACTGTGTATCACTATCATTCAAAAAAAAGGGATTTTGTGTTAATTTCAGATAAGAAAAAGAGGGGCATCTCACAAATTCATCAATTAGGTATAGTGGTCAATATAAATTATTCGACTTCGATAAATGATAAAGATAGAATTTTCATATTCTACTTTATTGGAAAACTATTCAGACAATTTGTCAGTTATATTTCTTTAGTATAAAAGTTGTTTAAACAAGATAAATGTCAAATTAACCAACTATAAAGAATGAATAGTCGAGTATTAATATTTATGGGGATCTTTATTTCCATAATTTTAGCTATTGACCTATACGCCTTTAAAGGCATTAAATTAATTACTGAAAATATTAAACCCATTTATCGTCAATTATCCATTGGAGGATTCTGGTTTTTCAATTTTCTCGTTTACTTCGCTGTAGGCTGGCTAGCACTAAATGCAGATAAGTTTAGAGCTCCTGAATACACTAATATTATTTTCTCTATTAATGCCTTTATCTTAATGGCATTTATGACAAAATTGGTTTTCAATATTTTTCATGGGGCGGATGATATTACCTACTTAGCTTCGAAAGTGTACCATAATGTTTTCGGGTCCAAAACCAACTTTGCTGGTGATGGAATGAGTAGGGCCAAATTCTTAACTCTAGTTGGAGCTGGTTTAGCTACTGTACCACTGGGGGCATTTGCCTATGGCTTTACAAAAGGTAGGTTCAACTTTAGAGTAATTAGAAAAACATTAGGTTTTGACAATCTACCTGCAGCTTTTGAAGGTCTAAAAATTATTCAGATTTCTGATATACATATTGGGAGTTTTCCTAAAGGACATGAATCTGTTGCGAAAGCAGTTGAACTTATTAATAGTAGAAAACCAGATGTTATTGTCTTTACTGGTGACTTAGTGAACAACTTTGCTTCCGAAACAGAGGGTTGGATAGATGTTTTCAAAAATCTAAAGGCAAAACATGGTATGTATTCTATTCTTGGTAACCACGATTACGGAGATTATGTACAATGGAATTCTAGAGAAGAGAAAAAACAAAATCTTGATAATGTAAAACAAGCCAATAGAGATATAGGGTTTGATTTACTTTTGAACGAAAATAGAGTATTAGAAAAAGATGGTGAAAAAATCGCCATTGTAGGAGTTGAAAACTGGGGCTTAAAACCATTCCCTCAATTAGGTGATATTAATAGAGCCAATCAAGGGTTAGAAAATGTTCCTTTTAAAGTATTACTTTCTCATGATCCATCACATTGGGATGCTGAAGTTTTAAATCATAAAGACATGGACTTAATGCTTGCAGGACATACACATGGTATGCAATTCGGTATTGAAATACCTGGTATAAAATGGAGTCCTGTTCAATATAAATATCCTAGATGGGCTGGTTTATATGAAAAAGGAAAACAAAAGTTGTATGTAAACAGAGGGTTTGGTTACCATGCATATGCTGGTCGTATCGGTATGGACCCAGAAATTACTGAAATCATTTTGACTTCAAAACAACAGAATGCTTAAGAATTATATCCTGTAAAAAGGATGTTATATACATTAAAGCACAATAATTTCAATTAATTATTGTGCTTTTTTATTGTGCTGAACATTACCGCTATTGACAAAAAAATATCATAACAATTTACAACATATTGACTTTGGACATTTAATGTAGCGATGGAATGATATAGATTTGTACGATTTTCATAAAGCTCAATCAAATGGATAAAATAACAGGCAAAACGCAATATCTTTTGGGTATTCAACATGTACTCGCCATGTTTGGTGCAACAGTGTTGGTTCCTTTTCTTACTGGTTTAAACCCATTAATCGCATTATTTGCAGCCGGGTGTGGTACTTTAATCTTCCATCAAGTTACTAACAAAATTGTCCCTGTATTCTTGGGATCTTCTTTCGCTTTTATTGGTGCTATTGGTTTAGTATTAAAACAAGAAGGGCTCGCAGAAGTTAAAGCCGGAATCATTGGTGCCGGACTTGTATATGTGATCATGTCCTTCGTCATTAAAAAATTTGGAGTAAAAGTAGTACAGTCCTATTTCCCTCCTATTGTTATAGGCCCTACTATTATGGTGATTGGTTTAAGACTAAGCCCCGTAGCTTTAGAAATGGTAGGTTATAATGATGGTGCCTTTGATAACTCTAGTTTAATCATTGCACTTGTGGTCATTACAACAATGGTCATTTCGTCCATGGTACAACATTCATTCTTCAGAATGATGCCTATTCTTATCTCTGTAGTTGTAGGATATATTACTGCCGCTTTTATGGGATTAGTAGATTTTACTGCAGTAAAAGAAGCTCATTGGTTTGGCTTCTCTGGTGAAGTAGTAGATCAGGTCTTAACAATACCTCACTTTACTACGTCAGGCTTCTTCGCTATTGCCCCAATTGCATTGGTAGTATTTATAGAACACATTGGTGATATTACAACGAACGGTGCTGTTGTTGGAAAAAACTTTTTAAAGAAACCTGGTATTCATAAAACCATGTTAGGAGATGGATTGGCAACCATCTTTGCTGGTCTCATCGGAGGTCCTGCTAACACTACATACGGTGAAAATACTGGCGTACTTGCTGTCACAAAAGTTTATGACCCTTCAGTAATACGTATTGCTGCTGTATTCGCAATTTTACTAAGCCTAATTGGTAAAGTCGGTGCAATACTTCAAACAATACCTGTACCTGTAATGGGTGGTATCTCAATTATATTATTTGGTATGATAGCCGCAGTGGGTGTTCGTACTCTAATTTCTGCAAAACTAGATTTCAATCACTCTAGAAACTTAATCATTGCCGCATTGATATTTGTATTAGGCATTGGTATAAAGGAAGTTGCAGTCTACAATAGTATCACAGTATCAGGTTTAACTATTGCTGCTTTAGTCGGTGTTGTATTAAATAAAGTCCTACCAAAAGATATTTAATTAGAAGCTATTTTCAATCAACTCCCCTAGTTTTTAGAAGTTAGCAAAAAATGAAATCCTCAATTATTACATATTGAAATAATTGAGGATTTTTTTATCACATTTCTTATATAACTACATGAAAAATAATTAGTTACTATTATTTCTGCTATTTTTTTACAATATTTAGATACTCTACTTTCTATTATAGATTACTTACATTTCTTTTCTCATGCGATTATTACCAACATTAGCACTATTGTTTGTACTTCATATTGTGTATTCTCAAGATTTAGAATATGTAGAAATTCAAGCAAACGAATTTAGTAGCTACAATGCGTTCTCTAAAAGCCCTCCACCACACATTACAGGAAGAGGCATTAAAAGTGATTCTTTATCACAAAGCAATCTTGTGTTTGATTATTACGTTTCAGGCGAAGAGTACTACCCTATCGAAAGTTGGGCAGATTACTATTATTGGATGAGTAAAGAATTTGCTTATCTATTTAACAAGCCTGAAATTTTTGAGCATTTTTATAAACTCAAAGATGACGTCCAGATGATCAAATACCTTTCGATCAACTTCTCTGTTTGGCATTTTCCTTCAACGATAAAAATTAAGCCTCATGTAGAGCTAAATGATTATCAGAACCGGTTTTCAATTACTAATCACATTGTAAAAAGTGAATCGGATAAGAAATATATGCTAAATCAGATGGCTACAAAAAGGAATTTATTAGGAGAAAATTAGCACCGTAATTTCTTACAGTGCTATTTAAACTATCTATATACTTTTCGTTAAGTGATGAGACGTTTATAGTTTCATCACTTTTATTGCCTTATTATTTAGCCTCACTCTAATCCAAGTTTGTAGCTGATCGATATACTCTTTCTCTTTTTTATGTGATTTCTTACCCAAGTCTACCAACAAGACCGGTAAGTTATTTACCATAAGAGAATCTCCTTCCCATGTCTGTACCTGAACTCTAGATACAGCATATTTTTCTACGTCAGGAAATTGTAATCGTATTTCTCTAGATAATTGATGAACCGGAAAAGTATCGATTTTTACTTTACTCATATCATAAATTTTCTTTTCCAATAACTTGATCTTGGCATCTTTATCTTCAATCAACTCTTCATTTTTGGTGTATACATCTTTGAGTAATTGAATATGAAGATCTTTCGTATATGCTTCCATCATTTTTGTTGCTTCACCTTCTCCAAACTCAGCACCTTCCTGCTGGTGAATCTTAATAATGGTTTTCTTTGTTAGAGGGAAAAAATCATCATCTTTTGCTGCAAGACCATAACTTCTCGTTTTATCATTAAGAAATAATTCCATATCATCTGATATTCTATTTCCCATATAATATAGATCGATGGTTGAAATACTATCAGTATACACCACTTTTTGAGTAATTAATTCACTGCCTTTAAACTTGGTGTTTTCTGTGATAAACCTTTCGGAAGCAATCTTAAATCGTGTTTCTTGAATCATCTGATAGAATATCACTGCAGATGGCATAATTACAACTGCGATAAATACTCCAAAGAAAAACTGATACCTTCTGTATTTACGTCTATCAATGAAACTTTTCATCGGAAATCTCAGGTACTTAACAACAATGTATGTGGACAAAGTAATAAATACAGAGTTAATGAAAAATAGATAAAAGGCACCAAAGAAATAATTATACATTCCATTCGCCAAACCAAAGCCTGCAGTACATAGTGGTGGCATCAAGGCTGTTGCAATAGCCACACCTGGAATAACATTACTCTTCTCTCTTCTGGAACCCGCAATAATACCAGAGAAACCGCCAAGAATAGCCACAAACACATCTAATATGGTGGGTTTTGTTCTCGCCAGTAATTCAGATTGCTCGACATTTAATGGAGTGATGGAAAAGTAAATTGTTGAAGTAATCAAACTAATCACAACCGCAATCATTAAGTTTTTGAATGCTCTTCTCATCATCTCCAGATCGTTGATACCAATAGCAGTACCCACAGCGATGATTGGCCCCATTAGTGGAGAAATAAGCATGGCTCCAATAATTACAGCAGTCGAATTTGCATTAAGGCCAATAGAAGCTATCAGGATTGAAAAAATCAAAATCCATGCTCCTGGACCTTTAAAAGTCATATCTTTTTTAATACCCTCTATGGTAGCAGTGGGGTCGGATCCTTCTCTTATACTTAGTGTATCAACAGCTAATTTCCTAAAAGACCTCATAAACCCCGATACATTATTCTCACTCATTGGTAATAACTTATGGATATATTAATGTTTATAGTATCAGTTTGCTATGAAAATTTTTATACGTAAATTAATGAAGACACATACGTATAATAAATTTTTACGATACCCAAATTAAAGATATTTATTGTTATTTAACACAAAGCAAAGCACACTATGAGCGATAAACCCACTACCCGTACTTATTCTAATGGAGATATTGAAATACTTTGGCAGCCTGATTTATGTATCCACTCTACCAAATGTTTTCAAGCTTTACCCAATGTGTTTAACCCATCTAATAGACCTTGGGTTAACATGTCTAATGGAGAAACATTTGATATTATCAAGACAGTAAAAAATTGTCCTTCTGGAGCATTGTCATTGAAAAGTGATGAGACAGATACTTCAACTACTCCTTCTGTAGAAATCAATGTTTTAAAAGATGGTCCCGTTCTCGTTAAAGGAAATATTGACATAACAATTTCGGGAAAAACAGAAAACCTTGGAGATAAACAAGTAGCACTTTGTCGTTGTGGACATTCCAATAACAAACCGTATTGTGACGGTAATCATGTAAAAGCAGGATTTAAGGCGGATTAAAAAGAATTTTAAAGTAATTGATAAATATTGCACTTACAGAAGATTAACACTTGTTTAAAGAGTGGTAATCTTCTATATTTGCACAAACAAGAGGAACCTAATACTATAATAATAAGCTGTACTTATTATCAATCTTTCTTCCTTTTAAATTACTATTCTGATATCCTAAAAGAGAATAGTATCATTTTGTGGACTGATTTAATAAACTCATCATATGGCCAATATCAAAAGCCTGACCTTAGAAAACTTTAGAGTATTCAAAGAACGTACGACTTTTAATTTCTCCCCTATTAATGTGCTTACAGGTACAAACAGTAGTGGAAAGAGTTCGTTGTTTAAAGCTTTACTATTGCTTCAGGATAATGGTGCTAAAAACCGATTAGAAGAACTTGACTTTAGAGGTCCATACCATAACCTTGGTAATATCGATAAAGCAAGAAATCATGATACTGATCCTGAGAAGCCCATCACATTTATGTTGGAATTCGCTCCTCAGCCGGGTACTGCACCGTTCAAAAGATTTGAATTAGGCCAAAGAAATATCTCTATTGCATTTGCAGACCTAAAAAATGTAGAGACATTTTCTGATTTAATGAAAATACCCAATTGGAAAAATTGGATGTACTTTCTTAGAGGTGTGTTGATCAACAGGTCACAAGATATGATTCGCCATATTCAGAAATTAACTAGATCTGGCGAAATCCAATATTCTTCTACTATAAGAGCTATTCTTCATAAGTTATTGAACATCGCTTTTGAACATAGAATTACCGTAGAAAATATTGAAATGCTTTTTGGTGAAGCCAATAAGGTAATTTTAAAACTTCAAGATTTAGAAATTCCGGTAGATGTTGCCCTCAATATCCCAAGTAATATCGATCGAGCATTTTTTGCCGATCTGATTAAAAAAGCTTGGTATGCAAAACATAGGGCTCATGAGCTTATTGGAGTGAAAAAACTTCACCATTTAACAGATGCAAAACCAACTCCTACCAGAGGTAAGGAGCAAACAAAAAAGCATAACCAAAGATGGAAAGATCTTATTGAAAAAAATAACATCACTGATGTTGAAGAATTAAGGTCTGCCGTTGTTTCTTGGCTAGAAATGGATATACCAATGTCTCCTTTGGTAAAAGACTTATTGAATATCCAGGATGATGGTATTATCTATACATTTAAGCCTGTAGGTGTAAATACTACTGAAAGACTTTTCTTAGAGTTGAGTTATGATAGTCAAGAAGGAAAATTATGTAATATCAGCCTTTCTTATTCAGAAAGATTTACAGGAAAAAGAAAGCTTTTGTATTCTCCATTAAGTAACGGTAGTCTTCATTACGTAGGTAGTGAAAACGGTAATAGCTACCTATTAGCTGCCAACCACAGAGGAGACTATTTTAAAACAGATGGAGAAATCCCTGTTTTCACAAGCTTCTTCGATATCAATAATTTATATGAATACGGTTCTCATATGGATATCCATACTCCTGTTCGTAAAAATTTCAGTATCGATAAACGTAAGCTTTCTGAAAAAACAGGAATCACTGACAATGATAAATTAGAAGTGCTTCAAGAAGTAATGCATAAAAAAGTCGTATCCCTTTTAGGATCTAGACTCAATGCTTACATGACTGAACATCAATCTAAAATAAAGAAAGTGAACCTCTTTAAAAGAGGTGATCTTATGAAGTTTTTAGCAGAGAGAAAAGAAGATGGAAGTGGTTTTAAAGTCGCTTCTCTCGGATTCCTGTTAAGAGACCTTCCATTATTAGACAACAATGACAGAAGAATTCTTAATGTTCAAACGGCTGAAAACTCATTGGAGGATTTAGACCACTTACCAGAACTGCCTTTAACATCAGAAGAATTCCATAAATTATATGAAATTGATGTTGATAAAGTATTAAGAGGTTCATTCTTAAAATGCTTAGAAGAAGGTGTTCAAGGGATCAAACATATCTTCAAATCTTGTGGTAAGTTATTCAACTTTGGATTACTAGAAGCGCAAAGAGGAAGTACCAAACGTATTATGCTTCACACAGAGTCTAGTGTACTATCACAGCTGTTGTTTGAATTTGCAAAAAATGCAGATCAAAAAGCGCAAGATTTTGTAAAACACTGGATTAGAGAGTTTGAAATCGGTCATGATATTACCATCAACTCGGTAAAAGGAATTGCAAATGATGTAGTCATTACGAACAAAAGAGGCCACCAATTGGATTTAGCCGATTTAGGTTATGGTATATCACAACTGCTTCCTATCCTATTAAAAATTGCTTTAGATGAACATAGATCATTATTAATTGAAGAACCTGAGACCAATCTGCATCCAAAAATGCAATCGAAATTGGCCGATTTAATTATTGATGCATCTTACAGATATCAAACAAACTTTTTGATTGAGACTCACTCAGAATATCTCATCAGAAAGCTACAATACTGGACAGCGAAAAGGAAAATCACTCCTTATGAGTCCAAAATATATTATTTATATAACCCTGAGCGTGTACCTGAAGGGAAACCACAAGTACAACTGCTGAACATCATGAAAGATGGAGAATTGGACAATGAATTTGGAGAAGGCTTCTTTGATGAAGCGGACAACATTGCCATTGAACTGTTCCATTTAAAACAGATGTAGTAACTATTGGAGGTTGACGATTTTCGGCTACTTCTACACTCTACTATTTTCCTCCATTTTTCTTACTTACAAATCACGACGACCATGGAAAGAATAACGACTTACGCAAATATAAATTCACTTACTGCTTTCTTCTCTAAACGTCCTTCTATTGAAGACGAATTAGACGATATGGAATGGAGCCGATCATGGATGGACTTCTATTCATTTATCAACAAACAAGCAGATTTAAGGTTAGATGTTGATCCGACAGAATTGTCTATGATGAGCAAAACTAACCCATATATCAAAAAGATGTTGAAAAGTGCTTCTTCTGGAGGTTCTTCATTACGCTGTGAAAAAGATGCGTTTGATAACCTAGAAGAAGTGAGTAATAATAGCATGCCTCAAACGATGTTTTTCTTAGATAAAAGCAACTCGGAGTGTGAGGAACTAGAAAATCAATTGGGCTTAATTACTTTGAACGCGAATAGAATTCGTCAGAAAGGTGGTTTTATGTTCAATTGGTCATTATATAATGTCACAAAAGACAGAGGAGCGGTAAAACGTTTCGAAAACTGGAATCAATTGGAACGATTCAGACATCCACATAACTCTATGGTCATTATTGATAATTACCTTTTAAAAGACCTTGGAGAGATGGATGAAAACCTAATTCCAATGCTTAATTCCCTTTTACCTGAAAAGTTAGAATCAAAAGTTTATCAGCTTACACTTATTGGTGTGGAGTTAAGAGATAAACCTGCTTCTATGAAAAAGTATTTAGAATGGGAGTTAAAAAACAAACTAAAACGTCCTTATGAGATTGAAGTTTGTGTTGTAAAAACGGAAAGTAACAAAAATCACGATAGAAATATCTTTACAAACTATCTATGGATACATTCAGGCCATTCCTTTACTTACATGAGAAGACAACAAGTAAGTAAGAATACCAACTTGATGTTATTCCCTATTTTCTATCAACAGAAAGACTTCCAGTCGTATTATCAGGAAGAACCACCAACAGAAACAAAAAGTTCGGTATGGGGTGCTGTAAACCAAAGATTGAGAGAAGCTAGATATATTTTAAAAATGGCTAGTCAAAATAACTCAGCAATTGGAGGAGAACTAAAAAATACCATTCTAGTAGGAAATAAAACGGCATAAGATAGTATATTCGGCTCTGAAAACACTCAAGACTTATTATTACTAACAACACTTATGGAAAAGATTAATTTTCACAACAAACGTTTCAGAGCAATTTCCAATACAGACAATGGTGAAGTGGATGGACAAACTTTTTTTCATTACCGACAAGGCGGTGATGTCATTTGGGCTACTTACCACGGACCTAGTATCAGAATGGGTACACTTACAGGTGTCATCAAAAATGATGGTACTTTAGAGTTCAACTACCAACATGTGAACCTTCAACATGAGATCATGACAGGCTTCTGTAAATCTACTCCTTTCACAGATGAGAGTGGTACTTTACACCTTAAGGAAGAGTGGCAATGGACATCTGGTGATTTGTCTAAAGGTACTTCTGAATTGATCGAAATGGTCGAAAAAGACAATTTGAACCCTATTTTCTAGTTTAAAGGATAGTGCATTGATAAAATTTATAGGGGTATAGATTTTTTCATTCAAGAATAATTCACTTTTCAAGATGAATTAGCTAAATTCGATGGCGATTAAAAAGTGATCTAGCTCATCAAAATGCTTTTATCGCTTATCCAACTTTAAAACATTATACTTAAAACATAAAACTTAAAAAAATGGCATTCGAATTACCTCAACTTCCATATGCTTATGACGCATTAGAGCCACATTTCGACGCTCGTACAATGGAAATTCACCACTCAAAACACCACGCTGCATACACAGCAAAATTAAACGGTGCTATTGAGGGTACAGCTGACGCTGACAAATCTATCGAAGATTTATTATCTGCAGACAACTTATCAGGTGCTGTAAGAAATAACGGTGGTGGATACTATAACCACAACTTATTCTGGACAATCCTTTCACCAAACGGTGGTGGTGCTCCTTCAGGTGAGTTAGCTTCTGCAATCGACGCTGCATTTGGTTCATTCGACAAATTCAAAGAAGAATTTGCTAATGCTGCAGCTACTCGTTTCGGTTCAGGTTGGGCTTGGTTATGTGTTAAAGATGGTGCTGTATCTGTTTGCTCAACTGCAAACCAAGATAACCCATTAATGAAAGGTGAGTGCGGTGGAACACCAATCTTAGGCCTTGACGTTTGGGAGCATGCATACTACTTAAACTACCAAAACCGTCGTCCAGATTACATCTCTGCATTCTGGAACGTTGTAAACTGGGAAGAAGTAGCTAAGCGTTTTGCAGCTGCAAAATAGTTCGCAATAATCAACATTTGTTGTAATCATATAAAGCCTTGGTCGGAGCAATCTGATCAAGGCTTTTTAGTTTTAAAAGGCCCTACTCCAAATGAAGCAGGGCCTTTTCATTTCCTAATTTTGGTGTGGACTGTAGATTGCCTGATGTAAATACTTCAGATCATCCAACCTACCTTCCAAACATTGGATTTCGTTTAATCGTTTTACAAATTCACCTTCCATCTCCTTGCGAATAGGAACTCTTTGTGGCCTGTTCGGGTCAACTTTCATATTTTTCATCGCTTCCTCATCAATAAAATGACTAAGAATTGCTGAATTCGTTTTCCTTAGGCTTTCAATTTTCTCAGAAATGAATAAACAGTCTTCTAAAATAGTTTGATGTAATGGTATAAATTTTCTCAAATCAGAATCATTTTAATATCACATAAATTTTATTTTCGAAGTAGGGTGCCGCACTTGGCACTCTCTGTTAATTCTGATCCAAATTTAAAAAGTTACGATGGAGGAATCGAAGTGCAGATTCATTAGTTCTCATCCGGTTCAACTCTGATTGTTTCGCTCTGACTTTGTCATAAAGCTCTTCTTTCAAAGGTATCGGAATCCCTCCTTTGGGAGCATCTGGATTTTCTAAATCGAATTTCTCGATAAATTTCCAATCCAAGTTTTTCATAATGAAGCTTTGTACTTCTTTTTCTAGTTGATCTCCTTTTAATCCTTCTTGAATAAGAAGGTCGAAAATCTCTTGGTGCAACTTGTGCGTTTTCTGCATATAAAACGTTTGGTGAAACAAAAGGAAAATATAACTTTTGCAATTTATGTACCCGAAATGCAGTCTATGTGCATAGAACTAATTACCTTGATTAATAAAAGACAAAAAGCCACCCTTTCACTAGGAAAGGATGGCTTTTTTACTTTATAAATTATACCTGAAATTTAATGATCTCGGTTTTGGAGATAAACACCAAATTCTTTTAACAGATTCTTTCTGTCTTCAGGTACATCAAGGTTTTCTAAAGCAGCAAATCCTTTTGTAAAATACTCATTGGATTTTTCTGTCGCCATTTCTCTAATACCTAATCTGTTATAGATATCAGTTACAGCCGCTACTTTTTCTTCTTTATCAAAATCTTTAGCTACTAACCAATTTTGAAGTTCTACAGCATCAGCACCTTCCGCTTGTTTTAAAGCCTTAATTAACATTAATGTCTTTTTGTTAGAGATAATATCACCTCCGACTTGCTTACCGAACTTATCTTGATCTGCGTAAACATCAAGAATATCATCCTTAAGCTGGAAACCTAATCCAACGTTAACGCCAAATTCTTCAACTACTTTCGATTGTTCGTCTGTAGCTCCACCGATTAAGGCACCTAAACGTAATGCGAAACCTATCAAAACGGCCGTTTTTAAACGTATCATTTCGATATATTCTTCTTCTCCAACAGTTTCTCTCTCTTCGAAATCCATGTCGAATTGCTGTCCTTCGCAAACTTCAGCTGCACACTTATTAAATAGTGCTAATGCTTGTCTTAATATCTTATCCTCAACATTAGAGATATATTCATACGAACGTACAAACATCACATCGCCAGATAAAATAGCAACATTAGAATTCCATTTTTCATGAACTGTCATCTTCCCTCTTCTAAGAGGTGCTTCGTCCATGATATCATCATGCATTAAAGTAAAGTTATGGAACACTTCTACTCCAATAGCAGGATCTATTGCTTTTTTGTAATCGTCATCAAAAAGGTAGCAACCTAACAGCGTTAAAGCAGGTCTAAGACGCTTACCGCCCAACGAAAGGATATACCTTAATGGTGCATATAATGTTTCCGGAGCCTCTCCGAATTTTTGTTGTTCAAGTTCATCTGCCAGCAACTGGGCTGCCTCTTTTAAATCAAATGATGCCATATAAAAAATGATGTTCGCTATTCCCAGCGACGACTACTTAAAGATAATTTTGCAAGGCTAAGTGCCACAACAATCATACTACAAAAATAAAGGATGTCTCTAGAATCAACCAATCCTCTACTTAAAGATCTATAATGAAAATCAACACCCCATAAACCAATACTGTAAGCATAATCGCTTAGAGCAGGAATAGAAGCTATTGATGAAATACCATCGTAACTAGCGAAGCAGATAACTACTGCAACAATAAACGAAACAATCTGACTCGATGTAATGGAAGAAGCAAAAGTACCGATTGCAGCAAACCCACCAGCAAGAAATACCAAACCTATATAAGAACCAAAAACCCCTGCAGTATCTATATTACCTTTGGGTGCCCCTAATTCATAAACTGAAAAGTAATAAATAACTGTCGGTAACAAAGCTAGTAAAGCGGTTGCCCAAGCAGATAAAAATTTCCCTCCAACAATCTGAAAGTCAGTCACAGGTCTTGTAAAAAGTAATTCTAGTGTCCCTGTTTTTTTCTCTTCTGCAATACCTCTCATGGTAATTGCAGGTAGTAAAAACATAAAAATGTAAGGAGCTATATTAAAGAGTGAATCAAGAGAAGCAAAACTTCCTTCTAAGACACTTGTTTGAGGGAAAACCCAAACAAATAACCCCATCATCACTAAAAATACAGCCATTACCAAATAGCCTAAAACGGCACTAAAAAAACTACTTATTTCTCGTTGAAAAATTTGCCACATTGCTTAAAAAAATCAATTAATAAGGAGTTGCTCCTTGGTATACAGACGACAAGTTGGTAGGAAGAATATTTCCTCTAAATCTGATTTCAATGTTCTCCGTTTGAGAACGAACTGTTGCATCAGCCCAGTTGTCTGCACCATTTAAATTTATTCTTACGGCGGCTTGCATCATTGCCCCCTGTACATTGAAAGACATCATGATGCTTCCATTATCATTTTCTTCTACTTTCAAATCAGATATTTTACCATCTAAAGTGATACCTCCAACACCATTGTATCCAACTATGCCTTCAAAGCCTAATTGAACTACACATTTATCATCATCTAACTTCACAAAGTTAATATTGTTTGTTACTTGGGCAGTATTTCCGTAACGATCGTACACTTGATTTGCCTGTAACACAAATTGCTGTGACAACATTCCAGCCTTCGCCATCTCAAAACGAGCTTTTTCTTCGGCCTGAGCTTGTTGTTTTGCTAATTCTTTTGCCTTCTTTCTTTCTTCTTTTGCCTTTTTACGAGCAAGTTTTTTCTTTTCTTTCTCAGTAAGTTCCTGTTCAGGTTTAGTGTCTTGAGCAGTAGCAAAATTTGAAAGGCCAATAAATGAGAATAAAACAAAGAAAGTAAATGAACGTAAGATCCAGTTTTTCATGGTTAACATAATTAGATTCAAAAAATTGAAAATCAAATAGAGTTTCATTTAAGTGTTCTGAGTGTATTAATTCGTGATTACTCTATCTCATATACAAATATAAATCTTTCCAATCTCTGATATACATTTTATGTTTTTTTTTTCGAATTGATGATTATCTTTATTAATTATTAATCATTCGATCAATTAAAGGATATGAAAAATAACAGAGAACACGTTTTAAAGGTTGCAACAAAACTAATATCACAACGAGGTTTTGATGGTGCATCAACAAGAGAAATAGCACAAACGGCCAAAGTTAGCCAAGGGATGATTAACTACTACTTTGGTTCTAAAGAAGCATTATTAAAAGAGATTATTACGGACTTTTCTTCTCAGATTCAAAATGTAGTGGAAAGCCTTAAAAACTCTGAGAATGAAGGGTTAGAGTTTTTAAAATTAGCACTTCGTAAGTTTTTTAAAGTTTCTTTAATGAACCGTGATTTAGCCCGTATCATGAACGTAGAGGAGATGATGGAGCTTAGAGCAGAGGTAATTACAAAAAATGATGAAGTTGCCAATATTGTAAGTAACTTATTTTTAGATAAAATCGTTGAGGGTAAAAAGCAAGGCATCTACAATGCTGATGTAGACGAAGAACTAGTTGTTTCGTTTTTAGTGAATGCATTGAATGACTATATCATCCGTTCTGAAAGAATAATAATTAAACCTACTGTTGAAGGAGTATCCAACTACAATGAACATACTCAGAAGAGAATTTTAGAGTTTTGTGATGAATACTTAGAAAAGATGCTTATGCCATAAAAATAATTAACTACAACATTCTAAAATGATGGTATTTAAAAAAGATTACCAACCCAAAACTATTTCAAAAAGCTGGTTAACAAGAATTACCCGATTAGCGGATATTATCTTTGCTACTTCTATGACTATGCTCCTTTTAGCAATAGATCTTCCAGAAGTAGGAGATATAAAAAGTAATAAACAGCTACTTTCTGCGTTTTCTAATCAGTTACCTATACTTGGTATCTTCCTTTCTACCTTTGTTTTATTGGCGGTATACTGGTTAAAGCATACCGTTACGACAAGACTCATGAAAGGAGCAGATACGGTGTATATGTGGCTCGATTTATTAATGCTGGCATTTGTAGCATTATTGCCATTTTCTAACGGTTTAGCGACTGCTTTTCCTGATTATTTTGTGGCAATTGCAGCATACAGTATTAATGTAATAATTATCGGCCTACTTTCTTTTTCAGCTTGGAAGCATGTTAGTTTTAATAATAGACTGCTTAAAAACCCTGTTGATCCATTAGACAATAAAGAAATAAGCGAAGGACTATGGATGGAACCGCTTTTGGCTTTCATCTCTTTAATTTTAGGCTACGTTGCTATCGAATATGCTCAAGTTCCTTATACATTAGTTCCTATTGCCTTTTGGCTTCAAACAAAATGGGCAGAAAAACGAAATAGTGCACGTTAATTGCTTAAAAATATTTTAAGGTAAATACTACTACATAGAGTTTATCATCATAATTTTTTAAAAGCACAACTAACAATGGCAGCACAGGTCATTTCTATAAGTAATCATAAAGGAGGAGTAGGAAAAACTACTTCTGTTGTCAATATAGGCGCCGCTCTACATCAAATGGGTAAGCGTATTTTGATGGTTGATATGGATCCTCAAGCAAATTTAAGTCAGTCTTTAGGGATATTCGAACCTGAAAAATCGGTATATACTTTGTTGCGAGGATTCTGTACTACAGAAGAAAGCATGCATGAATTAGAGATGGACTTATTTGTAATTCCTGCAGAACTAGACCTTTCTGGTGCTGAGTTAGAATTAAGTATGGAAGCAGGTAGGGAATTTATTCTCAAAGATCACTTAAACAAGGTGAAAGATCAATTTGACTTTATATTAATTGATTGTCCTCCAAGTTTAGGTCTACTTACGATAAATGCATTTACTGCTTCTAATCAAGTTTACTTCCCATTACAAGCGCAATTTTTGGCAACTCAAGGCCTAAAAAAGCTTTTAGAAGTAATTGAAAAAGTGCAACAAAGATTAAATCAAGACTTAGAAATTGGAGGGGTCTTCATTACTCAATTTGATAAAAGAAAAATCTTAAATAGAAATGTGAAAGAAGCAATTCAAAAACATTTTGGAGATACACTTTTCAATACTGTGATTAGAGACAACGTCGCTTTGGCTGAAGCTCCTTCTAAACAAACAAATATTTTCAGATACAATCCTAAAAGTAATGGTGCGGTAGACTATTGGGCATTAGCACAAGAAGTTGCAGAACGTTCCACTACTAAAGTTACATCCTAAATATTGAAAATATGGCAAAGAAAAGTTTCTCAGGTGGGTTGGATTCATTATTAGGAGGTTCACCATTATCTAACTCAACACCTAAAAAAGAAGAAAAGAAGGAAGCTCCAATTGTGGAACCTACCCCTTCTAAACCCTTAAATGCTTCAACAACTTCCGAAGTTAGTACTTCATTATTCGATGCTCTTTCTGAAGAGCAGAAAAATAAAATAAAGGCACTTGCAGATAAAGAAGGCCGAAAACAAGAAGAAATATTAAAAGAAGCAGTTGCGTTTTACCTAGATTTTCAAGTAGATTTATGATTGTTAGACTAATAATCATTACGTAACCCTATTTGATAATACTAAATGCAACGTACCTTCTTAATCCTTATCTGCCTTACTTATTTTAATTTACAAGGTATATATGCTCAGAATATCGGATTCACCAACACATCTGATATCCAAGTTATAAAAGAGAACGTTGCGTTTAATAACGCATGGAATGGAGGAATAAATGCACCTCAATTCTTTAATTTAGATCTCAATCTAGACAATACAGACGATTTAGTACTTTTTGATCGTACAACAAGAAAAATCAGTACTTATCTGTTTCAAAATAATCAATGGGAATATGCTCCTGAATATGAAGTTTTATTCCCTCAAGACATCCGATTCTGGATACAATTAGTAGACTTCAATGATGATGGAAAAAAAGACCTTATCATTGGAGAAGAAGATGGCATCTACATTTACCCAAATAATAGCTCATCTTCAACGCTTAATTTTAGTGATTTACCCACTCAATTAGAAACCACTACATTTTCAGGGTCACCAACACCTCTTACTTCTGCTTTGGCAGACTCCCCTACGTTTGCCGATGTTGACGGAGATGGTCTCATTGATTTTCTAACTTTCGTTCCTGGTTTAGGCGGTACTATAGAAGCTCATATCAATCAAGGTATTGAAGAAGGTATTCCATCTTTTCGAAAAAGAACAGATAATTGGGGTGACTTCCAAGAATGTGGAGACTGTGCAACCTATGTCTTCGGTGACGACAATTGCACCTCAAATGAACGAATTCAACACCTGGGTTCAGCACTTACGATGTATGATGTTAATGGGAATGGCAATTTAGATTTGCTGATTGGGGAAAGAAGCTGTACCAACCTAGTCGCTTTACCTAATAAAGGATCCAATGAGAATGCATCTTTTGATGAATCCATCACATTTTTTCCGCAAAGTCATCCTGTAAGTTTCCCTGATTTCCCTGCTGCATTCTTTGTAGATACAGATAATGACGGCTTGGAAGATATGATTATCGCTCCAAATATTGATACTAATGAAGGAGATCTAACAGATTTTTCAAAATACGTTTGGAGGTATAAAAATACGGGTACTATTACTTCACCTACATGGACATTTCAAGAAGATAACTTTATCCAAAATACAGGAATTGATTTAGGAGAACGAAGTAGACCTATCACATACGATGTTGATAATGATGGAAAATTAGATTTATTAATTGGTTATAGAATAAGTTTTGACAATGAAGGGAACTCTTCTGGAGGTGGTATCTCTTATTACAAAAATATAGGCAGTAATACCTCTCCTGAATTCCAATGGATCACTGATAACTTCTTAAATATTCAGGCATGGGGAATGTTAGATATTTCTCCACAGATTATTCAATGGAAAAACACAACACAATTGGCAATAAGTGGTAGAGTTCCGAATAGTAATCAAGCTGGGGTTTATTTATTCTCACTAGAAAATGATTTTGAAGCGAATACTACTCCTGAAAAGATATTTGAGCATAGGCCCGAAGATATACCCTATTTCGTAGATATTGATGAAGATGGTCTAATTGATGTATTACTAGGTAAATTTTCTGGTGCTCTAGAATACCATCATCAAAATACCATTGGTACTTTCGAGCTTCAGGAAGAGTCATTTTTAAATATTGAAGGTAATATCTTAAGGAAATATCCATCTGCTTTTGTCAGTGACCTCAATAACGATGGACGTGACGATTTACTTGTATGGGATGATAGTGGTACCCCAAGAGTATGGCAAAACTTTAGATCAGAGAACCCTACTTATCAGAGTAAAGCATTTTTTAATGACGAAAAGTTTATTGATCGTACTTACGGCAACAGACTAAAGAGTACACAACTTGGTGATTACCTTATTACAGGATCAGAAGGAGGAGGATTATATCTAGCCAAAATTGGGCAATATGATCAACCAACAGCTGTTGAAAATCCAACTGTTTATTCGAAGTTAAAGGTTTTTCCTAACCCCACGTCACAACAAATAAATATTAAAAACGAATACCCTACTTTGGTTAACGGTCGTATCTATAATCAACTAGGACAGTTAATGTTAACTATAGAAATAGAAAGTAATCAGACGATTAATATCAGAACTGATCATTGGCAAAGAGGCTTATATATTTTACAGATATATCAAAATCAAATACAGGTCAGCAAAATAATAGTTCAGTAATAGATAGTATACACTAAAGAAATTACTATGAACAACAGCGATTTGATCGAAGTAAATAGGCTACATCAAATTTTAAAATCCCTTTAAATGTCTTCAAAAACACTTCTGATACGTTTACAGGGTCTTCATAGTTAGCAGATACTTCTACAATGATATTCGTTAAATACTCTTCTGATAAGTTTTCGATCTCATCTTCAGACTTAATTCCTTGATCATTAATTAAATGATCAGCAATCGTTAAACTTAAGTTCTTTTCTTTTTTCGAAAGTTCTAACATATAAATGGGTTTAATGTTGTCTTTGGTCCTGAACTAAATGTTTTCTTAAAATCATTAAAGCAGCAGGTAAATAATTATAAACTGTATCCTGAACCTCAATGATATCCAATATTTCCTGATCGATATACTTATCAGTGAAAAACTGTTGAGGAGGGGCATACAGCGTATCTACTATAGTGAAAAATTCATCTTCATCCACATCCCCTTTACCACTTAGATAAGCAGCATCTACAATTAATTTTGCTAAGGTGCGAGCCTCTGAATTTTTAAATCCATAGTACCCCGAATACAATACAAATTCAAGAATTTCTGCAATAGGTTCCCTTTCTACTGGCAACTTTTCCGCAAACTTTCTTAAGGCAGTAATTAAATCCAACGTATCAATGATAAGTACTCCGTCTTCCACTTGAATTGGGAACATCATTGACATTGCAAAACGAGTTTCCTGAATCAGAATACTCTTTTCTTCTTCAACATAGAATAACGTAATAAAAATTTGCTCGGGATTTCCTTTTTCCTGAAACTCCTCGATACCTTCCAATGCTTCCCACATTGTGCCTAGTACACGAGATGCTTCTTGAAAAAACCTTGGTATCCTCATGAATTTAGCTTCGTGATTTTCCAAATATTCTTCAAGCGTAATTTTAGACGTTGTCATGTCGATTTTCCTTAGTTGGTTTAATGTCAAGATTTACTTAGTAAAATACAAAATGATCTTACTGTATGAACTACAAATTTAAGTAAATCACAAAATAATATAATCAATACTTTCTAAAAAGAGAAAATAGAAAAAGCAATCATTCAAATATTAACTAAAAAATTGAACAATTGCTTTGATTTTTATCTAAAACAGAGCGAAAACGCTATTTTGCTTCTTTCAATAATAACTGTACACCTACATTATCCCACTCAAATCTCAAGTACATTTTATTAGATTCTTCAGCAGCTTTTACATCAATCATAAAACTCTCTACTACATTTCGAAGGTGTTCTGTAGGAACTACGACTTGCAAAACATCATCATCAGGATTTCTACTTGCCTTTCCGCCAAGACTTACTCCCCAATCATTTATCTTTTTATTGAAGATAACCGTCCATTCTTTCGATTCTGGAATTGTCCAAATAGAATACCTTCCTGGTGCTAAACGTTGGCCTTGAATATCCAAGGGAACATTCGTCATAAAGGTGGTTGGTTCATTAGCTCCTGTTCTCCAAACATGTCCATAAGGTACAAGGTTACCAAAAATAACTCTTCCTTTCTTAAAAGGAGATGAATAGTTGATAGAGATGTTTATTCCGTTAGAATGATATACTTCTTCTACTTGTGGACTATGTTTCTTGGTTTGAGTGATCATCACTTCTCTAAAAATGAGACCACCGATTAACAAGACACCAATAAACACAAGAAGATAAATTAATACTTTCTTCATTCTATAATATTCTCGTGATTAAAGTTTTGTTTCCACTACTTAATACAAAAACTATACTACTTTAGAATCAAAATACTTTCTAACCACTTCCTCTCCTGTTTCCATAGCTCCATGCACCGTCGCAGAATGACCACTGGTATTGCAGGCCTCTCCAATAAAAAATACTTTATCTTCTATTGGCTGTTTCAGTGTCTCTCTATGGATAATAGAATCCTTACGAGAATAAGAATATGTACCATGAAAATATGGGTCTGACGTCCAATCTTTACCGTAGTGATTCGCATATAAGGCCTGAACATTTAGATCAGGAAACATCTCGTCCAACTCATTAATAAGGATTTCAGCGACATCTTCATCACTTAGTTGATTAAACTCTTTGGCTGCATCTGCCATGATATAAGCACAAATACAATTAGGTTGAGCTGGTCGTATTAAATAAATAGGACATTTTTTCCCTCCTAAAATTTCTGTTGTATCTTCTTCCCAAAAAGGTTTATCAAACTCAATAAATAATTTACGTCCTTTACCAAAGCCTAATTTCTGAATCGCGATTCTTTTTTCATCTGGCATTGGTGGTGTGAAATTAATTTTCTCCTTTTTTAATACACCCAAAGAAGTACTAACAATCACTTTATCGAAATGGTGTGATTCCCCACCTCTTGTCAAAAGAGTTACACCATCATCGGCATAATTAATATCAACAATAGATGTATTTAACTGAATTTCGTTTTCTAATTTATCTTTGAAAAAATCGATAGCATCACTGTATCTTCCATAAGAAAAGAAATTTCTGAATCCTGATGACCATCTCCATTCTTCCTCTCCCAAAGATTTTGCATACAATTTTTCAGCAGATGCAGAATATTCACTGGTAATTCCATCAACGATGTACCTTAATTTTGAAGAGTACAAGGACTTCTCCTTTAAAGAAGCCATCACTGATCCTTCATAAGTCTCGTTACTGATATTACCAAAGTAAGCAAACAATCCATTGACGCTTTCAGGAAAGTCTTCTTTCTTTTCAACATCATGAAGTTTATTTTCAAACCAAACATATTCGTTACCAACAATAGGTTCAATTTTATGTTCTAAGTGGTCGAGCATTTCATAATTCACCGACTTCATTCCATGAATTTCAGCCGCTCCTAATTCTACAAACTTTTTCTTTATTCTAGAATGAGTATAAATTCTTCCTCCCAATCGGTCTGAAGCTTCATAAACAGTTATATTATAGTTTAGTTCTTTTAAAATACTCGCGGTATACAACCCGGAAATTCCTCCTCCAATTATTGCGATATTCATATTTACAGTATGGTTAATAATTCTCTGTTGAAAATACCAAAATCTTGATGATAAAAAAATGATTTTTTATAGCCATAATGACTGTAAATACCGTATACGAATAATAAGTAAAAATAGATTACACTTTAAAAACAATACATTAAAAATGATACACATAAATAACTCACTTGGAGCACAAGTTGTCGGCATTACATTAAATGGAGAAATTGATACGAAAGGTTTTGAAAGCTTTGTTGATGCTGTAGAAGAAAAAGCTAAAAATGGAAAAGTTAGGGTCCTTGCTGAATACACAAAGATCGGAGGATTAGAACATTACAAAGATTTTTTCATGATAATTAAGGAAAAGTTTGCTGCGAAAAAACATATTGAAAAATTTGCCATAGTTTCTGACATAGAATGGCTTCAAGGTGTATCCTCTTTTGCAGACTTTATGATGTCTGAATTCCCTATAAAATGCTTCAATATATCGGAGAGAGATCAGGCATTAGTTTGGTTATTACAAGATGATGAAGTGTACTCTCCTGCGATTAAAAAGTTAGCCACAGACAGTAATGATAACTTCCTGGCTTACAAGCTCTCCGGTAAAATAAACCCTCAAGAAGTTTATATGATCGATCAAGATTTTTCCAATCAAGCAGATACAAAATCTGAGATAAACCTATACTTACAGTTCGACAACTTTAAAGGGTACTCTAATATTTCTGCATTATGGAATGATCTTAAGAATGGCCTAAAACACTACTCTAAGATCAATAAAATAGCCTTTATAGGCCAAAGCAACCAATGGAGCGACCTACTTACTAGAATTAGTGATATCATCACACCAGGTGTGAATATTGAATACTTCGTTTTGGAAGATGCTGATAGAGCTAGGACTTGGTTAAACTTAAAATAAAATAGATATAAATAATAATGACATCCGCCTAATCTAAGCGGATGTCATTTTTTTTGGTAATACTTATGTTGGAACAATTTTCAATGAATGATTAATAATTGAATTGGTATTTTACAACACGTTATACTAAGTCTGTAACTAGACTGTGATTTGGTTAGTGTGTGTGAAAACTATTCTTACAACATTAATAGTCTTTGAGTACATGTTTATTTGTCCTATGATATGAAATGAAAATTTACTTTGTTTTTCTTTATTGTACATTACAAATGTAGAGGGTTTATTAGGCAATACTTATGGTATAATACACAAGACATCAATTTTTTACACCATAAAATGACCTGCGAAAACGCAGGTTTTCAGAACAAAGCAAACACCGAGACTAAAATGAGATAATTGATTGATTTTGAGGAAGGGAATAAGGGGTAAAAAAGTATAGACAAAAAAAGAACGGCCTCCAACTGGAAGCCGCACTTACCACATACTAACCATAAATGGTTTTAAACCATATATAAACACATATAAACATAAATTCTAATGTAGGCATTGTGAAGTTGTTATGCAACTTTCACAGCTTGAAGTAGCTCTTGAAGGTGTTCGTCTTCAACAGTTTGAAGGCGATCTGCCATTTTCAAGAATTCTTGATAAGCTTCTTCTAACGCTTCGTGGCTTAATGTGTGCCCCAATTTTTGGATACGATAGAATAAAGCAGCTCTACCACTTCTTGCAGTTAAAACAATTGATGATTCCGAAACTCCTACCTCAGCAGGGTCGATGATTTCATAATTGTCTCTGCTCTTGATCACACCGTCTTGGTGAATTCCTGATGAATGTGAGAATGCATTGTCACCAACAATTGCTTTGTTAGGTTGCACAGGCATACGCATTGTATCAGAAACCAAACGGCTGATTTCGTAAATTTTTTGAGTATGTATAGCTGTATCGAAGTTCAACATATTATGTTTTCTCATCGCCATAACAACTTCTTCCATAGAAGTGTTACCGGCTCTTTCTCCAATACCATTCACAGTACATTCAATCTGACGAGCACCATTGCTTACGCCTGATAATGAATTTGCTGTAGCCATACCAAGGTCATTATGACAGTGAGTCGAAATAATGGCTTTGTCGATATTTTTCACATTCTCTTTCAAGAATTTGATCTTCGCACCATATTCTTCTGGAATACAATATCCTGTTGTATCAGGAATATTCACAACTGTAGCTCCGGCTGCAATGACAGCCTCAATGACTCGAGCCAAGTATTCGTTATCTGTTCTACCTGCATCTTCTGCATAGAACTCGACATCTTCTACAAATGTTTTTGCCAACTTAACAGCTTCAACCCCTCTTTCAATGACTCTATCTCTGTCTAGTCTTAGTTTTGTAAAAATATGTTGGTCAGAAGTACCAATACCTGTATGAATTCTAGGTCTTGCTGCAGGCTTAAGAGCCTCAGCTGCCACCTCAATGTCTTTTTTAACTGCTCTTGTCAATCCGCAAACAGTTGTATTTCGTATTTCAGAAGCAATACGATTTACCGCTTCGAAGTCACCAGGACTTGAAATTGGAAAACCTGCTTCGATAATATCAACGCCTAGACCTTCGAGTGCACGAGCTATTACTAACTTCTCTTCAGTATTCAAACGGCAACCTGGTACCTGCTCTCCATCTCGTAATGTCGTGTCGAAAATAAAAACTTTATCGTTCATAGGCTTAAACACTTTTAGGTGTTTGTTTTATTATCATTTAGAAATAAACCATTCATTGCAGAAGCAATGTAATTTCAAATGTAAATGGTGATGAAAAGCATCAAAAACTAAAAAAGATACATTTTACGATGTTTAATTTACTTTTATCCCTCATAAAATGTAATTTTGATGGATAGTATTGCATTACAAAAGGATTGAATAATTACGATGCCTAAAGAAAGATCAAATCACTTATATCAGCTTATCAAGTCGATGTCTCGCAGTGAGAAACGTTATTTTAAACTGGTCTCGAATGAAACCAATACTAATTCGAACAAAAAGTTTATGCTTTTGTTTGACCTTATCGATAAGCAAGAAGTCTTCGATGAGGATGCTTTGCTAGCGTCTACACCTGAGCTAAAACCATCACAATTCTCCAATCTCAAAGCTCACTTATACAAACGTATTCTTCAGTCTTTAAGGCAATTTCATTTAACAAAAATGGAAGATGCTGAGATTAGAGAAATGATTGATCATGTCGAGCTTTTATATAATCGAGGATTATACGATCAGTGTGCTGATACTCTACGAAAGTGTAAAAAGAAAGCACAAAAGAGTGATCATTTAGAGCTGCTTCTTGAAATTCTACGATGGGAAAAGAGTTTACTGTCTCATACTTTGGATAAACACAACCAACGTAGAGTAAATAAGTTGATCCAAGAAGTACAGGACGCTAATGACCGAATCAATACTATCAACCGATTTACAAATATATCAGCAACACTTAATGCTTTCTACCTAAAAACGGGTTATGTCAAAAGTCAGAAAGACTTAAACAAAGCTATGAGTTTGGTTAAAGGCGATATATTCAATATCGATGAGGACAAACTTTCTATCAATGAAAAGCTTAGTCTTTACGATTTATATGTCGGTTTTTATTATTTTACTAATGATGTCAATACAGGTTTAGAATATGCTGAAAAGGCCCTGAATATATTCCATAATAATCAAGACATCATCCCTGCCAAATTGGATTTATATATTGCGTCCATCAATAACGTGTTGAATGGGCAATACAAGAATAATCAGTATAAAGACTTTGTGAATACTAAATCATTGTTTCGAAAAATAAGAACAATGAAAAAAGTTGAACTGAGTGAAAACATTAAAATGAAACTATTGAAATACTCATACATACATGAGTTCAATAGATTATTTATGTTGGGTGATTTTACTGGTGGTATTCAAAGGTTAAACGCATTATTGAGTAATATTGAGTTCTTTATCACAAAACTGAATAAGCACTCGAGACTTATTCTCTATTATAAAATTGCTTGTCTTTATTTCGGCGCCAGTGATTTTAGACTTTCATCAAGATGGCTAAATAGAATTATTAATTCTGATGCGTTAGAAATGGATGTAAGAGAAGACGTCCATGTTTTTGCAAGAATTGTCAACCTTATTAGTCATTATGAAATGGGTAATACAGACTTGGTAGACTATTATGTAAAGTCAACTTATCGCTTCATGTTGAGAAAGGACAATCTTTTCAAATTTCAGAAGTACATTATGGCATTCTTGAAAAAACTTTCAAGAAACATGAATGATCAAGAACTAATGGAAGCTTTTATTCAATTAAAAGAAGTTTTATTACCACTAGAAGGCGATCGTTTTGAGAAATATCCATTTATGTATTTTGATATTATTTCTTGGTTAGAAGGGAAAATTGAGAAACGTACGGTGCAAGATGTCATTCAGGAGAAAGCCCGTTTAAAAATAGGTGATGAATATCCAGAATAAAATCACCTATTTTCGAAACCCAACTAACTCTTTATCGTTGAAAATAATTACATACATTAACTAAATCGGCGACCAACGCCATAACTATCATAAATAATTATACTAGATGTCAAATTTAATAATACCACAAGATTACGCTAGATACTTACCCTACGATATGGCTAAGGATCTTGCACAATTACCAGAACAAGCCCAATATGAATTTATGGAAGAAATGAACTCCAGCAATAGATCTACTCTGCTGATGTACATTATTCATATATTCTCCCCTATTCCCTTTTCATTAGGGTACGTAGGAAAATGGTTACAACAGTTTTTGTTCTGGATTACTTTCGGAGGTCTTGGAATTTGGTGGCTAATCATGTTAATCACCATACCTGAAGAAGTACGAGAATTCAATAGAGGCGTAGCTAGAGAAACTTTTAGAATGATTGCACATAAATATAAATATGCACAGCGATCTGCTAGAAATAACAATGCGTACTCTAGAGATCTTATCCGTCAGCCTGAAGCATTAGACTTACCAAGCTTCGATCCTACTTTTATCACATTAGATCATCTTAAGAAAGGCTTCTTGTTTGACTATAATGGACAAACATGGCAAGTACTAGCAGAAGATCAGTTTGATAATAATAAAGGAGAATCCTATCGTATTTTCAAAGCTCATGCAGGAATTGAAGAAGCTTATTTTGAATTCAAGCATGGCTCATCTTTCAAAAAAATCTTTTTCTCTAAAAAAGTCAATATCTTCCAAATTGATCCTGAATTAGAAGAAAAGGTTAGAGCACATCAGGTCCCTCCAAATATTTTATATTTCAAAGGTCATCGTTTCTATAGAGAAGAAAGTGACAAAGGTTACATCTTTGATGTAACAGATCAGAGAGATGTAACAGAAGGATTTAGAAGACAAAATTGGCTGTACCTTAATGAAGAAAGAGATGTGGTTTTAACTATTGAAGAAATATCGCCACGCACACTTTCTGCATTTTATGGAAAGTATACCGACGAACATCACTTTGTTGATATTCTACCTGGTGCTGAAGCATAACAAAAACGGCTTCCTTGTTGAAAGGAAGCCGTTTTTTAAATTAATGTTTTTTGAAGTCTATAACAGATTGATTTTAATCTCATCAATCAAAAAGTTACATTCTGTTTGCAATAAAGCGAATTGATCACTCAACAAATGAGTATCATGCTCTTCTTTGGCCATTTTTTCCATAGAGAGAACCAGATCTTTGATCGGTTGGATGGCGATAAAGTTTACTGAAGATTTAAAACTATGTAAACTCTTATAAGCATTTTTCCAGTCGTTGTTGTTGATAGCAGTATTGATTTCAGAAAGTTGTTCAGGTGCGTCAATAATGAATCTCTCCATCATCTCGGAGATTAATGCATTATCGCCTCCTGCGAAAGTTTCAAGATAACTTAAATCTATTCTTGTCTTTTCCATTTGAAAATCACACTAAACTAAATGTAAAATGTAAGTAGTATAAAAATAATTTGTAGTTAACTTATCAAGTTCTTCAACTTGAGTTTATCAATTATTTGTTTCCATCTCTTTTAGATAACGGTAGATGGTTACTTTACCAATGTCCAATTTTTTTGCCACATTTGCCACATTATCATCATATCGTTTCATAAATCTTTGAATGATTTCAATATTATATTCCTTTAGTGTCATTTCTTTAGACATAATGGCTTCAACATCCGACGAACCTGAAAACTGAAAATCTTCTGCTTTTATTTCATTTTCCGAACACATCACTGCTGCTAATTCAATAATTGCTTTTAATTCTCTAATATTTCCAGGGTAGTGATAATCGATCAACAATTGTTTTGCTTCTGCTGATAATGAAATTGCATTCATTCCATTACTATTACAGAATTCTTGTAAAAGGTGTTTGGCTAACAAGATGACATCATTACCTCTTTCTCTTAATGGCGGTAAATATACTGGAACACCAAGTAGACGGTAGTATAAATCCTCTCTGAAGCGATTAGCTTTCATTTCTTTAGACAAGTCTCTATGGGTCGCTGTGATAATTCTTACATCCAGCTTTACCACATTACTTCCACCAATTCTTACAACCTCTCTTTCTTGGATTACCCTCAATAATTTTGCTTGAAGGCTGATATCCATTTCTCCAATTTCATCAAGGAAAATAGTACCTCCATTCGCTTCTTCAAACTTTCCCACTCGTTTTGCAATTGCTCCTGTAAAAGCACCTTTCTCATGCCCAAAGAGCTCACTCTCTAACAAAGGAGTTGGAATTGCAGCAATGTTCACAGCAACAAATGGCTTTTTTGCTCGAGTAGAATTGTAGTGAATCGCTTTGGCAACAACTTCTTTACCTGTACCTGTTTCTCCTGTGATCGATACAGTAATATTATTATCCACTGTTTTATGTAGCATCTGAAAAACCTTTTTCATGGCATTACTATTACCAATAATCGATTTATCAAATTCGTACTTGTGTGATAATTCTTCTCTAAGGTGTTGCACCTCCTCTTCTAAGGATTGCTTCGTTTTTATTTTATTTAAAGCATTGAGGAGTCGCTCTCGAATATCTTCTTCTTTGGTGATATAGTCGTATGCGCCGTACTTAAAAAGTTTAATTGCAGTTTTGACATCTGTTTGCCCTGAAATAACAATTACTGGCACTCCAGGAAGCCTAGAAGTCACCTTTTGAATCACTTCCTCACCTGTCATATCAGGTAAAGTATAATCAATAGTAATTACAGAAGGCTTTTGGTCTAAAGCATTCAGAAGGTCTTTTCCTTCTTTAAACATTACTACCTCATGTTCGTCATCCATAGACAAAATGTAGTGTAACATTTTAGAGAAGACAGCATTATCCTCCAGGGCAAATATTTTAAAACTTTCAAAGTTGCTCATACAAGCAAATAATTATTTACAGTGTTTTTGAATTTCAGCTGCGGCTAGGGAATAACCGAAAGCTTCCGCAGTAGCTAAAGTATTACACACTTCATCATCCGCCTCACCTCTTAAGGCACTCATGGCTAATGCTTTGTAATAGTATGCTTCTCCGTATTCTTTATCAATAGCAATGGCTTTACCAATAACATTTAAAGCTTGTTCAAATTGTTGATCAGCAATCAACACTCTCGCTTTATGTAAATATATCCTTTTATCTGAACTTTGTGATAGAGCAATCGCTTTATCAAAATCATTTAAGGCTGCTTCTACACCATTTATTTCAGCATTTTCTAAACCTCTATTCAAATAAATATCTGAAATCGAATTATCCAATTGAATTGCCTGAGTATAATCAACAATTGCACCTTCATGATCTCTAAGAAAACGTTTTACATTTCCTCTATTGTAGTAGAATCTGTAGGCATTCGGTACATCTTCTTCTGTGTTCATGTAAATATTGATGGCTTCAGTAAAATCATCTTGTGCTTTGCTATATTCCTCTAACGACATATGGGCGTAACCTCTTGCATTGTAGGCATCCATATTTTGTACGTTACTTTTAATAGCGGCATCAAATAAGCTAATTGCTTCTTTGTATTTATTCTCGGAGAGTTTCTTTTTCCCTTGATTGGTTAAATCTTCCGATGATGGTCCACAAGCGGATAAGATTAAAAATAAGGAAATAAAAAATAAGTTTATTTGTTTGGTCTTCATAATGCAAAAATACAATAAAAAATATTTTAGGACTTACCTCTTTTTGATAAAAAGATACTATAAACCTTACTTAGAGACACCTTATTTTTTAAAAAGAACAACAAACATCTATCTCTTAACGAAGGAGAAACCAATTGAAAGAGTAGAGAGTAAAATGCTTTTGCTGTGATATAGTTTTTTGTAAAAAAGGCTAATTGGGCATGATAACGGACAGAATTAGCCAATGATAAATCCTCTTTTCTGTTCCTATTCAGATCTTTTGCTTTGAGACATATTCTTAAGGTTGACCTTAATAGTTGGTTTCCTCTTTTTTTGTAAAACTGTTTACCTAAAGAGTGTCTTACTTCTCTTTTTTGAGTATTTATCTCATCGTAGAATGCAAACTTATACTTCCTTGCCAAGCGAATCCAAATATCAAAATCTTCATATGCCAGCGTTTCATCATATCCTCCTATCTCTAAGAGATATTTGGCTTTAAAAGTAATTGTTGGAGCAGAAAATAAAGGCGGATTACTCAATACTCTCTCATAAACATCTCCTTCAATAACATCTAATAGCAATGCTCCTTGTGCATCTCTTTTAAAATAGGAAGGTGCTAATAGCTTATCATTTTCATCAATAGTAGATATATCAGAAAAAACAGCTGCAAACTCGTCTGAACATTGTTGAAACTTACCTACATCATCTTTAATTCTATTGGGTAAAAGAATATCATCTGCAGCCAAGTCAATTATATATTCTCCTTTGGACAGAGATAATGCTTTGTTAAAGGCCTTACAATTTCCTTTGTTTTCTTCTAGCTGAATGAATGTTGCAGTAATATCGTATTTTTGTAATGTTGATAAGATTACATTCACAGAATCATCATTACTTGCATCATCTACAATAATTATTTCTATATTAGAATAGTTTTGTTGTTTAATAGACAAAAGCGTCTTTTCAACAAATTTTTCTTGATTATAACTCAAACAAATTACTGTCACTAAAGGAGTATTTGTCATATATATATGATTTTTTTGAAGCACTCAAATAGTAAAAATAAGTTACCGGTACTTTTAAGCATTATTTTTCTTTTTGCTTGTACCACTTCTTATGCTCAATTTTCTAATCTAAAATTTAGTACAAGATCACCGTATAGAACAATTGTTTCACATATCGGTTTTTTAAGTCCTTCTTCTGGAGCTTATAATCCTGAAGTTGCTGCCAAAACATTAGGTGGAGACGATTATTCTACTGAACAAAAGATTGGTCTAGCCATCAAACTGAAACAAATATATGACAAACATGGTGGATTAGACTTAGATGAAATTTCAAATCGTAGAAATTACCGCAATGAAGATGGTGATTATATCTATACTGTATTTGAAGATATTCCTGAAATTTATTTGATCAGAGAAGATGCAAATTGGGTATATTCAGCAAAATCTGTTCGAGAAATCAATACTGTATTTAGAAGGTATTACCCTGCCGCATTGCCTCCGAAAAGACCAAAGAAGGAAAATACGGAAGAAGAGAATTCCAAAGATTCTACTCAGGTTGTAGAGAAAGATTCTACAGGAAAACCGATCATCAAGAACAAACCCACTACAAAACCTTCAGTAGAAGAAAAACCAATTGTTAAACCTCCATTAGCAAAAGTTGACCTTAGCAATCCTAAGGCAACGGTTACTACTTTCTTCGTTTTTCAACAAGATGATAATTACCATCCTGAATTAGCCGCTAAAACCCTTGAATCACTAAAGCAGCTTTCTTTAGAAGATAGAATTACTCTATCGATGAAGTTAAAGCAAATTTATGATGGTCTTGGATTATGGATTGAAATTGAAGACATCCCTGAAGAAGCCGATTACCGCGATACTACGCGTCATAATAAAGAAATTTATGTCCTTGATAGACAATTACCTGATTTCTATCTAGAAAAATACAATGATAAATGGATGTTCTCTGAGGCAAGTATACAGCTTATTGAGAACAAACACAGGCAAGTATTCCCTATTGGTACAGATGGTTTAGAAACTGTAGGAAGTATCCTTAGAAAACCATTGGGCAACTATGCAAGAAATGAATTATTCGGCCTCGAATTTTGGCAAGTCACTAGTTTATCTGTCATGTTTTTGGGGGCTTGGCTAGCCGCTATCCTTGTCTCTAGAATCATTATGCTATTCTTAGGGTACGTCTCCCAATCCAGAGAAGAGAGACGGTATATCCGTAATATGTTTAGCTCGGGTATCCTTATTATTATATGCTATTGGTACAAATTGATCTCTCCAAGTTTGGAGCTTTCCATTCAGGAATTACAATTCTTAATTATTGTACTGAAAGTCTATAGCATATTCCAGGTTGTCCGATTCTTCTATAATCTTATAGACCTTTGGGTTGCTTTCTGGCTAAGAAAGGCAAACGAAAATGAAGATCAGATACAAAGAGGTTTCGCTCCATTCTTTGGAATGACTGCCAAGATGGTCATCATTTTAATAGGCATCGTATTTACAGTAAGTGCCATGGGGTATGAAATCTCAGGATTACTGACAGGTTTATCTATTGGTGGTGTTGCTGTAGCCTTAGCTGCCCAAGATACGATCAAGAACTTATTTGGCTCAATCATGATTTTCATGGATCGTCCTTTTGTTATTGGCGATTGGGTAAAAGCTGATGGAGTGAGTGGTTCTATAGAACAAATTGGTTTAAGATCTACGCGTATCAGAACATTTGAAAACTCTGTGGTTTCTATTCCTAATAGTAGAATGGCCGATTTCACTATTGATAATATGGGTATGCGTGTATTCAGAAGATATAAAACGTATTTAAGAATCAGCTACGACACCAAGCCAGATCAAATCGATGAGTTTGTAGATAGACTAAAAGAAATGATCAGAAAACATCCACATACAAGAAAAGATTTCTATGTGGTTAACCTGAACAATATTGGTTTATACTCTTACGATATCCTATTCTATATCTTCTTCGAAGCACCAACATGGGGTGACGAATTACACTTTAGACACGAAGTAATTAGAAGTATCATCAAGACAGCAAGAGATCTAGATATAGAATTTGCTATACCTCCAAATGGTATGGATTTAATGTTTATGGACGATAAAGGAGCATCGTTAAACTCTGCTTCACAAAAAACATCTGGAAATAAGCCTTTCGGTTTTATGTAATATGAAGTTATCTCGATCTATTATTGTCTCAACACTATTGGTCTTGTTCTCTTTTGAATTTTGTCATGCTCAGGAGAATGAAATTAAAGAGTATTCCAAGAAGGCTGATTTTTATCTCATCAACAAAGAAGGCAAGCATGTAGAAATGCTCGATTTTAGAGGAAAAGTACTGTTCGTTATTTTTGCTGCTTCTTGGAGTCAGGATTTTTTCGATGATTTTGATGAAATAAAAAATTTACAAAAAGAATTTATGGGAAAGGATGTGACTTTCCTATTTGTTGTCGCTGATGTATTAAATAATTGGGAAAGTTTCATTAATGAAAATGGAGTGAGACCAGAACAAACCATCAGGTACACCTATAAGTTACCGAACACATCACCGAAATGTGAAAAGTGTTTCGTTTCCGAACACTTCAATCAAGATAATATTCCTTCTTACTATGTTTTTACAAAAAGAGGGGAAACATTAGGCTTAGAGCTACCTAGTCCTAAAGAAAATAAAGGGATAAAAAAGCTCTTAACTGGTGCAAAATCAATGAAATATAAATAAAAGTATGGATCCGTTATTAATTCCACTGATGGCAATAGCAATGCCAGCAGTAATCGTCGCAATCGTTACAAGAGGTAAAAAATACAATAATAAGTTTACGAAACAGATGTCTCAGGAGCTGGAAAGTCTTAAAAAAGAGAATGAAAGACTGAGAAATCGTATTGAAAATATAGAAACTATTGTCACTGAACCCGACTGGGACATTAAAAGGACTTTAGATAGTGGAGAATCTTCGAAACAAAAGCATTTAGAGTAAGATTTTGAACGTAATTCGTACACTACCTAGTTTTTATGTACATATTCGAACACACTCCAAAAATCAATAAAATATTTAAATCGTTATTTATCAGTCAGTTACATTGTTTGGGTTAAAATTGGCATAAACGATGGCATAACATGATATAAACCGCGAGAGTATTTACTCTTAGCGTAAAGATAAAGTTTAAATAATTGAATTGGTTGGAAAAGGCAAATATCTCTTGATGTTTGCTTTTTTTATTTTATAGCCTCTCCTACTTTAAAATACACTACAGAAATCAGTATTTTAATAATCAATTTAATAAATCATCGAAATTGAAAACCTTTAACGTTCTAAAGTAACATCTAAATTAAAAGTTTGTTAGCTTTCGACAGAGGTGAAAATGAAATCATATTTTAATTAGTAAGATGTCAAAAACATTTATTTTAAACCAAGAAGCTAATGTAGGCTCCAACTACATTAATGAACTAAGAGATATAAACGTACAAACTGATAGAGCTAGGTTCAGAAGAAATCTTGAAAGAGTTGGTGAACTGCTTAGTTATGAAATCAGTAAAACACTAGAATATAAAGATATTGATGTAACTACTCCACTAGGTGTAGATCATTCTAGAACTATTGCGGATGAATTAGTGGTAACAACTATTCTAAGAGCGGGTTTACCAATGTACCAAGGAGTGCTGAACGTCTTTGATCATGCAGACAGTGGTTTCATTGCCTCTTATCGTTCAAACTCTCCTGGTAGTGATGTAGAAATCAATATGGAGTATGTTGCTTCTGGAAACTTAGATGGTAAAGTAGTGATCTTAGCTGACCCTATGCTTGCAACAGGTAAATCTCTTTTATTAGCTCTTGAAGGTTTATTGAAAAATGGTACACCAAAGCATGTACACATTATGGCTGCCATTGCTAGCCAACCGGGTGTTGATTATATTTTAGAAAATATCAATGTTCCTAGTACATTATGGCTTGGTGCAATAGATCCTGAGTTAAACAGTAAATCCTACATTATTCCTGGCTTAGGAGATGCAGGTGATTTATGCTTTGGAGAAAAGATTTAATTAAGTCAGTGATTATAAGACTTATCATATAATAAAGAAAGAGTGTATAGCGTTTAAAAGTTAACTATCTATACGCTCTTTTTTCATTTTATGGAAAACCAGTTAATCATCAACATACTTGAACTTATCGGAGGCCTCATCGTTCTGATAGGTGGAGGTGAATTTTTAGTAAAAGGTAGTACTAGCTTTGCCCTTAGATGTAAAGTACCTGCAATAATTGTTGGGCTTACAATAGTGGCATTTGGTACATCATCTCCTGAACTTTTTATTAGTTTATATTCTGCATTACAAGGCAACGCAGATCTTGCCTTGGGTAATGTTGTCGGGTCCAATATCTGCAACCTAGCCATGGTATTAGGTTGTATTTCGATTATCTATCCAGTTAAAGTCAGTAAAACAGCACTAAAATTTGATTGGCCCTCCGTAATAGTTTGCTCACTAACCTTCCTTCTTTTCTCTCGTGATGGTGTAGTTAGTTCTATAGAAGGCATCGTTTTTCTACTATTACTTTTTGTCTACATCTTCTTCTTATTGAAAAGGACAAAAAATGATGTGCATCTTCAGGCTACAACCGATGAAGAGTTTCAATTAGATGAAAGAGAAGAGAGAGAACAACCCAAAGTTCTTTTATGGACCAAAGACATCATGTATATCCTAACCGGTATCATTTCACTTAAATTTGGCGCAGAATGGTTTATCAATGGCTCTAAATCTATTTGCCTTACTCAATTAGGTATGAGTGAAAGAGCTGTAGGTATTTTTGTTTTAGCACTAGGTACAAGCTTACCGGAATTAGTGACCTCTATCGTGGCTGCATTTAAGCGAGAAACTGATTTAGCTTTTGGAAATCTAATTGGCTCAAATATCCTCAACATCCTTTTTGTCTTAGGTACAAGTAGTCTAATTGTTCCCATTCATGTCAACGACATTTCATTATATGATTTTCTATGGATGATTAGTATTGCAATTATTTCCACTCCTTTGATGTATTTCCGACACAGTCTATATCGTTACAAAGGTGTCCTACTATTATTACTCTATGGCTACTATATCTATCATATCTTCTAAGCTGCGATAATAAAAACTTAATATTTCTACTAATAGCCTGTCAATTTTTAAAATATCTATGTAAAGTGACGAACTTCTTTATATTTGTATACTGATTGAAATTGAACTCAAAAGATTTTTTATATCATATATACAATGAGAAGGCTTGGTGAATACCTCATCTTTCTAGGAAGGATGTTTACAAACAGGGAATCTTTTTCTACCTACCTCCGACTATTTTTTCAAGAATGTGTCAACATCGGTATTAATTCACTGTTCTTAATTGGATTTGTTTCTCTATTCGTAGGTGCGGTAATCGCTCTACAAATGGCTTATAACATTGTGAGTCCACTTCTTCCAAAATATATCATTGGGTTGGCCACTAGGGAAATGATGATCCTAGAAATGGCTCCGACTCTATCTGCCATCGTATTTGCAGGTAAAGTAGGTTCTCAAATTGCTGGTGGAATTGGGACAATGCGTATTACAGAGCAAATAGATGCTCTAGAAGTAATGGGTATCAACTCTGCTTCCTATTTAGTACTACCTAAAATTGCTGCAGGCATGATTATGCTACCATTATTGTGTATTTGTGCTGGTGCCTTAGGTATCTGGGGAGGCTGGCTTGCCACACTATTTGGCAACTTATCTCCTGTCGAAGACTATATATATGGTATACAGTTAGAGTTTGTACCATTTGAAGTACCATTTTCTATCATCAAATCATTCGTATTTGGTTTTATAGTAACTTCAATTGCTGCATTCAAAGGTTACAATGTTAAAGGTGGAGCATTAGAAGTAGGTAAAGCAAGTACAGATGCTGTTACTTCTTCTTGTATTGCTATTTTAGCTGCCGATTTTATTTTAGCAGATACTTTACTGGGATAATCATGATTGAAATTAAGAATATACAGAAGTCTTTTGAAGGCAAAACCGTACTTTCTGACATTAGTGCTACTTTCGAAAAAGGAAGAACTAATATGATTATTGGTGCCAGTGGTACAGGTAAAAGTGTACTGTTAAAAACTATTGTAGGGTTATTCTCTCCAGATGATGGTGAAGTACTGTATGATCAAAGAGATTTCCATAGATCAGACCGTAAAGAGCAAAAGAAAATTCGTAGTGAAATTGGAATGCTCTTTCAAGGTTCTGCACTCTTCGATTCGTTAACTGTTGCTGAAAACGTTCGCTTCCCACTTAATGTCCACTCTGACATGTCGGAAAGTGAGAAAGACGATAGAGTAAACTTCTACCTAAAAAGAGTTGGTCTCGAAAATGCTGCCCATAAAATGCCATCAGAGATTTCCGGAGGTATGCAAAAGCGTGTGGGTATTGCTAGAGCCATTGTCATGAACTCACAATATTTATTTTGTGATGAACCCAATTCTGGCCTTGATCCTCAGACAGCTTGGATGATTGATCAGTTAATTCATGAAATTACTCAAGAATACAACCTTACTACCGTAATTGTCTCCCATGACATGAACTCTGTAATGGAGATTGGTGAATATATTATGTTTATGTATAAAGGTTTAAAAGTATGGGAAGGTGATAAGACAAATATTCTTGATGCCGAACCACAAGCATTAAAAGACTTCTTATTTGCCAATAAATTAGTTCGAACCTTTAAAGGGATGAAGTAACAAATAGAAACAAGTAAGTAATAATTATAGAAAAAGCAGGTAGACTTGATGAGTTTATCTGCTTTTTTGTTTGTAATACATCCATTTGATTAACATAGATCAATTTTTCAACATCCTATCTCCCATTAAAAACCGTATTTCTAATATTTTAACATTATCTCTTTCATTTTTTTCAACCCCAATCACAAAAACCCGTTTTGTAAGATATCAAACAAAAATATTACTACTGTTTAACAATTAAATAAATAAGATGAAAAAGTTTTACCAAACACTATTAGTTGTATTAGGATTAACTATTTCCACATTCGCTACTGCTCAAGACAATCAATCTACTCCTAGTAACGGAGGCCACTATCAGGGTGTAGGATCACTTAATGTTGGTTTAGGTTTTGGCTTCAATCATAATAGTACGGGATTTATGGCCGACTATGAATTTCTACAATTAGGGCAGGATTTTACATTAGCAGCTGCTGCATCTTACTATGGATATAGCAACTCATATGCTAAATACAGTACAATTGGCCTTGGTGTTCGTTTCAGATGGTACGCCGATAGGGTATTAGGTATCACAAGTAATAAATGGGATGTTTTCGCCTCTGGTGATATTGGCTTCGGTATTACTAATGCTGATTATTATGGTGAACATCATGGTAGTGGTGTTTCTCCAATCTATTGGGGTATTGGTATTGGTACAAAGTATCATTTCAATGAAAAAATTGGTTTACATGCTATTATCGGCACAGGAGCTCAAATTGGAGTCTCAATTGGTTTATAATTAAACTAATACCTATCTATAAATGATGCAATTTACTTTGTTGAAATCATCATTACTCAAAAACAATCATTAATTAAGTTTAGAAAACTACTATAAAGATGAAAAAGATTTATCAGACACTATTAATTGTATTAGGATTAACTATTTCTACCCTTGTTACAGCTCAAAATAATCCATCGACTCCAAGTAATGGAGGACATTACCAAGGGGTAGGTTCTTTAAACGTTGGTTTAGGCTTTGGCTTCAATCATAATAGTACCGGATTTATGGCCGACTATGAATTCCTTCAATTAGGTCAGGACTTTACATTAGCAGCTGCTGCATCATATTATGGATATAGTAACTCATATGCTAAATACAGTACAATTGGTCTTGGTGTACGTTTTAGATGGTATGCCGACAGAGTTTTAGGTATTACAAGTAATAAATGGGATGTTTTCGCTTCTGGTGATATTGGTTTCGGTATTACCAATGCGGACTATTATGGCGAACATCATGGCAGCGGAGTTTCTCCTATTTATTGGGGTATTGGTATCGGTACAAAGTATCATTTCAATGAAAAAATTGGTTTACATGCTATTATAGGAACAGGGGCTCAAATTGGAGTTTCAATCGGGCTATAATTCATCATTTTGCAGGTATATACTATAATAAGAAGGGTTTTTCTATTCGTTTAGAAAGGCCCTTTTTGCTTTTATTCTACTCCATAAATAACCAATTGACATTATTTTTCAATAGGTTATCAACTATTCTTTATTTAAGATGATCTCAAGATTAGTTTTTGTTAACGAGATTATATATTTTTACTATGTTATGAATGAAAATAATAAATTCATATTACGATTTAGATTCTAAACTTATAACTCATTTTTTATGAAAAAACTATTCAATCTTATCTTAACGCTTGCACTGTTATCTTTAACTACAGCTGCCTTTGCTCAAAATGGTGGTGGATCTGCAGATTATAAAGGTCCAGGTACTTTAAACGTTGGTTTAACTTCTGGTTTTGGTAACTACCTTGGAGTAGGTGCTGATTATGAATTTAACTTAGCACAAGACTTTACAGTTGGTCCATCAGTTGAATTTAACTCTTGGAACAACTACGAAGGAAAAGATTATACTGCTTTCGCTATTGGCGCCCGTTTCAGATGGTATGCTGATAGAGTATTAAAAATTACTCACCCTAAATGGGATGTATTTGCTAACGGTAACATCGGTTTTAACATCAACGGACCTGACGGTTTATGGTGGGGACTTGGTATCGGTGGTAAATTCCACATCAGTGACTCATTTGGTTTACAAGCCATCATCGGTTCAGGTGCTCAAATTGGTGTAACATTCCAATTATAATATTAGGCATTCAAGCAATTGAAATATTTAAGGTTCTATCAACTTCACTTTGTTGATAGAACCTTTTTTTGTTTCATTCTTCCTTTTTTCAATCTTTTGTTTCATTATTTCAACATCGTTCCCAACTTTTAATTTCTCTACTACCTTTTTTTAGTGTTTTTATTGACATTGTTGATTGTAAAAACTCAAAAACCAATTTTATTGAATTATGCGAAAACTATTATCGCTTTTGATTGTGACTATTGCACTTTTGTTCTCTACACATCTTCAGGCACAAGAGTCTGCAAAATCTAAAGGTGGTGGCTCAGGATATATGGGGCCCAATAATTTAAACCTAGGGTTAATTTTTGCCGGAAATATTGGCTTTCATGGAGACTATGAATTCAATATGGCTCAAGATTGGACTGTAGGTCCTAATGTTGATATTACATGGTGGAACAGTAATGGAAATAGCTGGAGTGCATTCTATTTCGCTTGTAAGTTTAGATGGTATGCCGATAGGGCATTTGGTATTACCAACAATCAATGGGATGTCTTTGCACAAGGTGACGCAGGTTTCCAAGCTTATAGTTACCCTGATGATTACTGGAAAAACTATTACAATTATAGTGCTTTCAATATGTCCATAGGTTTTGGAGGGAAGTTCCACTTTAATGAAAAAGTTGGTCTACAAGCCTCCTTCTCATTTCCTTTCTTTAGTGGGTATGCCAACTATGGTTTTCAGTTTGGAGTCCACTTAAATCTATAATGACTTACAAAAAAATGTTATATAAATACTCCTTTTCAAGGGGTATTTTTTTTGTCCTAACAAAATTTACTCTTTCTTTTTATACTTGCAGGAAATAATTAACAATACAAACAATTTAGATATGAGAACTTCACAATTAAGATCATTATTTCTGGTCTTTATTTTTTCTGTACTAGCAACGATTACTGTAAATGCTCAAAGTAATGATAGTACTCAGACATCTTCCAACTCAAAGAAAGGAGGAAGTTATGCAACTGGTCATCCTTGGTTTATCAATGCTGGATTCGGTTTCAGTAATCATGGTATTCCATTTTATGTTGGAGGTGAATACAATGGATTTCACCCTGATATTTCAGTAGGTGGTGTTTTCTCTTACCATAACAAATGGAACAACGACAAAAGCCATAGTGCATGGACATTATCTGCTATTGGTAATTATCACTTCAATAGATTATTGAACCTCACTTCTGAATGGGATGTGTATGCAGGTGCCAATGTTGGTTTTTATGGATATAGTGACAATGCTACCGGCTTCGGTGGTGGAATTCAAATTGGAGGTCGCTGGTTTATTAATGACTTTATTGGCTTGAACCTTCAATTTGGAGGAGGTACAGTTTCTGGCGGTCAGTTTGGAGTCACATTCAGACTATAGAAATTATATAACGATTATAAAAAAGAAAAGCGGTCACACAAAGTGAGCCGCTTTTTCTATAGAATGTATTATTCTTAATCCCCTAAGAATATAATACTACTTTTTTCTTTTTTAAGCTGATGCTTTTAAGTACCCGGTTAAATTGGTCACATAAATACCATCATCAATACTTTCATGGCTTTTCCACCCTTTTACTCTAACAGTAAAAGATCTCTCAGCATACCCTTGTATAATTTTTAAACCAATTGGTCTAAGGTATAAAACAGTATCTTGACCATTTTCTGTTTTAAGAATAGCCATTGCTTGCTGCCCCTCATATCGTACATCACTTAGAACACCATGTAGTATTGTTTTCATGTGTTTGATTGTTTTGTTGATCTTTGATTCAAATATAAACACAATTATGTTTAAATAAAAATCATTGACCATAATTTCATCAAATAAATGATAGAAATATGATCAATGACTATTTTATATACTCTATTTTTTCTTTATCATTAACATCAAAAACACTAAAAACAGCCTTATTTCGCAGCTTTAAAGGGACTCCAAGAAGCCTCTACATTGATAACATTATGATCATATGAGTATTTTTTATACAGAGAAATCATTGAGGCAAATCTTTCTCTTTCTAACTTTTCTAAAGGCACCGTTTCAGAAGGGTCTTCAACAATATTATAAAGATGCCATTCTCCGTCACCAAACATTCCTGTTCGAACTTTGATGATTTTATAGTCTCCTTTTATCAAGTAACTATTTCCAAAAAGCTCAAATGCATACCAATCTTTTTCTGTTCGTACTTCATCAGTTTGCTGGTCTAAAAATGGTTTCATTGTTATACCACTTGGAGAAATTATTTTCCTTCCTTTATACTCTGTTTGTGGATGTTCGATACCTGCATATTCCAATATTGTCATGGGAATATCTTTAACACTTACTACAGCATCTGAAAGTTCTCCCGCTCTTTCATAGTTTTCTGTAAATGCTTTTGGCGGTACTATAATCATTGGAACTCGAATTCCTCCTTCACCAATAAACCATTTCCACCATTGCAACCCACCTGTTGTTGCATTCGCCCAAGAGACGCCTATTGTATGGGCTGAGTTAGCTTGACCAATATTCTCAAAAGACTGATCAAAATTAGCTTCAATCCATTGGTTAAACACAGCATTTCCTACTTCAGTATTACTAGGATCCATACCTTCCGGACCGTTATCTGTTAAATAAATAATTAATGTATTATCCAATTGATCAGTACTTTCCAGATAATCAATAATCTGACCTGTACGAATATCCTGATCTTCTATCATGGCTGCATAAGTCGCCATAATTTTAGCTTGCATTCTTTTTTCACCCTCGGATAATTGCGACCACTCTTCTGTTAAATCATTTTGAGGTGCTTCATTAGTATTTTGTGATAAAATACCTTGTGATAACAACTGATCGTACCTTGCTTTCTTTAGACCTTCATAACCTTTTTCATAGTAATACTCAAAGTATTTACCTACTAGCTCTTGAGGAGCCTGTACGGGAAAATGTGCTGTAGTAAATGCCATATATGCGAACCAAGGTTTCCCTGATTTTCTATCTTCTTCAATGAATTGAATCATTTGATTGGTATACAACTCACTGGAATATATTCCTTCCGGACGAGCATAAGGTTGTCCGTTTAAAGACCATTCTTCTCGATCAACACCTGGCACCTTCCCCTCTTCTATCAATTTCTGATTTTTAGGAGTAGTCATATCTGGCACCATCACTCGATCATTCCAATGATTGGATCCTCCTGATAATATTCCAAACTCTTTAGAAAATCCCCATTCCATAGGTAAATCGCCTTCTTCGCCATTTCCCAAATGCCATTTCCCTGATTTATATACATTGTAGCCTGCATCATTCAATAACTCTGAGATCGCTACTGCATCATGGGTGAGGTATCCTTCATATCCTTTTTTCCCAACAGATTCAGGATATACAGCATAATCAAAAGTACCTAGCCCTATTTCATGACTATTATTTCCTGTCAATAGCATGCCTCTAGTCACAGAACAAACTGGAGAAGCATGAAAATTTGTAAATCTTACTCCATGATCGGCAAGCTTAGACATATTAGGGGTATTAATTTCAGAACCATATGGTGCCAAATCACCAAAGGCAATATCATCTCCAACGATTAATAAAATATTGGGACGTTTTTCAGTATTATTATTTGAAGTAACTTTTTGAGGAGTGTCACAAGAATAGAATACTATTGCAACACAAGAAATTATAAGTAGCTTTTTCATTTCAATAATATTTTTGTGATATAATCTTTCTATCACAAAAGTATCTGATATTCAACTACCTTTAGTTGAACTAAAATGGATAAAAGTTGAATCTAGTCTATAAAAAAACGGATAGTACCCATTAGAGAATACTATCCGTTTTCTTTATAATTTTTATCAGAGGACTAATTATCTACTTCAACAAAATCAAGATGTAATTTTTCATGAATTAAGTGTGAAGGAATACCAAAAGCTACACCTTCAATCCCTAGTCCACTTAATTTTGATGATACTACCCCTAGAACCATCCCTTGTTTCGTACATATTACTCCACCACTATTACCACCATTGATACTGGCATCCGTTTGTAATAATGTTTGACCTGATTTATTTTCTCTAATACCTGAAATAATACCTTTAGAAACCGTTGAATTTAAGTCATCAGCAGTGGGTGTACCAATGACATAAACCTCTTGAGCAATTGCATGTTCTTTTGTATTACTCACTTTGAATGGAACCAAGTCTTTTGCCTCAATTTTAATTAATGCCAAATCATTCACCCTATCTACTCTTATTATTTCATGCTTAAATGACCTTCCATCATTTAAAACTACTTCATAATCTTTACCACTATCAGAAATTACATGATAATTAGTAATGATATAACCATTTTCAGAGATGATAAACCCACTACCATGACCATTTTCATTCTTAATTGTTACGGAAGCATCTACCGCTTGATTCATGTTTGAAACATATTTCGGTGCTGAAGGGATTGATAATGAAGCAAAGCTTTCTTCTTTAATATCAGTAGTCACCTTTAAGTGCTCTTTCACTTCTTTTAGGTTCATAAACTGAACTAAAGACTTTTCAATAGTTGTATTTATTGCTTTGAAAGAACCTGTTTCCGAAGGACTATCTACAACTTTTCCTACCACAAACTGATCTGACTTTGTAGATATTGTTCTTTTGTAAATAGTTTTTTTATAGTAATCTAAAATTTCCCATTCGATTTTAAATTTAACTGTGATAAAATCAACATTTGAACCATAATGTGATTTTACATGCTCAGTTTCCATTGCTACTAAATTAGCATTTAAATATGCATTATTTAAATACGAATTATTCAGTGCTTTATTTTCTTTGTTGATAAATCCTTTATCATGAAGGGTAACATTCAGTATATCTGAAAATACTGTATTTTCAACATCAATATCTTCTTTTTCGTAGTACTTGTCGTAATAATTACTCTCTACGCCTTTTAAATAGTTTCTGTACTTAATGAAAAGCTTTTGATTTTGTACACTCTTATCAAGATCTACAGAAACCTTATTTAATCGTACATCTTTTAACTCACTTCCTTTTTCATATAACTCCCTTTTCATTTTAGTAACGCTATATGATTTATCAAAATTGAAAGCTTTATCCCCGTTATCTAAAGCAGGTGGCAAAATATAAAAGACAAAAGCCCATGATAAATAATATAAAGGATGTCTTTTATAACCTATCAATACTCTATTTTCGTCTTGATATCCTTCTTTAGTTACCGTTAATTGATGTGGTGTTTTTGATCTACTTACATGAACCTTTCCATTCTTGATTTTTGGTTCTTCACCATTGACAAGAATAGTGGCTCCCTTATCAGTCTGAATTCTAACTCTTTGATACTTCCCATTCAAAATTGTAGCACAACCGCTAAAGAGAATAGAAGTAATTAATAGAGTGATAATTATCTTATACATGATACAATAGTTACCTGAAAAAAAATTACTAGAAGGTAAAACTTAAAAAGCTAGCCCTTAGATAAAGACTAGCCTTTTAAACGGTTTATTTATTTTTCAACAGTAGTGTAGTTGATTTTCAATTTCTCAAAAATAAGGTACGACGGAATTCCAAAAGCTACGCCTTCAATACCTAATCCTCTTAGTTTTGAAGAAACTACACCTAAAGCCAAACCTTCTTTAGTACATATTACTCCCCCACTGTTACCTCCATTAATACTTGCATCAGTCTGTAATATTTTTTGACCTGACTTATTTTTTCGGATACCAGAAATAATACCTTTTGAAACTGTCGATCCTAAATCTTCGGCTGTTGGAGTACCTACTGCATAAATTTCTTTAGCAATTTCGATTTCTTCTGACGCACTGATTTTATAAGGAATTAACCCTTCTGCGTTAATTTTCAATAACGCTAAATCATTAACCTTATCTACTCTAGTGATTTCAGGTGTAAATGTATCTCCGTTATTCATTACTACTTCCAATGGTTTCGAATCATCTGAAATAACATGATAATTCGTAATGATATATCCGTTTTCTGAAATGATAAACCCGCTACCATGACCGTCTTCATTTTTAATCGTCACAGAAGAGTTAATCGCTTCATTCATGGTCGATACATACTGAGAAGCAACAGGAATATTTAATACTGGGAAGCTGTTTTCTCTAAGTTGCTCTTCAGAAACTTTGATATGCTCTTTCACTTCTTTAAAGTTCATAAACTGAATCAAAGATCTGCTAATCGCATCACTTGAAGCAATAAAGAATGCTGCAGACACTGCATCTTCTCCATTATTAGGGATAACAATTTGTCCCGAATTCGCTTTAATTGTTCTCTTATAAATTTGTTTCTTGTAGTAATCTAAAATTTCCCACTCAATTTTTAATGTAGCATTCAAGAACTTACCACTCGACAGTTTAGCGTTACTATTAATGACGTCTACATCTATTTCAACAAGGTTAGCATTTAAATAAACATTGTTTAGGTAAGAGCTATTTAGCGCTTTGTTATCTTTATTGATAAAACCTTTGTCATGTAAAATTGAGTTGAGCATGTCTGTAAATACAGTATTCTCAATATCAATATCTTCTCTTTCAATCTTAATTGATTTTTTAGGATTGTGCGTTGAGTAGTATTTTTTGCCTTTTAGATACTGTTTATAATTGAAGAAAATATCATAATTCAACTTCTTTTTATCAACAGAAACAGATACCTGATTTAATCGAACATCTTTGATGTTGTCTTCTTTCTCATACAAGTCGCGTTTCATTTTCGAGAAATCATATGCCTTATCATAATTCATTGATTTCTGCCCATAATCAAAGAGAGCTCCAAATATGAACATGCCTCCAACGGGATTAATGAAATAAGTAAGAGGTAAACCTAATGACACAAAAAAGAGAGGTGATTTTCGGTGTGCTACTACAGCATGGTATTCATCTTGATAACCATCTTTAGTAATCACAATTTGCTGAGGATCTCTACCTCTTTTGATATAATACTTACCGTCTTTCTTTTTTGGTGTATCACCATTAATTGTAAGTTTCGATCCCTTAGCTGTTTTTATAGCAACTTTTTGAAACCTAGGATTTAGAATAGACGCACATCCGCCAAATAGTAGTCCACAGAGAGCTAATAGAGAGATTAATTTTCTCATTCAACAATAGTTTAAATTAAGAAGTTTGAAGTAAAAAAAATGCCATAAACTCATTAGAATAAGTTTATGGCATTAAGATATAAATTAATATATTATTTATGAAATACAGGACAATCTTCCACATGGAAAATTCTCACCAATCCATTTATAAGTTCTTCTGAAGAATAATGTTGACCACCATCCAGCATTTGTCTTTCAAGTAAATCAAGCACTTCATTTACATATCCTTCTACAATTTGTCGGATTGTAGCTTTAGATTCTTCAGGAATTTGCTTTTTAAAGCGATCCAATTCTCCATCAACGAAAACCTTAAACAACGCAGCAACTTCCTCTTTTGCTTTTTCTACAGAAGTGGAAATCCTATGACGATGATAAGGACATAAGCTAGCTAAAGCTTTATTGTCACGGTTCTGGATCAATAAGTTCTTAATAGAAGATTCTAGACGTTGCATAATTATAATAAGTGCATTATCTCACCCTACAAATGTAGTGATTTTTAATAGGTTTGTAACATATAATTTACCTTTTTAACTCTTTAGTTTTGGTGATCTTCGACACCATTTTATATAAAAGTCTAAAAATAAGCTACTTACACTATCATAAAATTCAAACAATACGTCCAGTTTTTTTGTTTTATTAAACTAGGTCAAAGAGGTCATTTACCTTAATTGGAGCTGATTTCATGAAGCCTTCAGCAAACTGAGCCCCAACTCTTTGACCATATTCTCTGGCTCTCGCTTCTAAAAATTGCATAAATTGAGGCGTAGAGATAAATGTCTGAGGCTCACCCGGTGCCGCATCTGCATCCCCCACAAAAAACTGAGAAGCAAAAGCTTTTATTGCTTCTACTTTCACATCCCATTGCTCAGTTACATCTACAACAAAGTCTGGTGTTAGATAATTAGACTGGATTACATGAAATACATTTTTAGGTCTCCAAGGCTCCTGCTCTTTACCATTTTCTATAGTAACCACCTTTCTCAATCCACTCATAAAACATGAATCAATAACTAACCTTGCTCCTTTTCCGTGGTCTGGGTGGCGGTCTTCTACAGCATTTGTGATAATAATATCCGGTTGATATTTACGAATAATACGAGAGACTTCCTTTTGATGTTCCGCATCATTTTTGAAATAAAAATCTGCAAACCCCAAGTTTTCTCTAACAGATAACCCCATAATTTTGGATGCTTTTTCAGCCTCTTCCATTCTTAATTCAGGAGTACCTCTTGTTCCCATTTCGCCTTTGGTAAGGTCTACAATACCAACCTTTTTACCTTGTTGAATGGCTTTTACTAATGTACCTGAGCAGCTTAATTCCGCATCATCAGGGTGGGCAACGATGACTAATATATCTAATTTCATGATTTTCTTAAGGGTATAGATTATGATGAATGATCAGCAATGATCACCCATTTTCCATTGATTTTTTTCCAAGTTAAGGAGAAATGTCCTTCTAAGTCTTTTGATTCTCTTGACAAATGCCACTTGCCTATTACCAAGGCAACATTATCTGATAATTTTTCTGTTTTAAGAATCGTAAAATGAAGTTTACCCATCGCTTTCGCATCCGGATATGATCTTTTATAATTATCCAAAGTAGCTTGCCATCCATTGGTTACACCACTTTTTCCAATAAATAATAGATCTTCAGATTCCCAATAGCCATCCATAAAGCCTTCTAAGTCTGCTCTATTCCAAGCTTTTTCCTGCTTATTTAAAATGGATTGTATTTTCTGTAAATCAGAGTCTTTTGATTGAGAATACCCTTGAAGGGATAAAAATATAAGAAGTAGTAAAAAAAGTTTTTTCATCTGATGCTTTGATTTGAAATGGTATTACTTCTATCAATATGTAATTCAATAAAATTAAAGGTCGAAGTTATGTGTTTCTAGTTTCATTAAGAAATACTTTTCCTTTGAATGTAGTCCACTTCATTCTTCTATAAAAAATGGAGACATACTTTCATATATCTCCATTTCTTGAATGTATAACTAGAATAAGAGAATAATGTTTTCCTATTCGTCTTCGTCTGAACTACTCTCTTGCATTGGCCATTCTCCACCGTTATCCAACCACAATTGGTTATAAGCAAATGAGTGGTGATTAGGATAAATCTTGTAGAATTTATCAGATACCAATTCAAAGATCTTACGTTTTAACTCATCAACACCTTCTTTCTTAATCGCAGAAAGGAAGATGTGATTGTATTCTTTTGCAAGGTAGCTTTCCTTCCATTCTTCAAGAGTTGCAGGAGGATGATCCTCAAATGGAGGATACTCTCTATCCACATAGTTATCTACTTTATTGAAAACAAGCAATGTAGGTTTATCTGTCGCTTTAATTTCCAATAATGTTTTGTTTACTATTTCGATATGCTCTTCAAAAGATTCATGAGAGATATCCACAACATGAATCAAAATATCTGCCTCTACAATTTCGTCTAGAGTAGATTTAAAAGATTCAATCAGTGTAGTAGGTAACTTTCTAATAAATCCTACAGTATCTGTCATCAAGAAAGGAACATTGTTCATTGTTATCTTTCTTACTGTTGAGTCTACGGTTGCAAAGAGTTTATTTTCTGCGAATACATCTGCTTTACTTAGCAATCGCATAATCGTAGATTTACCTACGTTGGTATACCCTACCAATGCTACACGAACCTCACGATCACGGTTTTTTCTTCGTAAGTCAGACTGCGTCTCGATTTTCTTTAATTTCTTTCGCAACAAAGATATTTTGTCACGAATAATACGCTTATCTGTTTCCAATTCTGTTTCACCAGGACCTTTCATACCTACACCACCTCTTTGTCTAGAGTGGTGAGTCCATAAGTTGGTCAGTCTTGGCAACATATATTGGTATTGTGCCAATTCTACCTGAGTTTTTGCCTGTGCAGACTTTGCGCGCATGGCAAAGATTTGAAGAATTAGTAATGAACGGTCAATGATCATTACATCCTCAATTTCCTTATCCAAGTTTCTTGCATGAGCAGAAGATAAATCATCATCAAAAATGATTGTATCAATTCCTTCCGCCTTTACAAAAGTTAGAATCTCCTCTAACTTACCTTTACCTACAAAAGTTCTTTTGTCGGGGTGGTCTAAACGTTGAATAAAAGTTTTTACGGTTTCGATCCCTAAAGTAGAAGCTAAGAATGCCAATTCGTCTAAGTATTCTTCTGCCTTTTCTAACTTTTGATCTTTAAGTGATACACCAACCAAAACGGCTCTTGGTGCTTTATCACTTTCTGCTTTTATATGATGAAATTCTTTTTTCAAGAAATTATATTTTTTTGATGTGGCGAAAAGTGATATTCACTTTCAACACTTTTATATATATATGTAATCAAATCGTTACTTGCGGAATAGAGAAACAAAATATTTCAGCTCAACACAAGTACTTTACGAAATTACGAAATAGTTGCGTTCATCTCTAACAACTCTTCAAGATGATGAGAAGTTATACCATGAATACGCTTTATTTCATTGATTTGCTCTACTACCTCAGGTTTTGGAGTTGTTCTTTTCTCTTCTTGAACACCAACGACCAATACATTTTTAGGTGTATGTTCTGTAGTGATGAACTCAAAAACCTTTGTTTTATAACCGTAAGCTTCCATTATTAACGCTCGAATACCATCCGTTAATAATTCAGCCTGACGTTCTTTTAAAATACCAAACTGTGTAATCTTACTTAAGGAGTCTTCTGGATTAATTTGTTTTCTGATTTGTTTGTGACAACAAGGTGCACATACAATCACTTTCGACTGTGCTTGAATTCCTCTATAAATCGCATCGTCTGTAGCAGTATCACAAGCATGTAAAGCGATCAGTAAATCAATCCCTGGAAGTTCCGCTTCTTTAATAGTTCCTTCGACAAACTCAAGGTCATCAAATTTTGAACGCTCCGCAATACCATTACATTTCTCGACCAACTCCTTACGCATTTCCACACCGATAACATGTGGCTTTTGCTTAATTACGTTCGTTAAATAATCGTATAAACCAAAAGTCAAGTAGCCTTTCCCTGCCCCCATGTCCACAACATTGTAGGATGCATCGAATTTTACATTCTTCAAAATACCATCTATAATCTCAACATATTTATTAAGCTGACGGTATTTATCTTGCATACTGTTCTTTACTTTAAACTCTTTGGTGGTAACGCCAAGTTCTTGTAAATAAACATTGTCTTTAGTACCAATAAGGCGGTTCTTTTGCTTATCGTGTTGAAGTTTTGGTTTCTCTTTTGTCGACGCTGCTTTTACTCTAAGTTTTGCAGAATTCTTTGGAGAGATCAATAAGTGATAATCTGCTTCAACAGTATATAAATCTGCATTATAGAAGTTTTCTTCAAGGTATTTCATCACCTTTTCCACCACTTCTTCAACAGGGTAATTTTTAGTAATATCTTTTGTAGGGTATCTATATAAACACGAAAGGTGAAGTCCTTTTTTTAGTTCTACCAATTTACCATTAATAGATTTAAGGTCATTTTCCTTTACTCGTTTATTCGATAAAGTGATTTTTACAAAAGTGTTATTCTTTAAACTATCCTTTAAATGTTGTTCGAACTTATCTACGTTAATGAGACTCATATACTTAATTAATCAAATTTCCCTGCAAAAGTACGGAATTGATTGAAAGTATCGCTCTTAATAGATTCAAAAGTTAACGAACGAATGGAAAACGGTGAACTGTTTCTCCTTCTTTCAAAATTAAGTGATAATATCCATTAGGTAAATGTGTATATATTAACTCCTTTCCTGTCAATGCTCCATTGTCGATCAGATGTCCTTTTGCATCATAGATAAAATAAGTTGGTGTCTCTAAAAAGTCTCTAGAGAAACTCAGCTTTTGAGTATTCAACAATGGATCTGTACCATGAATTTCTAGATTTTCCGCTAACTGATTTTCCAAGGTTGAAACTCCAGGAATTGTAGTTACTTCGATATAGTCAGTATTTACTTTCTTTTCATCATTGGCATATATAGTAGTAATCGCCAGTCGGTAAGTAGTATTAGGAGTCAAATCAGATAATTCAAAAGAGGTGATATCTGCTTCTAGCTCTGTTATTTGATCGATTCCTTCTACTTGAACAGAATAAAATTCAGCATTTTCGATGTTATTCCATTCAAAAGAAATCGCATTATCAACTATCTGAAGTATTGAAATAGTAGGATTTTCAAACGTCACTCTATTAACATAAACCGTAGTTGGTTCACTCCATTCCGAAGTAATTTCGTCTTCAAATAAAGCTCTAATAGCAATTGAATAGCTAGTCGCTTCTTCAACATCCATGGTTAAGTTTGTATTGGAGATTACTGATGAAGAAGAACGTTGATTATTAAGATTGACACATTTTATTTCATATCCTTCTGCAGCAAATACATCATCAAAAGCGATAGACAAAGCCGTCGAATCCTTTGTGATGGCTAGAGTAGGAATATCAAGTACTCTTTCTCCTCCGACTGTAAAGTACAAGTCATCATAAAACTGGTCGTTGACTAATCGAATATAATGATCTGTTTGAGACAACCATTCGGGCAAATCCAATGACAATACTCCATCTTCAATGATAAACGGCGTACTTTTTCCATCTAAAATTACTTCTTGTACTTGCGAGGCATTACTCACTGTTAAATTCAAAGATTCATCTCCTTGATTTACTGAAGCGGCGGCCATAATTTTAAATGGAAACGACAAATAGAATGGCTCACCATTATTATCAAAGACCGTTTTCCCATCAGTATTTTTCATCTTTACGTTGATGCCTAATGGAATATCTCTAATCTCTTCCAACATTTCTTTTGTGATCACTCCAGATACAATATTATTGGATTGTGGCAGCACCCTCAAGATTGAATTATTTGAGATTTGATACGTTTCATACATCCCTACAATTTCCATATCTAACAGTACAGGAGCATCAAAATCTAGATTATGATAAGCTAAATCTATACTTACTTCATAATCTACTTCTCCTACTTTACTAAAAAACTCTGTTGGTTGAAGCTGAAAATACCCATTTAACCCTTCTGCTCTTGTTTTAAACTGAATCTCTTCTGAATATTCTGAATCACCAAATTTCGCAGCAATGGTATACAGTTCTGACGGTTCTAAATTATCGATTTCCAACTCTTCGGTAGCATTAAAAACCAGTTCTTCATCATTAATTAAAATGGTAACCATATCTTGGCTTTCAAAACCTGATAAGGTAAAATAGGCTTTTGAATCGTATACTCTAGCCAACTGAAGAAGTGGAGCAGATCCTTTAGTTTGAAATCTAAATGACGATTGATCAACATGGTCTGCATAAATAAATACCACTTCATAGTTTGTAGAACTAATCAAATCAGTAATATTTAATTGCTCAGAAGCTGTTGTTCCTTCTTTTACAATTTCACCGTTTTGTTTCAGTTTATAGTGTAGAGACTCATTATTCCCATCAAATAACAACTGTATTTTTTGATCAGTTATGGCTAAAATTTGTGCTTCTGGAGCTTTTCTAATGGATGAAGCATTTGCCACCCAACCAACGCCAGTATTTGATGCATCACTGTAGAAAACCAATTTAAGCTCACCTGATACATGAGTACTTACAACAGGTGCAACTGGATAATAGTCTCCTGAAATTCTTGTAATCAGTTCATCGGTATCGCCATTGTAAATCTCTAAATAATCGATTCCTGGTTCTAGGTAGAAATCAACTAAATCAAAAGACACTTTATGTTGTTGATCAATTGGTTTTAAAAGCTGAGTAATTTGTTGATTGGAATGGTAAAAACTATTTAAACCTTGTGGATCAGTATGTGTTAACTGATCTACTGTTAAAGGTTGTGCTTCCATCACATAAACATCAGTCATTAATGTTTTTATATCTACCCATTCTGACCAAGCTGAATTGTTAGATCGAATTCTAAATTGATACGCTGTATTTGGAATTAAATCCTCTACCGATACATAATTAGAATAAAAGACTTCAATATTGGTTTCTTCACCATTTTTGACTTCTACCTTATAATATTCAGCACTTTCATCTTCCCAATACAATTCTATTTGATCAGTATAAGACGCCTTATATAATAATTGAGGCGCTGACGATAAAGTTGCAAATGTTTTTTCTGTACCAAATGCATAACCATCCTTTCTAATCTTAACTTTATAGGTATGTGACTTTGATAACCCTTCTATGAGATAATGATCAGATGTAGTCGTATAAATGGAGAACTCTTTCGTTGTATTATCTTGTAATTCCAATGTATAAACATCGTTTGCATTGTTATCAAAAACAATTTCAGCAAAGTGATCTCCAGGTAGAATAGTAAACTCTTGATCCAAGGGTAATGCCTCAAAAACAACTACTTCAAAACCTTCAAAATTCTGAGAAGCATTGGTCATAAAAGTGAAAAATACTTCAGAGGAATTAGAGAAAAATGTTCTGCCTTTAGCAACGTCTCCTGTCAGGTAAAAGTTTAGATTTTTGATTGAGAACACTTCTTCAGAAGAGGCTATTAAGTAATCGTTATTGGCTTGTAGCTCACAATAATTGACTTCAATACCGACCACTGCATCTGGATTTGATGTACTAAACTTATGGACTCTTTTTTCTCGACTATTATAGGTTTCGTTTAAACTACTTGGGTCAGAGAAAATGATTGGAGAGGAAACAATAGTAGATGCTTTATCCTCAATTTTAATGGTAGAATTAGTAGCTAGTGTTTTTATCTTAAAAGGTACTGAATAGAGTAATTCATCAGAAGATTTAGCTTTTATAGTATACTCCTTATTAGGTTGTAAATCTGAAAAAGTAACTATTTCAGAAGAACTTTGCTGATGATATTCTTGATTATTTTCATCAATAAGAACGACATCTTTATTGGTACCTATATCATCATCAAATGCAACTGATATACTATTACCGCTGATGTAATGTTCTTGAGGAATCAGCAATGAAGGGGCTTGGAGATCAACAACGAAATCAACATAATCCGCTTTTTCATCAAAAGAACAGGAGAATGGAATATCATTGTATTTCATACCAATCCTAACGGTATAAGTATCTGATTTCATACCTGGAATATACCATTGGAAAGCAGAGGTTATCGTACCAGATTCTGGTGAGAGTTCTAGTAATACCTCATGATCATCGTCAAAATCATTGTCATGATTTAAATCGATAAATATGGCCCAGCCTTCCGGAATCATTGCTGTTCGGAAACCAGGAGTTAAAGTAATAGAATACTCTTTTGACGCATCAAAAGTAAATCTCGTCTCTACAGTCTCAAAACCATTACTCATAGATTGTTCTAATTGGTAGTTACCAATAGATATTTTATCAATCCATTCATTAGTGTCATTGGTTTTGGGTAAACAAGTAGTAGCAAAGAGAAAATTATTAGTAGTATTCAAATAAGCGAATAGCAGCAAAATAGCTACTTTCTGGTAGTTAATCATTGGGTGATAAGATTATGTATAGCATACGTTAGTAATACCAAGGGGCAAATATGTAAACAAAGAACACAAGAGCATAAATTTTCCTCACCAACTTCTTAGAATCTTATCATAAATACTTAATAAAAAACAAAAAGGCTACCACCAATTGGTGATAGCCTTTCCCACTCTGCTTATATAATTAGCGAATTATCAATTTTTTTACGACTGATTTCTTCGCATCGATCACTTTAATTAAGTACATACCAGAAGGTAAATCCCTTACACCAAATGAAGCTTCAGGATCTTCTGATGGATTATGAGTGATAGACTCAATTGTTAATCCATTGTTGTTCATTAATACAACTTGTACTTCTTGGTCGAAATTAGTGAACTGAATATTCACCACATCGCCATTATTAGGGTTTGGATAAATCAATACTGATTCTTCATTGACCGTTTCCGTATCTTCAGATTCGTTGTTGATTACCACAGGTCCGAAGATCTCATACTGTCCATCAAAATCTACTTGCACTAATCTATAGTACGATTGACCTCCATATGGTCTTTCATGAATATACGAATAATTGTTCGTAATATTTGAGTTACCTTGACCTTCTACAAAAGCGATTTCTTCGTAGTTTCTTCCATCAATTGACACTTCAATATAGAAACCTTCATTATTTAATTCGGCAGCAGTACTCCAAGATAATGTTACACCATTATCTGCAAGCTCGCCTTCGAAGTATACTAGCTCTACAGGAAGGTCATCACCTGCATTGGACACCGAAATAATATTATTATCATTACCTGGATTTCCAATCACTTCAGATAAAGTTCTTGCATTCGACATTAATCTAGAACCACCTCCACTTGGACGAGTACCATAGAATGTAATTGGAGTAGATTGGATCACACCATCAGCAGGTAGATAATCTGGCTCTCCTGATTGTAAGTAATCCCAAGTTTCAGCACCGTCTGTGTGATATAACAATCTTACATCTTCTGCAGCTGCATAGCCATCCAGTTTACCATCAAATATAAAATTGACGTGAGTTGTAAATTCTTCAGACTGACGAGCTAATGTTTCTCCAACCGTTATTGGGTTTAACTCCCAGTGCCCTTCTGTATATACTGTATTAATATCAGCAGGTAAATCTAAATCCGAACCATCGCCTTTTATTTTCTTACCGCTTACATATTCAACTTGCCATACAATATGAGATTGTCCAGCATCAATTGTTTTATGTGAGAAACCTGGGTCTTTCTGCTCAATTTGTCCTACTCCAATTGGATGGAAATCAGCCAAGTTACCTACAGGGAAGAAAGTTGCTCCTTCATGGTTTGCTTCTACTAAGAAATGTGCTAAACCAGTTATATAAGAAGCAAAAGCTTTGTTCACTACCGCATCAGGATCATAGTTAATTGCTCCTCTATGGAACAAGAAACCATTTGAAGCAATTTTACCGTCAGTAAGATCTAATTCTTCACCAACAAATAAGTTACTTTGTAATTGGATTGCCTCTTCAGTAGTTTCAGAAGATGTGTTCATCACTACTACTTTTTTCAACGGCATATCTTTCGTATTACCCACCTGTACATGCTGAGTAGTAGTACCATCTAAGATAAATGTTAAATCATTATCACTTAGAACTACACCCGATTCGAAAGTAATATCCTTTTTAAAGACAAATTCTTTTTCACCCGATTTACTATTGAAACTTTTAATCACAGTACCTGCTTCTGCAATAAAGTTACCATGAATAACTAATTTAGAACCACCATTAATATATAACCTCGCATGGTTGTTTTCAGCCATATCAGGATCTTTCTTTAAAGTTAAATCCGTCATCACTTCCACTTCCACCTCATTATTATTACCAATGATTAGTGTTGTTCCATCATTTACTGTTAGACCTTTATCTCCAATAGTAAGGTTACTATTTAATGTATACACAGGATAAGTTTCTGCACCTAAACCATTGTCTGGAGCTACAAGTGTTAACTCATTAATACCTGCAACATTGGTAGCGGCATTTACTTCGATAAAATCATTCGCATATGAACCGTCACCATTTTTATTTTCTACATCAGTGTAAGTAGCATTACCAGTGATATCCATAATAACACCACCATTATTTAGTGTTAAGAATTCTGACCAGTTATCATCGATCAATCTCTCGATTCTCATGATGATTAAACCTTTACCATCAACTTTACCTAAACTTGCTCCTTCTGAACCTGCTGCAATAATTAATTTACCATCGTAGTAAGTTGTATTTTCATCTTCTATTGTGATTTCAGAAAGTTCAACATCTTGATCTAATACTACTGCTGTACCTCTTCTTACTCTAACTATTGCACCTAAACCTGGTACATCGTCGGTAGGTTGCAATGCTTCATAACTACCTAAAGAGTAATCATAACGTTGCCAAGAAGAAGTAGAATTCCAAGCCAACTCAGTTAAACCATCATTGTCAACTTGAGTCATTGTTTGTCTTGGTTGCGTTCTAAAAATAGGTGTTAGATCTGCAATATCATCTGGGTGCCCTATTACCATTAATGACTCAAATTTCGATTCCTGTAAGTTGGCAGGTAATAACGCATTTATATTGGCCATCAATGCAGCATTAATTAACACTGTACCGTAATTATCATTCTCATAAACATCGTTTACAGTGAAATCATAGAATGCATTCCCCACATTTACAGATGGAAGGTAAGTTGTTTCATCACCGCCATTGATAATATCTTCATCATTGTAGTGTAGGTTAACACTTAATTGAACACCTGTCGGAATATCTCTTATTGATCTTGAAGAATTGGATTTCACCATATTAATGTACCAACCAAAATCAATAATTCTAGCATCAGCTTGCGTTAAACCTTCTTCTATAGATTTTACTGGAATTTCGTTCAATACATTGATTGAAACTCCAAAATTATCAGTAGTAGCTCCTGTTGTTAAGTCCAATTCAATTGGTGTAAACTTACTACCAACACCTAATGGAACAACCGAAGATTTTGTTTCCGTTTTAGCATACATCACATATACACCGCCGTTACGGTTTCTATCCGTTACTTCGATCATACTTGTATTACTGAAGTCATTTAATGTTGATGCATTCGTTGCACCTGTAATAGATGCTCCTTCTTCAATAATTAAAGTATTCTCATCAATCTGAAGATTACCACTTTTTAATTGTAAGCAATTCTCGATTGTCAAAGTCAGGAATAGATCTTCATTATCTGGATCTTTTAAAGAAGCGTGGTTCGTATTATCAATCACCATACTGTAGATTGTCCCCTCTTCAGAATTGATAATTTGATTCGAAGTACCCGCCATATATAATTTACCATTACCTGAATTATCATTACTGATAGTACCGTTAGATAAGAATAAATCACCTAGTAAATAGATATCAGATTGTATTAAACCAGTATCATTCGTTTTTGGGCCAATTCTAGCACCTTCACCTAGCTCAAGGTTACCATTAATTAAAATACCATTTTGCCCATTTTCTGTCTGTGCATAAGTAATAATTAACTTTGAAGTCTCTTGAGTTACTTTTACGTTTCCGAAATTATAAACACCCAAAGCAGATCCATCTGCATCTCTATCGTATAAATATTGAGTTGCTTTATTGAAATAAGTCGTTGTGTTTTCGGCCTCGTACGTTCCTGAGTTGTAAATATTCTCATCGAACCATACGTCTTTTATCCCTTGTTCAAAAGTAGTTCCTGCGTTGATTAATAGATCACCACTGAAATACAAATCGTCTTCCAGTACTTTTACAGTACCACTTTTCACTTCTGTATCACCCAATGGTAAAGTTGAATGAATAGAGAATGTTGATGAATTGTCTCCTTCAATAAGAATTCTTGAAGGTAAACTTGTGTCTTCATTCTCATAGAAATTACTTAATGATTGTGTAGTTGGTGTTAGTAATAAACTAACATCATTAGCTCCATAAGAAGTAGATCCTTTGATCGTAAAAGAAGTTGTAGGATTAGACTCATCATAAGTGAAATCTAAATTAATAGATCCATCATCAACGATTTCAAATATTGCTTTTTGATTGTAATTACTAGGAAGAGTCTGGCCACCAACAGTAAATGTACCACCACTTTGATAGAAGTGAAGTGCTCCTTTATCGTTGTTCAATACTCTACGAACTTGTCCGCCGACAACAAACTCACCTGCTTTTACATTAATCATGGCATTACCAGAAATACCATAACTGATATAGTTGTAAGAACCTTCATCAAAATCGACAGTACCACCATCTACTTCCAATAGACCATCTAATAACATACCACCAGTTGTAGCATGTGTAGAAGAAATTGTTACTGTCGCATTATTTTTTACGATTAAACCTGCATCAGAAGGAATATAATATTCTTCACCTCCTGAATTTAGTTCTACATTCCAAGCAGAAGATGGTTCTAATACAACAGTACCACTATTGATTAGGAAAGGCTTTTCTTCTGTGTCTCCATCTGCTGTTTTAGCAATAGTGAATGGATCCTGTATTGTGAAAGTTGTTGACTTACCTCTATTAAACGATACATCATATAATTCAATCGATGCTCTTTGCTCTGCATCAGGATACTCGAATGATGCATCTTCATCTCCAGTAAAGTTTAATGTTACTTTTGAAGCTTGTGCATCTGTTGCTCCATCACTATCATTGATTCCTCCACCATATAAATCAAAGTAAAGAATATCATTGATTTTTAAATTCTTTGAAACATTTAAGGTATGATGAACAGGTGTTGTTGCTATCCCTTGCTCGATGTATATATAGTTCTGGTTTTCAAGTACACCTTCTGATGATCTCTGTGATGAGAATAAAGTACCTGCATTGATTGTTTTTGGATGACTACCTTCTTTACCGAAGATAATAGCACCATCATTATGTACTCTTAAGGTGTCATTTAAAGTGATGTTACCATTTGTAGTTTCACCATCGATATATAATGTACCTCTATATCTCACTTCTATAGCTTCTGCTTCAAAGTCATAGTCAAAGTAACATGCTCCCGAATGTAATTCTACAATTGGAAGTTTTGATAAATTCAATTGAGGCATTTTTGTTAATGCTGTTGCACCATGATCTGCTGCATGTGCTAAAGTAGTGATCGATTCTTCACCTGAAGTACCTTTCAACCTAAAAGGGAACATCAACTTTAAGATACTAATCGGATTGTTGGTCCACTCTCCAAAGTCACCTATCAATTTAGGCTCGAAATAATCTTGATCATCATCTTTACCAAAGTTTAGTGCTAGCTCTCCTGCACCTGTTACTTTACCAATTTTCAGATCACCACCGTAAACTTCAATATTACCTCGTCTTCTTTCAGAGTGCTCAAATTTTAATTCCGCTACTTCAATATCTTTTTGAATGTAAGTATTTAGTCCATTATCGTACTCTGCTTCACTGTAGGTTAATGTACTTTTACCTGTATTGATGATAATTCCTGTTGCATCAAAATCTTCAGTACCAAGAATTACAACATCATTTTTTGTCGGAATCTGACCACCAGCTCCAATTGGAGTTAAAGCATCAGCATCGTCATATTTTGACTCGTCTAAAACATACCAGTTTAAAGGGTTATCCCAAGAGTTATCCCCTTCCCCAGCACCATAGTTGTACTGATATTTACCATCACCATCTAATGCTAGTTTATTTTGGTAAACCATAATTCTTGGTGCACCATCAAAACGAGTTGGATGACCTACTGTGTAGTTTGCATTTTCTAAAACAAACCTATCAGAACCATCGTAATTTTCTTCGAATGCAAATACTAGTTTATCTTGGTATACATCTAGAGGATTAAACGCTAAGTTTCCATCCCATCTAGACATTAGCATAATATCTCTTTTAATATCACTTACCGTTGGGTTGGTAATATCGCCATTAGCATCTATTTCCGGAGCATCAAAACTGATACGCTCATAAGTACTAGATACATTTGCATTGTTTTGTCTGATATAACTATCGTTGTCTAATACTTTACCAGGAACCAAATCTTCTAATTCAGAATCTGTTAAGTCATTAGAGTTAGAAGTAAATGGATTTAATCCTGAACCAAAATCATTAGGGATTTCGAAGAACCATCTTACTGTTGGTAAAGTCGCATCTTCTGTAAAAGAAGAACGTTTTACATTCCAATAAACACCTAATAATTCATCATTTGAATCTTGATTGGCAGTAGGTAATTGAGATAATGCCGGTGATACAGAAATATAACCAGAATTATTATCATCTACATTGGTCAAAACAACACTGGCAGGTGTATAGATATAATTTGAATTATCATCTCTTATAGCAACCGGAAAGTGAAGGGCTATACCGCCATATCTACGAGAGTTGGCCATATAGATGGCGTCATCATCATGTGATGCTGTATATTTTTTGTTGGTTAACTTATCGTGGATATTTACAAACTCAAAGTCAGTTCTGTTATTATCTACTTTTAATCTTAAGCCACCACTAGAAGCTTTACCATTCGTAACAAAGAAGTTATTATATGTTTTGATATTTGAGTTACTTCTTTTTAAAGTACCAGTACCAAAACGAGGAATAATAGCATCCTCACAACCTGCATTGATTAAATTATTATCCCCATCTCTTGGACAATTTAAAACGTACCCAGTACCAAATGTAAAACGATCGATAGTTAACTGATAATCCTGTAAATCCACAGTACCTGAAACATATTGTACACGATTAAATTTCACATCACTTGTAAAACTTAATGTGTGATCTTCAAGGTAGATACGAACGTTACCAAATACAGCGTTGTCGGTTGTTTCGATGGTTACATCACCTTCTCTAAACTTTAATAAGGCTTGTACACCTGCAGTACCTTCAGTATCCGACAATGTTTTTGTTCCATCATAAATACCAAATGTACCAAAGTTCTTTACTGTAGCACCTGTTCTAAATAATCGAACAGAATAATTTCTATGATCAAAAATACCTGAAAGTAATTCAAAGTCTCCTTCAAAATCAATTAAGTTAGACTCATTTTCATGGTATCCGATTGTAGCTTCGGTGTCATCAGAAATAGCAAAACTAGAATGGGCAACTAATGTTACTTTCTTGTCTTGTGTATCTTTATTGATTCTAAAATTACCTAATGACACATTCCCTATTTCGAAACTAACATCACTTGCTACAGCATAATTAACATTTAATTCTGAATCATCATTACCAATAAAGTTGATCCAATTTACCGAAGATTGGAACCAATTTGCTTGATTAGTTCCTGTATTTCTTTGAATACCTGTATATACAAATGGTTCTTCTTTTGATAGGATTAGGTTTTTCTTGATGTATAAGTCTTTGTTGTTACCGTCCAACTTACTAGCAGCAAGGTTTAATGATCCATTGATGTATAAATCGTTAGCGGGAGTCACTACATTATTTCCACTCCATGAATAGGTAGCCTCTGCTAATTTTACAGTTCCATCTCCATAAGTATTTACATTATAAAGAGGTGCTGATGAATTTAGAATAAAGTTATTTCCTGCAGTTGTAAAGATATTGATTTCACCACCCTCTACATTTACGTTTTCAGGGTTAGCATCAATATGAATACCTTTATCATTTTCTGCATAGATATTTAACTCTGCTCCATCATACATCTCGAAAGAGTTATCTGAGAAAGGTAATACTAGCGTATAAAAAGCTTGGGATGTACCATAAAGGTGAGTAGTACCACCGTATAGTTTTATAGAACCTCTGTGTATAGCTGAAAGTGAACCTACCGTTGGACGAATCACTGTAGACTTTAACGTACCACTGTTTACTTCCAATTGTGATAATTCTCTTAAAACGATACCCATTGTAGGGTTGTTCACTCCATCGTTATATATATCGAATATACCTCCATCAAGATTAATCTTACCTGATACATAAAATACAAATCCACCACTCATAGTTAAAATACTTCCTGCTCCAATTTCAAGAGTTGCAGCTTCAGGAAGAGAATGAGAGTAGCTACTATTTGAGGCATTATTGAAATCATAACGAATACCACCTCCAGTATTTAAAATACCTTCGACAATGGTTAAACCTTTACCATCATTACCTAATGTAAGGTTCGCTGATGAATTCGCTGAGATACTTAGTCTACTTGTAAGCCCCTTGTTAACATAAACTTGATAGATGTCTGTTGCCCCATTAAATTCGAATTTTTGTTCATCTACTTCATCAATAGCTCTTAATGATAATTTAGGAGCATCAACATTTCCTTCATTTAAAAAGTCTTTGTTGATATTGATAATATGACTTTGTGTATCGTTAGCGTGAGTATCGATTCCACCATTAGTTGCAATAGATAATGAATGACCAATATTCAGCGTTGAAGCTGTTTCTACATATGTTGCTCCAGAAAAATCACCAAAGACAAAATTGCCACTGACGATATTTAAATCACCATTGATATCAAGGTCTTGAGCATAAAAATTGTTTCCGTTGATATCTATTTCAACGTTACCAAATTCGTAGTTAAATCCACTATTTAATACAATATCGTTACCTCCTTCAAATCTTAGAGTACCCCCTTTTCCAGTTGCTGCATCATAAGAATAAAATCCAACTGTAGGGTCCAAACCATATCCTAATGGGATATCGTTTGTTTTTAAAGTAATAGTACCAGAACCTTGTATTGTTTGGAAGTTGTGCCCTGTAGTTTCTCCTAAATCCAAGATGCCGTTTTCTTCAACAACCATCTTAGAGAAGTATAAATTATCTGCTGTAGCAGTAACTGTTTGTCCACCTAAAATGTGAATTTCATCGTTAGGTAAAGGTACACCATTAGTACCACCAACACCATTTGAACTCGTAGTCCAAGAATTGGCATCAGTAAATGTTTTGTATCCACCACCTGTAGTTGTATACCATACTCTAGATGAATAAAGATTGTATTTTGAATCTAGATAAGTCTCAACATCTTCATGCAGTGTGTTACCTGAAGCAATTACATCATCTACTTTTTTGTCATAAACAATAATCTCTGCAATTTCACCTTGGAAAGTATTATTTTCTACTGCTCCATGATTGTTAAATGGCAGTGCACCTATAAAGATTTTAGAGTAATCACCAAGATCTAAATCAGCAATTGTTGCATTAGTAAATTCTAATTCTAAGATGTGCCAAGTACCATAACTCCATTTAGGATCTGAATCTCCCGATGCTGAAGTACCAGTAGTGTAAGTTTCATTAAAATCAAGGCTGTATTTAAAACCTTGTCCTCCTCCTGTAACATTGAATCGGAAACCTCTTTCTGCTGAGTAAGAAAAATCTTTTGCAGATAAAATTACTTGTTTACTTCCACCACCAATAAGATTTACATTTTGGTAAGTTGAAGCTGAAGCATTTAATCCATCAATTTTGAATACAATGTACACTGACTTCATATCAGGAAGTGCTGTGGTACTGTATAAGTAATCAGAGTTGTTAAACTGGATTGTTTTGTTTCCTGAAACACCATTACTCAAGATGGTAGGTCTGTAGCCTGCATCTCCAGTGAATGTTAGATTAGGATTTCCGCCTTCACCTGTAATGCTCCATGAAGAAACATCTCCACTCAATGAAGAAGGGTCGAAGTGATACACTCTTCCGTCCGAAGGTGCTTGTGCATTAGTTGTTGATATAGTGAATAATAATGAGAGGATTGTCAACAAGTATGCTAGTGATCGATTTGTAGAAAATATAAGCATAAACGATAATTTATCTATTCAGTAGAAATAGATTAAGCTGTAAATAAGTATATATAAGTGATCGTACTACAGGGTTTAAAACTGTAGTATTATATAAGTAGCGAAAGAAAAGTCCTAAAATTAAGTCTTGATTTTGAATAGGTTCAAGGAACTATCATGTAAGCGTTGAGTATAGTCTTACCATAAATGTAATTATTAATAAATAAGTATTTTTTATAAGTAGAAATGATAGATAGCTGAAATATATTACACTAATTCAAATTATTATATGTCGCTTTTATAAGTAGAAGTAGCAAAAATTTCAGGTTCAACAATTTCGTAATAATTGCAATTTATAAATATTAACTGACATAATTCTAATAAAGTTTAAATTTTCCAATGTCATTTAGCATCATGTAATAAAATAATGCAAATTAATCTTAAAATAGATCTATTTTTCAGATTTTCAATTAATTACAAAATATAATAATTGGGTACACAGTTAATGTTTTCAGTAGTTCTTGAGAATAATTGGCGTTAAAGGTTGTGATAGTCTGTCAATTTTTAGGTGTTTAATTGTAGGGCAGGCATGTGGTTATTAGCTTTACAGATATATCAATAATATGCTAGAATGTAAACTCACATTTTAGCCTCCCGATTTAATTTTGATAATGAAGAATGTAATCAAGGGTTTCATTGCTGGCTTAATCACTTTTGGTGCGATGAGCTGTGAGACCTCAAATAATAATACTGAAGTAAATGACCAACTTACTACCGACTCCATTTATGTAGAAGTGGATACTTCAGAATATCTCTATAATATTAATATCGATACCCTTGTTGTTAAAGAAGGTAAGATTAGAAGAAACCAGAATTTATCTGATGTCTTGACAAAGTATGATATAGATTATTCCACTATTTATAAACTTGCCAACAACTCAAAAGGTGTGTTTGATGTTCGAAGAATAAAATATGGGCAGAAATACACACTTCTTTTCGGAGCCGACTCTAACCGAGTAGATTACTTTATCTATGAGGAGGATGATATTAATTATGTTGTTTTCAATGTTAAGGACAGCTGTACAGTCTATAAAGGGGAAAAACCTGTTACACTTCAGAAGAAAGAAGTACATGGAGACATTACTTCATCTTTATACCAAACATTAACAGATCAAAACGAGTCACCTTTACTAGTCAACTTATTGTCAGATGTCTTCGCATGGCAAATTGACTTCTTCCATATTCAAAAAGGAGATGGTTTTAAAGTCATTTTCTTTGAAAAAGTGGTGGAAGATTCTGTTGTAGGAATAGACCATATTGAAGCTGCAATGTTTCGACATCTAGGAAAGGACTATTATGCTTTTGATTATGAATACAACGGCAAACAAGAATATTTTGATGAGTTTGGAAATAGCTTAAGGAAAGAATTTTTAAAAGCACCCTTACATTTTTCAAGAATATCTTCTTCTTTTTCTCGACGTCGTTATCACCCAGTTCAGAAAAGATACAAAGCCCACTTAGGAACTGATTATGCCGCCCCAATTGGTACACCGATTCATGCTGTTGGAGATGGTGAAATTATAGCGGCTACTTATTCTAAGTACAATGGCAACTATGTAAAAATCCGTCATAATAGTGTGTACACCACACAATACCTTCACATGAATAAAATTAAGAAAGGTATCCGTAGAGGTGTGCGAGTGACTCAAGGTGACGTAATTGGTTATGTAGGAAAAACTGGTCTTGCTTCAGGCCCTCATTTATGTTATCGTTTCTGGAAAAATGGTAAACAAGTGGATTCAAGAAAACAAGAGTTACCATCATCAGAACCTTTACCTGATTCTCTTATTACTTCTTATCAAGAGCAAATTATGCCATTGAAATTAGAATTAGATAAAGTGGATCTTATCATGAGCAAATAATATCAACTCCTACTATTCAAATTAAACCTAAAAAGCAGTGATACAAAACTTATCTTCCCAACACCTTAATACTGTTATGGTATTAATTCAGAATGTTATTTCTAAAATGAGAAGCATGGGTATTGATCAATGGGACGAGCAATACCCAACAGAAAAAGATATTCTTTCTGATCTGGAAAGTAGTAACGCCTATGGTTACTTTGAAGATAATGATTTAGCGGGTTATGTCATTTTCAATCAAGATTTTGATATCGAGTACAATGATATCCAGTGGTTAAACACTACTAATAAGTTTTTAGTCATGCACCGCTTATCTGTTGACCCCAAGTTTCAAGGGAAAGGAATAGCCAAGAAAATCACAGCTTATGGTGAACAACTTGCTACTAAAAATGGACTCACTTCACTCCGATTCGATGCCTTTATCGAAAACCCCATTTCTAATAAGATGTATGAGAAAATAGGATATCAAAAACTTGGTGAAGTAACTTTTAGAAAAGGTGTGTTTAACTGTTACGAAAAAATACTTCCGTAAAAAAACACCTACCATCTCTCTCCAAATCAAATACAGTTAATAAAGTAGAATTAATTTATTTTGTTTGATATTAATCATTATTTTTGATATCCGAATACTGATTTGTGATTTGTATATTATACTTGATTTTAAGAAAAGACTAACTACGATTTTTATTGAAGTGCACTTCAATAAATATCTTATTATCAGCTATATTATACTATGATTGATAGAGATTAACATGTTACCGCTCATACAAAACTATTTTTCAAAAACTATCCGTTATAATATCTCCCCATGGGTATTATTTATTGTTTACTTCAGTTGTAATATACCTGAAGCAAATGCTCAATGGTTTAACGCCAATACCAATAAGAGTACAGAAGTATATCTATTACCTTCAGTAAAATCTGATGTCCTAACCATTGTTGATTCTGCACAATTTCTTCTTGTTTTTGATATGGAACACAAGGATAAGTTTATAAAGGTATGGGATATAGAATCTGATCAGAAAGGCTATGCATTAATTGAAGACATTACGATTAATAATTTATTGGAGGCTGAAAATATAATCAAGAATATACATTCGACACATGCCAACCATGATAGTGCCTTTATATATATAAGGAATACAACAATAGATAGTATGATGGTTCAATTGGGCAAAGACACCGTTAACCTTGCTCCAGATGAAATGAAAAATATCACTTTAGATGAAGGAGAATATTTATACTGGGCCATTCAGAAAGAAACTATCCCCGACTATGGATACATATATATTCCAGACAGCAGCGATTTAATGCTACAAGTAGGTCAAGAATTTAATGAAAATAAAATGCTTGAAATGGAATTAGATTTAATGGACCTTAAAGATGATCCTGAGTTTACAATGTACAAGAGAAGCTTTCTTGATACCGTTCAAGTGTCAAAAAGAATAAATATACAAAATACAAAATCCGGCTACGATAGAATACAAATGACAGGAGGTTCTAAATCTGTTGATGCTGACCTTCTAAATGATGACATGAAAAAAGATGCTTGGGTAAATGTAAAGCCCATGGATAAACCTTTAGACACTTATTATGATTTCAAAAGATACATTCAACTAAAGTATAATGTAGCAATAGGAATGGATTATATGTTTTTAGGACAGCATTCTTCATATGTAAAATCTGGTTCACCCAATGCGGCAAGTGGAATATATCGCTTTTTTGGTACATGGGAACCTGTTAATACCAAAGACACCCAAGGAGGCTTAATTTTTAAGATTGAAAATAGACATAGCTTAACACCTACTGCTCCGAGACATTTAGGATATGAATCAGGGTCTGCACTAAGTACAGCAAGTTTTAAAGATATGGGTTGGGGATTAACCAACTTATATTGGAGGCAATCTTTCAAGAATAATAAATATGGATTTGTTTTAGGTATCATGGATCCAGGAGATTTTATTGATCTTTTTCCATTGTTGAACCCTTACAAATGTTTTCTGAGTGAAGCTTTTTTTAATAACCCTGCAATGGCGATTCCCAACCAAGGAATTGGTGGTGCATTTCTAGCAAAAGACCTTATTAAAAACACTTATGTTGCCGGAGGTTTCCATGATGCTAATGGAGAACCAACCAACTTTATCAGTAATAGTTTTAAATCTTTTGCCAAAGGAGAATATTTATATTGGATTGAATTAGGTTGGAATACCCATACTCCATTTCTTAATGGAGAGAATATCCATGTTACGTATTGGTATCAAGATGCAAGAACTGATAGCGAAGGTAATTTGATCTCGAATGAAAGCCAGGGGATTTGTTTTTCTGCTTCTACTTCTATTCATAAAACAACTCTATTTTCAAGATTAGCCTACTCACAAGGAGATGGAGCACTTATGCGATATATGGTCATGGCCGGTTGCTCCTATAATATTGTAAAAGATGATCAAATTGGAATTGGAGTAGATCTTGGAGCACCTGTAGATCCTGAAATTGATGAAAGCCAATTAGGTATAGAACTTTACTACAATATGCAATTAACGGAACATGTCAATATTTCTCCAGATGTTCAAGTATATATCAACCCCGTATACAATCAAGAGAAAAGTGCAGTCGCCATCTTTTCTTTTAGACTGAGGTATGCATTGTAAAAGTTATTGATCATTACCTCTTGAGATTTCGATTTAGAATCGGTAAATTATAGTAAACCCTACCCAATAAAGTATATGAAAAGAAACGAAAACCTTATTCCATTATCTCATGAGCATCATCATGGACTTGTGTTTTGCCATCGTCTAAAGAAACTTAATCATACAGATCAGCTCACTGCTGTTCGGTACATCAATGATTATTACGAAAATCACCTTCGAAATCATTTTACAGAAGAAGAAAATACACTAGCCTATTTAATTAATGATGAGAAAATCAAACGTAGATTTTTAAACGATCATAATATCATTAGTAACATTATCACGAACATTAATATTACGCCTACTGATGTTATCGAACAAGGGTTAGCTCTCAGTCAGATCATCAATAATCACATTAGATTTGAGGAGCGGATTCTATTTCCTTGGCTAGAAGAAAATCTATCTGACAAGGAATTGTTCGGCATTGGAAATGACCTCAATGTAGAAGTAACAGAAATAGAAGGACATGCCTTTGAACCTGAATTCTGGGAGAATTAAATCAAGCTATAAAATAAAAAAAGCCAACCCGATGTTATTCGAGTTGGCTTGTATTATTTAAAAGAATATATGTTTTATGCTAACGAAGGAATTTCAACTACTTCATTAACGTCTGCATCATAATCAACACCGTCCACTTTGAAACCGAATAAGTTGAAGAAGTCATCAGAGTAACCTTTCAAATCACCAATTTCTGATAAGTTTTCAGTTGTAGCGATTGCCCAAAGCTCATCAACTTTCGCTTGAACATCGTCACGCATTTCCCAATCGTCAATTCTGATTCTACCTTTCTCGTCCAATTTCATATCACCAGAATAGATTCTGTCTGCATATAAACGTTGGATTTGCTCGATACAACCTTCATGGATACCATCCGCTTTCATTATTTTGTACAATAAAGAAATGTACAATGGAATTACAGGAATAGCTGATGACGCTTGAGTCACTAAGGCCTTGTTTACAGAAACAACTGCTTTACCACCCATATCTGCTAACTTCTCAGTGATCTTATGAGCTGTTGCTTCTAAGTGATCTTTTGCAGCACCGATAGTACCTTTTCTGTATACTGGCTCAGTTAATTTTGGTCCGATATAAGAGTAAGCATAAGTTTCAGCTCCTTCTGCTAAAACACCTGCTTCTCTCATTGCATCGATCCACATTTCCCAATCTTCACCACCCATTACTTCAACAGTATTAGCGATATCATCTTCTGTTGCTGGTTGGATTGATACTTCAGAAACGTTACCTGTATGGAAGTCTACAGTTTTGTTTGAGAAAACATCACCGATTGGCTTCAATACTGATTTATGTCTTTTTCCTGTGTTAGGATTAGTTCTTACTGGAGATGCTAAAGAGTAGATTACTAAGTCAACTTGACCTAAATCTTCTTTGATCATATCAATAGTTTGTTGCTTGATCTCATTAGAGAAAGCGTCACCATTGATAGATTTAGCATATAAACCTGCTTCATGAGCATGCTTTTCAAACGCTGCACTGTTGTACCAACCTGGAGAAGCTGGACGACCTGCTGAAGGTGCTTTTTCTAAAAATACACCAATAGTAGATGCTCCACATCCGAATGCACTTGTAATTCTTGATGCTAAGCCAAAACCTGTAGAAGCGCCGATTACTAATACTTTCTTAGCACCATCAATTGCTCCTTTAGATTTTACATATTCAATCTGATTGATCACATTTTGCTCACATCCTGTTGGGTGTGCTGTCAAGCAGATAAAACCTCTAGTTTTAGGTTCGATAATCATCTCTAATACTTATTTATGTCTCGTTGTTGTTTGTTCACCAAGACGTTTTAAATAAATGGTTATGTCTTTTAAGACGGACAAAGGTAAAAAAAAGAGTAAGAAGTAAGAAGTAAGTAAGAAGAAGTTGTAATTTTTTTATTGACTTTTAGGAATTTATCGAGACTGTATAAAAGTATAAAACAAAAAAAATCCCGATGCTTTATCACACCGAGATTCCTTTTTGTTGTTGCTCTTATTCCTTATGGAATGCATGTTTTCTCACAGCTAGACTATCTTTTAAATTCTCTTTTTGATGTTCCAATTTGTACATCATCATCATAATTTTTTGATGAATTTTCGTCACAATGTAATAAGGTGTATACATCAAATAAGCCATTGTCTTGTAAATAACTCTTCTCAGTTTCCATAAAAGAAACAGTAGAGTGATAGCAATTAAAATATCCATGATGTCAATGATGTTTTAGTTGTAATAATAATGTCCGTCTTTCGTAGTCATATATTCAATTAACGAAGAATTTTAATAATAAACTGTAAAACAACCTTAAAAAAGTGTACAATTAACTATTATTTATCAAAATTGATCGAAAATCAAATGTTTGTGAACTAAAATTAGAACAACAAAATCTAATTTAGATCCTATTAATTATCTGATTAATAAGATAAAAAACATCATTAATAAAGGCTTTTACATCGCTTCCATTGCTGCAATGACGTACTTTATTTGTGCAAAAGATGCCTTTGCTCCCACTTCTTCTTTGATCGCTTTTAACGATTTACTTCTCGTTTTTTCCAACGCGTTTTCTATAACTCTTTGGGTTTTAGAAGGAACTAATTCTTTTAATTGAATTCTCCCTTGTGCAATATTTTTTGCAAGGTGTGTCTCAACAGTCCCAACGGTTTTCCCCATTTCCCTTGCAATTGCTTTTTCATCATTTCCCTTCCTAAATAAAATATATGTTTCTACATGAGGAGAGAACTTCTTTTTTTCTTTTTTCTCAGGTTTTGGAGCTAATTGAACAGGCTCATCTTTCTGTTCAGAGATCTCAAAACTAGGTTTCCCTATACCATTTTTCTTTAAATCTGCTTTATCAATATAGGATTTCACTAACCTTTCTGCTCGAATCATTTTTTGAGCAACATTATAGATGTAAGAAGCCACTTCTTTCACTTCATTACTGTAAGCCATTACACCTCTTGCTGTTTTAAGCTTATCCCAATGTGCTTGAACGTTTTTATGATGTTCCTTTAAAACTTTATCAAAATACCCTTGTGCCTTAAGTGTTCTTTCATGCAAGAAGTTGATATACCCATCATTCTCTTCAGTAATAATTTGATGAACTTGCCTTCTAAATCCATCGCCTACTTTTCTTAATTCACGAATTTCTTCTAATAGTTTCTTAGCCCAAGGCTTATAAGTCTGCTTGGAAGAAAGGTTCTCCAACTTATCATAGGTAGACAAGTGTTCTTCTAAATGCTCAATCAAAAAGCTTAGATTAAAGGCTGATTGCAAAGTATCATAGATAAATCGATGCGCTTCCAGTTTTAAATGAGGAGTCAATTCTTCAATAGACTGACTGGATTGTGTAAAATGACTTAGCGATTGATCTATTGGAATACCTCTCTCATTAATTGGAGAAGATAATACCAATCCATCCAAAGAAGTTAATCTTGATAAAGCCACATACACTTGTCCTGATGCAAATGCTCTATTTACATCTACAATAGCTTTATCGAATGTTAAACCTTGACTCTTATGTACTGTAATCGCCCAAGCTAATTTCAGCGGATATTGTATAAACCTACCAATTAATTGTTCTTCAACTTCATTGGTTTCCTTATTTAATACATACTTCTTGTTCTCCCATTCATAATCTTCCACTTTAAATTCCGGGGTCCCATCATCAAACTTTACCCATACATCTTTAGAAGTACATTTCGTTATCTTTCCAATTTTACCGTTAAAGTACTTGTTCTCTCCTGAATAGTCATTTTTAATAAACATAACCTGTGCCCCTTCCTTTAGCTTCAAATTTTCAGCATTAGGGTATTGACTTTCGGGAAACCCTCCTTCAACATCTGCAGAATAGGTAAATGTGGTACTCTTTAATTCAGTCAACCATTTCTGGTTTTTCTCGTCAGCTACCTTATTATGTGTCGTAAGATGAATGTACCCATCACCTTCTGTTTGTTCAAAGTCGGGGTCATAATGAGAGTTGAGCACTTTCACATCGTTGGAAGTCACTTTGTTCTCTCTGAAATGGTTCAATATATTAACAAAAGTAGGATCGGATTGTCGATATACTTTCTGAAGCTCAATATGGATAGGTGGATGTTGTCTTAATACTATTGAATTAAAGAAATAACCATTTTGATAATAATTCCTTAAATACATCCATTCATCGTTCTTAATTACCGGAGGCAACTGTAACATATCTCCAATAAATAATACTTGAATACCGCCAAAAGGTAGATCTTTTCGGATACGGACATGTCGCAAGATTTTATCGATAGCATCCAACATATCTGCTCTCAGCATACTTACCTCATCAATCACCAATAACTCCATAGACTTCAGCAAAGCCCTTTTCTTTGAAGTCATTTTGAAACCCTTAAAGATCGATTTTGGGGTATTAATATGTGCTACAGTGGTAACATTGTCATTGAATTCAAAATTCTCATCCGGTATATATGCACCAAATGGTAATTGAAACAAGGAATGTACGGTAACCCCTCCAGCATTAATTGCAGCAATACCTGTTGGGGCAGCCACTAGTACGTTTTTATGTGTATTTTCTCTAATTGATTTTAGTAAGGTAGTTTTACCTGTTCCTGCTTTTCCTGTTAAGAATACATTGCAATTGGTTGTGTTGATATAGCGAGAAACTAGTTCAGGTAATGAATATTCTTCCATGAATCGTTTGCTGTTTTTAAAATGAGATTAAAACGATAACTTTTCACAAGTTGAGAAAAAATGATGAAATATTAAACACAAGCATCCTGTTTTCCACCTCTTTATTGTGAAATATTTAAACTATCATCAGGAGATCGATTACTTACGTTTATCAATCAACCTTGTCACTTGAAACTGATAGGCAAAGTCTGATACCTTATATTGATCTTGTGGACCTGATCTTGAATATTGCCAATTTGCCATAAAAGAACCATTCCACCTATCATTGAACTTCTTTCCTATCCCAACACCAATTTTTGCTACATTATGAAAGACCTCTGGGATATTATCCTTTATAGGGTAGAAGTATTCTGCAACAAATGGCACATACCAATCCAAGTCATTCTTGAAACACTTTACACTACCAGCAACTTTCATTCTTAATCGAAAGTCGTAATTGTATGTTTTGTTATCCATTAACCAAGATAACCTTTGTTCAATTTTAGTTTGGATACCAATATTTATACGTTCCCTCTTTACTACCTTATATACGATAGCTTGCCAAGGCCTTAATTCGAAGCGATTATCTATATCCTGGTTAAAGTGATAATAAAAAGCTACTCCTCCTTTTAGATCAAAGCGATTACTTAATTGGTAATTAACAGAAGTCTCGTGGTAGATCTTGTTCCAATAGTTATCCAAAAAGATCGTTTCATATCCAAAATCAAACAAGTAGTTAAAGCGATCATTCTTCTGCACCTTGATATAGAAATCCATCCATAATTGTTGATTAACTACGTCTTTGTTCACTGGGGATTTCTCTTGTGAATAACTTAATGTAGCAGCAAATAAAACAAAGCAAATACTAAGAAGTAACTTCTTAAAAATTATCATGACAATGAATGGATTAATATCTCTTTTTAGTGGCGCGAAGTTATAAAAAATTCGATAGAAATTCTGATCAGTTAATGATTGATTCTCTTCCATAACGAACTACACTTAACTGTATTTTTGACACTTTTGTGATTTTCAATAAGTAACATTTTGTGATTTTACTCAGTATTCAATGTTAAATATCTTTTTTTTAAATGATTTACAGTTATTTAAAAATATTTACATAACCAACAAAACCAACTAACAATCAGATACTTATACGTATTTTTTTTAAGTGATAACCCCTGTAACCACCTCATTTTCAAGTTCCAATTACATCTTTTATGTTTGTTTTGATCAAACTCACAAAAACTGATTTACGAAATCGTATTTAATGAACTGAAATGATGTATTACTAACTTTTTTTTGTGCACAGAATATTGAAGTACATACTCAATTCACTAACATATTTTACCTCTCGTCCAGGGGTAATGACTATTACACAAAAACCGTCTTATGAAATTTAAAATTACGTCTCATTCGGCTATAATAATAGCCTTATTGACTCTTTCTCTTCATATCACCGGATACGCACAAATAACCAACATTGGAAGTGGTAGTTATACTACTTCCTATCCAGGAACTGATGCAGCGGGGAGAAACAGCTACCCTACGGGCACACCTCAACTAAGCGGAAACGCAGTTGATAAACCCGTACCAACTAATGATTGGTGGTCCACTTTAATACAAAGTGATCACGCTTCTAACTTATTCAATTATCCAATTTCTATGAAAACCACCAACGAGGGTTTAGTGATGAGCTATATCTCTTGGGGTGTGTTTGATGATTTACTTCCAATCGTTGTAGGAGTTGACGGACTTTCAGCATCTCAGGCTACAGTTGCAGACCATAGTGATTGGACTGTAACTATAGACTGGAATGATGGTTCGCACCACCTACAAGCTACATCTGGTATAGGTATGCCCTTCGTCTATTTCTCAAAAGGCGATGATGATGTAGCAACAATTACTATCAACCACGGAACAGTAACTGTTTCTGATGAAATGATCATGGTACAAGATGCTAGAGAAGGTGCTGATTTTGTAATCTATGCACCTACTGGTAGTACTTGGACTCAAGATGGCAGTACTTACTCATCATCTTTAAATGGTCAAAATTACTGGTCAGCAGTTATGCTACCACAGTCTACTTCTGACGTTGCAACTACTGCAGCTGATTTCCAAAAATATGCTTATGTATTCCCTACAAATACTACTGTAGCATGGGATTACGATGCTTCTGCTTCTACACTGACGACAGATTTTACTGTTACTACAGAAGTTAAAGAAGGCGATGATACAAATATGCTTTTAGGATTACTTCCACACCAATGGGCTAATCTTTCAGATGCATCAACAACGCCAGGTTCTATCGCTTACACTACAGTAAGAGGTGAATTAAAAATGATTGAAGGTAATACTTTCCAAGTTGAAAATACATTTAGAGGTATCCTTCCAACATTACCGTATGTCAACAACAACAGTGAATCTTTTGATGTATCAGCATTATTGTCAAAAGTGAAATCTTTAGAAAATGAAGGTTTATCAGACTGGACAGATTCTTACAATGAAGGACAAGCAATGAACCGTTTGATCCAAAATGCAAGAATAGCTGACTTAATGGGCGAAACTGAAGTAAGAGATAACATCATCACTACTATTAAGACAAGATTAGAAGATTGGTTAACTGCAGAAAGTGGTGAGGTAGCATTCTTATTCTACTACAACACAGACTGGAGTGCTATGTTGGGTTACCCTGCCGGTCATGGTCAAGACTCAAATTTAAATGACCACCACTTCCACTGGGGTTACTTTATCCATGCCGCAGCATTTTTAGAGCAATATGAGCCAGGATGGGCAGATCAATATGGTGATATGATCGACTTATTGGTTAGAGACGCTTCTTCTCCAAATAGAGACGACGAGTTATTCCCATTCCTAAGAAACTTTAGCCCATATGCAGGACACTGTTGGGCAAATGGTTTTGCTTCTTTCCCTCAAGGAAATGATCAAGAATCTACGTCAGAAAGTATGCAGTTCCACTCTTCATTAATTCACTGGGGATCGGTTACTGGCAACGATGAAATTAGAGATCTAGGAATCTATTTATATACAACAGAACAAACGGCTGTCGAAGAATATTGGTTCGATATGAACGAGCGTAACTTTAAAGATGATCAGGCTTATAGCTTAGTATCAAGAGTTTGGAGTAACAGCTACGACAATGGAACATTCTGGACAGCAGACATTGCAGCATCATATAATATTGAACTTTACCCTCTTCATGGAGGCGCACTGTATTTGGGACACAACACCGCTTATGTCGATAAATTATGGAATGAAATGACCCAGAATACTGATGTGCTAAATAATGTAGAGAACCCAAATCTATGGTACGATGTGATGTGGGGCTACTTATCTTTCTCTGATCCAAGTAAAGCATTAGAGTTATACAACGACTATCCAAACAGACCATTAAAATTTGGTGTATCTGATTCACACACCTACTATTGGTTACACAGTATGAACGCCCTTGGTCAGATTGATGTTTCTGTTACTGCAGACCATCCTATGGCTGTTACTTTTAACAATGATGGAGAAAAAACATACGTTGCTCACAACTATGGTACTTCAGAAATCACAGTAACTTTCTCTGATGGCTATGAACTAGCAGTAGCTGCTGGCCAAACAGTAACAAACAAAGATGTTGAAATTGAGAGTTTATTGGAAACTAGCTTCGAACAAGCTGCAGTCAATGGCTCAATCGATCTTACATTAACTGTTGAGGAAGTAACTCCTACGAAAGTTGAATTTTTCGACAACGGTAATCTTCTTGGTGAACTAACTACTGCTCCATTTACTTTTTCTGCTACTCAACTTTCAGCAGGTGAGCATCGTTTTTATGCAAAAATCCATACTGATGAAGCTGTAGATGTTTCTAACATCATTACAGTTGTTGCAGGTCTTCAAGTTCCTTTTAACAACGAAATCAATGTAATTCCAGGTACTATAGATGCTGGTAACTTTGACCAGTTCGAAGGTGGCCTTGGCCAAGGTATTACTTACTTTGATGTTTCTGCCTATAACGAAGGAAACTACAGAGAAGATGAGTATATCGATAATGTTGCAGACGAAGCGGAAGGAGCTACAGTTGGATGGACAGCTGGTGGCGAATGGATGGAATATACTGTAAATGTTGAAACTGCAGGTGTGTATGATTTCACTTACAGATATGCAAGTGCAAATGGAAATGGCGGTGGTCCTTTCTACTTGTCAATTGATGATGAAAAAGTTTCTGAAGACATTGAAGTAGCTACAACAGGAGGTTGGGGTACTTGGGCTTCGGCAACAGTAAACAATATAGAACTTACTCAAGGACAACATATTCTTAGAGTGTCTTTCCTAGGTGGTGAATTTAACTTAGGTAGAATGACTTTCGGTCGTACTGGAGACCTTTCTTATGATGTTCCTGTAGCTGATGCAGGTGAAGACCAAGTGGTAGATATCTCTGCAGGTAGCTTCAGCTTAGATGGTTCTAACAGTTCAGACCCAGGAAACAACTCATTGACTTATGTATGGACTCAAGTATATGGTGCTAGTGTTATTGAATTTGAAGGTGAAACAACATCTACTCCTACTTTAGGCAACTTAGTAGAAGGTGAGTACCTTGTTCAACTAACAGTAGACAATGGTGAGTATTCTAACAGCGATGTGATTAAATTAATTGTTACTGCTGACGGTAAAATTGCTCCAACAGTACAATTAACTGCTCCGAAAGATGGAGATATAGTTTTTGTTAATTCTTCAATCATGCTAGCTGCAGAAGCTTCTGATATTGATGGAGATGTTAGTTCTGTAGAATTCTTTGTAGATAATGAATCTGTAGGATCTGTAACTGATCCATTCGAATTATCATGGACTCCAACGGAAGCAAAAGATTACACTATCTATGCTATAGCAACAGATAATGATGCTAAAACAAGTACAAGTAAAACATTCACAATTACAGCACAAGAAGCACCTTCTTGCTCTGGAACAAGTGATAATGGCGATTATGATTTTGAATTATCAGACGCTAGTGAAAACCCTACGCTAACATTTATTCCTAATCAATCAGGAATGGGTTCTCCAACTTGTATTTTATTCCTTTCTATCAACGGTGGTGGATATGGTGGTTACAATGCTACGCCAAATGAACCATTCCAAATTACAGCTGCTAATGGAAGCGAAATCTCATTCTATTATACTTACTCACACCCTGAAGGTGGAGAAAGAAATACATCAGCTACACCGAATACCTTCGTTGTTGGAAGCTGTGTCAGCGAGCCTGTAGACACTACAATTCCAACAATCGAAATTGTTACACCAAATCATGGAGCCTCATACAAAGAGGGAACTAATATTTCAATTTCAGTTACAGCTGCTGATACTGACGGTTCAGTAGCACAAGTCGAATTCTTTGTAGGTGAAAGTTCTATTGGAACAGACACTGAGGCTCCTTATTCTATTAATTGGAGTGTTGTTAAAGGTAAGAGTGTAATCACTGCAGTGGTTACAGATAATGATAACAAAACAGCAACTTCAAAAGAAATAGAAGTAACAGGTACATCAGCCAACTCATGTTATGAAGCAGAAATGGCAAATGGTCACTTCAGTTATTCATTCTCTGGAGAAGCTGAGAATCCAACACTGACGTTCATTCCATTAATTGATGGAATGGGTGATAATGTATTGATCTTATTCTACAAAACTGGTGATGGTGCATACCCTGGTTACAATGCAAAACCTAACGAGCCATTCCAATTAAATGCTCCTGCTGGAAGTGAAGTATCTTTCTATTACACTTACTCTCACCCAGAAGGTGGTGAAAGAAATACAATTGAAGATATTCAAACATTTACTGTAGGAAGCTGTGGAGATGATGACGAAGGAGATGAACCAACGTTAAAGGTTGCAGGTGTAGATAAAGATAAAAGCTATGTGATTGGTCAAGATATTACGCTAACAGCTGAGGTACTAAATGGTAGTACTACAGTTACATCAGTAGAGTATTTTGTCAATAACAATAGTGTAGGTAGTGTTTCTGCTGCTCCATATACTTTAAAATGGACTTCTGATGTTAGTGGCGATGTCACTTTCAAAGCAACAGCAACTTTTGATGATGCTACCACAGTTACTTCTGAAGAAACAACTGTTTCTATTGGTAATATTACTCCATTCGGAGATACAGCGGCACAGATCCCTGGTACTATCGAGTCTGGTCATTACGATGTATTTGAATTCGGTAACGGACAAAACATCACTTACTTCGACTTGGTAGCTTACAACGAGGGTGATTATAGAAAAGATGAATTTGTAGATGTTGTGTATGGTGAAGATGAAGGGCCAACTATTGGTTGGACAGGTCCTGGTGAATGGTTAAGGTATACAGTAGAGGTTACTACATCAGGAATCTATTCCTTCTCATTCAGGTATGCATCCGATAACTCAGAAAGTAGAGGTCCATTCTACATTGAAGTAGACGGTACTAATATTTCGGGTAATATCTCTGTAGATGCTACAGGCGGATGGAATACTTGGCAAAGTAAAACTGTAGAGGGCTTATCACTTACGAAAGGGGAACATGTAATGAAAGTCTATTTTATTGATGGTGGTTTTAATTTAGGTAAAATGACTTTTGAACTTACAGAAGAAGTAAGTGATAATGCACCTACAGTTACTTTATCAACTACAGATGATCAATCTTCTTTTGAAATAAACAGTGAAGTTGCTTTCACTGCGACAGCAGAAGATGAAGATGGTACAGTAAGCAAAGTAGATTTCTACGTTAATGATGAACTACTTGCTACAGTTACTGAAGCTCCTTATACATTTAACTGGACAGGTGATGCTGTTGGTGAATATACAGTAAAAGCGATAGCTACAGATAACGACGAACTTACAGGTACAACTCAAGCTGTTATAAATATCGTTGATAGCAGTATTGGTGAAGAAGAAAACGTTGCACCAACAATTTCAGTAGCAACATCAGACGAAGCGACAACTTACACATTAGGAGCTACGGTTTCTTATACGATGGATGTAGCAGATACTGATGGTTCTATTGAGAAAGTTGAGGTATTTGTAAACGATGAATTAGTAGAAACAATTACTGCAGCTCCATTCGAATTAGATTGGACACCTGATGCATCAGGTACTTATGAAGTTGAAGTAGTTGTAACAGACGATCAGGGAGCAACAACATCTGCTTCGATCAGTATTGTGATTGAGGAAGCTGAAGTAACAAGTCTAGAAGATGAGTTAGTAAAAGTTTCTTATTACCCGAACCCTGTTAGTGATATTCTTGTATTAGATCTTCCTGAGCAAGATCAGAACATCAATATCATCAACATTGAAGGTAAATTGATCCGTCAATTATTGCATCAAGGCAATCATGTTGAAGTTGACTTCCAATCTTTAAAATCTGGTATCTACTTTATTCAGATTCAAGGGGAACAACAGTTTAGTCAAATCAAGGTGATTAAACAATAATTATAATTGGTACACATAGAAGACAATTATTTAAGGACAGACAGTAAAAAGGCTACTCCGTTTCGGAGTAGCCTTTCTGTTTTTATTAGAATGCTTCTCTTATACCAAAATACCAAACCATTCCATCTTTACCATAGGTAGTATCAAACCTTATATTAATACGTTCATAAGGTAATATTGCATACCTAATACCCAGTGCGACAACAGGTAAATGTTCTGCATCTGTAAAGTTGTTGTAGTATCCAAATACTTTACCATCACCCACCATAGCAATGAACCCTAATTTATTATTTAATAAAGGCGAAGTATATCGATATTCGACCTCTACATTTAATGCATTTTTATCGGTATGTGTTCCCGACTGATATCCTCTTTGTACATCACCATTTATTCTACCATAAATAGAAAAATCTTGCTTTTGGACATCTCCTACTAATATGTTTCCATAAACTTTGGTAGCAATAATATGTCTATGATTTTTAGTTAGTGACCAGAAACCCATCATTTTGAAGTTATTACTAAAATAGGCATTGTTGTTTTGTCCTTCAGAGAAAAACTCTGTTCCCGTATAACTCATATAATATCCTTTATAGGGAAACTGAACATTGTCTCTAGTATCATAATCAAGTTTTAATGCTAAGCCATGGTTTACTGAAGCTCCGTTCATGTCGTTATTTTCCAACGCTTCGACAGCTTCTGGAGTATTACCTGTAAATCCATAGCTTTTATACGTATACCCAAGTCCCATATACAAACTAGGTACTACCTTATGCATCGCATACGTTTCTAACTGCCTTACTTCTTGAGTAACATCTTGAACTGTTTTTTGGGAATAATCCAATTGTCCATTCTCATCTACTCCATATAATGATAAATCTTTATTGAGGTTTCCATACCCTGCTCTAAGTTTCAATCTCCATGTATCCTCTTTTAAGTATAGTTCATTATTCATTCCTATTATATAAGAGTTATTTGAAGTGTAAATTCCATAAAAAGCTGTAGTGGAAGCAGGAGATATCATGTCTCCTTTAGAGGGATAATAGGTGAGCATGGGAGCTAGAAACATACCATACTTAATAGAAGGATCATAAAAAGGACCTGGAATAACTTTGAACTTCACCCCTTTTCTTTCATTGGCATCGTTAAACTTTGTCATTTCTTTCTTCTGCTTTTCTCCTGTTTGGTCTTGTGCCCAAAGTTTTGTTGTGGATAAAGTTAGTATCAATAAAATAGCGATCAGATTAAATTTCTTAGTACTCATAGCGAATATTTTGTTTAAACTACAACATAATTAACGATATGAGTTATAAATACTGGCATCAAATATTGATCAAACGTTATCAAATTACGATCACATTAACCGAATAGTTAATTCATGATTTATTACCGATAGCGTTCAGAAGAGCAGAAAAGGTTTGTAATTGGTGCATTCATGGGTGACCATCTATCCAAAGGAATTCATTTACAAGCATTTAAACCAAAATAATTGCTACTTACATTCAACGAAAACACAACATTTTAACCAGCATTGCTAATTCAAACGATGAAATGAAGATGATCAACAAACCACTAATCTCTCACCTTAAAAAGGTAGTTTTTATCTCCTTTGGATGTCTGTTATTATCATTTGGTACTAAGGCGAATAATATATCAATTAGTAACATTAGTATCACATCTCAAGATATCGATGAGGAAACTGCCGTTATTGAATTTGATCTTTCTTGGTCTAACTCATGGAAAGTAGCCTTTGGGCCTTCAAACTGGGATGCTGCATGGATTTTTGCAAAGTACAGAGAAAACGAAGGGGATTGGAAGCACTGTACATTAAGTTATGTGAATGGTACTGGAATTACAGATGGGCATCAAGTACCTAGTAATGCCAACATATCGTCTGCTTTGGATTTCACCGATATTGATAATTATTCTAATGGTGTTTTTCTATATTCTGCTAATGAATTAACACAAAGTAGTAACAATGCTAATTATAGTAATGTAGGGCTGAAATGGGATTACGGTTACAACGGAGTTGATATTAATAATGCTATAGAAATAAAGGTATTTGCCATTGAAATGGTCTATGTACCAGAAGGAACTTATGTGTTGGGAGCGAATTATAGTGGAGGAGAAAACTTCTTTACGAGTATATTATCAATTGATGGAGAAAATAAATCATTTAGTCTAACTACTAAAAATGGTTCGACTGCTAATGTAAATGCAAGTTTTCCTAAAGGTTATCAAGCTTTTTACTGTATGAAATATGAGATTACTCAAGGACAGTATTGTGACTTTTTGAATACTTGCAGTTCTCCAAACAATAGATATAAATCATCATTTTCTGGCGACCGGTTCAGATACAATTTAAGTATTACTGGTGATGATTATAGCAGTAGCACTCCACATGTTGCTTGTAACTTTCTTTCATGGGCGGACATTGCTACTTACTTGGATTGGGCTGCTTTAAGGCCGATGACCGAAATGGAATATGAAAAAGCCTGTAGAGGTTTTGAAAGTACCAGCGTTATTGGAAACTTCCCTTGGGGAACTAGAGAACTAAAAGATGGTACTGCAGATACTGAAGCCACAGACTATGTGCTTACAAGTACCGATGAAACTGAAACTGTAACAGATGCTACTTTTGATGCCACAAAAGGTAATGCCCTTTGTAGTTACACTTATGGGAATTTAGAAGGACCTATTAGAGTTGGAGCGTTTGCCGCACAGACAAATAATACGAGTAAAGCAACCGCCGGTGCATCCTATTTTGGCATTTTAGAATTAGCCGGAAATATTAAAGAGAGAGTCATTGATGCTATTACTGCCGGAGAAACCTTTGATGGTACTCATGGAGATGGAACGATTGGTTCTGGTGGATTATACATGGATCTTCCTTCATGGCCTGGTAGTACGGGAGATCCTGGTATTGGTAACCGTGGAGGTTCTTTCATTCAAAAAGACACAAAATTATTGACTACAGACCGTAGCGATATGGTAGTAGCAGAAAGTAGAATCAATGTTCATGGTGGACGAGGAGTAAGAACAGCACCTTAAAAGTAAAAGTTATGAAATACAATATCATCTTTTTATATGCTCTTCTTTTGAGTTCATTTCAAAGTTTTTCTCAAGATATTTATTCTGGTGGTGATGGTAGTGGAAATGGCACTATTACTTACGAGGTAAACAATACCGTTTATTTGGGAAGTGGTAACCAAGAAAACAACGGTTCGTTTTTGTATACCATTAACAATCAGATTTACTCCGGAGGATACGGTCATGGTGCTGAAGTAGGTATATATTCGGCAGAAGAGTTAACCGATTTACCAATAACACTTGCTTCCTTTGAAGCTGAAATCACAGAAGACAATATTGTGGTTTTACAATGGATTACTGCTTCTGAAATAAATAATGATCATTTTGTTATTGAAAAACAGAAGGCAGGATCTAAATCTTGGACCGAAGTAGGTACCGTATTGGGAGCGGGTCAATCTCAACATCAAATTAACTATACCTTAAGAGACACAAAACCTTTATCAGGAAAATCATATTATCGATTGAGGCAAGTCGACTTTGATGGTCAATCTTCTACTTATGGTCCCTTAGCCATTTTTAATCAAGAAGCCTCATCGAGAGTTTCTATCTATCCAAACCCAACACAAAACGTTTTAACAATTGAACAGGAAGGGATAATCGCAAAGCAAATCACATTTGTTGATTTGTCAGGAAAAATCGTCTCAAATTCAATACAGGTAGTCCAACAAAACGACTTCTTTGTACAATTGAATATCCACAACCTACATCCCGGTGTTTACCTTATTAAAATTGGGAAAAGTAATTATAGAATCATTAAGCAATAAAAAAGAAAACTAGTTGAACAACAACTAGTTTTCTTGATAAATTGGTATCCAGTAATATACCTAACTACTCGTATATTTATTCTCTCTTATTTTGACTGTTGCTGCTTTTTGATGTTTTTAAAGTTTTCAGCATTCACTTCTTCACCTGTAGTTACATAATGGTCTACTGCCAACATATAATCAGATAATTGTTTCTTAAATTTTCCTTTAGCAAGACTTCCCATAAAAGCAGGCTTCGTTCTATAGTCGAAAGTAAAAATTAGTTTACTCGTATTCTCATCTACTTTTTCCACTTTATATTCAGCAAAAGAGTATTCTGCATCTAATGGTAAAGTTCCACTATTGGTGATTTGTACTTTAAAGCTGTGTTGATCAGGGTTAAATTCCACTTGCTTCTCTTTAATGTATTTAGACCCATCCATATTCAGGTTACAAACCCTTTCAGCACCTTCACATCCATGAGTAGGGCTATCGTTTAAATAATCTGAACTTACAATTTTGGGGTGTGATTTATGAATTTCACCAAATTCTTCGCCTACAACTTTCCAAACACTTTCAACTGGAGCATTTATTATTCTTGATACTTCAACATGCTGTGTCTTTTTCTCTTGAGCAATAACTTGAATGGATAAAACTGTTAAGAAAAGAAAGGTTATAAATTTAAATTGAGTTTTCATGAGTGTTCTTTTTAGTAATGTTCTTTATTGAATTAATGACATTACAAAGGTGGGCGTTTCATGCTGGATCTTTTGGGAGGATAAGCTCAAAGGTTAGGAAAATTGGTTCACACTTATTTAAAGTCATTATTGTACATTAATTCTATTGATACAACCTAAAGATTATGAGATCGTTATGTTAAGAAAGTGAAAATTCATTAAGACCTTTTATCAAAATCTACTTATCATGAAAAAAACTCTAGTTATTCTTGCTCACCCTAATTTTGAACATTCTATTGCTAACAAAAAGATTATTTCAGAATTAGAGAAAAATATTGAAAACATAGAAGTAAGAGATATTCACGCTTTATATCCAGATTATAAGATTGATGTTGAAGCAGAGCAAAAAGCCCTATTAGAGAGTGATAATGTAATTTTTCAATATCCATTTTATTGGTATAACATGCCTGCCATCTTAAAGAAGTGGTTTGATGATGTTTTTACCTATGGATTCGCTTATGGAGCGGGAGGTGATAAATTGAAAGGCAAAAATTTCCAATTAAGCTTTACAGTTGGAGCAAAAGAAGAAGCTTATTCTCCACTAGGTTCAAATCATTTTAAAGTAGACCGCTTTTTGATCCCTATGGAGCAAACTGCTTACCTTACTAAAATGGAATTCCAGAAACCAATGTATGCTTTTGGGTGTGTTTATGTTAAAGATGTTTACAACTCTCCTGAAGAAGTTGAAAAAAATGCTGCTGAATATTCAGTGAGGCTTTTAGAAAAAATAAATTCTTATAAATAAATAATACGAACAAAACGTAGACAACTAATCATATAAAGTCGGCTTTTTAAGTCGGCTTTTTTGTATTTATAGAGATTACACCTACAGTATCACAAGCTAAAAATAGTACAATAATTTACATTTGAATTCACAACAAGTGATTATTAAAATCAACCAATTAATTAATGAAATAGTACATAATTCACTTATACAATTCAATATTAAATTGTATAATTATTTCAATAATAAAATTAACAGTAACATTACACACTTCTGTTATCTATCTAAATTCTAAAGTATTGTTTTCAAAAATGTATCTGAAGTCCTACAAATTCTAAATTTAGTCACTTCATACGATTAAATATTTATAATGTACTAAATTACACTTTTACAAAAACATTGAAAAACAAGTGATTTAAGGTATAAAATCAACTTCACACACCTCTACTTACGTTGAACTCTACAATTATTTCGTTAAACAACTATTAAATATTATTAACATTCAAAATTATTGTTTTTGAATTTTATTAAGGAATATTGTCATGTATCAAATTTATAGAAACACTAGATCTACCCAACTAAATTTTGATTCTTATTACCCAGAACTAGTTCTAAATTGTTAAATTATTTATTTCTTAATCAAATTTTAAAAGTAGAAAATTAGTCTTTACCTATTCATTATTTTGTCGTTGATTATCGACAACAGTTTTATTTATCGTACATGCTATCTTGAAATATGTCTATTTGTTATCAAATTGATCAATCTTTCTTGTAGGTAAATACCTACACAACATCTTTCTGTAACACTTTGCACATATTTTGATTGACCATGTAGATAGTCAACCCCAAAAACAGATACAATCTGGATAAAAATTATCCTTTACCCTTTTATTCACAACTAATTCATTACGACTAAAATGAAAAAGCAAATTTTATTAGCAGTTGCATTTCTTGCAACAATGATGGTTTCTTGTTCTACAGAAGACACAGACACTCCTAGCCCAGCTGCGGAATCGGTAGATTTACAGGTAAATGTATCGAACAGTGCCTTATCAAATGCCAGAATCGCTGGTATTGAAAACTTAACATGGATTGATCAATCTCTAATAACAATGACCGTAAACGGTGCGGATTGGTCTAGTAATTGGACGCCACCGTCATCAGATGGTAGTACAGGTGGTACTTTAGCAGATGTACCTTTTGGTGTGACAGATTTCGAAGCAACTTACATTGATCCAAGAAATCAAAACAACCAATGGAGAGCAATGGTAAAAGCAGAAGATGGAAGTTCTGCTGAGGATGCAATGAACGAGGCAAGAGCATTACGAAATCCTTTTGTTGATTACATTGGAGAACAAAATCAAGAAGTTAACTCAACAACTGAGTTGGACGAATTTAGCATGGTAGCACAACAAGGTAGAATTACAGTAGGCCTTGCATTAGAAGATCAAGCAGCAGGTAAATTCTATGCTTTGCAGGCAAATTTCCAAATTAAGAGAGCTGATGGAACAGTAATCTACAACCAAGGAGGATGGACAGATTATGCATACAATCCAATGCGTTATGGCTGGGGTATTGACTTCTCAGACAGACAATTAACTGATGATACGTTTGTCTCTATTGATGTTAGAATTTGGGAAGTAAGTGCTGAAGTAACTCCTGGTCAAAACTTCCAAAAAGTTGATGGAGGTATTGAGCATAGATTCCACTTTGATGGTGATCCTAATGCTGCACAACCATCTACTCATAATGGAATGAGACTATATGGTTTAGAATCCCTAATGGCTGAAAATGGAATAGCTAAAGGTTTAGCGATCACATTTGACGAAAGTTTCACTCCTACAATTACTACATTCACAGGTCTTACTTTCGACTTTGCTCCACTTACTGAAGAACAAACTGAAGTAATAGAGATCCAATAGAATAATAATATTTGTATTGCAATTTTAAATACACCAAAGGTTATTTCATTATGATAACCTTTGGTGTTATAAAAGTCAATGTTTATGATTCTTACCCAATTTTTACATGCCAAAGGATTGGGTTTTTATACAATTATCTTTACCTATATTTCAATTTTAGCCGGTAATCATCGGTTTCAAAATTTCTCATTTACATCATATATAATTATTCTTTACCCAAAACTAATCAAGAAGCAGAACATCAATTAAGATTTTAGCAATACATAAAAAATATTTTCTCTGTCTTTTCCACAACTAATTCAATTCGACTATTATGAAACAATCATTCTTAACATCTGCTGCAATTATTTTAATTGCAGCAGCATGTAATACACAAAATGATGATTCAGCTCCTCCAACCCCAGCGGTTGAAACCACAAACCTTAAAGCATTTGTTGGAGCTGACGGTGTATCTAATGCCCGTATTACTAATGCGGTACCAACCAACCAATTTATTACTTACGATAATATTATCATGCGCACTGGAGGTGATGTTAGTTCACTTTCTGCTTTCACTGGATGGACTGCCCCTGTTGATGAAAATGGATCAGGAACATTAACTGATGTTCCATTTGGTAGTACATACTTCCAAGCCACATATGAAGAAGAAACTACCTATACTCCTGGTGATGGTTATGATGCCAAAGGTTTCAGGTCATTAAGACTTAATGTCACTAGTAATTTTGACATTATTGAAGAGATAGAAAATGCTAGAAATGCATTTAACCCATTAATTGATTACTCCTCACAACCTCAATACCATGATGTGAACTCCACTACAGAATTAGATGATTTTATTATGTCTCCTGATGGTGGACGTTTTACTTTTGGTTCTGTATTAGAAAATACCAATGAATTTTATGAGATGTTCCTAAACATCAAAATTTATGATGAAGATGATAATATGATTCAGGATAATACTGTAGTCGTCGACAAAGCTATTGTGGTAGATTACACAAATGCAGATGAGATCAAGGAAGGGTCATATATCGTTCTCACTCTAAAGATTAATGAAGTTAATCAAGCAGGAGAAGATATTAATTCATCAAATTCTGGTACGCCAGGTGAAGATGGCTTACAATATCAATGGATATTCTCTGGAGGACCAGAGTTTAATGTAAGTGGAATGATCGACGCCGGAGGAGAACAAGTTCCAATTGATGGAGGTTTCAATACCTGGGATATGGATGCATTACAAGTTACAAATGGTGTAGCAAAAGGGTTTGCTATTGTTATTGATGAATCACTAACACCTGCTGTTAAAACTATGAGTGCAGATCTATTCAACTTTGAAGAATTAACTGAAGAGGACGAAGTGATAGAAATAGAAAATTAAGTTGTAACAGTAAGTAATAGTTTAACAATTAATGGTACCCGTAGCGAATTTTTCTCTACATGGTATATAGCAACCACTTTTTCATTTTATACATAGGTTTATTATTGTTTTTGTTTATCCAGAAATAGAGGTTACTGCTCAATGTTGAGTGTAACCTCTTTTCTTGTCCCTATTATTTTATGTGTAATACAAGATCTTTAGCATACTGTTGGATGTAATACCTTATTAAATCCTATAATGCTAATGACAACTTGCTCTACATATAACACTGAACAAACTTATCAACATTATTACGTATTACACATCACAAAAAGTAAAAGGGAAGCCTAACAATAAGACTTCCCTCTAAGTTTGAACTATAAATCACCTTTGTTGTGATTTATCGCACTAATCTATCCTTGCATTGGAATAACGAATTCTATTTTCTTGTTTCTTTGTAAATGGTACTCTTACTCTTTGTCCATCCATTTCATAGATAATGTCATACTCATCCCATTCTATAAAAGTATTACTTACCTGAGACATATCGTATTTATCAGCTTTCATCGGTAGTGGAACAAAAGATGCGTTTTTATTTTCTCCACCCCATTCAAAATGTCTCATCCCTTTTACAGAACAATCATCATGAATTTCATAAGCATGTAATTTTCCATCAATATTGGCTACAAAAACACCTATTATAGCACTTCGACCAGATTTTCTTCCAAAGAATGCTCTCTGAGTAGCATCAAACATATTTACACTTCCTAACACCACTTCGCTTGCGTTAGGAATTCTATACATGGCTTCGCCATTTCTTACTTTATCACAAGGATCATCATCTCCTGATCGAATAGCATAACTATCCACTGTAATATCACATGGCAAGTCTCCGCTAATACTAGATGGTATTAAAATTTCAGGTTCGGCATCGTATGCAGCAACAAAGTTCACATCAAAACCGTCTGGAGTTTGTGTATCTGCATGATCTACGATTTTCACCCAATATACTTTATCGGATGCTACACCACTAATATCAAATTTATTATTGGTAATGGAAGCCGTACCTACCATAGTCCAATCGGCATGGTTTTCTAAATTTTCTGTATAATATCTTTGATCAACATCTGGTAAAACATAAACGGATGCTTTTTCTTTGTATGAAGCGTACGCATCTTCGATGGTTGTGAATTCGGCAGGTCTACCCCAAGTAGTTTCTACTACTTGTAAATGAGTCGTACTGTTTACAGCAACACCATTTTCAAAACGCATTAAAACGTAACCTCCGTTACCTCCCAGTGATACAAATTTCGCAGCATTTTTACGGTAATCTGCTATATCTGCATTGGCTGCATTCGGACGAGAATCTCTAGAATCATTGTACTCCTCTTCGGTCATGTTCTGAGGATCTCTACTCATTCCGCTAGCAGGACGATACAGTTTCACTTCAGCATATTTATGATTATTATCCCCCGTATTTTCATTCCATTCGGTATAATAATCTTTTCCTGGATCTGTTATTTCCTTATTATTATCCGATTTTGGATTAAAAGTATTTTTATCAAAATCTTGTGTAGAAGCCATGTCTCCATTCGCTAATTTTGACATTCCAAAAGGAAAATTGATTGTAGGGTTCGCAATTACATCTCCATTAAAATTGTAGACCTTAAACCAAGTAGCTCCATTTGATGAAACCATAAAATGATTATCACCAACTAATGCTGCACCTGTTACTTTGTTTTGTCCTTGTAAAGAGAATAATCTCTTGGTAGAAACATAGAACTTTTCTTTTCCGCTATTGTTCTCATAAGTTCCCATTTCTACGACCATAGCTTTGGCTAATTTTTGTCCATTCACTCTATCTTTGTGTCGAGTAAATGAGATCAACCTTTCTGTTTCGAAGCCATCAGTTTCTTCACTATTCTGTGAGAAAAGAATGTCTCCACCGATAAATTTTGGACGAGTAGAAGACAGTGCATCATCGTCATAATACTCTTCTTCTTCACTGACAGTTTCGATAGGATTCATCACCCCATTTGCAGGTGTGTTAGAGAAAGACCTGTACTTTTTTAAGGTAAGTAATGAACTAGTTGATGTTCCCCAAGCTACACCAGAAGGTAATTCAACCTCTAAAAATTCTCTTCCAGCGATAAAAAGACGGTCGTCTCTATCGAAATCGACTTGAGTGATTCTTACATTTCGATTTAGATTGTAAACTACTAAATCTGTAGATGTCAGTGCTGTAGAATAATCTTCACGAATTGGTACTAATGTGATTTTCCCATTTCCATTCCCGACAACAACCACCCATTTTTTATCAGGAGTAATTGCAATATGAGAATGACCAGAAATACTTACGATGGGTTGTAAGGTAGCATTACCTTGTAAACCTTGGAAATCATATTCGACTTCAAAAATTGATGCCATTCCGTTTTTGTTATCACATAAGAATGTTCTTTGCGAAAACGGCATTCTTTTACTAGAAACTTCTTCCTGTTCAGGCGAAACAGCTGTTTCTTTGATTTGTTTTTGACATGCGAGTGATCCCATTAACAAGAGGCATAGTATACCTCTAGAAAGTAGTTTATTCATAATGTTAAAATAAAGTGGTAAAGATAGCTTTGTGTCAGTAGTAGTATTAATAAAAAGCAGTCTCGATTGAATTGATTTTTAAATAGTTTGAGTTATAATTTTCTTTTTATTGTAGGTAAACTGACAAAAGTTAATTTAACACTTATTTAATATTTGAACAAATTGAACAACGATTTTAACAATATAGTTCCACACAACTAATAAAATTATTTTTTTATATTTATGAATAAACATTCACTAAAATGCAAAATAAGCTACTCTCTATTCAACTTGGTTCATTAGAAGCAAATTATCAAGAATTCTCTACAGAAGGTGTTCCTGCCCATTTTTATGGGGCTAATGGGTTTCCTACAGATGTTTACTATGAATTAACTTCTGATTTATCTCAAAAATATGCATTAAGTAGTTTATACTTTAGAGGATGTTGGGAAGATATTTATCAACCTAATAAACAAATTGACTGGATGTTATATGCAGACGATCTCATTCAGTTTATAGAACAAAAATACACTACACCTATTGTTGGCATTGGGCACTCTCAAGGAGCCACTGCTACTCTTTTAGCCTATATCAAAAGGCCCGATTTATTTAAAGAATTGATCCTTATTGAACCTGGTAGCGTATCAAAAACCATCCAAATGATCTTTAATCCTATGCCGCTGTTTATCAAGAAAAGAATTAAACCGATGAAGGCGACAAAGGGGAAGAAAAAGACATGGGATGATATTGATGAGTACTACCAATATCTAAGACAAAATAAAGGTTATAAAAGATTTGATGATGCTCAATTATATCAACTCGCATCAAGAAGTTTATCCAAGTCGTACACACTGTTATATGATCCTGTTTGGGAAATGTATAATTATGGAAAACCAAGAAACTTAGACAACGCTATCAAAAAAGTTGAAATACCCTTTAAAGTAATTGCGGGTAAACCTTCCCTTTTTCTAACGGATAAAGTCAGAAAAAAATGGAAGCAATTGAACCCACATCTTCAACTCATAGAAATCTATGAAGGTGGTCATCTGCTTCCATTGGAATTTCCTCATAAAGTAGCCGAAGTGATTTAAACGACTAGACTCTTTCTGAAATCTGTGGGTGTAATGTTATACTCCGACTTAAACATCTTTGAAAAGTAGCCTATATCATTGAAACCACAATCGTAAGCAATGTCAGAAATTCTTTCGTTGGTGACTCTCAACATATTTTCTGCTTTTGCCAAACGTTTGGTTTTTATGTATTGATTGGGACTCGTATTAAATACGGTCTTAAATTTCCTTTTGAAAGTTGATAAACTTAAACCAGTAAAAAAGGCGAGGTCTTGAATACTTAAATCTTCATAGAGATGAGCATGAATGATTTCCTTAAAATCATATTCTTTCGCTTTGAAAAGGTTATTAAGCATCATCTTTATCTTTCCATTTTTATCAGAATTGATAAGAATCAAGAGTAACTCCCTCATTTTCAACTTAAGTAGTTCTTCAGTCATCATTTCTTTATTCTGAAAATAAAAAAGCATTGAATTGATAAATGTATCCAACATTATATTGGCTTCTACCATTTCTACTGCGTTGTTTTCTATGCTTGAATTCTGCTGAAAATTCTCCGGTATATTATCATCATATATCGTTGAAATAATTTCAGGATTAAAATGAGCCACAAAAACTTGTGATTTGGAATCGTCTGCGTTTTTATCCCATACATTCACAAAGTTATCGCACTTCATAATAAAGTGGTCTCCAGATTTCAGCTTTAAATGGTTATCCGGTACATACAGGTTGGTATTTCCATTGATGATTTTTACGAACCTAGCTTCATCTACAAAGGCAGAATTGGCTTTAAATGGAGGTGTAAAAATCGCTGTTCCAATAGACGGTTTACTGTTAATGTCAAAATGAAAAAGTTCGAAACTCATGCTAGTTGTATTAATAATAAGAAAGGATAATCACAGTTAGGGGTTAACTAATTTAAAAATTGATATCAGTAGAAAGTATCCATGTCGATCACAGTTTATATAATGCATCCTGCCATCGCATTTCAACAAGTGGTGTGATTATCTAAAAACTAAATTAAATAAATACACTGAAGAATAAAGTTTCATGTATGAAAAAAGCCATCTTCTTTTTAGAAAATGGCTCTCAAGTCACAATATGTAAGACGAACTAGAATGTTTTTGTCATATTTAAATTACATACGATCGTAAACTCATTGTCTCCTTTATTCATATCTTCCACCTTCGATAAATCACTTTGATCTACAAAAGAGATGACACCACAAGTCACTTTTTTATTGTAATGTTTTACATACCAAACCGTACCTTCATGATTTTTAGAATGGAAATTACCATTAAAATGAAGCATCGATTTTCCTTTATTATCTTTTAAAGCTTTCACAATAGAGTTACCCATTGTTGCATCTTTGATTGCTTGTGCAGCTACAAAGTTTTTAGCTTTACCTTTCATGCCATGCCCTGCCATCATGTCTTCCATTTCTTTATAAGAAGGTAAGTCATAAGGCACTTCTATTGGAAGTGGAGCGATATATTGTTTCTTGGTTGACTTTTCTAGTTTTTCTAATTCTTCCAAACCTTTTTTAGAAACGATACTTGCATACCTTCTTGGTACATTTGTCGCTACAAAAGGAGCATTTATCTCTTTAGCAAAATCTACTAATGGGGCATAGTCTGTTTTATAGTTGTCCCAAGCTTTTCCATCTTTAATAAGAGTAGCTTCTTTGATATAACCTTCAAGGTATTCGTTCAAAACTAATTGGTTATCTCTTTCAAACATTTCAGCACCAAAAATAATCTCATTATTCTTTGCTGTTGCTAATGATTTCGATAACTCAAATTGTAACCAATGGGCAATTGGGTTATTGTGTAGTTCACCAAAAAAGACAACATCATATTGCTCTAAGGCTTTAGACATTTCCTCAAAGGTTACTTCTTTTCCTTCTTTGTCGAAGATCTGATATGCTTTCAACTGTGCGTTCACAATAAGCGAAGTAAATAAAAGAATAGTTGATAAAAGAAGTTGTTTCATCAGTAATATTAAAATGGAAGGGAGACTTAACTAAGCCTCATCGTAAAACATATTGTAATTTAATATAAAAACCGCAGAACAATATAAATGTTCTACGGTTTATGCTCAGAGGTATTCTGAATATAGTGACAATTGAAATTATTCAGCAATTAAACGTTGGAACTTGAATTTAGGGAATCCCTTAGTACCATCCTCTTCGCTATAGAAATCTGTAAATGTAAGCTTGTATAATTTACCTTCTGATGACTCTACAATATAGTATTGGTCTTCAACGATTTTGTAAGTGAACGTTTCGAAATCTAACGCTTTCCAATCTGAACCAATAGCATCAGCACTTGATGATAATGTTAAAGCAGAAGCATCTTCGAAAGTAACATCGTTATAAGCTACGAAAGTTTGCCCTTCTTCTTCTAATTCTGCTTTGTTTAAACGAAGTGCCTTAGCTGTACCTTTGTTTACTAAACCACCTGTCATGTAATAAGGAACTTGTCCATCTTCTCCATCAGAAGTGTAACCGTTATAATAAGTCATCACGATGTCCCATCCTTCGCTACCTTCAGCAGTGTCTACACCACCTGGGATATCAAATTGTACATATCCTGCATCGTTCCAGTGGATACCTGTTGTATCTGCATTCGTATCCGCAGAAGCAGCATCAAGATCGATGTATACCTGACGGTTATAGTCTAACTCAACCTCAGTCACTGGTCCGCCTGGGTATTGTTCTTTTTCGATAGTTACTACTGGTAATCCATAAAGAGAAACTTGTAGATCATGAGAAGAAGTATCTTCTGGTACTACCGGAGTAGATTCTTCGTTACAAGATGAAAGTAGAGCGATAGCTGAAAGAATTGTTACTAGTTTTTTCATTGTTATTTTGTTTAAGAAAAAGTTTCAAAATTGAATAGAACTTATTGTGAATTATGGTTTACCGATGGCTACTTTGAATGATACAAAGTAGGTTCTTCCCCAAGCGATCAACATCGATGTACCTCCAGAGTGTGCACCACCATTCGTAGTGTTAGTCACATCTGTTACATCTAAAATATTTTTAACCCCTGCCGTTATAGCATACTTTTTATTTTTGAAGTTTTTTGTTGAAGAGAAGTTCAGCATGTTGTAAGCATCTACTGTTCCTTCCTCTACCGGAGCATCAACATCAGAAACTGTTAATTGAACTCTTGCTCCTGTGTATTTGTAATCTAATCTTGCTGACAAATCAAATTGAGGCCAGAAGTAGGAAACAGATGAAACAAGATCTATTGAATATCTAAAGTCAAAAGTTCCTTCATTGTACAAGTCGTAACCTATTCCTGTCAGTGTTACTCCTGCATCAATCTTTAATTTGTTATTGTTATTATAAGTGGCTTTAAAAGTTCCACCTTGAGTTTTCTTCTGGGAAACGTTCGTATAGATATACGATCTTCCATCTTCTCCTTGTGCCAACTCAATAACATCGTTCAAGTGGTTATAAAAAGCAGAAGCTTCTAACCTTACTAAAGCACTTTCCGATAACTCTAAATTCTTACTAATATTTCCCGTTAAGCTGTAAGACGTTTCAGCCTGTAAGTCCGGGTTTCCATAGATTTCATGGTTTGAGTCCACAAAATTCATGTACATTTCTTTTAAAGAAGGTGCTCTAAAACCTTTTGCAAAAGACAATCGGCCTGCCCAAGATGATTTATCATCGTACTTCACATGAGCAGAATAGATCAGTGGTGCTCCAAACTGAGAATGATGGATAAATCTTGCTCCAGGCTGGAAAGCCCATCTTTCAGATATTTTCATATTCATATCTGTCCAGATTGCATTTTCAGTAAGTCTTGCTCCTTCATCCATTTTATCACCGCTACCTGTTTCGTCTGTTAACTCATAGCCTGCATTTACTTTCCACCAATCATTTACCTGTTTTGCATAAGAAAGACGAGTATTTAATGTTTGGAATGCATCATGCGATGGATCTCCTTGTGGTGTTTCTGTACCTTCATTGATCTTTACAAAGTATTGCTGACCGTGTCTATCATATGTATTGTATGATATCATACCCTGAAAAGCATCACCATTATTAAACTGCTTATTGAACTGACCGTAATACGTGATTCTATCTGTAATATAATTCGAATCGAATGCTCTAACTGGATTTGTAGGCGAAGTATAATCTCCCACCAATGTTAAATCTTCTCTACCAAATCGAACACCCACTTTTGTATCCCAACCTGAAAACTTATATCCATAATATACATCAGCGTTGTACTGATCTTTTGGATTAAATGACATGGATCTTGTTGATTTATCCGGATCAAAGCCATTAAATAATCGAGTACCACCACTGATACCCCATTTATGATTCTTCTTTACACCAGATACGTTCACATCACCACTCACTAAGCCTACAGATTCACCATATACTTTTGCTACACCTTGTACCGTATGGTATTTGTTTTCTTTGGTGATAATATTTATCGTACCTGCTAATGCATTGGATCCATAAACGACAGACATTGGCCCTTCGATAATTTCAATATGATCAATTTGTGCTGCATCTAGCTGTGATAAGTCAATGTTACCTCCTTGTCTACCAACTACAGGCATTCCATCAATCAATATTTTTACATGCTGACCTTCTAAACCTTGCATGATAATTCTAGTACCCAAAACACCATCTTGTTGAAGGTTGATATTTGGTTGAAATCGTAGGGCATCCTGTATCGTTTGCACTCCCATTTTTTCAAGAGTTGGACCGTTGATCACTTCTATTTTGTAAATTGATTCATCTACTTTTTGAGGTTCAACACTGGCTGTCTTCACCACTTGATCCAACATTAGTAAGTCTGGTTTTAGTTTTACAGCATAAGTTCCAGGTTTAGATAATTCTAATTCTGTTGTCTTAAATCCAGTATAAGAAACTATACACTTGGTTTGTTCAGAAATTTTCAATTCTGTTTTACCTTCCTGGTTTGTAGTATAATATGATCTTTCTCCTGTAGAAGATAATAAACAAACATGAGCACCAATCATAGGTTTTTGCTCGTTGTCTATCACCTCGATCTTAATTAATTGAGATTGTGCCCAACTAAATAGAGGGAGAAGAATAAGAAATATTGTTGTAGTAATTTTCATTATCTAGAATGTTTATGCTCTTAAAGGTCTTTTCATCGGAGCCTTTTTAATTGGCCCTCGTTTTACTTTCTTTTCTGAAGCATTTTTTACAGCATCCAATACACAACCTGTAGGGCAAGCTACTCGACACCACAGCATCGGGTACTTCACAGATATAGCAATAAATGCGAGAGAGATATAAAACCAATAAGATGAGATTTCGGTACTGAATAAATCTGGGAATAGTTCAAAATTCCCAAACTCTTTATATCCTATTACAAAGCCTACAAATAAGACCAATGTAACGATGTACCTTATATATTCTGCTTGTTTGTTTGTTATAAATAATTTCTTCGATTTGAAAGGAGAATATTTCAAAGTGATCATCTGTGCTGCACCAAAAGGACATACATATGAACAATAAGCATTTTTTCCCCAAACAGCTGATAATAGTGTTAGTAAGGCATAAATCGTTAGGAACAAAGAAACTTCTGTTCCCATAAACGGCATTAAATAAGTGATATAAGTGAATGAGCTATTCATCCCAAAACCTATATATGCCATCGTAAAAATTGAAACTGCTAGTCTAGACTTTTTAGTCTTTTTTATTTGAGGAATCATCGCAAAAGCAAAAATTCCAGTGATAACAATGATGTGAACAATCCACAAGTAAGTAAGCTCTGCTTTAACTCCAAATGCATCGACATCAAAATCGTAGTAAGTAGCAAGGACCTGAGGAGCTGTAACATGAAATGCTTCTGTCACTCCATCTGCCATTGCTTTTGTTGTGATCGTCGCCCCAGATATTGCATCAATTTGATGGTCTGAGTCTCCTATATTTAAATCCTTATATTGATCTAAATAACCACTTCTAAGTACCTTTCGCAAATAGCTTTCTGTCTCTTTAGATGTAATGTAAGACACTTCTCTCACACTACCACCTAACGAACTTTCTATACCCATATAAATAGGGCCTGAAAATCCTTGTACAGTATTATGCATCATATTTTCAAAGTACAATGATCGTAACCTTCCACTTTGGTATATTTCTGCATAACATAAATCGCCATGTAGTTTTATTACTACTTCGGCATCGTCTCCATACTTTTCTTTTAAACGACCAGACATATCATTCGCCCACTCCTTGTTATGAAGTGATTCCCCCATGTCATTAGAGAAAGAAATCATTCCTGCCTCTCTAACTACATTTTTAGGAATTGCTCTTACTAAACCATACTCTCCCAAAACATAACTCTTCCCTTCAGAAATTAAACCTGCTTCTTTAGTGGTTTTTCTTTCAAAATCTGCCACTAACTTTGGAGCAAAGTGTTCATTCTCAATTGTAGAAATGTTTTGATGTAAATCTTCTCTATCTAAAGGTCCATAAATTGCAAAGTATGCAAATGCACCAAATATTAGTAGAGTGATCCCTGATTTACGATAGTCTATCTTTAACTGCATGGAAACCCGTATTGATCGTTGAAGTTTTACAATTGCTGACTGATGTTCTTTATACATCAATCAGCAATCATTAAAATGCAACTACTTAGCTGCTACTTCTTTTGTTCCTTTTAACTCTGCTACTGTTTCAGCAACAATTTTCACTACCCATTTATTAATGTTAGCATCAGGAAGAATTGCATCTTGCTTATAAACTACGCGTTTTTGATCTTCCACCATGTCAACACCTTTTTGAATAATTTCCCCTTGGAAATGTTCATCATTAGCAACTAACACTGGAATAACAATGGCTCTTTCCTCTAAATCTAAGATCTGATCAATTGCTTTTTTCGTTGGTTCAGATGAGTATCTTACTAAGTGACCACACCATCCGTATGAAATTGAACCGATACCTGTCTGTGCTTTTAGGTAACGACCAATATCTTCTACCATTTCTTCCCATTGTTGGTTAAACTCTTCATCACCATAAGCAATTAAAGCAACACCTTCATCACCAGAACCATTAGACAACGCTTTAGCTCTTCTTGTAATATTTTTCTTTAATACTGTAGGGAAATCTAATAATGGAGTAACCAATACTCTTGCCTTAGAAGTATATGTTTCAATGCCTTCTGCTTTTAGTTCTTCTTTTACTTTAGGATCATTCGCTAAACCAACAATGTTAGGAATATCATTACTTGTATGAGAAGAGATTGTTAAGAAGATAGGCACAACGATAACTCTATCGTAATTTTCTGCATCGAATTTTTTCATCTGAGTTGCGATAGATGGTTCTGTATACTCCATAAATGCAGTACGTACCTCAGCGATATCACCACTTTTCATGATGTCATCACGTACATCTAACTCAATATCTTTCAACATTTTTCTCCATCCTTCAGAATGAGATCCATGATTAACCAAAAGAACACCAATTTTCTCGCCTGATGTGCTATTGGCTGCTTCGTTAGAAGTTTGTTTCTTTTCTGTACCACATGAAGTCATGAATACAGTAAGAATTATCGTAACTATTGTCGAATAAAAAAGTTTCATTTGTCTACTTATTTAAAATTAATCTAAATAACACCACAAATGTATAGGTTACTATATTGGAAAAACTATCGAAAAAAGAAATGATTATTACGAATAGAGAAATCTGTAAAATATGTTATTACGAAAAAGGAAAAGTTCTACGAAAATAGAAAAAATGTGAAAATCCCTTGTGTATTATTTTTAATCAATCTAAATAAATATAATTTTGCAACCTACTACCAATTCAGGTTATCACATACATCAACAAAATTGAGGGAGGATATGAGCTCCAATACCGATATCATAGAGGTTATTGACAATTATAGTACTATACTGACTAATCAAGATAACTTTGGGTTACAAATAACAAAAAGAGGGTGGAAAAAGCAGTTTGCAAATGGTATATATCAAAAGATATCATTCACTAATTTTACCATCACACACTGTCAAATACAAGAGATTTTTCTTGATGAATTTTATTTCACTCTAAAAAGTGATCATCAAAATATAGTTTTTAATCTTAATTCGACAAGCTCTCTTTCTATTAAAAACTTATCCACTGAGGTTAACTTAAAACCTCAGGAAGGCACCCTATTCTCTAAATTAAACCATCAGTTTACTATTAAGAAAGGTAATATTTGTGATTTCCTTATTATCGAATTTGAAGCCTCTTATTTTAGTCAAGGTATTTTCCACCCTTCATTGTTAGAAGTAATACTTTCATTATTTCAACACAATCCTTCTCCCATATTTAAAACAAAAGGCAATACTATTCACCTTTTACAAGAAATGGTCTCATCGACCAAAAGAGGAGTATGTCAATTGATGTATTTGAATGGGAAAATCTTCGAGGTATTATCTGAAGTTGCCGACCAAGTGTTACATCAATCCAATAACAATGGTAATCAGTATGAAGATCAAGTCTTAAAAGTAAAAGAAATCATTGATCGGGACCTTCATATACAATACTCTATTCCAGATTTAGCAAAATCGGTTGGGATTAATACTTCCTATCTAAAAAAGTATTTCAAAGAAACATTTGATGAAACCATTTTTGAGTATGCGACAAAGAAAAGGATTTCATTAGCCAAAAACTTACTTACTACTACAGATTGTACCGTTTCTTGTGTCGCTGAAAAGGTTGGCTATCAGCATGCTGCACATTTTTCTTATGCCTTTAAAAAGAATACAGGTTTAACTCCAAATCAGTATAGATCTCAGCAGAAATAGAAGAAAAATATCGAAATCAGAAATATTATTTACGACAATAGAAATTAAAGGGCACTTTCTATTAGCTAAAAATAACTCATAAAAAACTAACTATCAGACAATTAAAGCACAAGTATATACATTTCATTGTTTTAAGTTATTTTAAATTAGTCTAAATAAGATATAAATTTGCTTCAGCATTAACAAACAACAAAAAATGAAACTATTCCAAATTCTTAGAACACAACAATGAAACTAAATGTTCTCCTAGCTCCCGAAAATTCGTCTTACTTTAATTATCTAAATAACAACTCAGATTATATTAATACGAAAAATAACGGTGTCTATGAAGAAGAAAAGTCTTGGAACAATGACAAAGTAAAAGGCTTTTATCAATCTATATTACTATCGTCGTTTTCTATCAATAGGTATAACATAAAAGAATACTTATCAGATGAAAATGGCTTTATAGTACTAAATCCAAATAAAAAAATCTTAGTATTCAATTTAAGCGACCTTCAAATTGAATATCAAGTAAATAATACTGAAAGGGTATTAAGAAGCTTGGAAGGAGAATTGATTAATCAACAGCAATTTGAATTACAAATCAATAAACTTTCTAAAACGATAGACCTTTTAGTCATTGAATTTAATGAAGGTTATTTTGAACACCTTCAGTTGCCAAAAATACTGTCTGAGACCTTATTCTCTCTCTTTAATAAAAATACAAATTTCATCATTCAAAAGGATCTCAAAATCCATAAAATCCTTCTTGATATATTAGATCATCATCAGAATAACTTAGGGAAGTTTCTCTATTACTCTTCAAAGGTAGTTGCCATTCTTTCTGAAATTATTCGCTTACAAGAAATTGAACAACCCGACCACATTATTAAATCAAAAGTGGAGTTTATCAAGCAATTGATTACGGAAAATATCCATGTTCAATATTCTATTCCAGATCTATCCAAAGAAGTAGGAATTAATGAGTCTTACTTAAAAAAGTATTTCAAGAAATATACAAACGAAACAATCTTTGAATTTGCCAACAGGAAAAGAATAGAACATGCCAAATCTCTTCTGTGCACAACAAGACTACCTATTGGTCAAATCACTGAACAAATTGGTTTTCAACATGCCTCTCATTTCTCTTATGCTTTCAAAAAAGCAATAGGATGTACTCCGTACCAGTACAGAAGTAGGTGCTTGTAAACACGAATTATCTATCATATGAAACTCATATTATTTATCAGTATTCTATTTACTGTAACGGCTTCTTATGCTCAATTTTCGCTGGAAGGAAAAGTATTAGACAGCTCAAAAAAGCCCGTTCCTTTTGCCACAGTTCAGGTAAAACCAACTGAAAAGGCAACAAGAACAGATACAAATGGAAACTTTGTCATTGACCAACTTGCTAAAGGTAATTATCAGGTTACTGTGCACTGCTTGGGATACAAAGAAAAAACGGTGAGTGTTAGTATCTCTAAAAACACTTCACTTCAAATCTCAGTTGAGCTATCCACCACTGAATTGGAACAAGTAACCATTTTAGGGAAATCTGAAGCTACGTTATTAAGAGAAGCGGCTTATGCTGTTGAGGTTGTTGAAACAGAAGGCTTTAAAAATTCTACCGTAGACGCTAGTCAACTTTTAGGAAGAATCTCCGGTGTAAATATCAGGCAAGATGGCGGATTAGGTTCCAACTTCTCTCTTTCATTAAATGGTCTTTCAGGGAATAGAATTAGGACTTTTATCAATGGTATCCCTATGGATTACTTTGGTACATCGCTTACTTTAAACAACTTCCCTGTCAACCAAATCGAAGGTATCGAAGTGTATAAGGGGGCCGTTCCTATACACTTATCGTCGGATGCATTGGGTGGTGCCGTAAATATTGTCACTTCTACAAAACCGATTGATTATGTTGATGCATCCTACTCATATGGTAACTTCAATACGCATAGAGCGTCATTAAACGCTCAGGTTCATGATAATAAAACAGGGTTTACAGCAAGGGTAAAATCATTCCTTAACCATAGTGATAATGATTATAAAATTGATGTACACCTTTTAGATTTCGAATCTGGAAAATTGGCCGATGAACCAACTGAAGTTAGACGTTTTCATGATGCTTACAATTCTAAAATGGTTTGGGCTGAAGCAGGACTTATGGGAAAAAAGTTTGCTGATGAATTGATGTTTGGCGTTTTGTATTCTGAAAATTATAAGGAAATTCAGCAAAACCCTTTTGCTACTGGTACTCCAGCATTTCCTGTAGGAGAGGCATTTCGACAAGAAGATAAACTCATCTATAATTTCACATATCACAAAAAAGATCTTTTTACAAAAGGCCTAAACATCAATAGTTATTTTGTATATGTAGATTCTGAAGAAAACAGTGTTGATATCAGTCCCAATAGATATGATTGGTTTGGTGATTACGAAGCTGATGCCCATCCTACAACAGGTGAAATGGGACGTAAGTCTGACTTCACTTTAAATCAAAAAAACCTTCTAGGCAATGTCAATGGGGAATATGTTCTTACCAACAATCATAGTGTAGCAGTTAACTACTCATTAAACAAGCTAACACTACAGGGAGAGGATAAATATCAACCACAAAATAATACACAGTTCTCCAACCCTAATGATGTATTGAAACAGGTAGTTGGTGCCTCGTATACCTACTCTGCTTTTAAAGATAAACTATCTACGATCGTATTTGGCAAGAAATATTTCTACAAACTTTTTGCTGTACAGTCTAACTACCAAGGTACCGAATCTTCTGATTTCAATTATGATAATGATGCTTTAGGATACGGCTTGGCCACTACCTATAAGCTAAGAACGATTCAGTTTAAAGCCTCTTATGAAAAAGCCTACCGCTTTCCCGAATCTTATGAATTATTTGGTGATGGATTAAATGTAATCCCTAATCAGGAACTTTTACCAGAAGAAAGTGACAACCTTAATTTAGGATTACGATGGAGCACTCCTCCGAGTAGAAACCGTATTCAGACTGAACTCAATGGTTTTATCAGAAATACGAAAAACTATATCCGATTTGAACCAAGAATGAACAGGAGTTTCTATGTCAATGATCCTAAGGTTTTGGCACAAGGTATTGACCTAACTGTAAACTATTTGTTCAATAACGTATTCAATTTAAGTCTGGCAGGAACTTATTTAAATCTTAGAAATAATGATCCTGAATCGGCGGTTTACAAAGACCGACTACCAAATGAACCCTACCTTTTCGGTAACCTAACGATGAGTTACAAACAGGTACTTCCAAATCGTCAGACGTTAACATTCACCACGATTTCAAGATACGTACATGATTTCTATTTGATATGGCCGAGCTTAGCTGCCTCAGAATCGAAATCTGTTATTCCCAATCAACTGACCCATAACATAGACATTACTTATACCCTAAAAGAAGGGCGTTATAATGTATCTCTGTTATGTACCAATATTTTTGACGCAAAGGTTTACGACAATCTAAACCAACAAAAGCCAGGGCGTGCATTTAGTATAAAGGCCCGCTATTTTATTCAGAATTAATTCTATAAAACAAACAATTTTTCAAATGAAAAATCAATTAATCAAATCTATTCTCCTAGGTTCTGCACTCTTCTCTTTTGCCTCTTGTGACGAATCTTCTTCTACAACACCTGCTGTAGAAACTTCTTATGTCGTAGGTATTGAAGCGGTTAGTGCCATTGACGTACTTTTAACTGCTGAATCATTAACAGAAGGTGAAATTTCTCCTGTAGGTAACGGTATTGAGCAACCTACTTGGATGTCATTTTATAAAGCTGGCGATATGGTATTTGCTGGTGGATATTCTACAGACAACATTATTACTGCCTATAGCTTACAGGGTGAAAACGGTGGTCTTGTTTCTTCTGGTCAATTAGTTACAGATCAGGGAATCTATGCAACTACCAATGTAGACGATGATACTTTTATAGCAGTGGGTGCTCCAAGAGCTGGTTTTGAAGAAAGAACAATCTATGTCATCGATAAAAACGATATCTCTATTGGTAATAGAAAAAATACTCGTATTGATGAGAGACAAGAATTGGACTTAGTATCTTTCCCTACAGGTGTATACCAAAGAGGTGATAAATTATTTATATCTTACTTCTTAACAGGTACTGGTGAAGTAGTTCCAGCGTTTGCAACTCCTATGGCTGACACTGCAAAAATTGCCGTATATGATTATCCTTCAATGGAATTTGTAAAATTAATCAAAGATGATAGAACATCTGAGATTGGTCGTTATACTTCTGAAACTGCTATGCAAGAAGACGAAAATGGTAATATCTATACTTACTCTACTTCATCTTTAGCTTGTGGTTACCTTCCAACTCCTTCAACACCATCAGGTTTCTTAAGAATTAATGCAGGGGCTACTGACTTTGACGAGAGCTACTTCTTTGACTTTGAAGCAGCGAGTGGTGGTTACAAAATTAATAGTGCTGTTTATGTTGGAAATGGTAAAATGGTGGTAAGAGTAGTAATGCATGATGAAGTACACTGGTCTACATATGCTCCAAATGTACCTGAAGATCAAGCACACTTAAGCTACATGATTGCAGACTTAAATACAAAAGAAGTAACTCCTGTAACTGGTATTCCATTAACAGGTGGAGGATGGGGCTTTGCCAACTTAATTAAAGATGGTAAAGTATATGTAAATATCTCTAATGATAAAGGTGGACATATTTACGAAATCAACCCTGAGACAGCTTCGGCTACTGAAGGTGCTATGATCGTTGGTCATTACGCAAAAGGTATCTTCGATTTACCAATTGAGTAAACTGAAGATTAGATGAAATAATAAAAAATAGAGGTAACGTTTCTGATAATGCTACCTCTATTTCTTTTCTACTTAGGTCTTCTATTTAATACCTCCCTCCCACACATCACATATCATTACACTATGACTTCCACAAAAAAAGTAATTGGTCAACTCCATCTTATCGTTGGGTTAATATCTGGATTGGTCGTATTTATTGTTTCCATAACCGGAGCAATCTATGCATATGAGCATGAAATACAAGAAATAACACAACCCTACCGTTTTGTAGAAAACGTCTTAGACAATAGCTTACCTCCATCAAAAATAAAGGAAATTGCAGAAGAAGCACTACCCAATACTTTGGTACAGAGGGTCTACTACGAATCACCACAAAACAGTAGTATGGCCTTACATTTTGAAGAAGGAAAAGAATACTATTACCTTACTTTTATTGATCAGTATACAGGAGAGGTATTAAAAACAAAAAACCTGAGACAAGACTTTTTCACTATAATCTTATATATCCACATCTCATTACTATTACCGTATGGTAAAGAAATCATAGGTATTTGCACATTACTTTTTAGTGGTCTACTCGTAAGTGGAATTATCTTATGGTGGCCAAAAAACAAATCAAAAAAAGCGATTAAACAAAAGTTTAAGATTAAGTGGGATGCCAGATGGAGGCGACAAAACTACGATCTACATAGCGTACTAGGATTCTATGCTTCATGGATACTCATTTTTACTGTAATTACTGGTTTAGTGTGGTCATTTTCATGGTTTGAAACCGGAGTATATTTTTTACTCTCTGGAGGTGAAAAACTAGATGATAAAAATGAATTAAAATCTAGACCAACAGTTGATAGTAGCGAAAAAACGATTGATATAGCTTGGGAAAGTGTCATTAATGATAGCCCTGAGATGATCGGAGGTGTGATATACATTCCAAACAAGAAAGAAGATATTATTACTATTTATACTTCTCCAGAACATGGAACCTATGGTAAACTTGATTGGAGGTATTTTGATCAGTACTCAGGCAAAGAACTTAATTATTCAGGATATAGAGGAAGGTATAAAAATGCGAGTCCAGCTGAAAAAATTCTCCGACTCAATTATGATATTCATACTGGTGGAATATTCGGAATAGTGGGGAAAACAATTATGTTTTTTATTAGTCTGATAAGTAGTAGTCTACCAATCACAGGCTTTTTACTATGGAGAGGTAGAAGAAAAAAGAAGAAAGCTAAACCAAAAAAAATACTTGAAACCGTATAAAAAAAGGCAAGATGACATTATTCATCTTGCCTTTTTTTATACCATTCTTAGTTTTTGTAATGCTTTAATTTTGAAAATTAACCAACCATTTTTTTGTCCGATTTGACCAATACACCTCTTAGCACTTTTAGGAAAACCAATACTGAGAATACTATAATAGTAACCAATATGGTTGAATAAGAGACAATGCCATCGATCATATAATCAATCAAGACATAACATGTAAGTAGAATAGTAATTACCAATAGGATTGTATTAAATCCTTTTACACCAAGTTTCATCCAACTATTTTATTTATCAGTTTATGGGAATTTACTATTATGACTTGATATTCATGTTTTTGTAATCACTAAAAAAATTATAATACAAAATTCTTTGCTACATCTATTCATAATCCAACTATTTATTAAAAAGACACAAAAAAAGCCACAGCAAATTACTGTAGCTTTTTTATAACACTGTCGTTCAATAAGAAGTATATCAAACTAACAAAGACACTATAATTGTTAATTTTTTATACCCCCATTGATATCTGTTAAAATGAATTATATACATCTATAATTCGAGTTCTAAGACTGTAATTGAGGGATAGTTTCTGGGATATTCCATCTAATTAGTATTTATATTTTTCGATTCCCACGATACAAATTTGGACAAAAACATAGACTTAATAACTACGTTTTCAGATATATAATTATGAATTAAGAAATTTAAAAGAGATCAATTAATTCACATTTGCTACATCTTTATTACCTACCCATTTGAACCAGGTATTAGATTTTTTGGCAACGTAATCCCTTGCCAATAAAACGCTAAATGTGAGAAGAATATATACAGTAATAATCATCATAATTGGGACTTGTGTTAAGTTGGCAAATCCAAAAATCCCCATTCCCCAGTCAATAAAGACCCATTGAAGAATATAAAAAGCGGTAACATTCTTACTTGCATAATTCACTACTGCTTTTATTTTTTTGCTTTTTATCACAAGAGAAGCGATATGCCCTAAATAAAAATTGAAAACATTAAGTCCCATCAACATAAGTGTTCCTCCAGCTCCTAAATGATAATAATCTCCGAAATGATACTCATAATCATATAGGCAAAGTCCATAGCCAACTGCAACCAATACTCCACTATATATTAATACCTTTTTATAGAATCGCTTTGTATTGTATTTATCTTCCAAGTACAATTCTCCAATAAATCTTCCGATAAAAATAAAAGCCATCCAAGGGAAAAGTGGGAAGTAAACATTGTATTGATTTCCCCACATGATATCTAAGAAATAATCGATAAAGCCATGACCAATTCTAATACCACTTAATTCTTTAGCAACAAGAACAATCAGTAGTGCCGTAGCCAGAATATTCCACTTATTTTTTAATGGTTTATAAAGTACAGCCATAAACAATAATGTGAAACCAGCCAATTGTAGAATATCACCCAGTAAGAAGAAATGAAGCATATTTTCTTGAAATTCTTCCACCTTTAAATGGTTGGCAAGAATTAGTTTCTCTGGAAACCACCCCAAAACCATAGGAACATTGAACTTAAGAAAGTTCAAGAAGTAACCGATACCTAATATTTTTACCCCTCTTAATAGTAAATCATACGGCTTCTGTCTTTTAGAAAATACAAAAGAAAAGCCCATCACTACCATAAACACAGGAGATCCTTTTTCTACCCACTGCATAAATTGCCCTAATTCACTATTCTGCCATGTATCTAGTGTGGCGTACATCATCATACAGTGTAAAGGAATGAGTAGTAACACACTCATTCCTCTAACAAAATCAATCGATTCTAATCTTTTTTTCATTTTCTAAACTTCAACAGTTGACATTTTAAATTGTGCGATAGGATTTTTAATTCTACCTATGAACTGTAGACTATTTACAGGATCTGAAAGGTCAACCATTTGTTTATTATTTTGTAATTGTAAACGGTTTAAACAAGAGAGAATAAAGTCATCTGCAAATAGATCAGAGGCTTTAAACTTCTCTTCGAGTGCAGGATGCTCTTGTTGGTATTGGTAAATACATTGTGCCACTAATCCCCAAAAATGTTCTTCAGAGACATCACAATGTTCATCTAGTATTTGTGCTACAAAGCGGAAGAAACAATCAAAAACGTCTGTGAAAATCGTAAGTGACTTTACCTCATCAGTAGTCTTCACTACTAATCGAGAAACTTCTTCCGGCATATTCTCTTTTGGTTCATATAACACTACCTCTTCTGTAATATCTTTCATAAAAACACTTACAGGGACACTATTTTCCATCCTCAGAATTAAGTTTTCGCCATGTGGCATAAACGCTAAATCATGTTGATAGAAACAATGCAATAAAGGAGTTAAATAAGCATCCAAATATTTAATGATCCACTCACAAGCCGATAATTCGGAGCGATCAATCCAAGCTTTAAGTAATGAGTTTCCTTCTGTATCAATATGTAATAATGCAGCCATTGTTGATAATGACTGGTTTTCCTCTAAGAATTGATGAGGAGATTCTCTCCATAAAACAGCACACATTTTATTGTATGCACTTTTACTACCGAACTTTTCGAAATATTGATTTTTATATCCTAAGGTTGCCACCTCGCCTAACATTTTAAATCCTTTTGACTTTAAGTATTCGTCATCTTTTAAAAAGTTAGAGATCCAAGTTGTAATCGTTGGAGTACCTTTCATATAATAAGGCGACAACCCTCTAAGAAAACCCATATTCTGGATCGATAGTGCTGTTTTTACATAATACTTATCCGTAGAAGTTGTATTGTATAAAGTTCGAATAGACTGTTGAGGCTGGTACTTATCTTTACCTTCTCCCAATACTACCAATTGTTTAGAAGCAATATCTGAAGAGAAAATGATAGACAATTTGTTATTCCATTGCCATGGATGCATAGGGAAGAAAAAGTAATCATCTGGGTTTAAATTTTTACTTTTCAGTTCATCACGAAACTGTTCAAATTGTAAGCTCCCAATTTCTTGATGCATCACTTTTTCAAATGAAAGACCTTCTATTGATGAGAAAGTCGCCAATGTTTTGTGCCCTGCCAACCATAACATTTTGAAACCACTCGAAGCCTCAGGTGCATATTTTGAAAAGTCTTCTACATCAAAACCAATACGTCCATTATTAGCTAAGAAACAAGGATGACCTTCAATCATATTTTTTTCAATTAACTGAAAATCCCCCTTTGATAACTCATCTGCTGTTGTTGTATTTTGACTATACTTATAAGTAGCTCCATACAATGTTGATGAGATTTCTTCTAGATATGTTTCCAACATGGATTCAGGGATCTGAAGTTGTTCTTTAAACTCCAATACAAAATCCATTAGAAGCAGCTCTTGTTGTTCGTCTCCCTTATTTTTCACTATAGATGGCACATCGATCTTCCAATGATCTAATTGCATCTCTTGTGCTTTAAAAATATAGGTATATTCAGACGAATCAGAAAGTATTTGATATACTCCCCAATCGTTTTCGAACCCAATTCTCACAGGAGAAAGTAACCTTTCATGAGAGAACTCACTAATGGCTTTTTTAATATATAATTGATTGACTTTATGCCACACCTTTTCTTCTAGTGAAAGCATAAAACTATTATTTACAGATGTCATAATTAAAAGGAAAATGATGAATCATAATTGGTAATCTTCTCGAGTACAAAAAGCCAGGTGTGCTTTCTTTTCTGGTAGCGTAATTACCTTATCGTATTGGAAACCCGCTCTTTTATTTAAGACATGGATTTTATCGTTATCCACATCTGGCTCTACCACTATTCTTGTGACTTGATCTTGTTGGAACAGAAAGTCCATGACCATTTTAAATACACTAGTTGTAAAACCTTTCTTTGGAGTATCGGACGGTCCCACTAAAATGTGAAAACCAAAATCACCTTCTTGAGCAGGGTAGTATTCTCCAATTCTATCCTCTTGTGCTTTATAATACTCCACTAAAAAAGCAGGTTCATTATCAAACTGACCAATAAAAACAATCGTACTCGTTTCATTGACTATTTCCTCATAGACCTCTTTTACTTTTTCTTTTGTAGAGTTTTCCAATTGCCAGTATTTAGCATAAGGTAAATTGACCCACTCATGTAAAAAGTCAATATCAGTTGCTAAATCAAAAGGCCTAAGTGAAAATGTTCCATACCCTTCTTTTGGTAAAATGTGCGTTTTCGCATTTTCTAACCATTCTACATGGTGATCTTTTTGAATGATCATACCGATAAAGATTTAAGCGTTTTAGTTTTTACTTTTTTAAATAGTTCAGTTCTGAAGAAAAACACAAATAGGGCTCCTGCAACAATAAAACCGACAGATGAAATCCAGAATGGCATTGTCAATGAGAATAACTCAACACTATACCCTGATACCAATGATGCCATTAAAACACCCATGTTTTGTAGTAAGTGAATTTTACTGTAATCAGAAGCATAGTTTTCCGGTATGCTCTTTTGGAAAGCGATAACATCAAATTGAACATACAGTTGAAATACTGCCCATCCATACATCAATCGCCCTACGATAATACTAAAACTAAAACCCGACCCCTGTAATAGAATACCACAAAAACCTAATACCAAAGAAGGTAGAATAACTTTTACTGGACTTTGTTTTTTAGCAACATAGTGATTGTAGATAAGTGCCATTATTCCAACAAATGCTGGAATAGAATACACCATCCCTCCCATTAGATTACTATTAGTTTGCGTTACTGCCTCCCAATACTCTACAAAAAAAGGTCGAATTAAAAATGTACTGAAATACAACACCATCGTAATTCCACCAATCTTTAATACATGAGGAGCCCAAGTACTTGCCGACTCTTCTTCTTTTTCGTCTTCTTTCGTTGCACTTGTTTCAGTCGATGTATCATGTATCTTTTTTAGATAAAGACACACACCAAATTGAATCAGATCACCTGCTGCCATAATGAAAAAGACATACGATGCATCTACATAGTCTAACATTCCACCACCGAAAAAAGCTCCTAAAATAGCTCCCAAGTGAACGATAACCGATAAAATACTAATGGATGATGTGTGGTTTTCCTGTTCATCAATCTTCATGATAAAAGGGTACATTAATAAGTAGCTCCCTTTAAAGAAGATCATGGTTAATGCTATTGTCCAAAACAAGAAGATGTTGCTGACCCAAAATATGGTAATACATAATGCAGCGGCTACCAATTGGGTAATGATCAAGATATCAAACAAATGATACTTCTTATTGACCCATGCCCAAAATGGAAATGCCAACATAATAATCAGACAACAAGCTGCTAAATAATACCCTACATGTTCTGGTCTTTCGACCAAGAATTTATCCATAAAAAACTGTGGATAAAAAGGGTGCAACATTGTATCGCTGACAACAGCAATAAACGTCATTATTATTAAAAAGTATTTCAGCTTCATAACATCACTTCTTCTAATGTGTTATTCAAAATTTCATTAGGATGTGAGATTTCTTCATCGACTCCTACAGCAAATTGTTGGAATGCGATTCTCTTCTCAATTGGGTAGTATTCTTTTCCTGTAATCTCTTTAATAATAAATGAATTACGGTAAGCCCCCATTCCTAAGTCAGGCGTAACAAAACCGTGAGTTAGTAACTCTGCATTCTGCACAAAAACATCTGTCCCTTTATGGTCTATAGAATAGTTTCTTCTAGCTGCAAAATTACCTTGCTGATCAAAGCGTAAATGCTTATTCAACCCATTAACAAAAGAAGGAGTTACCGCTTTATATCCAGTGGCTGCCAATACAACATCTGTAGTATGCTTATAATATTTCTCCTCTTCTTCTTGATGTAATGCAAGCACTGCTTGACCGTTATCGACAGTAGAGTTGACCAATGTTGAGTTGGTTCTTAGAGAGATATTCACATCCGGGTAATTAAGTTTCTTACTATAGATTAAATCAAAAATCTCATTAATAAGATCCTCATTAATCCCTTTGTACAAGTGTTTATGCTCTTCTAAAAGCTCTCTTCTTTTTTGTTTTCCTAACTGATAGAAGTAATCAACATATTCTGGAGAAGTCATTTCTAAAGTTAGCTTACCGTACTCCATCGGGAAGAATCTAGAAGACCTTGTCACCCAATTCAATGAATAGTTATGAACATCTATTTCTGAGAGTAAATCATAAAATACTTCTGCTGCACTTTGTCCACTACCTAAAACCGTAATCGATTTTTGCTGCTGTATTTCTTCTTTATTATGTAAAAACTTTGAGGTATGAACTACTTTATTTTGGATAGGAAGTGCCGCTTCAGGAACATAAGGGGTTGCTCCTGTACCAAAGACTAATTTCCTTGCCCAATACTCCACCATTACATCAGTTTTAGTATGTCGTGAAGTCACTTTATACAATTGTAATTTCTCATCGTAATCTATTGTGGTCACTTCAGTAGAAAACTGTAAAGTTGATAATTGACTTACCACCCATTGGCAATAGTAGTTGTACTCCTGACGTAACAGTAAGAAGTTCTCTTTGATATAGAAAGAGTACATTCTTCCTTCCTGCTTAATATAATTTAAAAAGGAATACTTGCTAGTTGGATCTGCTAAAGTAACTAGGTCTGCCATAAATGGAATTTGAAGCGTTGTATATTCCATCAACATTCCAGGATGCCAATTAAAGCTTTCAGACTTATCTAGAAATAATACATCTAACTCTTCAATAGGATCTGTAAGGCAGGCTAAACCTAAATTAAAAGGACCAATACCAACTCCTATAATATCATATATTTTCTTATCGATTACCATTAGTTATCTAGTTTATATTCTAATTTTTTGATTAACTCCAAACCTAAACCTTCTAGTAATCCTAAAATTTCCTTAAGGTCGGCAGAAGTCATGGATGGGTTCAGAATCGTAAATTTCAAGTAGTTATTTCCCTTATATTTTGTGGCGGCAACCAATGCTTCACCATTATAAAATAAGGCTTTTCGAATATCTTTATTTAATGTATTCCAATCGATATTCTCATGTTGTGATGTCTCAAACCTGAATACAAGACAATTTAATTTTGGAGGGTTTACCAATACGAAAGAAGAGTGAGCTTCTATCATCTCAGCTGCCATCTTTGTCAATGAAATTGTTTTATCATAATATGCCCCCAACTGGCTTTTCCCCATATTTCTTAAAGTCAACCATAATTTTAATGCATCAAATCTTTTGGTTGTTTGTAACGACTTATCTACTTGGTTCGGGTAGCCATTTGCCTTCTGATCTTTAGGATTTAAATAATCTGCATGGTGACTAATCAGAGATAACACATTCGGGTTCTTCACTACGAATGCACTACAGCTTACCGTTTGGAAGAAGGTTTTATGATAATCTATCGTTACTGAATCTGCTTTTTCTATACCATCTAACAAATACTTATATTCGTCAGAAAGAAGTAAGCCGCCACCGACAGCTGCATCAACATGCAACCACATTTGGTATCTTGCTGCGATATCTCCGATAAGATGAATAGGATCTATACTTCCATAATCTGTCGTTCCCGCAGTAGCCACTACTCCGATAGGAAAGTCACCTTGTGAGATACATTGTAATATGGCAGACTCCAAAAGATCAGTTCTCATTTTAAAATCTTCATCCGTAGGAATACTGATTACTGCATCCTGCCCTAACCCTAAAATTGCAGCACTTTTCTTTGTGCTAAAGTGACTGTGTTCTGAGCTAAATATTTTCAGTTTTTCTTTCGGTACTCCATTTTTATTGATATCGAAACCTAATTGTTCATAAGAGAAGGAATCTCTCATTAATAGAGCTGCCATCAAATTAGATTGTGTACCTCCACTGGTAAATACACCATCTCCATTTTCGAAACCAATTTGATTGGCTGTCCATTGAATCAGTTTTTGCTCAATCAAGGTCCCTCCGGCACTTTGATCCCAAGTATCTAACGAGGAGTTTACAGCAGATAAGATTTGCTCTCCTACCAATGAGGGGATCACTGTAGGACAATTTAGGTGAGCAATATATTTTGGTAAATGAAATGCTACCGCATGGTCGAGGTAAAGATGTTTCAGCTCATCTAATACCTCTTCCAACGGTAGTGGTTCATCGTTTAAATCTATCTTATCAAAAGATGGTTGTAGATCATCTGGTTGTATTCCACTAAAAGGTTTAGTTCGTTCTTCCAAGAACCCTAACACTTTGTCTGTCGCTTTTCCAATGTCTTGAATATATTTCAATCTACTTTCTGCATGCTGAGAAAATAGAAATGATAAATCAATTTGTTTTTCCTTAGCTGGTTTATCTGTTATCGTTTGAAACATAGTAGGTAGTTTGGTGGTGTAGTTTTTATTTAGACTAATTTTAAATAATATTTCAAAATTAAACAGTAAGTCCATAAAATCATTTATGAAAAAGGGTATAAAAATGATGATAATGGGAAATATCTCTACTGCTACTTTAAAGTAACCCACACTTCGAAAGAAAAGATAGAGCACAAATACTCTGAGATAAGTATCAAAAAATCAAATAGATATTAATAGAAAAAGAATGTGTTATACTCTTAGGTTTTGATGAGAATAAATAGGTTCATCGATTAAGTATTGTTAGTAAAGTATTGTATTCTTTGTTTATAATTAGTCTAAATAATATACATATTTGCATCATTAATAAGACAATTACATTTCTAATGACCTATTTTAAGTTAACTCTATTATTAGCACTTTCCCCCCTACTTATATTTGCCCAGCAAAATATAAGTGGTTCAGTTAAAGATACAGAAGGAAATACCCTACCTAATGTTAGTGTAGGTATTTTGCATACTACAATAAGTCAAAGTACTGCAGAAGACGGTACCTTTACCTTAGAAAATATACCTGTTGGAGAACATCAATTAGTGGCCCATTTTGTAGGGTATGAAAAAGCTTCGGTTACTATCAATGTAACTGAAAATGCCCAGCTTCAACATCACTTTATTCTCAAAGAAAATACTAGAGAACTTCAACAAGTAGAAATACTTGGTGTTGAAGATCAATCCTACAATAATGAGTATACATTTAGTGCGACAAGAACGGGTACATTGATAAAAGATGTCCCACAATCAATATCAACCGTTACTAAGGAACTTATACTAGATCAGCAAGCCTATTATTTAGGGGATGTTGTTAGAAATGTAGCCGGTGTAAGTCAATATACAATCTATAATGATTATACCGTTAGAGGATATAGAAATCAAGATGGTCAATTAGTTAATGGGTTAAAAACTGCCTTCAACTTTTGGACTCAACCTATTATTGGTTTATATGAAAGAGTAGAAGTGATTAAAGGTCCTGCCTCTGCATTATTTGCCAATGCAAGTCCAGGTGGTACCATCAACTTCGTAACAAAAAAGCCATTAACGACTACCCAAGGGAGTGCTTCTATTTCGGGAGGTAGTTTTAATACTTATAAAGCGAATGTAGATATTACGGGGCCACTCACTAAAAATGAAAAGCTTCTCTACCGTTTCAATACAGGCTATCAGACAACAGATACCTTCAGAGATAATAGTGGCGGAGAATCCTTTTATGTAGCACCTTCCTTATCGTTTGTCCCTTCAGATAAAACACGTTTTAATGTAGATATGGTCTACATGAAAAACAATACTGTTTTAGATAGAGGTAAACCTAATTACGAAGGTAGTACTGACCTAAGCGAAACACCAATCAATCTTTCTACATCACAACCGGGTGACCATTTAAATAATGATAATCTTTATATTACTTTCTCGTGGAATCAAAAGATTAATGATTGGTTATCCTTCAACTCATCATATTTAATGTTCAGGTCTCAATCTGATTTAGCCGAACACAGAACAAACGGAAAGTACATTTCTCCAAGCGTTCTGGAAATGCGTTATGTGGAAAGAGATGAATACGAGAATTCTGATAATATCACCAATTACTTTGTATCTAAATTCAATACTGGCAAAGTGAAACACACTTTAATGTTTGGAATGGATTATAGTGCAAAAGTGTATGACAAATACGAAAAACAAGCAAGAGGCGAAGCACAAGGTGTCCCCAATTTTGACTTAGATAACCCTCAATATGGCAATAGTAATCCGAATGATTATGACTTTGACCCTAAGAGAACAATAGAGAAAGGCACTACTGCTTACACTAAAAACCATACAACAGGTATCTACTTACAAGAGCAACTACAATACAAAAAACTGAATGTATTATTAGGAGTTAGACAAGAATTCTATAAAGATATTCGCGTAGAAAATGGACAACAGGTAGCCAAAGATCAAACTGCATTTTTACCGAGACTTGGTCTTACTTATGAAATCACGAAAACAATTAATGCTTTTGGTACATATACTGAAGGGTTTGAACCACAAGACTTCGGTTTAAATGCCGAACAAAATGGAGGTCCTTTTGATCCTAAAAAATCAAATATGTGGGAAACTGGTCTTAAAGGAGATTTCTTCGATGGGCGACTATCTGCAACTACTTCCGTTTATTGGATTACAGTCAATAATATCTTAGTACAAGACCCTAACGATATTGATAAATTGATCCAAAGAGGACAAGAACAATCGAAAGGGTTTGAATTTGAAGTAAATGGTCAAGTAACTAAAAACTTAAGTTTAACTGTGAATTACGCTTATAACGATGCGGTAATTACAGAGTCTGACAATCCTGCAGAAATCGGTAGACAAAAAGAAAATGCACCGAAAAACCAAGCTGGATTCTGGGCGAAATATGACTTCTCACAAGGGACATTAAAAGGATTAGGCCTTGGCTTTGGAGGTCAATATGTAGGTGATCGATTAACCAACACTGAAGGATTGGTGTTAGATGCTTACATGCTATGGGACATGGCGGTGTACTACAACATTGGTAAATTCAGAATATCAGCCAACCTGAAAAACCTTACTGATGAAACATACTACGTTGGTGGTTATAGCTACGACAGAGTCTTCCCTGGTGCTCCAAGAAATTATACAATTGGCTTAAACTACACTTTCTAGACAAATGAATAAGAAAAAACTTTGGATGTGGCATAGTTGGCTTGGTTTATATACTGGCCTAGTTATCTGCATCCTAAGTTTTACGGGTGCTCTTGCAGTCTTTAAAATTGAAATAGATCATATGCTAAATACTGATCTGTTTTATGTGTCTCCTAAAGAAGAAATGGGAGATATCAATTATCATATACAAAAAGTACTCAACAATTACCCAGACCACAAAAGTTATAAAGTAGAACCCGCTCCTGCTAAGGATAGGTCTTGGAAAGTTTCTTTCAGTACAAAAGAAAATGATAATAGGGTAGCCAAAGAAATATTCATTGATCCTTATACTGGTAAAGTCTTAGGAGAAAGGGATATGTATAAAACAGTAGCCTTTTTTATTAGAAATATACATGTTCGTTTATTCGAAGGATTGTACGGTAGACAATGGGTTGGATTGGCAGGGATTTGCATGTTTCTCTCACTTGTCATCAGTATTCCATTATATTTCGACTTCACAAAAAAGCAGAAGTTTGGAAAAGTTAGAACCAAAAGAAGTAGACAAAAGTGGGCAGACTTACATAAATTTATAGGTCTTGCCACTATTGTGATGCATTTAATTCTTGCCTTAACCGGTGCTTGGCTTGGCCTTCAACCAAAAATTCAAAAACCATTAATTGGTGAACGTCCAGGTATTTTTCAGCCTTCAGAATTTCCTATATCAACAGAAGAGGATATACATTTTCCAATTGATTTTATAGAGGTACTTACTACTGTTAAACAAGAGTTTCCGGAGCTAGAAAATCTAAGAATGAACATTTCTTCCAATGGAAGTAGAAGTATTAGTGTTTTTGGTGATATCCCATATCTACCCTATGAAAGACAAACTAACTTTATTGTATTAGATAAAGCGAGTTTAACACCATTACACCTTTTAGATATTCGAAAAACTGGTTTAGGAAGTCATATTTTCTATATGCAAGAAGCTCTTCATTTTGGAGATTTTTTAGGTATTGGTCTTAAAGTATTTTATTGCCTTATGGGCCTAATTGGAGGCTTCCTTAGTATTTCTGGCTTTTTTATCTATTACAAAAGAACTGAGAAAAAACGCATCCAAAAATTCCCACAATTTACTACAAAAAATATCATTGGAGTGTTTACAATACTTTGTCTCGGTTTGTTTACTTTAATTGCTATCAGTAGCACAACATGGGGAGCCAATACTCCCACAAGTGATATTACCTCTCCAATGTTTTATGTTTTTATTCTTATCTACTTTATATACCGAACAATACGATCTTATAAGAATAGAAAATAATTGAGAAATTTCCGAAAACGATAAAAAAATACCGCATTTACTAAATACTACCCAAACGATAAGGCTTATTTTTCCCAGAAACTAATCACTTCATTCCAACTTACTTTTTACATTCTGATAATGAGTTGGTTCAACTTCACACAATGAAAAATAACAAAACTCTCAAGAAAACTTTTAGAAAAATACACCTCTATTTAGGCTTTACAACAGGCCTTGTTGTATTTATTCTAGCTATTACTGGCTGTGCATGGGTATTCCATGATGAATTTAAAAATCTAACAGACGATTACTCTCAAGTTACGGTTCAAGACCAACCGTTTATCTCTCCTATTCAAGCAAAGCAAGCTGCATTAAAAGTATTTCCGGAAAATATCATCCATGGTATTTCATATGGCCAAGAAGGACAAGCCATTGAAGTGATTTTTTATCAAGCTGCACCTGATGAATTTTACAGATCAGTATATTTAAACCCATATACTGCAGAAGTATTACATGTAACAGACCACTTCTCTGGATTTTTTGCCTTTATGCTAAAAGGACATCAAAGTTTATGGCTTCCAGAAGATATCGGAACACCTATCACCTCTTACAGTACCTTATTATTTCTGATGATTATTATATCAGGTATAGTTTTATGGTGGCCAAGTTCTAAAAAACAAAGAAAGCAACGTCTCTCTTTCGACTGGAATGAAAAGACAAAGTGGAAAAGAAAAAATTATGACCTTCATAGCGTTGTTGGTTTCTACAGTTCAGTTTTAGGGTTTCTTATTGCCTTTACAGGTGTATGTATCGGCTTAGGTTGGTTCACTTTCCTAACATACAAAGCAATTGGTGGAGAAAAGTCTTTATATTTCCTACATCCCAATAATACATCTGAAATCTCTTTATCATTAGAAGATCCTAATAATAGTATTCATAAAGTATTTGATATTACTAAAGAACAGTTTCCCGATTACAGAGAAATTGAAATTCATTTACCAGCTGCTGATACTGCCTCTATATTAGTGGAAGTATTATATGAAGAAGGTCAATACCACGATGCTGATTACCTATTCTATGATCAAGCTACAGCTGAACTAGTTCCAACAGAAAGCATTTATGGTACTTATGCTGACGCTGATTTTTCTGACTTGGTACTACGAATGAATTATGATATCCATGTGGGAACAATCTTCGGCTTACCTGGGAAAATCATCGTTTTCTTTATCAGTTTGGTGGTAGCTTCCTTACCTCTTACAGGCTTTCTTATGTGGTATGGTAGAAACTATAAAAAGAAAAAAGCTTCTCAAGAACAATTAGAATATACAGAGAAAGTTTAAGGTGACTTTCTAAACTGAAACCTTAATAAAAAGTGGGATATCTCGATTTGAGGTATCCCACTTTTTTATTCTTTAAAAATACTGTTCTTTTCTTTTTGAGTACCTACGTTCCAATTATTATCACTTTAGCCTAGTAATCACTATTTAAAACCGATTTTATTGAAGAATAAATGAATTTTTTCCCTTTTCGTAATTTCATTTCAAAATCTCTTATTTATATTTGATCTAAATAAAAATAACAAACACAGTTGATCACATTCTATTTAATATCCCTCACATTAAAAGAAAATCATATCAACTAAAAAATATAATAACCCAATTACTACAATAGAAGATGTACGAAACGTTCCTTTATAATTACTAGCAGATTTAAAATATAACATACCTTAATTTCAATTTAAACCTCTATTATTTTAGTAATAGAGGTTTTTTTATGAAAAATTGTTTCTGATAAAAATTATCACTTACTTTGAATTACAAAGTACTTTTTTATGAAAGAACAAGAATACATCAACGACCTAAAAGAAATTAAGGATATCATGAATCGATCTTCGCGATTTCTATCCTTAAGTGGGCTCTCTGGAATCAGTGCTGGTTTCTGTGCATTAGTAGGTGCATATTTCGCTTATGATATACTTTATAATATAGGCTACGATAGAACTATTATCGGGCAGAAGAAAATTGATGCTTTAGTTGTTATTGGAATAGTTACTCTCTTAGCTGCTTTGGGTTCTGCTCTATTTTTCACTTTTAGAGAAGCTAAAAAGAATGGTCGAACACTATGGGATCTACAGGCAAAGAGATTGCTTATTAATATGATGATTCCTTTAGTGGCAGGTGGTGTTCTTACTTTAAGCTTAGTCGAAAAAGGCTTTATAGGTTTAGCTGCACCTCTAACTCTGATCTTTTATGGACTTGCTTTAGTCAATGCCAGTAAATATTCAGTATCTGAGCTTAGAGGAATGGGAATACTTGAGATTATCCTAGGACTACTCGCTACCCAATTTATTGGATATGGTTTATGGTTTTGGACCATCGGTTTTGGTGTATTACACATTGTCTATGGTACCTATATGTATTTTAATGCTAAAAAGTGAAGAATCTATTAAACGACTTAAATAAAGCATTCGAAAATAAAGTTCGCTTAGGAATTATGGCTGCTCTTGTCGTCAACGAGTACTTAGATTTTAATTCCTTAAAAGAGTTACTGGGTGTTACAGATGGAAACCTTGCCAGTCATTTAAAGTCTCTTGAAAAAAGCGAGTTTGTATCCGTTCGAAAAGAATTTCTTAACCGAAAGCCAAATACTAAATATTCGGCTACGGAAGAGGGGAAAACTGCCTTTACCAAACACATTAAGGCCATCGAAAGCCTATTAAAATAAAAAATTTTATCCACTTACTTTGTAATTCAAAGTACTTTTAAATACACATGAAAGTTAAAATGATTTTACCTGCTTTAGCAGAAGCTGAAAGCCCCTTTTGGAGACCTATCAAATACTCTCTTTTTCCTCCATTAGGACTGGCTACCCTTGCATCATACCTCTCTCCTGATGATGAGATCGATTTACAAGATCAACATGTTGAAACCTTAAATCTTAATGATGACCCTGATTTAGTAATCATTCAGGTATACATTACCAATGCCTATAGAGCTTACCAAATTGCAGATCATTATCGAGCCAAAGGTGCCTATGTTCTACTCGGCGGATTGCATGTAACTTCCTTACCAGAAGAGGCAGCTCCCCATGCAGATACTATTTTCCTTGGCCCTGCCGAAGAAACATTCCCTCAATTCTTAAAAGATTTCAAAGCTAAAAAACCACTAAAACGTTATGCATCATCAATAAGAACATTGGTAGGTGTTCCTCCCATCAGAAGAGATCTGATTAAAAGAAGTCGCTATTTAGTTCCCAACTCTATTGTCGTTACTAGAGGATGTCCACATCATTGTGATTTCTGTTACAAGGATGCCTTCTTCCAAGGTGGAAAAGGATTTTATACCCAAAAAGTCGACGATGCTTTAGCTGAGATAGATAGACTACCGGGAAAGCATCTTTATTTTTTAGATGATCACCTTTTAGGAAATACCAAATTTGCCAGTGAACTATTTGATGGGATGAAAGGAATGAATCGGGTGTTTCAAGGAGCAGCTACTGTAGATTCAATCCTTAGAGGAAACCTTATAGAAAAAGCGGCTGATGCTGGCTTAAGAAGTCTATTTGTCGGCTTTGAAACCTTTTCCCCAGAAAACTTAAAGCAAAGTAATAAAAAGCAAAACTTACAAAAAGATTATATCAAAGCTGTTAACCGTTTACACTCCCTCGGTATCATGATCAATGGAAGCTTCGTATTTGGATTGGATGATGATGACCAGGATGTCTTTAAAAGAACTGTTGATTGGGGGGTAAAAAATGGTATCACTACATCTACTTATCATGTACTAACGCCTTACCCAGGAACAAAACTATATGAGGATATGGACAAAAGTGGTCGAATTATCACCAAAAATTGGGACCTATATGATACTAGAAATGTAGTATATCAAACCCAAAAACTGACTGCACAAGAATTAAAAGATGGCTATGATTGGGCCTATAAAGAATTTTACTCTTGGTCTAATATTCTGAAAGGAAGTTTGAGTCATGATGCCCATAAACACAAACTAAAGCACTTTATGTATAGTGGTGGTTGGAAAAAATTTGAGCCACTTTGGAATTTTATCATCAAATCTAAAAATTTGAATACAATGTTACCTATTTTGGAATCAATATTGTCTAAGGTTAATTATACTTCGAAACACGATATCAGTGATCACATTATAACTAAAGAAAAGACAATCAAAACCAAAGCAAAACCTATTATCAAATCATCGAGACATCACAATAAAGTCTCCTAAAAACGATATCGAAAATGAAATTATTCTTTCACTTATCTATCTATTTATTAGACCTTCTCTGCTTTTTGTTTGCTCAAAAGCTAACAAGAGATATCTCTACTATTAAACAGAAATTAAAAAAATTTATTTACTCACTTTGAAATTCAAAGTACTTTATAAAAAAAAAGAAATTATGGAAAATAAACAGCAGAAACCTGTAAAAAAAGAAAAAAAATGGACGCAAAGTTCTTTAATGGTAAAAATTGGAATTATTGGGATACTTATGGTATGGCTCCTTTTACTTTCCGTCATGATACAATCTATCATTGAAGAAAGAGAAGAATTAAAAGATAGTGTCACTAGAGAAGTTTCTTCTAAATGGGCTGAGCAACAACAAATAAAAGGTCCGATTCTTACGATTCCTTTATCCATGGTAAAAACAGATAAAGAAGGTAACAAACAGGAGTATACAGAATATTGGCATGTTTTACCTGAACACCTGAAGATCAATGGAAACCTTACATCAGAAACCTTGCATAGAGGTATCTACGATGCAATTGTCTATCGATCTAAGTTGAAGCTTTCCGGAATATTTCATTTAAAGAAATATCCCAATTTTATGGGGCTAAAAAAGAGAGAACTAGACCAAGCTTTTATCACAGTTGGTATTTCTGATTTAAAAGGGATTGAGGAAGAAATTAAAGCCAATTGGAATGATGTTCATAAAAGAGCTAACCCAGGTACTAAATTATCTCAATTAGCATCAAGTGGTTTTACTATTCCTGTAAAAGTATCACAGGAACAGAAAGAATATCATTTCGATATTGAAATCGACTTACAAGGGAGTAAAAACCTCTCTTTCTTACCTGTAGGAGCCGTTACTGAAGTCGAACTTCAATCTCCTTATACAGCTCCAAGCTTCACTGGGGAATTTCTTCCTGACTTTAGAGAAGTTTCAGAAAATGGATTTATTGCCCGTTGGAAAGTACTAAAACTAAACAGAAACTTTCCTCAGATGTGGACTACCAAAGGAGTAGATTATTCTAAAAACATTAATCATTCAGATTTTGGTGTAGACCTAATAATACAGGCAGATGATTATCAAAAGTCACTACGGTCAGCAAAGTATGGTATTCTTACTATCGGACTTACATTTCTTATTTTCTTCTTAGTAGAAGTGGTCAATAAAACACAGATTCACCCATTACAATATGCAATGGTAGGAGTTGCCTTGTGCCTTTTCTATACTTTATTGGTCGCGATTTCTGAACACAGTAGTTTCAATATTGCTTTTGGTATCTCTGCTGTAGCCATTGTTTCCATGATTTCGCTATACTCGGTTACACTTTTCCATAAATGGAAACTCTCCCTAATGCTTATGACATTCCTATATGGTATCTTCAGTTTCTTATTTATTACCCTACAAATGGTAGATTATGCTCTATTAATGGGAAGTGTTGGCCTAACTGTAATACTTGGGTTAACAATGTTCTTTACAAGAAAAATTGATTGGTACCAAATCAGTTTTAAACAATAGTGCAACTCACTAAATCGCTTTTCGAATTATAGTTTGAAAAGCGATTTTTCCTTTTTCGTAAAAATATTTTTGGGTGTAAATATGAATTCAATATTTCCTTATTTATATTTGATCTAAATAAAAATAATGGATTAGATATGTGCAGAACAAAAGATTTATACTACGACGAGGATTTAATGATTAGCCAATGTATTGACTGTAAAAGAATTGGTCTACAACTGAATAACATTCTAATGAATTTTACAGTAAAAGAGTTCAAGAAGTACACTCATAAGCTATCAATTGTAAAGTTTGATGAAAACGCTTATGATTTTGAAGGAGAGAGTCCAAAAATTATATTAAAAACGGACGATAAGAAAATTAATTACTGTCTTGACTACCAAGAATTTGATCAATTAAGAACTGGTTGCCAAATGTCGATGCTTATGCTAGATACTGAGGAAATTTTGAGCCAAATCTAATACTCAAGATTAGTTGTTCGAGTCCTATTTTGAAATAGTAATTATTGAAAAGGTTAATTATTTAAAACACCCTTAACTTACTACCTTCAGTTCATCACTAAACCCAAATATAAATGAACTGGAACGCTCAACTTTACAATGATAAGCATGCATTCGTCTATGCTTATGGTAGCTCATTATTAGAATTATTAGCACCTCAACCACATGAAAGCATTTTAGATGTAGGTTGTGGCTCGGGGCAACTAACGGCTGAAATCAAAGAAAAAGCACAACATGTTGTCGGATTCGATTACTCTGAAAGCATGATAGAGGATGCAAAAGAAAGACATCCTGATATCGACTTCTATGTAAAAGATGCCAGCAACTTTTCATTTGATGAATCATTTGATGCTGTATTTTCAAACGCTGCACTACATTGGGTATTACAGCCTCAAGAAGCAGCTGAATGTATGTATAAAGCATTAAAACCTCAAGGTCGCTTTGTCATAGAAATGGGTGGAAAAGACAATGTTGCCACAATTGTCGATCAACTTCGCGCTTCCTTATTAAAGAGAGGGTATACTACACAAGCTCAAAAAAGAGTATGGTTTTTCCCTTCAGTAGCAGAATACGCAAAGATCTTAGAAGATGTAGGGTTTCGAATAAAAAGTATCGAACACTACGATCGTCCAACGGCCTTAGCAGATGAACAAACAGGTGTAAAAGATTGGCTAAGTATGTTTGGTAAGTCATTCTTTGAAGAAGTTCCTGAGGCTATCCAAGAAGAAGTAAAATCAGAAGTACAAGAAAATGTAAAAGCTCAATTCCTAAAAGACGGTATCTGGTATGCTGACTACAAAAGGCTTAGAGTTTTTGCTGTCAAAGAATAATACAGGAGAGGCTGAAGTAATTCAGCCTCTTTTTTCATTTAGAACTACTTGAAAATAAAATTCCGAGGTTCAACTTTTATGCATAATTGTTCAATTCATCCAACGGTGTTTTTCATGACCTTTGTACTACATCAAAAGAAAAAATTATGAAAAAGTTTATGCTAATTATCTTATTCCCTATTACGTTATTTTCATGTAGTGATGACAGTTCAGAAGTAGAACCTGTTGATCCTGGTTATGAAAACCCCAATTATAATGTTGATGCAGGCTATGGTAATTCTCCATCAACCATAGATCCCGGTTATGGAAATGATTTCGGAGAATAAATAAAAACCTAATCATGGCTATTATTATAGAAAGTCATGATTAGGTTCTTTTTTTTATCTACCCTATTCTATTTTTTCAAGTTCTCGTTTTTTGATAAGGTCTTTTTCCAACTTTTTGATGGACCAATTATCAGTGATGATCGGTATCTTTTCAGGCTCGTCTGATATGGCTTTGGCTGTAAGTAGACCGGATGTAACCGCACCTTCTACAAAACCTGCATTCATCCCATTCTGAATCCAATCTCCGGTAACGAATAAATTTTCAAAATCTGTATCGTTAGTCTTGATTCTATATTTCGAAGAATTCACCGCAGATAAAACATACCTTTCAGAAGGATCTATATTTACTCTCGTATAAATAGAATGTATACGCTCTTCCGCTACTCGATCTTGTAAATCCACTAAAGCATCCCAATTAAAATTACCCTCGTCATCATATAATGAAGGAATTAAGTGAGATAAGTGTTTTTCAATATATTCTCGACAATTTTCTAATCCTCTTAATTTTTCTCTTCTCGGAAAATCATGGTCATCAAAGGATGGAATATGTTCAGCATCTGAAAATACACCACAAGAATAAGCAACATATTTGGGGTCATGAGATGTTGGCCAATCCTCTTTATCTAAGACTTGATTCATCGCACAAAAAGTATCTACAGGCTCTACATAAGCTGACTGTAATTTATCCTCTTCGATACCCAATTCCTCTGCAGATTGATTAAACCAATATTGATAAGCTTGAGTTTGTACAGTTTTGATACTCTCTATCATTTTCGACCATTTTTCACTGTGGTCTAACAACTCTTTTGCTACATGCGGAACCGTTCCTACAGAAAACCCAAAGATAACATCGTCAAAATCTTCACCCTTTTTTAAGATGATGGTTTCTCTATCTTCCCATTCTGTCCAACAAGATTCTAAATGAATATTTTTTTCTTTTAGCTCCTCCGCTTCTTCGTCTACTATCTGATCATAAAGTGGACGACTTGGCCAACAATCTAATCCTTTAACATTGACCAAAGGTGAATATTCATCCGTTTTTAATGTTACCTGTCTTCCTAAAACTATTCGTTCAATAGAGGTCTTATCATCAGATAAAGAGACATCTCTTACTGCATGGAAAAACTTAAATATATCTTTTTTCTTCTGTACCAAATCCTCATAAAATGGAGAGAAAATAACATCTCCCATTCCTGCATTCATTCTCCAAACCACACTTTCTTTGCAGGTAAATAGTAACCTTAAGAAAATATTAAGAATGGTTCCTGCTTCAACATTGGGTTCATCAGGGTTACCTTTTAGAAAAGAGAAGGGACCGTCGTACATACTTCTAACGATAGGAGAACCTACTGTTAATGTTCTATCTGCACCATGCTTTTCAAGCCATTCACCATAATCAATATCATTAATTGCCTCAAAATCGAAGTGTAATTCATCATTATTAATTGTGATCACCTGATCTTTGACCATTCCTTTCAACAAGGATAAACCCAAGTCGATTGCCATCCAAGCTCTTCGTCCTACATCATTCTGTTGAGTCGCTTTACCTATGTTTTTCCAGATAAAGTTTTTTAATTTATCCCAGTGTGTGAAAACGTAATCAATTTCTTCTTCTCGACGATATTGTAGTTCCTTGCTATCAATCGTTTTGATAAAATTCTTTCTAACATTATCTATAATATCGTCATCCAATCGACTCAGTCGTTGTCGCAGCTTACTAATAAAATCTTTCTTCGAAGCAGTGACTCTAGTCTCTTTCCAAAACACTACTTTTAAAAGTTGATCAATGACTTTCTGTGTCCATTTCTTATTCTGATTTTCTAGTAAGTAGCCTTCTAGCCATTCGATAAAAAGGTCAATCACAAAATCAGAGATAGATGCGATAACGTTTTCGACAGAAGGGAGTTCTCCATCTCCCACTTTTCCAGGTAATTTAGGGAAGGGTACTTTCCAATCCACCCATTTATCTTTTACCTGTTCTGTAAAAATAAAATAATCCTGTTGACTAAAGGCTTTATCAAATGAAGACAATGGAGCACTTTTATCTCTATTCAAACCTTTATAAACATCCTTGATAAGACGGAAAGCGTTTTCATAAAACCCCATCCACAGGTGTAGGCCATGTTCTTCAATTCTATACCCTGCCTCAGGATTTACTCCACTTGCTCCTTTACCACCAATTCTCCAACCTAACTGGTAAATAGTAATATCATACTTCTCTTTCCAATTGGGTTCTTGCATTAATGTGTAAACGGTTGTCATAGCACTTAAGCCTCCACCGAGTACAGCGATTCTTCTTGGTTTTCCCATAATTGTTCTTGGTCTGAGTTCGTTTGAATGTTTTTGAAAAGGATGATATATGCTATATCTAAAGCAAAGGATATGATTCCTAAAGTGAGTAAGAAATAGGCATCAGGCCATTGGAAAAAGGCAGCGAGTACAATAATCGATGTTCCAATACACTTTAAAACTGCTACAACAAATGAAAATCCTTTTCCTCTAAGATTTAGATTAAAAAGCATTTGATGTATATACAAGCCCGACATCACTACATTAATCATTAAAGCAGAAGTAATCCCTAAAGGATTGTCATCATTTACTTTACCAAAAGAATAAACAATAAAGAACCATGAGACTAATGATACCAAGTAAGTCCAACGAAAGTTCTTTCTCAGACTATCCAATGGAAACTGTTTGTACCCATATTTCAGCATCGTAACATTAATGATCAGATCGAGAATAAACCAAACCTTTATTCCTAAGATAAAAACATCACCTAATTCGGGGGTGAATATATATCCCCAGATAAATTCCCAAACAAGATTTGCGGGACCCACCAAGAGTGGCATTTCATTGATTTTGTTCTTGTAAATACCTTTAATAATAAAAACGTAGGCTGTGACCCAACTTAAATAGCCTGCCAAAAAAAGATTAAGAACAAGATGAGAGTAGCCTAGATTATCAATAGCATTGAAGTACCAATCTAGAAAATAGTTTACAAAATACATAAGTCGTAAGATTGAAAGAAAGTTACTTTAAAAAGTGAGTTTACAATAGTTGATCTAAAAAATATAGCATTTAAAAGTATAGCTAATACACTAAGGTAATAAAAAGAAATATAAATTATATTACTTAAAACAATACATAATTATTAAGTTTTAATATCTTCATCTTAATAAAGATACATCAAATTTAACAAGCTATTGTAACTATGAATAAAGCAAGTCTTTGGGGACATTGCGATGCTATTCTCGCGGCAACTTCTCTTCCTAAAAAAATTCTGAGGAAACTTCTCCCTGATACTATAGATTTCACATCACAAAACTATACTTCTGGAGACGATCATCCAGTAATTTATATGTTCAATGAACAGGTTATACATATCTTTTTCTCATTTTTTAAAGTGAAGTACAAAGAGATGATTCCATTGATTCCCTTTGTTCACTTTAAAGACAATCCCTCTGTTAATTACCAAACCTCTCCAATATTATATGTTGATAGTTTATTGATTGTCTTTGGAGGACAGGTAATGTGGCACCTCAATAAAGTGATTGGAAAATTTATGGGTACTTCAGAAATACAGCATTTTTCGAAGATGAAATATCTTAGTCATAAGGTTTTTCGAGAAAATATTGAAACCATAACCATGACTGCTACCCCAACTGGTGAAGTAGGAACCATTGATGATTTTCCCTACTGCAAACAGCTTAGTGAACTATGGCATACAGGAGCTATTATTAATAATGAAACCACTTTTTGGACAGCTAGATATGAAGTTATTGATAAAAGTGTTCAAGGTGCTGCCGTTAATATCCAAGTAAAAGATATTGAAGGTTTACCATCACAAACTTTGGATATACCACCTATTCAAGAAAATATTTTAGGAGGATTTCAACTTACTTTCGATTGGAAGTTATGGTGGCCTAAAAAATATCAACCTATTCAGAAGAAAGAAAACACTGAACTTTTAGAAGAATTATCCTCATAAATGAACGAAAAAAAGTATTTGCAGTGTTGATGTAACGAAGTTTTTATATGCTAATCACTTAAACACATATCATCTTGAAACACTTAATCGTTTATTCTCACCTTAACCCTGAGAGTTTTACTAAAGCCATTGTCGATGAAATAGAAAAGAGCAGTACTGCAGCAGGCAACGAAGTAAAAGTGGTTGATTTGTACTCTATTGGATTTGATCCTGTAATGCAATTTCCAGATATACAGGGAATGTTTATGGGAGGTGATACTCCTTCAGATGTGAAAGCCCAACAAGAATTAATTACTTGGGCGGATCATTTCAGCCTGGTATTTCCATTATGGTGGGGACAAATGCCTGCGATGATGAAAGGTTATATCGATAGAGTATATGCTAGCGGTTTTGCTTTCCAATATACAGAAACAGGTGTTGACCAGAAATTAAAAGGAAAATCTGCTAAGGTTTTTGTCTGCCATGGTTCTCCAGACGAATATTATCAACAAACAGATATGCACAAAGCATTGAAGAGAGTTTTTGATGATGGTGTACTTGGATTCTGTGGTATAGATACAGACATTCATTTCTATGGAAATGTTGCCATGGGTCCTGATGAACTTCGTAAAGGTTATCTCGCCGATATTGCAAAAGTCTACTAAATCAAAAAGCCTTCGTTTCACTTAAAAAACGAAGGCTTTTTACTAATTCATCTATTCTTTCTTTATCCACAAGTACATGATGGTTGATTGGCCCTCAAAGTAGAGAAAGCTCTATTCAATTCTTTAATACTTTTCTCTGATAAATTTAACTTTGCTCCTTGTCCATTCTCTACTACGATATTTAAAAGGTCTTTAATTTCACCATTTAACAGCAATTCTTGGTCTTCACTGGCTAAGGCTAAAGGGTCAATTAAATGTCTTGCATGTAATAATTCTCCTACGAAATTTTGACGGATATAACTTAATATTTTAGTGTCCATGATAAATAAATTTTATTGATATTATATTCACTACTGTAGTATTAATACTCTCTAAAAAGACACCGTTTGTAATGATTTTTTTTCGGAAATAAATATTTTTTTCTTGATCAGGACATAAGCAATGGTGATGGCAATCGCTCTCAAAAAAGTGCTGATTGCTATAGATAGCCAAACACCGTTGATTCCAAAATCCAATGTATAGGCAAATAAGTAAGCCATAGGAACTCGAATTACAGTAAATACCACATTAATGGCAGCTGGAATTTCTGTTTTGCCTAAACCATTTACTACTCCAGTAGTAATCATCTCAATACACATCAGAAATTGAGAAATTCCGATAATTTGTAAATAACTCACAGCAATGTTCACTGCTTTCGGATCGCTTAAAAACCACTTTACAAAGAATTCAGGAAATAAGAAAAATACAGCACCCATAACTACACCAAATATACTCCCAAACTGAAGTGTAGAAATATACCCTTTCTGAATACGTTCAAATTTTTGAGCACCAAAGTTTTGTCCTGTGAAGGACAACATTGCTCCAGATAAACCATTGACCAACATGAAGGTCATCGATTCTATTTGTAATCCAATTTTTTGTGCAGCAATGGCTTCGGATCCCCAATGAGCAACAATTCTAGCCATAAAAATTCCAACCAACGTAAACATCACTCTTTGAATCGAAGGAGGAAAACCAATCTTCAATACGTTGATATAGTCTTTCAAATTAAATATCCACACACATTTACAGCCATAAAACTCTATACCAGATCTTCTCCAAAAAAGAACAAATGCTATAAACCTTGAGATAAAAGTAGCAATCGCCGCTCCTTCAACACCTAAGTCAAATCCAAACATAAAAATGGGATCTAAAATAATATTTAGTCCCACCCCAATTAGGTTAATTTTCAATGGTGTCTTGGCATCTCCTCTGGCATTGCTTACGCTCGTCATTTGTTGAATCATAAATGAGAATATCATTTCAACACCTGACCAAATAAGGTAAGCTTTGGCCATTTTCTCTACAACAGGATTATTTAATTGAAAAAAGGAAATAATATTCTCATGCTGCCAGAAGATTAGAATTTGAATGATGGCAGTTAATCCGATCACTCCAATAAATGCCTGTTGAGCCAGTTCTTGGGCTTGCTTGTTATTCTGTTTTCCGATGGATTGAGATACAATAATATTACTCCCAAATAAGAAAACTGAGATAATAGCCCAACAAAAAGACAGAAAAATGGCCATTGTACCTACCGCGGCTATGGCATCGCTTCCCAGCTGACCTACCCATAAAATATCTGCGAAATTATAGGCAAACAATAACAGAGAAGATGATACAATGGGTATCACTAAACCAACAATACTATCTTTAACGGGGCCTGTAGTAAGATCTTTTTTCATAACTTTTCACTTCTTTATTCACCCATATAGTCTGTGGTTGAAGCAAAAAGACACATTTAATCAATGAGTATTTTGGGAGTATTCAATCAATAATTCTTAATAATTAAGATAAAGACTTCTCCATTTCGATTAATCTTGAGATGGCATCTTGTACCTTTTCTCTGCTAGTAGCGATATTCATACGCATAAATAATGCACCTTCTCTACCAAACCATTTTCCAGCATTCAAAGCCAATTGAGTCTGATTCGTCACTGTTGTAAACATTGTATTGGGGTGATCAAATAATTCGCTAAAATCTAACCATAGTAGATATGTTCCCTCTAAGGGGGTGACTTTAATTTTTGATTGATTACTTACTAAAGTTTCTTTTACCAATAGGTAATTCTCTTCAATCGCTGACTTTAACGAGGCTAACCAATTTTTGGAGTTTCTATACGCCGCTTCAACAGCCACTTGAGACAATGCATTAGGTCGACCGAAATGAAGTATATCAAACTGTTTTTGGATGGTAGACCTGATTTCCTCATTTGGAATAATAGCCATGGAGTCTGAAATCCCTCCAAAGTTGAATGTTTTTCCTTCAGAAGTCACAATCACAATTTTATCGTACTCCGCTTTGTATTTTAATAATGAGGTAAAATGATGATCAAACAATATGATGTCCTTATGTATCTCATCTGAAATGATCAGTACATTATTTCTTTTACAAATGTCTATTACCTTTTTAATTTCAGCTTCAGTCCATACTCTCCCTACAGGGTTATGAGGATTAGTAAAGATGAGCACTTTGTTATTGGAATCGCTTGCTTTCTCTTCCAGGTCTTCAAAATTGATCAGATATTGCCCTTCTTGATATAATAAAGAATTACTCACTGCATTTCGTTTCTGCTTCTTAAGAATTTGCTTGAATTCAAAAAATACAGGTGTCTGAATAATCACTCCATCTCCTTCTTTGGTCAGTTGATCTATAATCACTGAGATACTTGTAGGAATCGATGGGCTATATAAAACCTCTTCTTGGTTAAGATCTATATGATATTGCTTTTGATAATATGCTTTTTGAGCTTCTTTAAATGACGAGGATAAGAACTCATAACCAAATCCAGCATTTTGAATTCGCTCTGTTAATGCTCGTTGGATCGACGGATCTGCTTGAAAATCCATATCCGCAACCCACATGGTGGTAAGGTCATCTCTGCCATATAAAGACTTTTGTAATGTTTTGTCTGTTTTGATTAATGGCAATTCCGAAAGTTTTTGATCTAAATTCATCATCTTATCTATTTTGAAGTCGAACTCTTTTTATTAGATGTATCAAAACTTTAGAAAAAGACACATCTGAATATCTAAAAAATTGATATGCTATAGTTAACTTAAAATAGCGTATCGAATACGTTCAAAATAGTAGAAAAGAATTACATGAATTGGCTTTGATTATTCTGAGTTCCTCAGTTTATCAATAATATGGCTACAAATTTTTGCTTCCTCTTCAGTGATATTATCAAAGTTCGATTTGTCTAAATGACTTTCTTCTTTATCAATTTCGGCCAATAGGTCCAATCCTGCAGGAGTAATTGATAAATACACCACTCTACGGTCATGGTCTGCTCTTTTCCTATCTACCAAACCTTTGTCTAGCAATTTATCGGAAAGGCGCGTTGCATTTGGGGCTTTTTCAATCATCAACTCTTTGATATCGTTCATTGTTACCCACTTCTCTTTTGCACCTCTTAATATTCTAAGAATATTGAATTGCTGAGGAGACAATGCATACGGTTTTAAAAAATCTACAAAACTATTTTGTAACCAATTGCTCGTATACATCATATTGGCTATAAAACGGTGTCTATCGTCTTTGAATTTTGTTTTTATTATTTCGTCGATGGTTTTCATATGCTCTTATTTCTATGCGAAAGTAAGTAATTCTTTCATTTAGTATCAAAAATAATAAAATTTTCCACATAATTATTTTCCATGTAAAATATTTTACATACATTTGAGTCATCAAAACAGAAAAACATTTTTTTATCAATATATTTTCCATGGAAAATATACCCCAGTAAATTAAATATTATGAATAAGAAACTACTCTTTCGCATCATCACTGGCCTTTTTACTGCACTAATGCTTATGAGTGCATCAATGTACATTTTCCAGTACGATGAAGTAGCAGCACCTGCTTTTGTAAAACTAGGTTTTCCTACATTTATCATCTATCCATTAGCTGTAGCAAAGGTTTTAGGCTTAGTAGCTATTTGGGCAAATTTATCTAAGAAGCTTACAGAATGGGCCTATGCAGGATTTACATTCAATACTTTGCTAGCTATTGGAGCTCATATTAATATTCATGATAATGAATACTATGCCGCATTAGTTGGATTCCTATTAATCACTTCTTCATATTACTTATATACACAATTAGAAGAAGCTAAAAATGACAATTCAGTCCCAGTAGTTCAATTATAAAAAGAGGGGTGTTTTTACACCACTCTTCCTCTTACTTTATTTTTCTATAGACCACCAAGGTTGCTACTGTCGATAAAACTGTAATCACGGAAGCAATTATCATCACCTCATCAAATGAATATAAAAATGCACGTTGATAAATATCTTGTATTTGAAGCTGTAACGATTGCTGTAAAAATTCTGGTGCTTTGGCTGCTGTAAAATTAGACGCCTCACTAAGAACTCTATCTTTTAGTCCTTGATGAAGATCTGAATCTTTTAGTTGATCACTTACTTTCGATTTAAAGGCAATTAGCCCCCAAGATCCCATAAAAGCTACTGCCAAAACATTCGCTGCTCTAGCAATTGTATTATTAATTCCAGACGCCACACCAACATGTTTCTCATCGACAGCCCCCATAACTGCAGTAGTAAGTGGAGCTGTAATAATTCCCATTCCGATACCTACCAGCAAAAAAGGAACAAAATAAGTTGAAAAGTAAGCAGAAGGCCCTGCTGTTTTTCCTGCTAATACAAACGCAGCAAACCCCAATGCTGTAATGATAGGAGCAATCAGTAATGAATTTCTAAAACCATATCTATCTACAATTTTCCCCATTGATGGGGAGATAATCGCAATACATAATATTACAGGAAGTAGAGAAAGCCCTGCCTCAATACCCGAATACCCTTGAATTTGAATCAGATTAAGAGGAACGAAAAACAAGGCTCCTCCCATAGCGGCATAGATCAGAAAAGTAATAATATTGGTTACTGAAAACACCGTTGACGAAAATAACGACAATGGCATCATCGGATGGGTGCTGTGTTTCTCTAAAAAAATAAAACCAATCATGGCAATTACTCCAAGTGTTACTGATGTAAGAACCATTGGATCAAAAATGCCATAATTTGAGGACTCTGTAAACCCATAAGTAATTCCCGCTAATCCTAAGGTCACTAAAATGGCCCCATAAATATCCAATTTCTCTGCATGAGTATTTCTACTCTCAGGAATCCTTGAATTCATTACTAATAGGATAAATACAGCAAAAGGAGTGTTCAAGAAAAAGATCGCTCTCCACCACCCTATTTCAGCTAACCAACCACCTAATATTGGTCCTAAGATACTAGTTAGTGCACTAAACATCGACCATAGACCAAATGCTCTACCTCGGTTGTCTTCATCAAACTGTGCGCTTAAAATCGATAAACTTCCTGGTGTCAATAATGCTCCTCCTATTCCTTGTACTGCTCTAGACAGTAATAAATGCATTGGGTTTACGGCAAAACCACAAGACAAAGAGGCTAAAGCAAAGATGACCAACCCTATCTGAAATATCTTATTTCGTCCATATAAATCTCCTAAAGCTCCTCCGACCATTAATAGTGAAGACAAGAAAAGCATATACCCATTAATCACCCAAAGTAATTGAGTACCAGTCATTCCTAAGTCTTTCTGGATCGCTGGCAGGGCAACATTCAAAGCAGTAGCATCAATAAAAGCCAAACTAGAAGCAATGATAGTCACTACAAGTGTCCACTTTTGAGTTTTTGAGTAGGAGTTATTCTGAGCATTCATAACTGAAATTAACTAAAAATGAGTCAAATTTATCGACTTGTCGAACTAATTATCATTCTAAATTCCAACTCTGTAGTATTATTTCTACTTTTGATACAACAACAGCAGCGGAATGTCAATCATTTCATTAAATACATTCGACCTCACCCAACTTACCATATTTAAATGTTACATGAACTAAAGGACATCGTCTACACTTCCTATCAAGCACAGCTTCAGCAAATCAAATGTGTATTGGTTTCTGTCGTTGCACTCAATGGCTCTTCATATCGTAAGCCCGGTGTACGTATGCTTTTGCTTGAAAACGGAAAAATGATTGGTGCTGTTAGTGGTGGATGTGTGGAGAACGAGATTAAAAAGCAAGCGAAAACTGTCTTTGAAACATCACAAGCGAAAATGATGGAATACGACGGTCGTTTTCGTTTAGGTTGCGAAGGAGTACTTCAAATATTAATTGAACCCTTCTATGTGGATAAAAAGAGTTTGATGGATTTTAACCTGATACTTCAAAAACGTCTCTCACTCCATACGGTAAGTTATTACTCCAATGAAAATCATCTAGAAGGAAAAAGTCACACTCGGTTTTCAACTGATCTTGGAGCTACATTCTCTCCTACTTTTGTGATTAATCCAGAAGACTATCAACAGTTTTCTCAGACATTATCGCCGGAATTTCAACTCTACATTTTTGGTACCGAACATGATAGTAAAACACTCTGTCAATATGCTTCGATTACAGGTTGGAATGTCACCATTATTGATAGTGTTCATGGTCAACATGATGTTAGTGATTTTCCTGGTGCCCAAGAGTTGATTCGATTAAATGAAGATGAAATCGAAAAGTTATCCACAGATCAACAAACCGCCATTGTGATTATGACACACAGTTTTGTGAAAGATTTGAAGTATTTACTCAAGTTATCCACAAAACCCTTCGCATATCTTGGTGTTTTAGGTGCAAAAAGGAGAAAAGAAAAATTAATCAACCAACTTTTTGAGTACTTACCAACAATTGATGTTGAATTTGTTGATAAGATTCATAGTCCATGCGGATTAGATATTGGTGCTATTACACCTCAAGAAATCAGTATTTCTATTATGGCAGAAATTCTTGCCGTTTGTAGAAATAAACAACCAATGTCTACCTCTTCTAAAATACCTGCCCATGTGTAAAGCTACACTCATATTAGCAGCCGGAGGTAGTAAACGATTACAACGCCCAAAACAATTATTAGTATGGAATGACTATACATTATTGGAGCATTGTATCAACAAAGTCACTAAAACAAACACCCATACATTTGTGGTAACAGGTGCATACCAAGATCAGGTTCATGCTGTGATTGATTCAACAGCCGCTCAACCTCTACATCACAAAAATTGGCAAAACGGTTTAGGTTCCAGTATTTCTTTTGGGGTCAACCAAATCATCCAAAAGCTACCTGAAGTACAAAAAATAATGGTTGTTTTAGCAGATATGCCTTTGGTTTCTAAATCACACCTTGAAGCATTATGGAAGGTCAGTAATCAGACAAATATTATCATCAGTCAATTTCAAGATATAAAAGGAGTACCCGCTATTTTTGATCGGTCGGTATTTCCTCAGTTATTACAATTGAGTGGAGATGAAGGAGCAAAAAGTATCATAAGAGAAAATAAAAAGAGTATTCATATTGTAGCATCAGAACAACTTTTCTTTGATGTGGATACTGAAGAGAATTATACGGAATTATTAAATATACGATAAAGCAGTTTGCTTAAGAATTATGGAAGTTACTCTGAACATTAACAAGAAAAACTACAAATTAGATGTTGATGATGGCACTCCATTATTATGGGTGCTTCGAGACGAACTCGGATTAGTAGGAACAAAATTTGGTTGTGGCATCGGTCAATGTGGAGCTTGTACAGTTCATATTGACGGAGTAGCACAACGTAGCTGTCAGACGATGGTTATTATGGCCGAAGACAAAGAAATTACCACAATTGAAGGTTTATCTGAAAATGGTGATCATCCTGTGCAAGAAGCATGGGAAGAAATAGATGTACCACAATGTGGGTATTGTCAAGGAGGTCAGATGATGACAGCTTCTGCATTACTAAAGAAGAATCCTAACCCTTCCTCTGAAGAAATTAGAATGGCCATGAATGGTAACATTTGCCGTTGTGCTTCTTATAATCGAATTGAAAAAGCAGTTGCTACTGCAGCCCAAAAAATGTCTAAATAATCATGAGTAAATCTATTAACAGAAGAAACTTCCTAAAACTCTCTCTTCTGGCAAGTGGAGGGTTACTAATTGGCGTTGGCTGCACTAGTGAGGCAGAATCGAAAATGCCAACGTCTATCGAAGACCTGGATTTCCAACACTTCAATGCTTTTATCGAAATGGCCAAAACGGGCCATGTGATTATCTACTCTCCCAACCCTGAAATCGGTCAAGGTGTAAAAACTGCAATGCCTATGATTGTAGCTGAAGAGTTGGATGTTGCTTGGGAGAATGTAACCGTAAAACAAGCTCCATTAAGTAAAGATTTCAACCGTCAGGTAGCTGGTGGTAGCCAATCAATACGACAAACTTTTCCTACTTTAAGAAATGCAGGAGCTAGTGTTAAAATGATGTTATTAACTGCTGCTGCTCAGCAGTGGAAAGTGGACGTTTCAACATGCAAAGCAGAACAAGGTGTGATCACAAACGCCAATGGTGATAAACTTAAGTATGGTGAAGTACTAGAAGCAGCAGTGAAGCTTCCTGTACCTGAAAATGCACCACTAAAGGATGCCAAAGATTTTAAACTCATTGGTACAGCTGTTAAAAATGTAGATATCAAACCTATCCTTAAAGGGCAGCCATTATATGGCGTAGACTATAGAGAGGAAGGAATGAAATACGCCGCAATTGCTAGACCTCCTTTTGGAGCTACACTAAAATCTTTTGATGATACAGAAGCCAAGAAGGTACAAGGAGTAGAACAAATTTTTTCTTTTGACAACAAAATTGCTGTCGTAGGAAAAAATACATGGGCCGTTTTCCAAGGTAAATCCAAACTTGATATTCAATGGGATAACCTCCAGTCTTCTCAAGACACAGATGTATTTGATAAGAAGATGGATGCAATTCTCAAAAAATCTAAGCTAGATGTACGTTCTAAAACGGGGAATTATGCATCGGCAAGGGCGAAAGCCGACCAACTGCTTGAAAGAACTTATGAAGCTCCTTTCTTGCCACACAATACAATGGAACCGATGAATTTCTTTGCTGATGTTACAGGAGAGAAAATTCGTTTAGTTGGACCTACACAAGTTCCTGAAAGCTCTGCAAAAACAGTAGCAAAGATGTTCAACAAAGAAGTGGAAGACGTTAGTGTGGACATGACTCGTATGGGCGGTGGCTTTGGTAGGCGTTTAAGTACTGACTTTGTTGAGGATACTGCCATGGTTTCTTCTTTAGCCAAGGCTCCTATAAAGTTAATGTACCAACGAGAAGATGATATGAGTGTTGGTCAATATAGACCAAAAGTAAAATATAAAGTTGAGGCAGCGATTAAAAATGGTAAAGTTACAGGCTACCATATTAAAGAAGCGATTGTCAACAATAGAGGAATGTCATGGGTATTACCAAAGTACTTCCCATTTGGTGCTATAGAGAACTATAAAGCAGAATCTGAAAGTGTTGATGCTGATGTAACTACTCTATGGTGGAGAGCTCCTATCACAAACTTCTTAGGGTTTGCTACAGAGTGTTTTATGGATGACTTAGCTCTTACTCTAAAGAAAGATCCTATAGACCTTCGTATGGAATTACTGGAACAGGCAAAAGGAAAAGATAAGATTCCTTACGATCCTGAGAGAATGCAGAATACAATCCAACTCGTAAAAGAAAAGTCAAACTGGGGAAAACCAAAACCTGGTATTTCTCAAGGTTTTTCATGCTACTACAGTCATAATAGTTATGTGGCAGAAGTATGTGAGATCGAAATGAAAGGCGACAAACCTGTGGCTAAGAAGGTATATGCAGCAGTAGATTGTGGTATTGTGATCAATACATCAGGGGCGAAAAACCAAATCGAAGGTGCCATTATAGATGGAATCGGCCACGCGATGTATGGTGATATGGCAATAAAAAATGGTGTTGCTCAATCACAAAACTTCGATACCTATAAATTGATTAGAATGATGGATACTCCAATAGTGGAGACTTTCTTCGTAGATAGTAATGAAGCTCCAACAGGTTTAGGTGAACCAGGTATGCCTCCTTCTAGTCCTGCATTTGCTAATGCAGTTAAGAAGGCTACTGGCAAAAGATGGTTAAAACAACCTTTTTTTGACAGTTAACAGTCTGAATAACCTATGAAAAATAAGTATGTAATATAGAATACGGTTCTTCCCTTAAATATTCTATATTACATACTTTATTATTCTATGGAAAAACTATCATGAAGACTACAACAATTTTATTCTTACTACTTATATTTTTTAATACTGCCTACGGGCAATTCTCAAACAGTAAACTATTTGACATGGAGGCCATTCTAGATCCCTCCACATTAGATACCCGTATTATAGAAGACTGGCATTTAGTAGAAGGAAAAATTCCTACCCAACAAAAATTGATAGAAATACATGTCGGTGAATTTTATAAAGGAGAAGTCTTTAGAGTTCCTGTACGATTTATTGTACCTGTCAATGGGAAAGCCAAAGGTTTTCATTTAACTGGTGGACACCGTTTACCCGAAATACATAAAGATGCACTCATTAAGCGTCCTACAGATATTGAACTAATCAAAAATAACGTAGGTATTGTCCATACTGTATTACAAAAATTATCTACTTGGAATAACAAACCATTAGAACAACGTATAGATCAACACTATTTTACTACACTTGATCCCAAGAGTACTGTACAATACTTCGGGTGGCCCGCTCAACTTATGAGAGCCATTACTGCAGCTTATAATGAAAAAGAATATTTTGAACAGGGAAAAGTATTGATATCTGGTGGTTCTAAAAATGGAGCCTCCCCTTCTATTGCGGTTATTCATGACAAACGTATCACTGCAGTTCATGCAGGAGTTTCACCATATGCTACCTCCGGTATTCGAATGAGAGATAAAACTTTATTTGAAAAGGCTGAAAAAGAAAACGAACAATATTTAGAAAAACATCAAATCAAGAAGTCGAATCGGTTTTTAGGTGGTTTTTATGGTCCTTCATTTATTGAGAAATCTCTTGCGGCAGGGCATACTTGGAAAGAGTTAGAACAATTTGCACAACAATACTACAAAGAGGTATTTATTGCAGAAAATATGGATCAATTAAATCAGAGAAATGTTGATCTTTTGTTTCACCCTGGAACTCATGATTTTGTTTGCTATGATATTCCTCTGGTAGATAAGGATTGCCAACATATCCCAGTTTATTTACAAAGAAATTCAGGTCATGGTCATAAAATTCCCTTTGATCGTCAACCAGATAAAAACCAACAAAATTTAAATGCATTTATCTTGAAACATTTCTTAGGTAGTCAAGAAAGTTTTTTATCTCGCCCTTCTGTCTCTACCTATCAACAGGAGAAGTATTTAAAAATATCCTTTACAATGGCTCCAGGAGAAGTAGCGAAGTCAGTTCAAATATTTTGGATGTTCGACAGACCATTTTCTTCCACAACGGGATACATTAAAGAGTTATTTCCATTGGAAAATGCTCAAATGTTATCACAACAATCAGACGGAACTTGGTCAACTAAGATTAAGCTTCCCAAAAAAGGGACAACAGTAGACTTCTATGCCAACTTTGAAAAAGAATTAAATATCGAAGGACAAAAATATAGTACCTATATATCAAGTCCTTACCAAGTCATAAACATCAATAAACAATTGAAATAACTTTTAATACCTCTCCTAAAGATTTTATTGGCCATACCTTACTAGGTGTGGCTTTTTTTATATATAAAAATTCATAAATAGTTCGGGGAATTATCATTCGTTTACTTAATCAATATTAATAGAAATGGCTATATGTAACTAATTGTCGTTGAATAAATTAAATCAAACTACAAAAAACATAAGCCATGAAAAATTTCATTATCACATCAGTATTATTCTTCGCTACATTATTTTCAATTCAAGCCCAATCTATCGAAACAGAAGTTGGCAAATTACAATATGTAAAAGAAAGAAGAGCATTTTTATCTGAATCAGTCGTTCAAGATATTAATAAAGATAATACTACAGATGTGATCTACTCTTATTCATACAATGCAAAAAGAGGTGTGATGACGATTAATGTTATTAGTAAACCTGAATTTGCAAATTATGCAGAAGTTGCAGCATCTGAGGCATACATTCCATTATTAAATGAGTATGGTGTAGAGCTAAAAGATTGTACTAGAGAAGCATACGAATATGATGCTAAATATGAAGTAACAATCACAATGCCTATCGATAAAGAAAAAATGGATATTAATCCCGATGATATCTATATCGCGAAATAATATCCTCAAAAAATATAATTTATAGTAGAATGTTTAAGGGTTTCAACAGTTTGTTGAAGCCTTTTTTTATTGCTGTTAAAAGAATATTAAAAAGTCTTATGTGCTTTAGTATGTATATCGAATACTATTTCAACCCTATTGGGGATCGATTAGTTAAACTATTAGTAAGAAAGCACATACATATCATGAAGCATAAAAATATACATCTGCTAACAAAAGTAGTAAGAGAGGAGTTCATTCAGAGAATAAAAACATTTATCACAACAGAAAGTGGAAGAAGCGAAATACGTTTATTTTACTTATATGTTATTCCACTGGTAATCTATCTCCCAACTTAATGGTAGGTTGGATGGATGCCAAACACCCAATGAAAGTAACTAAAAGTGGAGTGGCCTATCACCCTACACATGTACAACAACAAGTAAAGATCAATGATAACAATCTTACAAAAGGATTGCTCTTTGGTGTATTGGATATCGAAAGGAAAGAAGTTTTATGGCTGGAGTTAGAATTCGATGGACAAGTGGTACATAATATGTCTCTACATGCTGTAAAAGCTTTAATTAAAAGACTAGAGTCCAAAATAAAAGTAGGAGAACTCCTAGAGTTAAAAGCCGAAGTACATCAACAAGAAATTGCTAATGAAAAAGAAAATGCTGACCAGATATATGATCAGCACTGGGCTTTAAATCTTGCTGAAGTGAATCAACTTTGGAATTAGTATTTCTTTCTATCTCTTAAGGAGGCGTTCTACTTTCAAATCATGAGTCTTTGATTGTAAATCAATAGGAGACACATAAGGAAACACCCAATTGAGAGATAACAGTATTATCATTAAAATTATATCCTTTAATACAGAACCTACAAATAAATTTAGGGTAAAAAACTCTTTAAAAAAGAGAAGAGGAATTAGGTATAAAAAAGGGTAAATCCACCAAAATTCATAGATATAATAAAGTACTTTCCTTGTCCGTGATTCGTAATAAGGGTCTAAATCATAGAAAACTCCACTCCCCTCAATTTTCACTTTCTTAAGTACATCTTTCCACTGCTGATCAGCCGAAAATGTCAATTCAGATTCTTCGTTTTGTATCCGTTGAATCACCGGTACTGAAGTAGAAAATATTCTAGCAAGTTGTTCTACATCACCATCATTACAATCTAATAATTGCTCTACAATTTCATGTCCTTTTAAAAGTTCAACGTCAGAATTAATTTTTTGAATGTCTGAGATGTTGAGGCAGGAGGTGAAAAATAAGGGGAGTAGGGGCAAGTATTTTATTGTCTTCATTTTTAAATTGTCTTTCCAAGAAAACTTTCAAGATTACTGTAAACTGCAGCAGGACTATAATTGGCACTTGGATGCTTACTTCTGACACACTGTGCTGAAATATCTTTATACTGATAAGTAATAGTAAATAAAGATCCAATCTTCTCGCTTTCAACTCTAAATTTATGCGGTAATTGATCCCATAATCTATAACCACACACAAATACAATATCAGGTTTCACTTGCTCTAGTAACTCATAAAATGCATTTCTACCTCTCTCCCACATTTCATGTGAAGGTGCTTGTCGAGACTGATCCAAATAGTCTTGAACAAAATTATTATATGCTACAGATTGCCAAAAAAACACTTTCCTATCCAAAGATAATTGAGCTGCATTTTCTTCCTCAAGAAAAGATAAAACTAGCTTTGTGTAGAAAGGATGTTTAAATCTACCAGACATAGTTTCTTTTATCAATAACTCAGTCTTGTCTTCGGCACCATCAGCATAATGGGATTCTCCTAATATTAATATCTTCTTATTAAAAATCCGTTTCTGCGAGAAATGTTCACCGATCCAAGTCTTATAATGTAAACCACTCATTTAAATAAGTTTTGCTAATTGCTTTTTAGTTGATGCATTACCAACAGGAGTTCCTATTGTTTGCAATGCATTTTTCATCGTTTCCTTATCTGTGTCCCATACGAAAATATAGAGTTCAAACTTAGCTCGCGACGAAGCGACATACATCCTTTTAAGGTATTGTGGATCTTGGTATTTTTCTAACCTCACATCAGTGATAAAAACAGCATCCGCTTCTAAACCTTTTACTTTACTCGCAGTGGTATAAGGTAAATTAGCTGTCTGCGTATCATTCTTCTTTACCTTTAATACAGATGGATTTTTCACTTTTTGCAATTGAGGTACAATCGCTGAATACTCTTGATCTACATCATGTGAAGAATGAACAGAAACTACTTTTGCATGTTTTTGAGGATCAATACCTGCTGTATTCCATTCTTGTGCTTTTTGTTCAATAAACTCATGAACTTCTTCAATAGATTGTATAAAAACCGTTTGGGGTTTGATACCACTTTCAACTTCTTCAAGTGTTTGTATTCTATGTTTATTTCTTTCTTTATTAATAAATCGATTAGAATAATTTGCAATCTCTTTTGTATTGCGACAGTTGATATTTAATGACAGTCGGCAATCAATATCTAACAGCCAGCTAGGAGTTTCAGATTTAGATAAATAAATATCTTGGTTTTGATCATAGAATAGATACAGATGCTTTGGTGTTGTTGCTTGTAACAATTCAATCCATTCTTCCTCAAAGTCTTGTGCTTCATCAATAATAATATGTTGATATTCAAAAGCATCTATATCATCAATCAATGTTTCATAAAACTTCTCCCTAATTGCACTCCAGTTTGTGGCATTTCTTTTAACAAAAGAACTTTCTAATGCTCTTTTTGCTAATTGGTCATAGGTCAATACTGAGATGAACTGTCTTTCTTCCTCAGAATATTTATTATTCAGATAATGCTGTAAACCACTATTAAAACATAGAAATAGAATTTTCTCGTTAGGGTATTGTGAAGCCAACCGTCTTACTTTTTGTTCAGCAACAACGGTTTTACCTGATCCTGCTTTCCCTCGAATTGCAGCATAAGGTTCGTACTCCGTAAAATCTAAAATACGAGATTGTGTTTCTGTCAACATCATCATTTTCTGTTCCAAGCGATCTTGATTAGATTTTAACGATGACACAATGTTAAGTGCAGGAAGTAATACATCTAAAACTTGCTTCTTTGAAAGCTTCATCTCGATTTTCTCATCTTCAAAAATACTTTCAATTGCTTTTTGAGGAGATGTCAAAGTCTTTTGATCAAATAACTGGATTGACTTAAAAGGTAAATGACGATTAACTTGATCAAACTGACTATTTGGAAACCAAAGAGCAAAAGTAATAGGCATTTCTATAAAATTACTCTCAAAATGATCTTGAAAAATACGTAACATAGCAGCCTTCGCATCCATCACCTGATTAAGTGGATCTTTTGCTCCTGCCAAAATATGTTCTTCTCCATGTAGTAAGCGATAGAATGATCCTTCTTTATAAATCATTTCTCCCCCCTTTACCTCAATAATTAAGATACCTTTCTTAGGATGAAAAACCATAAAGTCATTCTCTCCATTTTTATATTTATTCTTAAATGAAGATTGCCACCTGTAAGAATGAAATACATAGTATTCATCATCAAGATGATTCAAAAGACTATCATAGATTAACTTCTCAGCATTTAATCTATTAGGATTAAAATGCTTTTTATCGAGGTTGGGATCGAGGTAAATTGGGGGGAAGATGTGGGGCATTGTGTAGTTGATAAGTTAAAGGAAAGCTTCAAGTAAAATTTACTTTTTACCTTTTTTTTCATCTAGCGCCTTTGTAACTATTTGGAAAATTGATTTAGTAATTGGCCCTGGGCCTTCTTTCATACCTTTTATTATTACTTCATCAATTATTTTTTTTGTAAAATTTGCCATTTTTATTTTTATAAATAGAAGTTATTAAATATTTATTAGTGTCATAGTAGAGAATAATTGTTACTTTATGAACGTATCTCTTGCAATATTACCAACAACATTTGTTGATACTGCATCAACAGTTCCCCCAATTATACCACCTAAAAATGGTACAGCTTTACCAAGATTGACAATACCTTTTTCTCCAAATTTTGTTAATAACCTGAATCCCACTTTTTGATTTATTGCCACAATAGTTTTTCCTGAAATATTGTTAATTGCTGATTTTGCAAACTGCTTTCCGAATTGAATTCCAATGTCTTTGAGTATGTCTTTTGCTGCATTTCCAGTCATACATACATATACCATTGACTTTACTTTATCATCTCTGATATCATGTCCCCCCATATGTGCAATTGCAGCAATCATTCTAATCTGAACATAAATGACAGAAGCAATATTTGCAGGAATTGCTACAGGTAGTGTTAACAAACCTCCTAACCCAGTCAGAAATCCACTTGTACCAGCTTTTGTATTTTGCCAACGTATTAATGCATTTGCATTATCAACAATACTTGACCCATTTGACATATAGTTCTCTGCCATTTCGTATGCAGAGTCTAAACCTGGAGCACCAACTAGAGCTTTTTCATACCCCCAATCTAGTGCCTTCATTATCATTCCTTGATTTAATGCTTCTTTTGCCATAATATTAATAGTTTTAATTATTTATAAGACGATATATTTATTTCTAATTATCTAACCTCCACATACGCCGAGCTCACCAACCCAGCTTTTTTAATATCAATTCCATACATACGCATAAATGCATCGATGACAGGTTTTCCACCGTTTACAGTAAGTGGATTGGAAGTGGTTTGAGAGACCACTTGTACAGACATTCCTTTTTCGTATCTCACTCCATTGGTAGTTCCAGAGTGTTTTAATGTAGCTGTAAAGACAGGCATAACTTTAATTGATTTTTAATAGTTGACGATGATAATAATTTGATAATCGTAAATCTATAAAATAAGTTACATTGTTACTTCAAATAGAATTTAAGTAACAAAACAAACAGCTGTTTCATTTTTAATTAATTGATTTGCAATGTTTTATATATTGAAAATATTCTAAGATTTACAATTATTAATTGTAGCAAATTAAGAAGAGTTACTTTTTGATACTCTACTCACTATCAATTCATTTGATAAATGATAGTTTCTTAATTTATCAACAATACAAAGGTATTTCCAAGGGTACGAAAATACATTTCACACCTTAATAATTTTTCAAGAAGTCTTCTAAGTGCTGTTTTATTTGAGTTTTTAAAATGTCGGGTTCAATCACTTTCACTTCTTTTCCGTAATAAAGAATTCTATATATCAGATCTTCATTGATTCTTAATTGGTATTGAAAATTAGTCCAGTTTGGGTTGTCTTTTTTAGGGAGTAATTGTTGGGAATGATGTAATGGAACTTTCTTGATATATGGAGCTTTTTTATTGGAGAAGGAAAGTATAACGGTTTCAATATTACCATTTGAGAAAATACCAATGGCATTTTCATATAAATAGATCATCTCTGCTTCAATTTCTGGTTTTCTCTTAAAAGAATCATCTTGTAAGGTTAAGCCCACAATACGGTCTAATCCGTAACATCGAATATTTTTTTCGTTTAATCGATCATTTTTTACTCCTATAATATACCAGCGCTGCTGATACTGTTTAATGTAATACGGTAATAGTTCTACCTCTTTATTCTCATTAGAATTAAATTTTTGATACTTAAACTTAATACCTTTGGATTGATGTAAACTTTCTAGTAGTAAAGGAAGAAATTGAACATTATTACTTTTATCATCATTGGAGGAATCTAACAAAAGAAATTTCTTATTATCTGCCTTAGATAATACTGTACTTTCGATACCTCTAGCCATCCATCCAAAAAGATCACTATCCAACATAGTCTCTTTAGAAATCGAATAAGTGTAATCCTTCGAATCGATAATTACTTCAATATGAAAGTCTGATAACAATTCGTTTTTATAATTGATCAGTGTACGTTTATCTATTGATAAAATTCTACATAGTTCTCTTCTATTGTACCTTCTACCCTCTTTTGATAGTAAGTTGACTAGTTCGAAAAGATTCCTTTGATGTTTCAGGTTCATAATTCAATATTTAACTACTACTTCAGTTATTTACTCCCACCTATAGTGTCCGCATATTTTTCTAAATCAAACCCCATTACTTCCAAGTCTTTAATGATATCCGCATAAGTTCGGACAGAAGAAATTTTTTCTGGATCTTTTGATTCTAAGGCATCATGTGTTGCTTTAATATCTTGTGCTAACTCTTTAAACTCTTGCTTCAAGTCAATATACTTATCGTATTGTAAAGTATCCGTTTGTCTTTTCAACCTTCTACCAAAAGAAGAATGTTTACGATTCCATTCTTGTAACTCTTTCCAATAATGTTGCTTATTGGCCTCCAATTGCTCCAGGTCCATTGCGGTTTTCTTACTCTTTTCAAAACTTTCGTAACTACCTACTAAAGTTTCAATCAAAGCATATCTTTCATATAAGATATCGTACACTTCATCACTTAGTGTTCTTTCTAAACTTGAAGAATGAGTCTTCTCAGATTGATCGGTTAAATTAGAGTTGATATGTGTACCAATTATAAAATCGCTTCCCTTTTTATTTTCCCCAAAGTCATCAATGTTAGGAGTAGCACCTGACACCTCTTTTACTAAAGTAGTATATAAATTCAGACTACTGACATACGGTAAACTGTTATCATTTAAATAGGCTATTAGTGACGAAGCGAAAGGGGAATGATGTCCGGAATATCCATCAGGTACGACTTCAAGACCTCCAGAAGTAATTACTTTTCTGGTTGTTATTGACAGCTTTTCTTGAATATACTCTTGAGACTTTTTAGGTTCATATATAGTTCTATACTTTCCAAAATCTTCATTAAAAGCGGCTCCAAAACAGACATCCAATATCACAAGAACATGTTTTGCAGGTAGGTTGTCTAGGATATTCCTCATTTTTGAATAAGCAATAAAAGTTGAGCGACTCTTATCTTCTTCCAAAGTTTTTGAATCTGATGCCACAATAAAGCCATCACCAAATACCTTTTCATCAAAAATTCCATGCCCTGCCAAATAAAAGATAAAACGATCATTGGGTCCTAGTTTGTCTTGAAAACTAATTACCTTTTCTGCTATTTCTTCGAACTTTAAGTCATGATAAATTTCAACAGAATAGGCGTATTTATCTTCTAACAACTTACCTATAGTAAATGCATCATTATACGGGTTCTTTAAATCTTGGAAATTCTCAAAACTATCTTCTCCTATTAAAAGAGCATATTTCTTTCCTTCGGATGCTTGCTTTAAGTCGAAGTCTTTAATCTCTAATCCTCTAGAAATATAGTCTGTTTTCTCTTGTTGTGATTGTGAAGAACCACATGAGGTAAGAATCATAAAGGGGATCAGAATTATTGTAAGTTGTAATAATTTCACTTTAGTATGGAATGAAGTTTATTTTAATATAGTCCTTCACAAAAATAAACTTATTGAACGGATAGAATCAACACATTTTTCATCTTTCATAAAGTATCTTATCAAAAGATGTGATAAACCTTGGATTGAAAGAAATCCTATGAAAATATGGGGAGAAATTCTTCCTACTAATTGATAAAAAATTATTTCCCCATTTACTTTTCACTTTTTAAATACATTCGAGGATCATTCACAAAATATCAATGAAAGATCAAAATGAATAATTTACGTCTCCTTCTAATTAGTTTCTTATTAGCATCAAACTTTGTATTCGCTCAGGACCTTTCTCAATTAAAAGTTCAGTTTGTTACTCTAGAGAAAGGTGAGGCATCACCTCTAAAAGAATTAGCGGTTGAAGTAAAAGATCAAAAGGTAAAATGGGGACATGAAATTACTTTATACCCCGAAATTGAATATCAAGTGATAGAAGGTATAGGTGGGGCTTTTAATGAAATTGGAGGAGAAGCATTACTAAGCTTAAGCAAAACGCAACAAGACGTTGTGATCGATCAGCTTTTTTCTTCTGATAAAGCAGGGTTTACTTTTTGCCGTACCGCAATTGGCTCTAGTGATTTTGGTTTAGATGCTTATAGCTATTCCAATAAAGAAGGTGATTATAAAATGAAGGAATTTTCTATCGAAAGAGATCAGAAATATGTTCTACCTTATCTCAAAGCTGCTTTCAAAATCAACCCTAATTTAACCCTATTTGCTTCCCCTTGGAGTCCTCCTGCATGGATGAAAATCAATAATTCTATTACTGGCTTAACAGAACAAGAAAACGCACTAAAAGCAGATAAAAAAATCTATGAAGCTTACGCCAGATACTTTGCAAAGTACTTACAGGAATATCAGAATGAAGGGATCTTTATTGATAGAATGTGTGTACAGAATGAAAATGACGCCAATACAAAATACCCTAGTTGTGTGATGCCTTCATCACAAATGCAAGAGCTTACTACAGACCATATTCTACCTTTATTTAAGAAAGAACAAATATCTACTAAGGTGTACGCTGGTACTTTTAGAACGGCAGAAAAGTTAGATTTAATTGAGCTTTTAACTTTAGAAAAAGTAGACCAATTTGAAGGTGTGGGTATTCAATATACTTCTCCCTTTATCATCACAGATGCCATTAAGATGAAACCACAGCTTAAGATGTTTCATACTGAAGGACATTGTTATAATGGTAAAAATAGTACAGAAGAAGCAAAGCATCGTTTAGAAGAAGTTGCCCAATATATCAATAGTGGTGTAAGTAATTTTTGCTATTGGAATATGATACTCAACGAAACAACTGAGAGTGGTTGGGAATGGCCACAAAACTCATTAATAAATATCGATCGAGAAACAAAGGCGATACAATACAATCCGGACTATAATGCGATGTATATCATCAGTCATTTTATCAAGCCAGGAGATGTTCGTATAGCTTCGAATAGTCAAAAGCCAATGATTACGGTAAAAGACCAAGACGGAAATATTAAAATTTTAATACAGAATACAGACAACAATGATTCTACTTTTAGAATCCATCTTCAAGGAGAAACGAAGAAAATCACACTACCCAAACAAAGCATTACTGCCATTGTAATTTAGGTTCATTTCCCATGGAATAAAGTTGAATAACTCCCCTTCTCTTTTTTGTAAAATATAAAGGGTATGGGGAGTTTTTATTATAGATCTACACCTCTTTCAAATAGAAAAAAGCTTCGCCTGAATCATCACTTACTAATACTCGATGATCTTCGGTGTGGATTATTGTGCCCCCTTGATCTAATACCTGTTGTTTCACTTTAGACAAACTTCTTACCCCAAAAGTACATACCCAATATTCGTACTTTCCTTTGTAGAAGTTGGGTACTTCCAATATATCAGCAATATGTCTTTCCTTATCATCAAAAATATGATAAGTATCATTACTAATTTTATGAAGCTGCCAATTAAAAATACCTTGATAAAAAGGAAGAACTTTTTTCGCATCTGAGACATGCAATTCATTCCATACCAATGTATTTTCTTTAGCCTTAGTCCGAGTATTCATTAAGTAATTTCCTTCATAAACTGTAAAACCTGCTCCCAGTGGATCCCGAATTAAGGCAACTTTACCAAAATAATCCAACTCTTGTTCTAGCTCAATAATTCCTCCTAATGTTCTAGCTAAAGATACCGTCTTTTCTACATCATTTACTTGGATATAGGACATCCAAAAATGAGGCATCTTTAATTGTTTAAACTTCTCTGGTGTTTCATATAACCCTATCACAGGCTGGTTCCCTAAATAGGCAGTTTGGTAATCATATTCGTTTTTGAATTTCCAGTTGAAAATAGAAGCATAGAATTCCATTGACTTATTGGGATCATACGTCGATAAGTCAGCAAAAATAAAATGATTGGGTTGCATGTTATTGGATAGTTTTAGTGATGTTATCTACTTTTAATACAGAAGCGCCTGAAAGATTTAATTCTTTACTCACACTATAATAATCTCCAGAGCTTGGTACCATATCTTCGTTGTTATCTACCACAAAAGTGATATAACATTTACCTTGGTGCAGATATGTAAGAGTAAACTCCTGATCTCTATAATCAATTTCAGGGAAAAGGAGTACTTCATCCATAACAGTCTGTTCAATATACCCATAAACAGATTTGAACGAACCATCCTTATTTGTCAACGGAACTCTAGATAAATACACCTGAATATTTTTATCAGCACTTAGGTCTTTTCTTTTAAATTTCAGCTGTAAGGATGCGATGTTTTTTATATCCGAAATTTGTATGGGATCTCCAGCCATTTCACCCAATAAAGCGTAATCAAAGTTTTCGTTTTCCATCATATAACTAGCAGATGTAACGATAGGGTAAGCCTCTCCCCAATCCTGTAAAGGCATTCCTGTTGGAAACTTTTTCACTACCTCTTTACTCGGAAAATTATATTTAGCAGCAGCATCGTTTGCCAAATCCTGATGTTCCCTTTTCCCTTCAAATTCAATGTGCTTGCTTGGAGATTTCAATCCCATTTTGCTAGTATACGTCAACATCTTCATGGTATCCTTAGTAAAGGAGATTTTCACCCACATAATCTGTTTTCCTCCATAAGCATCAACAAAGACATACTCGTTATTATCCACTTCAGTTAATACAAAATAACTGGTTCGATAAATTCCACCTAAAATTCCTCCATTTCTAAGCATAATTGTTTTTTCGCCTTTATACTCTGCGACAAAGAAAGTATTGAATAAGTTACCCATACTTCCCCCTTCAAAAAGTCCATGAACTTGTGAACTATTTATTGCTCTAAAATCAAAAGCAAACCATGGAATATCCCTGCCTAATAGATGTATTTTTCCTACCCAATGCCCTTGCATCTTTTCTAGAAAGTCAAACCCTTCTACATCAATATTGATTGCTTGTAAATCTGGTGCTACAAAAGCTGTTGAGGTAGTATCAATAGTATTTAGTGCCTTCTCAGCATCTGTAATTTCTAACTGAAAACCATTCTCTGCCCAATGTTGAATAGCCAACCGTTCTTCCTTTTCGATTAACCCCGTTGTTGGCATAGGATCAGCTTCATTATTGATGCGTTTCACAAGATCTCTTGTCTTTACTGCATTGACCACATTTTCATAATTGGTTAGATACAAGTTTCCTGAAGGTCGCTTACCGGAATGACATACAATACAGTTGCTATTAATAATTTGCTTTATCGTACCATTATAAGATATATCAGCTATCGATATATCGGGATCAATAGATGAAGTTTCAACGCTTTTACATGCAGCGATAATGATAAAAAGCAATGAAGCTGAAGAGATAATAATTTTATTTAGATTCATAGTTTTAATTGATGTTCAACTACAAATGTCTAGTAATCTTTTGGGACATCTTTTGATATAGATCAAAATCTTATTTTCCTGCTCTAATCCTACTTAGCGTCTCTTGTGATATACCTAAGAAGGAGGCAATATGACCTAATTTAATACGCTGTTCTATTTTTGGAAAGTACTCTTCTAAAATCTCATATTTCTCTTTTGCAGATAAAAATGACCAACTCTTAGAAAACTGATCCAAAATTGACAAGATTTCTTCTGACAATAGCCTTGCAAAATTCCCAAAAGTGGGAAAATCATAAATTAGTTTTTGGTAATCTTCATAGCTAATTCTATATAAAGTGCAATCTTCCAAACTTTCAATATTTTCAAAACTTGGCTGCTGAGTATAGAAGCTATACCATGACGTAATAAACATATCTTCGATATAAAACCACGAACTTACTTGTCTACCATCATGATAATAGAAATTGTGCAAAACACCTTTCTCCACATAATACAGATACTTTGCTCTCTGGTTTACCTCCAATAATATCTCAGACTTTTGAGTTTCAATCTTTACAAAATCTTCTTTTATTCGTAATTCCAGTGCTTGATCAATCGCTGTCTTTTGTCCAATTTTTTGAAGAAGAGTAAGCATTTAATGTAGTTATATTAAAGAAAATGATGAGTGCCTAATCAAATTAGTAATTGAGCTTGAATATAAAAAAACTGATTAAGAATCGAATTATTTTAATCAGTTTTAGTAAGGTGTGAAATGTAGCCCCACCGGGAATCGAACCCAGATCTTAAGCGCCGGAAGCTTACGTACTCATCCGTTGTACTATGGAGCCATATTTTTATGTTTTGCGAATATACTACCTCCTTTACATAGTAACAACCATCAAATTTTCTATTTCTAAAGAAAATGAAGTATTTTTAATTGAAACTTCTTCAAGTTTAATATTCTATTCTGAGAAAGACTCTCGTTATCAATGACATTTGATTTTAAGAACTATACATTACTCTTTTTACTATTTTTTCTTTCTACACTGCAAACTAATGCACAATGGATGAGAGCTGAGGTAAATCAGGACGTCTACCTAAGAGATTATGCCGATAAAGACAGCAGAATCATTATGTCTATGGAAAAAGGTCGCGGTCTTTTAGCCCTTCCAATTAGTAAAGATGATGTCTATATACGTATTTGGGACTACCAAACGGGTAAAAGAGGCTATGCCTACAATAAGTATATCACCCTTATTGATACCTTGGTTAAGGGAGACCTCACCAACTTGGAAGTGAAAGGTTCATTAAAAAGAGGTGGTACTACGCTGCATATTGAAAATACTGAAAAGCAAGATGTACATGTTGAAATAGATCAAGTTCCTTATGCTTTAATGCCTTATCAAGAGATCACTCTAAGACTAAAAAGTGGAGATCATGGCATATGGATTAGTAAAGATGGTGCTTTCCCTTTTTGGGGAAACCTTGGTTTAGCAGACAGTGCTGAATATGTTTTGAAAATTGCGAACGAAGAAGATGTTTTAGTAAGTGAATTAAAACCAATCTATAGCATGCAAGATACCGTTCGGATGGAATTTCATCATGTCGATACGGTAAATATCACTCCTAAAGTAAAAATTGATACCGCAAGAATTGTTACCAATAAACACCCTCAAGATCTGGAAAAAGCAAAGTCTACTGTAGGGTTGAGAGGATACGTAAAACTCAATTCAATATTTGACTTTAATGGACTTTCTGATGTGGATCGTTTTGTTCCTGTAGAAATACCTGTGGGTGATGTTAGGAACACACAAGATAGAGGGTTTTATATGGGGGCCAGACAGTCAAGACTAGGGTTCTCATCAAAAGTAAAAGCAAAAACGGGGTATCTCAATTTATATATTGAAGGTGATTTCGCTGGAGGAAATACCAGTCAAATGTATTTCCGGTTACGACAAGCCTATGCAGAATACGGATATCTTACAGTAGGACAAACATGGACGACTTTCTCAAACTTAGAAGCACTTCCTTTAACAGTAGATCGAGAAGGCCCAAATAGTAGTGTGGCTATCCGACAAGGAATGATCAGATATGAAAAGAAAGTAGGTGACAACCAAAATGTTTTTGCCGTTGCTGTAGAGAGTCCAACTATCTTATTTACCGATTCTGTAGCAATCGATCAAAGGCAACTAGCTCCTGATGTGGTTTCAAGATACAAATGGACTTATGCTGATGGACACCTACAAGTTTCTGGATTGTTTCGATTGCTTTCTTACACCAATAAAAATGACAATGTAAACAGTGAGGTTGGCTACGGTATCAATCTAAGTGGAAAACAATACCTCACTGCCAATGAAGATAACATCTTGTATTTTCAAGGGATTTATGGAAAAGGGATTAGTCGATATGTCAGAGGGTTTAGAAACTATAATTTTGATGCATTTTTTAGTCCAGAAGGAAATATATTTATTCCTCAGACTGCAGGTGGATATTTCTCTTTGGAACATCATTGGTCAAAAAAGCTATTTAGTAATATTACTGCAGGAGTAACATGGTTAGAAACAGCCAATTGGCAAGAAGACAATGCCTACCAAAGCAGTTATTATGGTAGTTTCAATAGCTATTGGTTTGCTTTTGATAGAATGCAATTGGGGCTTGGCTACATTTATGGTGTGAGGAGAAACAAGGATAACGAAAGAGGTTATGCTTCTCGTTTTCAAATGTACATCAGATACGACATCTAACTTTGTAATACTTTATTGATCTTTCGATTTATGCGATCATTTTCTAATATATTCACTTTATTTCTAATCCTATTGAGCTTTGTTGCTGAAGCACAGTGGATGCGAACATCTGTGGATCGCACAACCTACTTAAAAGGATCTACCTACATCGATAGCCCTGCATTACTGAGGTTAGAAAAAGGAAGAGATATTCTTACTTTGCCTTTAGACTCTGCCGAAACTTATATTAGAACTTGGGATTACATCTCAGGAAAAAGAGGATATGTATATAAAAATGATATCACATTAATTGATACTCTAGCTAAAGCAACACTTGAAGACACCACCAATAAAAGGTCTGAAAATAGAGATGGAGCTTCGGTAAGAGTAGAAAATGAAACCGGAGAATCCATTATTGTTGAGATCGATCTTATTCCCTATCCTTTAAAAGCTTACGAAGCAGTACGTTTATCATTAAAAAAAGGTGAACACGGTTTTTGGGCCTATAGAGATGGAGCATTACCCTTTTGGGGAAATATTGTATTGCATGATAGCAGTGAAAATATACTCAAGATTGAAGAAACAGAAGATGTCATCATCGCTGATATTGAACCTATTTTTCACCAAAGAGATACTGTTGTCGTTGAGCAACATCACAATGAAGTGATCCAAGTAGCGAAACTTCTAAAAGTGGATTCCACTAAAATTGTTGATAATAAGCACCCTCAAGACTTAGAAAAAGCTACTACTCTACTTGGAATTCGTGGTTATGTAAAATTAAATGGATTATATGACTTTAACGGATTAACAGGAGTTGGAGGATTTGCTCCTTATAATATCCCTGTGGGAGATGCCAGTAACAAACAACCCGGATTTCACTTAGATGCAAGACAATCAAGAATAGGTATGTCCTCTCGTATAAAAACCAAAGAAGGGTTTATTCGTTTCTATGTAGAAGGTGATTTTGCAGGAGGCGGAACAGGAATAAATTACATGCGACTTCGACATGCTTATGTTAGCTACGGATATTTAACTGTAGGACAAACGTGGTCCACGTTTAATGATCTTGCAACTACCCCATTAACTGTCGATAATGAAGGACCAAGTACAGGTTCTTCGACAAGACAAGGATTAATCAGATATGAAAAGAAAATTGGTAATACAGAAAATGAATTCGGTGTAAGTATAGAAACACCAACAAGGACATTTACAGACTCCATCGCTATAGACAGAAGACAGAAGTACCCTGATTTTGCAGGAAGATACAAGTTCGTTTTACGTCACTCTTCATTGCAAATTGCCTCAATTCTTCGTTTTATATCTAGTTATAATATGAATGAAGACATCGTAACAAAACCTGGATTTGGTATGATGGTCAGTGGAAAAGTCAACCTTAATCTATACAATAAAAACAACCATATCTATTGGCAAGCTTTAGGAGGAAAAGGAATCACAAGGTATGTTTCTGCCTTCTCTAATTATCAGTTAGACGCGGTACCCAATCCCAACGGTGAATTGTATATTCCATTGAGTATGGGTGGATATATCGCATTGGAACATTACTTCACAAAGAAGTTTATGATGAATATTGTCTCAGGATTTTCATGGATAGACAATGCCGATTTTCAACCCGGAGAAACCTTCGAAAAAAGTTATTACAATAGCTTAAATGGTTTCTGGTTTCCGTTTGATAGAATGCGTGTTGGAGGGAGTTATGTACAAGGGCAACGTTTCAATAAAGACGGTCAAAAAGGACATGCCCAACGATTTCAATTTTATGTGAGATATGATATTTAAGAGAGTCACAATACTATAAAAGTATATCAAATCTCTTGGCCATTTCATCCATTTTTTGACGAGGAACATTATGCGTAGATCGACTACCATGTCTGTTTTCGACAATCAGAGTACTAACGATATATTGGTACTTTTCTGCTAATTCGAAATACGGAATCATTTCATCCTCAGTTGTAAAAGTATTCGAAACAATCACTAACTCTTGTCCTCTTCGCATACAGTACTCTGTCATTTCCTTACACTTTTTATGTGCATTACTGAGCTGAGATGGGTTGAACTCGTATTCTCCTTTCTCATTCAACATAAAATCATCTGCTTCAATAGAACCTCCTAACGATTCCGCTAATGTTGTTTTACCTGAACCCGGTAATCCTCTCAATAGTAGTAATCTTCCCATAACTAAAAAATAACATTGAATTCTTACTATTTATCAATATAACCTTTAACTTTAATTGGAGAATATTGATGGACAGTTATTTCTGTTTTATTTGATTTCTCTAACCACGACAACCCCAGAACCAAATTTAATCGAATACCTATACTTTTTAAATATGATCAACCTCCAGCACATCACTTTCAATAAACTCTCGCTGATACAGAAGGCTGAGATTGTACAATACTTTTCCGACCTGCTGAGTACCATGAATCAATTAGGAAAAAAATATGAGCTATACAATTACGATGGGACTTATATTCAGGTACAATATAAAACAGATAACTTATTAGAAAACGAGATTGAATCGATCATTGAATACGACAAACTAATACCGTTTTGTCCTAAAATAGATTGGAAAAAGTTCTTAAAATAAAACTACCTTTTCAATACTATTAAAAAGGTAGTTTTAAGATTGATTATATCTTTTACTTCGTTGCTACCAACTCAGCAATTTTTACAATTACTTTCGTTGCTGCTTTCATTGTTGGAACAGGAACATACTCATAACGGGCATGCATGTTATGTCCACCAGCAAAAATATTAGGACAAGGCAATCCCATAAATGATAGACGAGCACCGTCAGTACCGCCTCTAATTGCTTTCACATCAGGCTCAATATCCAAGGCTTTCATTGCATCTAATGCAAGATCTACAATATGCATGTTAGGCTCTACCTTTTCTTTCATATTGTAATATTGATCTACCATATTCAATTCAACACTATTCATACCGTATTCATTTCTGAATGTACCAACAAGTGCTTTCATATGGTCTTTTCTTGCCTCAAAAATTGTTCTATCATGATCTCTGATAATGTATTGAAGTTTCGATTCTTCTACACTACCTGTCATCGTTAATAAGTGATAGAAACCCTCATACTTTTCAGTCGTTTCTGGTGTCTCACTATCTGGAAATTTTGTTGCAAACTTAGCCGCAATATTCATTGAGTTCACCATCTTACCTTTTGCAGTACCTGGGTGTACATTTTGCCCTCTGAAAGTCACCTCGGCATATGCTGCATTAAAGTTTTCATATTCAAACTCACCCATTGGACCACCGTCCATAGTATAAGCCCACTCTGCACCGAATTTATCAACATCAAATAGATCAGCACCTTTACCTACTTCTTCATCTGGAGTAAAGCAAATTCTGATTTTACCATGCTTTATTTCAGGATTTTTCACCAAGTAATCCATGGCTGTCATGATTTCAGCTACACCTGCTTTATCATCAGCTCCTAAAAGCGTTGTACCATCAGTGGTAACAATCGTTTGACCAACATATTGCTTGATTTCTGGAAATTCTTCAGTAGATAAAACGATACCTTTTTCTTTATTTAAAACGATATCTTCTCCATCGTAATTTTCCCATACCTGAGGGTTTACATTTTTACCTGTAAGATCGGGAGTTGTGTCTACATGGGCTACAAAACCAATGGTAGGAACTTCTTTATCTACGTTCGATGGTAAAGTTGCCATCACATAGCAATTCTCATCAATAGTTACCTCTTCTAAACCTATTTCTTTCAATTCCTCAACCAACAAATTCGCTAAGTCAAACTGCTTTTTTGTACTCGGAATTTGCTCCACACCCGGAACAGATTCAGTATCAATTTTTACGTATCTTAAGAATCTCTCTAATAATTTTTCCATGGAAGTAATATTTCATTTTTACCGCACCAAAGATACAATTCAAAGTGAATACTTGTTCGTTTTAGTTGTTAGAAAATGTCATTGTTCTAAAAACAGGAAAAAAAGTGTAATTAATCGTATGATAAATGGTAATAAAACTTGTTCATTATATCTTTTTTGTATCTTGCGGACTGAATTAATTCTATAAACTAGAAACACACACCATGAAACTGCTAGAAGGCAAAAACGTTTTGATTACTGGTGCGTCTAAGGGTATTGGACGCGCAATCGCAATTCGTTGCGCGGAGCATGGCGCAAATATAGGCTTCACTTACCTTTCAAGTGTAGAAAAAGGTGAGGCATTAGTAGCTGAGCTTGAGGCTTATGGCATCAAAGCTAGAGGTTACCGTTCAGATGCATCTCAAATGGAAGCGGCTGAAAAATTAATTGCTGATTTCACATCAGATTTCGATTCATTGGATGCGCTTATCAACAACGCAGGTATTACAAGAGATACACTTTTAATGCGTATGTCTGAAGAACAATTCAATGATGTAATCAGAGTTAACTTAAACTCTGTATTCAATATGACTAAAGCAGCTACTAGAACTTTCTTAAAGCAACGTAGCGGTTCAATCATTAATATGAGTTCTGTTGTTGGTGTTTATGGTAATGCTGGTCAAGCAAACTATGCTGCATCAAAAGCAGGTATTATTGGTTTCACACAGTCAGTAGCTAAAGAATTGGCTCCTCGTAATATTCGTGTTAATGCTGTTGCTCCAGGTTTCATCGAAACTGAAATGACAGCTACTTTAGATCAAAAAATTAAAGACGAATGGTTGGCTGATATCCCTATGAAAAGAGGTGGTAAGCCAGAGGAAGTTGCAGATCTTTGCGTATTCTTAGCTTCTGATATGTCTACATATATCACTAGACAAACTATTCAGTTGACTGGTGCAATGAAGAGTTAATCTTTATTATATATATCAAAAAAGGCTGTCTCGTAAAAAAGACAGCCTTTTTTTATTTATGACGAATTTTAAATAATGTACCAAGCGTAATGGAATGATAGTTATTTGATTCTTGTAACATAATTCCTTCATACTCTAAACGTAAAGCAAGAAAATTTGTAACACTAAAATCACTGCCCACTCCCAATAATACATCCTGAGATTTTACCTTATTAAGGTATGTGTTTACATGATTTTCATAAATTAAAGTATAGTAGTTTCGATGGCTAAGAAACACTACTCCAGCTTTAACAAAAGCCGAAAGCTTCCCAAAGGAATAACGTCCAATTCCGGTAAAATCCCATCCCTTTTTATCAGCATTTAAAACATATAAATCGGTTTGTTCTGAAACATTCCCCAAGAAACGGTTGCCTAACTCAAATCCTAAATATTTAAATTGATATCCAATAAAAAGTTTACGAGTGGTAGACACTCCTTCTACTTCATATCTTTGCTGCCAAAATTCAATATCGTTTTGATTAATAAGTGAGGCTCCTCCACTAATTCCAAGATAAACCTGTGCATTAATCGATGTAGTTGTTAATAATATAGTGATGATAATTAAGTAATAGTATTGGTTATTCTTCATACTATAACTTAACTATTCGTTCACTGCATCACAATAAACAACTATTTTTCAGATAGTTATTACTTACCAAATACAATTATTCCGTAAAATTATTCAATAAAAAACCCTAGGCTAATTCTATTAACCTAGGGTACTCACTGATTTGGTCTTTGCGAGTTTTTAGTATTAGCTTAGGGTAATTATGCTATACCTTTTTGTATATCATCTATGACTTACTCACAAGTTTCACAGTCATCAACATAAGCAACTTCTGTATCAACAGACTCAGCTGTGTAAGCAGATACTGTTAATTCGTTGTTCATTACGTTGTTGATTGTAACATCATTGTGAACGTCAAATCCTTTCTTAGCGTTTACAACTTTTACATTGATGAAGTTACCTTTAGCACCTTCTCTAACTCTGAAAGCAGTAGTTTCACCAGCAACACCTTCAACTGTTACGTTAGTAACTGTAGCTTTAGTGTAAGGCTCAGCTGAGTTGTTTTTAGAGTTGTTGTCGATTTCAAAACCTTTATCGAAAGATCTTGAAGCATCATGAATTACCCATAAGTTCGTTAATGAACCAACGTAACCATGTGCCCAGTCAAATGAATCATCTTCACAACCAACTGAAACTAAGTTCTCACCACTTACAGTACCTCCGAACCACTCAAGGCCATCATCAGTACCTTTGAAAGCTTGTAAGTTTGATAATTCAGTACCTGAACCTACACCTGAGAAAGTAAATGCGTTGTGCTCTGACTCATCACCATATTTGTAACCAGAGAATTCAACTCTTACGAAAGTTAAGATACCTGAATCATCAGAATCGTTTGTACCACCATAAGTAACGTTTGAATCAACTTCTGGAGAAGCTTCACCGTTAGCATCGCCATTATTAATTGTAGCTCTACCGTTAAGTAATAAACCACCCCATGCACCTGGAGTTTTATCTTTAGAAGTGAAAACGATCATGTTTTCCTCTGTACCTTGCGCGTCAATTTTTGCATCTTGTAAGACCATTAAATATGAATCTGATGCTTGTGCTTCAATTACTGTACCTTCAGCAATAGTTAAAGTTTTACCAGCTGGAACTTTAACAGCACCTGAGATAGAAACATTACCTGACCATGATAATTGATTGTCAGCTAAATCTCCAGCAGTGATTGTTAAATCAAAATCACCAGAAACCGAAGTACCTGCGTAATCAGTACCTTTTGCCCATGATGGTAAATCACCAGCACCTGTACCTGCACCATTCGATACAATTTTACCTGCTGCTAATGCTTGATCTTGAAGTCTAGCATCATCATCTGTACCAGTTGAATCTGCAGGAGTATCTCCGTTAATGTTGTCATCGATAGGTCCTGTTACATCATCAGAATCACATGATATTGTGAATAAACCAACTAATGCGATAAATGCAGCTGTTTTAAATTGCTTTTTCATAATTAAAAGTTGTAAATTTGTCTCGAGAATTAAAATATTAATTTTTAAAGGAGAGGTCGTAAGTTCCATTTACTTCCTCTTTTTTTTTATGCTAAAAACTGTATTTGAAGCCTAACTTAGCATCAACTCCTTTCTTATAAGTTTCAACAACACCTTGTGTTCCGTTTGTGAACTCTTGCTCAAGAGTAATGTCTGGGTTTAAGATGTTTTTCACTGATAAGTCTAAGCTGATTTTTTCACCAATTTTATTCTTCCAAACAAAGTTTAGTGTTCCATAAGATCTTTCGTAGATATCACCAGCACCTTGTGAACCTGCTGCTACAATTCTATCACCGAATGTGTTGTAAGTTACAGTGAAGATTGAAGTTACATTATCACTAAAAATGTTTGCTTCGTGTGATACGTTTGCATTCACCATGTAAGGAGATGCTCCGTACATTGCTCTTTGCTCGTTTGTAAACTGACCAGCAGAACCGCTTAAGTCTGTTTGTGAAGTTAATAATGTAGTATTGAATCCAACATTTGATCTAGATAACCACTCTCCTCCATTTTGGAAGATATTTGATAATCTTTTGTTTAATTCGATTTCAACACCAGCAACATGCGAAGTACCTGCGTTTACATAAGTAAATTCTGTAATCGCTGACGCTTTTGTTACTAACTCGATTGTATTGTCAATTTGCTTAGCAAATACACCTACTGAGAATAATTCACCTGAGTTAGGGAAGATCTCATACTTAAGATCGAAGTTCAATACATCTGAGTTTTCCAAGTTCGGGTTACCTACAATCTTCTGACCGTTGGCAAAAGTGAAACGGAAAGGAATTAACTCTGACATCATTGGACGAATAAGAGTTTGTGATGCAGCTAAACGGATGTTTGACTTTTCATTAAGCGAGTATTTGAAGCTTAATGATGGTAAGAAATTACTAGTTTCTTTGATATTTAAATTGTCTGGAGCATTAGGATCTGTAGTTCCTTCGTCTTTGTAAGCTACTTCTTGGTAACCTTGCTCGAAACGAGCTCCAACATTCATTTTTAATTTTTCAGGAACGATCTCATAACCATAATCTGCGTAGAATGCATTTACATTCATCACTGCATTAAATTTAGTATCGTAACGAACAATTGGCTTGTAAGTTAAAGTACCATCTGCAAAGTTTTGATCTAGATCTTCTTGAGGGTTATCAATATCGATTCTTGGAGGAACACCTTGGATACTTAATGTAGACATCCACCATTCGAATGTTCTGTCTTTGAATGATCCGTTGTAACCTACTGATAAATTACTTCTGTAAGTATCATTGTATTCATTGTACTCACCAAGACCGTAAGTTGCTCCGATTCTTGCTGACCAAGTATTCTCGTTCATATCTGACCAGAATCTATGAGAGTCATCTGGAGCATTTGCGAATAGTTTACCTGTAAATTCACCATTTTCATACTCAAGATCTCTGTATGTCAACTGACGTCTATCAGGCTCTTGTGATCTTGATTTAGAGTAACCAGCACCCCATGATACTGTTAAGCGATCGTTTTCGCCGAATTTATGATCACCAAGTAATTGATGAATATTTACTGTGTTTTGAGTATAAGTATTACGCTCTCTAAAGATCGGCTCTTCTCTACCTAATTCTTCATGCTTACCTTGTAAGTCTAACACGCTGTTAGCTGACTCATTGATGAAGATATTATTGAATGAGATCTGATTCTTATTGTTGATCTTGTAGAACATATTACCCATTGCAGTTGTGTTTGTAGAGTAGATATATTCTTTTGAGTCGTAGTTGTTAATTGTAGTACCTTCTGCTCTGTAAGTTCTTTTTACACCTTCTCTAATTTCATATTCGTTATCAAATGAAGCGGATGCAATAAAACCGAAAGCACTTTCGTCACCAAATTCGTAAAGGTTACCACCTGCAGCACTAAAGCTCATGTTAGGACCTGCCGTTTTATATGTTGGTGAGAATGAGTTGTCATATGAGTTAGGAACTTCTCTATTGTACATTTCTGTAGGTAAAGCTCTACCATTACCTGAGAAACCTAACATTTCCATATCACCATCTGCAAACGTTTTAAAACCATTTCCAGTAGCGATAGAGTTATAAGCTCCTGATAAGCCTATTGTGAAAAATCCTTCATCTGGATAGTCTTTAGTAACAATATTTACAGTTGCACCTGCAAAATCACCATATAAAGAAGGATTAAATGTTTTGTTAATATCAATATTTCTAACAACGTCTGTTGAGAACAATCCCAAGTCAATTACTTTTTTGTTAGGGTCTGTAGAAGGAACTACTAAACCATTAACTGTTGCGTTGTTATACCTATCACCTAAGCCTCTAACGAAAAGACCTCTACTTTCTACCTTAGTAACACCTGTTACATTGGCTACAGCGTCTTCAGCATCTGAAATACCTTTTACTGACATCTCTTCAGCACCAATTGCTTGGATCATTACATCAGAATTCTGACGCTCTACCATTAAAGCACCTGCTGATTCTGTATTTGCTTTCGCTACGATTTCAACAGCCTCAAGCTCTTGTGCATCTAAAGGAAGAGAAAAGTTAACTACAACTTCTTCTCCTTCTACTACTGAAATTTCTTGAGTTGTTTTTTTGTAACCGATAAATGAAGCTACTAAAGTATAATTACCTACAGGAGCGTTAAATTGGAAATTACCAAAAATATCAGTTGATGCACCAGTTGTTGTTCCTGATAAAGAAACACTCGCACCGATTACATCTTCACCTGTATCTGCGTCTTTTACGTTACCCTTGATAAGCCCCTTCTGAGCAAAGGCTGAGATTGAAAGAATAATTAGCGTAAATGAAATGAAAAATTGTTTCATTGTTTGTTTAAATTCTTAAATACTAAAACTGTGTTAACCAAATCACGTTGCAAATGTAGGAGTGGTCTATGTTGTATTATTTTAGAAATCTTAAACTTGGTGTTAATTAAAAAAGGTTTTCTGTTAACTCAATGTTACATAGAATCTAAAAATTCGTTATAAACAAAATATACACGCCTCAAGAATTGTTATTTTTCTGCGATTCTATACATTTGAGTAAACTTTTTTAATACAGACAGCCAATGTTAAGAAATTTCAAACTCAAATTATTCATACTTATTCTTGGTTTTATTGCATATTCTTGTAATGAAAATAATAGTAATAAATACACTAAACAGGAGTACGAAAAGAAAACTAAAGTCAACAGAACAATACCGAAGTTAGATGACACCAATATTATGAAAGTATTGGACTGGTATGGTCCTGAAAACCAAGAAACAATTGTATTGATCGAAACCAAATACGGTAATATTAAGCTTAAGCTTTATAAAGAAACATGGAAACACAGAGCCTCTTTTATCTTGCTAACAAAGAAAGGGTACTTTAACGATTCTCAATTTTATAGAGTTGTACCTAATTTCATTGCTCAAGGTGGAGACTCTGACGAACCTGATTTTAGAGTAAAGAAAAGAAAGGTCGGGAAGTATCATGTTCCAAATGAAATTGATCCTAGACGCTTTTTTCATAAGAGAGGTGCACTTTCAGCTGCTAGAGCTTATAAAAACAACCCTACTCGACAATCTACACCTTTCGATTTCTTTATTGTTCAAGGAAGAGAGGTAACAGAAGGCGACTTGCAAGCATCTGAACAGGAAAATGGTCTAGAATATACAGAGGAGCAAAAAAATATCTACAGAACAATAGGTGGCGATCCACATTTAGACGGTCAACACACTGTTTTTGGTGAAGTAATAGAAGGAATGGATGTAGTAGATAAGATTTGTGCTGTTCCTACTGAAGGTGAATGGCCATTAGATCCTATATTTATTAATGCAAAAGTTATTGAATAAATAAGTATCAGTAAACAAGGTTTGTCACCCCCTATCTCCATTATAATTTATCGCATTGTACTGGGGTGTCAAATTATTTGTTAACCGATAAGATCAAACTGAAATAGTATTTTTACTTTTGCAGTACTATTCCTAGAGATGTCGAGATCTCTTATATCATAAATTTTAAATCTTAAATCATCCATGATTTTAAGCATTGATACCTCCACTACTGTTTGTTCAGTAGCATTACATACATTAGAAGGTGAATTGTTGTCTTATTATGAGCAGCATATTGATAAGTCACACTCAGAATACCTTTCTGTAATGATCAAAAATATTACTGACAACGCAGGTATTGCAATGACTGATTTAAAAGCTGTTGCTGTTTCAGAAGGACCTGGTTCTTATACTGGTCTTCGAATTGGAGCCGCTACTGCAAAAGGATTATGCTATACTTTAGACATTCCTCTTATTGGAGTAAGTACATTGGCTTCTATGGCATTGCAAGTTTCTTATTATGCAGAATCGGAGGATATTATTTGTCCTATGATTGATGCTAGAAGAATGGAAGTATACACAGCATTATTTACAGCTGATATGAAAGAAATTCTTGCCCCTCAGCCAATGATCATGGATGAAAATAGTTTAAGTGATATTTCTGGCAGACTAGTATATTTTGGAAATGGAGCAGATAAATGTCAAGAGTTATTGGCTAGCAAACCGTCCAAAATTATTAAAAACATCGTTCCTTCTGCACAATATATAGGAGAACTGGCACTAGAAAGTTTCCAAAAAGAGGAATTCAAAGATGTTGCCTATTGGGAACCTGAATACCTAAAAGAGTTCCAAGCAACAACTCCAAGAAAAAGACTGTAATAATTAGTATTACACTTTTTCTATCTCTTTACGATTTTTAGTCAATACCATTATATATGAAGTTTGCTGAAGTAATTCTTCCTGTTCCTATACCAAAAAGTTTCTGCTATAGTATCCCACCAATGATGGATGTGGCTATAGTGGTTGGTCACAGGGTACTGGTTGAGTTTGGAAACAGAAAAATGTATACGGGTATTGTTTCTGAAATTCATGATAAACATCCTGATAAGTACGAACCCAAACCTATTTTAGAGGTATTGGAAGTAGAACCCAGTGTAAACCCATCACAAATAAAACTTTGGAAATGGGTCGCTGATTACTATATGTGTACTATTGGTGAAGTTTTAAATGTAGCATTACCTTCAGGGTTAAAACTCAGTAGTCAATCATATATACAATTACATCCACATTTTATTATTCAAGATAATCTTGAGATACTAAATGATCGGGAGTTTACTTTATTGTCTCATTTAGAAAAGGAACAGACTATTCCATATACTCAGGTAGGGAATATCATCCAGCTAAAGAGTCCATATAAAACCATTAAAGACCTTATTGCCAAAGAAGCAATTCTGTTAATTGAGCAGATAAAAGAAAAGTATAAGCCCAAGATGGAAAAACGTATTCGATTAACTGAACAATACGCTGAAAACCCAGAGGCTTTGGATCAACTTTTCGAACAACTTGGCAAGAAAGCGAAACAAGAAGATGCTCTGCTTAAATACCTTACGCTAGTACCTGTACATGAAGATCATTTAAGCAACTACCATGGTGTAGCAAAAAAAGACTTTGTCCACAGTGGAAGAGCATTATCTCCAAGTTCTGTGGGTACAATGACAAAAAATGGCATTTTTGAAGAGTTTGAGCGTCAAATACCTCGCTATGAATTAACAGCTTCAGATAAGATGCAACCCACTCCACAATTATCTGATGCACAAAATGAATGCTTACAAAAAACAATAAAAGGGCTAGAAGAAAAAAATGTTTGTCTTTTACATGGAGTGACAGGAAGTGGCAAAACTGAAATCTATTTACAATTAATACAAGGGGTAATCCAGAATGGAGAACAAGCCCTTTTTATGATTCCAGAAATTGCTTTAACCTCTCAATTAGTAAGAAGACTAAAAGTTTATTTTGGTGATGTACTTGGTATTTATCATTCAAAATTTTCGGATAATGAAAGAGTTGAAACTTGGAAAGGTGTTCAAGAAGGACGTTTTCAAGTAGTCGTTGGTACTCGATCTTCTTTATTCTTACCGTTTTCAGATCTTTCCTTAATTATTGTTGATGAAGAACATGATTCATCCTATAAAGCACATGACCCAGCCCCAAGATATCAAGGACGTGATTTAGCTTTAGTTTTGGCTCATTTTCATCATGCCAAAGTAGTTTTAGGTTCTGCTACTCCATCTCTAGAGAGCTTTTATCTTGCTGCCAAACAAAAATATGCCTACGCAGGATTAAGCGAAAGGTATGGTGATGCTCAACTACCAGAAATTAAAATTATTGATATAAAGTCTAAAAGAAAGCAAAAGAAGATGAAGGATGATTTTTCTGATGATCTTCTTCAGACTTTACATCAAACGACCGAAGAGGGACATCAGGCAATCCTTTTTCAAAACAGAAGAGGTTATTCCCCTTATGTTACTTGTAATGTATGTAGTTGGGTTCCCACTTGCCCAAGTTGTAATGTAAATCTCACATATCATATCTATAAAAATGAATTGAGATGCCATTACTGCGGTCATAAAGAACATGTACCAAATACTTGCGTTTCCTGTGGTAGTACAGAAATTAAAACTGTCGGATTAGGAACACAAAAAGTAGAAGAAGGACTGAAAGATTACCTCACTGATTTAAGAGTTGGACGTTTGGATTTAGACACCACTAGACGAAAACATAGTTATGAACAGATTCTGACAGACTTCGAACACGGTCATATCGATGTCTTAGTAGGTACACAAATGGTGACTAAAGGTTTAGACTTTAGTAATGTAAGAGTAGTAGGAATATTAGATGCAGATCGCTTATTGTATTTCCCAGATTTCAGAGCACATGAACGTGCTTTTCAACTTCTAACTCAGGTGAGTGGAAGAGCTGGGCGAAGAGGTGAAAAGGGAACAGTAATATTACAAACAACTACTCCAAATGAAACCTTATTTGCTAAAGTAGCGAGGCATGATTACCGTAATTTCTACCGAAAAGAAATAGCAGAACGACAACAATATCATTACCCTCCATTCACTCGACTTATTAAATTAACTATAAGGAGTGAAAAACAGGAACTCACTAAAGAATCTGCACAATGGTTAGGCAACCGTTTAGTCAACTGGTTAGGTAGAAAACGGATCTTAGGACCTCAAGAACCTAATATTAACAAGATTAGAAACTATTTCCTTTCTGAAATTCTCATCAAATTGGAAAGAGAGAATTTTGACCTTAAAAAAGCGAAGAATTATATACACCATGCCATTCTTCAACTTAAAGAGGAAAAGAACTTCAAAAGAGTATGGGTAACGATTGATGTTGACCCTAATTAAAAAAAGCTACTCCAAGAATCTTAGAGTAGCTTCACTATATTATTGATTATCTTCTAATTACTAACATTATAGGACAGTTATTCTACAATAAACTTCTTCGTTTGTGATTCAAGTTCATTGTTTATTTTGATCAAGTACATCCCCTTCTTTAATTGCTGAAGTGGTAATCTTGTATTTGACTCCGTAACAGGAATCGTAAGAATATTTTTCCCGTTTATACTGTAAATATTCATTGTGCCATTCCCTACAAATGAACTCGCATTAATAGTTAGCATCGACGATGCTGGGTTTGGATAAATACTAAAGTCTCGGACCATCAATTCACTTTCTAAAGTTTCTACAGACTTTCGGCCTATGGATACCAATGGAGCATTAATTGTACTTCCAGAAGTAATGGTTACACTATAATCTTCTACCTCTCCATACGTAAACGATTCACATGGTGTGGAAACTGCTCCGTACTTCATTGCTACTCTCATCCTTGTCGTACCAAGAACCGCTGTAGCTGGTATTGTCTGCGTTGACGTTAAATTGCCTGCACTACTTGAAGAACCTTGAACAAACAGCTCATTAGCATCTTCAAAATCTCCATCTTGATTGTAATCAATCCATATTGACCAATATACAGTATATCTCGTACCTCTGAATCCTGCACTAAAATCTATGGTTTCGCTTGCTCCTCTTGTTAACGTTCCTGGAGCTAAACTTGTATAATCACCATAACCAGCATCTTTATTAGTACTATTATTTAAGCCACCAAAAGAAACATTGTCAATCCAGAAATAAGTATCGTTATTTCCATTTGAAGCACAGTAACTCAATGAACCACCATTACCGCTTGTTGTTGTAAATGTACTGGTAGCCGAGAACGACGATGAACCAGAAGTACAATTTGAAGAAACTTGTATCTCATAATTAGTTGACGCTGATAGTCCAGTTAATGTAGCTGTTTCACTTGTTGCAGTATATTGACTCCAAGTTCCACCACTTTCTCTTATTCTTAATGTATAATCATTCGCTGCTGATACTGCAGACCATGAAATATCTGTTGTTGTAGAAGTAGTATTATTTACCGATACATTAGAAGGTACATCACAAACTAATGGAGAACCGGTTGTGATTTCCACCGCATAATCTTCTACTTCACCATAATCAAATGTTTCACAAACAGTCTGACTTGCGTTGTACTTCATCGAAACTCTCATTTTTGTTGATGCTGGTCCTACTGAAGCAGGAATTGTAATACTTCCTGTTACAGTTGTTGAACTTAAACTTCCTGCATCAAAAACAAGTTCATTGGCATCTTCAAAGTCTCCGTCTTCGTTAAAATCTATCCATATTTTCCAATACTCATCATAAGATGAATTCGAAAATCCTGGAGATAACGAAACATTATAGGAATTACCTGCTGCTAATGATACCGATTTAGACGATGAAAAGTCATTATATCCGCCATTTGTACCTGTAGTATTCACAAGATCGGCCACTGTTACATTGGCAATCCACTCATAAGATGCATCATTACCTTTTGAAGCACAATATGCGATTGTTCCGTACTCGCTACCTACTCCAACAGCATACCAAGCATTTGTGGTTTGAACCACTTCGTTTGAACCCGACCCATATAAATCAATAGCAGATTGTATCGAAAAAGTTCTTGCATCTGCAAAAGTGGAAGTAGAAGATAGATAAACAGCTTCTGTTCTATAAGCTATTTTTGCTGCTTTTTCGATACCTATAGCAGATACAGAATAACTACTTCCGATATCATTAGATCCCGTTTTTCCTACGGTAAGAATATAAAACCAATGGTTTAGTACTCCACTATTTGTATGTACTCCACAATAATCATTACTCTGAGTTGGAGTGCCACAATTTGGATTCTTCCAATAAGATCCACCATAAGTATCCGGTTGTCCTTCGCTGTTAGGATCACTCATAGATCGTAAAGCTTGACTCGTTGATCTTCGTTCAATATCCTCTCCGATTAACCAAATATCTTTTTCCGGAGCTGCATATTGTTCAACACAAGCGGCCCAAATATCGGAAAAGCCTTCGTTCAAAGCTCCCGATTCTCTTTGATAGACTAGATTTGCAGTTGTTTCACAGATTGCATGTCCAATTTCATGGGCAGCAACATCCAAAGAAGTTAGTGCATCAAAATATGTATCACTACCATCTCCATAAGTCATTACCGATCCATTCCAAAATGCATTGTCATAAGCTTTATCATAGTGAACATAACTTTTTATGGTTGCTCCATTACCATCCCAACTATTTCTATTATGTGATGCAATAAAGTAATCGTAAGTCATCTGTGCACCCCAATGAGCATCCAATGCTGCATTGTCTTTTTGGCTATTGTTCCATTCGCTTGATGACCAATTGTTATCATTGTCTGTAAAATCTACAGCACTGTTGTAATTAGTACCTGTGTTCATATCGTAAGTTTCGATACCATTACCTCTTGTGTAATCTCTTAATCGGTAGCTTCCGTTATATGAATCTGTTTTTGATGCTCTTGACCCTGAGTATCTTGTAGACAATGATCCATTCACCTCTGCATGTTTAATTATTGGATTGATATGTACAATATCTCCGGTTTTCACATCCACATAAATGTAAGATCTGCTTACTGGCTCCTCAGCATAAATGTCAAACTTATATGCTAGAACAGGTTTTAAGCGGGTTTCTCTATCTGTAGCTTCATAATTTGGAACAATCACAAGCTCTCCTTTTGGATAAAAGGTCGCCAATTTTCCATTGGTCATTTTCTTTGCCATTTGTTCCTGATTTGGCATTTGCCACATGTATTTTGAAGCTCCAACATTTTTAATTGCAAGCGACAAAGCTTCCTCTTCAGAAATAGAAGGCTCAATAGTCTCCAAGGCAATTGGAGTTACATGATGAACGATAGAAAGTGGCTTTTCTCCTTTAAAATTTAGAGTATATCCTCCATACTCTACTTTTACATTCTGATAGAATTCTTGAAAACGTCTGTGACTTATACCAAGGTCATCAACTTTAGTATCAACTTGTCGAAAACTAGTAGCGGTTTTGAGTTGTAGTTTCTGTCGTAATACATTTTCTGTTTGTTGAAGGGAGATTGTTTTTCGACCATTGGACTGATCGAAAGAGATAAGTTCTTGAGCGTAAGAGCTTACCGTGATGATTCCAATAAGAATCACCGAGAGTAGTTGAGTTTTCATTCTGTAGTTAAATTATTGAATTGGATTTGTGCCTGTCGTGAGGCTTATTTAAGTGTTAGTAATTAGATTGATCAAACAATTAATAGCTGCACAAATATATTGAAGGTTATTTCATAAAAACAACTACCTGTTATCCAACAAGGAGTAGGTACAACACAACGGTATTGATATAATCCAATAATTCAAAATTTAAAAAATGTTCAAACAAATAATAACTCTAAATGGTCGTATTTAACTATTCTGTGACATGTCAATCCTATTTCTTATCTACTTTCTCCATAAGAAAACTAGGGATTATACAATCGAAAAAAAATTTAAAAAAAATGAAAAAGCCATAAGAATAAAGATTCCTATGGCTTGGTAGATATATAAAGTTTCGGTTTTTACTTATCAACTAATTCTTCTTTTCTATACTGGATTTGTAATTCCAACATACATGCTGCACATAAGCATTCTTCATACTCTTGATGCATACGTTGCGTTTCTTCGTAAGTCATTTTTACTTCGTAACATTGGCATTGAGTGATATTCCCTACCTTACATTCGAAGTTTTTTTGACAACGCTGGCAAGTTTTGATCTCGTGTTTTGGCATTACGAAAAGATAAATTTATGGTTAGTATGCGGTAAATCCGCTTAGGTCTATTAAGAATATAATCATTTATTACCTCTAATAAATATACAATTTTTTTAGGAATTTCTTATAGTCTTTCCTTTAAAAAAGGATAAATCAAAAGAAGATTAGTGACACTTCATTTCTACCTCTTCCATTGGCTTATCAGTCATTTGTTGAGAAGATTGGTGAATATTATATGCTCTCAATAGCAGTAAACTTCCCATTGCTAAAAACAGCACTGGATAAATACGACGTACCTGATTTCTGACTTTTGTTTCGATAAACTGACCAGCAACTGCAACAGCAAACATCATAGGTATAGTTCCTAAGCCAAACATAAACATATAACTCATACCTTCAGAAATGCTGCTTGTAGATAATGCTGCTATCATAGCCATATATACCAATCCACAAGGCAAGAAACCGTTCATTATTCCAATGGAAAAGAAGTTATACCACTTTGCATTTCTAAGGAATTTACCGAGTTGTTTCCTTACAAATTGAAACCACCCTCCTAAAAAAGGAATAAAGCTCAATAACTTATCAGGGTTTACAGCAAATACCCCAAAGGCCAACATCATTACTCCAAGAAAAGCTGTTAAATACACCTGATACCCAACTAACCAAGAGAGTCCTTGTCCTAATAAACCTGCAAACCCACCTAATAAAGTGTAAGTAGTCGCTCGTCCAAAATTATATAATAATCGATCAAAGATCTGTTGAGGTCCTTGAGATTTCCCTCCTTGAATCGCTAAAGCTATAGGCCCACACATTCCCAAGCAATGGAAACTCCCAGCGAAACCCATACCTAATGCAGTGATATATAACTCGTTCATTTGTTGCTAATTATGAGATGATAAGTAGTATTACTAAATCACCAATGCTTTTTCAAATAAGTACTCTTTGCCATTGGCAGAAAAACTCATTTTTAATATCCATCGTCCTTTCATGATCCTACTTGCATCAATAGATTGAGCATTATCTTCATTTAATTTTAAAGGAACGTTGAAATCTAATCTATTGTCAGATGGTCTAAAAAACCTGATTTGACCTTTTACACTTTTTAATTCTGGTGGAAGAATAACATCAATATTTCCATCCTCCATATTCAAGGTAAGAACAGGAGCTTCTGATAAGGTATTGATATTTTCCTTTTGTTTCTGATGTATTTCATGCAATTGCTCTTCGGCATAATAGTCTTTTGATACCATATTTACAGGTACAGTAAACATCTTTATTACCATAGCAATGATAAAGGTTCCGAAGACCACAAATGCGATCACAACTCCCCAACCCCAATTTAATTTCATCGTATTATTTAGTTTATCTATTTCTTCTTAATGGGACCCAAGAAATTGGTTGTCACTTCATCCAATACCTGATCTCCATTGATAATTCTTAATTTAATCTTGTTTTTCATACCATCAAGATCATTTGGGTTAATATCTATAAAGAAGGCTCCATCTAGCTTACCTCCTTGTTTTAGAATCATCTGCCCACCTGCGATAGTGATCTTTCCTTCAGGATCAATTAATTCTACTTTCAAGTCATTATAATCAAAACTTGATTTATTGATCACATTAATGGTATACAGGTTTCGAATGTCTCCATTCTCTGCTTTTTGGTAAAGCATACCTGGCGCTCGAAGCACAGTTGTTTCAATATCATTTCTAGCTACTAAAGCATACATTACCGCAACAACTAACACTAAAAGTACTGCTGTGTATGCTTTTATTCTAGTAGTAAACTTAAATGGTTGTCCTTTTTCAATGTCATTGGCAGAAGCAAAACGGATTAAGCCTCTTGGCTTATCAATTTTATCCATCACTTCATCACATGCATCAATACATGCAGTACAATTGACACATTCTAACTGAGTACCGTTTCTAATATCAATACCTGTTGGACAAACATGAACACATAGTTTACAATCAATACAATCTCCTTGTGGCTGTTCTTCTGTGATAGAAGCATTAACGTCTTCTAAAGTCATCTTACGAACTTCCTCTTTCTTTTCTTCCTGTTTAGGAATCTCCTGAGTATCTGGTGCTTTTATTTCAGGAAGTGGAGCTCTTTTTGGTTTTGCTCTTCCAACAATCTTTTTGGTTTCTGTTCTTTCTGCAGAACCGCAACCACCACATCCAGAAGGCGAAGCTGCTCTTTTCTTTTTCAGTTTTCCTCTTGGTTCACCTCTTACATGGTCATAAGAAATAACTATCGAATCTTTGTCTAAGAAAACTCCTTGCAATCGACCATAAGGACACACTTGGGTACAAGCTTGTTCTCTAAACCTTGCAAAGACAAAATAGAATACTGCAGCAAATCCAATATGTGCCAAGAATACAGGCCAATTTTCTTTTGGACGATGAGATACTATTTGTACCAACTCATCTCCTCCAATAATATAGCCCAATACCATGTTAGCAATCGCTAATGAGAAAATAATGAAGATGGTATGCTTCGATATCTTTTTAAGGTACTTCTCCTTTGTCCAAGGTCCCTTATCTAATTTTCTTTTCTGATTGGCATCCCCCTCAATCCAATATTCAATTCTACGGAAAACCATTTCCATAAATACCGTCTGAGGACAAGTCCATCCACACCAAACTCTTCCATATACTACAGTGAATAGTACAATAAAGATGATCAGTGATATCATGATTAATACAAACACAAAGAAATCCTGAGGTACAAATAGCTGTCCTAAAATGACAAATTTTCTCTCAAGGATATTCATCATAAAGAAAGGCTGCCCATCAATTTTAACAAATGGACCTACAAAAAATAATGCGATCAGAATGTATGCTACCCACTTACGAGCATTATAATACCTACCACTAGGCTTTTTAGGATATAGCCAAACTCTTTTTCCATGCTCATCTACAGTCGAAATACTGTCTCTAAATGAATCTGGGTCTTGTGAATGCAGGTCTTGTCTCATGATTAATGAAGGAATGAAATCAGATTTTCAGGTATTTCATCAATATATGATGATATATTAATATATAAATAAGGTGAAAAGGGTAACCTATCATATAGACTACCCTTATCACTATTTAATTGTTTTATTCAGCAGCTACTTTTTCACCTTGAGGAGCTTTTCCGTTTGGAGGATTTGTTCCTTGTAAGCTTAAAATATAGCTTGATACTTGTTGCATTTGTTGAGGTGTTAACTTCGATTCCCAAGCTAACATACCTTTTTCAGTTACACCGTATTTAATTGTTTTGAAGATACTTGCTATATCTCCACCATGTAACCAATACTCATCTGTAAGGTTTGGACCAACGCCACCTTCACCTGCTCCACCATGACATGCTTTACAGTTGGCTTGGAACAGCGTATTACCTTCAGCTAAGTCTCCTGCATCTGTCGATGCTTCGACATTTGTTTCATCAATAGCATTGGCCATTGTTGCAAGATATTCCTTCTTGGCAATCTCAGCTCTTTCTACATCTGCGTGATACTCCGCAATGGAAACTGGTTCACCATCGTCTTCTGCCCACCAGTGATAAACACCTAAGTAAACAAAACCACTTAGTACACAAATATAGAATAAGGCTTTCCACCAAGGTGGAAGATCGTTATCTAATTCTTGGATACCATCATAATTATGGTCCATTAAGATGTCTGCTTCCAAGGCCAATGGTTTTGCAGCGTTCATCTTCTGCCAGAAGAACTGCCACCAACCTGTTTCTCCTTCTTTTTCGAAAGCGATATCTTCCTCAGTTTTTGGTAACGTTTTAAGGCTTTGTCTTACTACAAACAACAACCCTAAAGCAACAATCATAATCGCTAGGAATAATAATCCTAAGATTGTTACTAATGCAAAAACTAATGCGTCAAAGTTATCTATGCCGTAGATTAGCTGTTCTCCTTCGGCAAAAGCAGAATGCCCTGTCAGGGCTAGTACAGCTAACGCTAATATTTTTTTATTTGCAGATTTCATGATTCAATTCATTTTTGAGAGTCAAAGCAAAACTGCTATTGATCTGTCTGGTTTTTTGTAACAACAACCGTATAAAACACCAATGCCAATACTAGGAAGATCAAAAAGAAAATGACGATTGCAAAACCTAGTAAAGTGATTGCCCACTCACTTGCATTCATTGATTGCAACATGCTCTCTGTTGATGACTGAGCAAATGTTGACGGTGCATTTAGCAGAATCATACCCAGCGTCATCACTAGGGTCATTAGGTGTCTCGAAAGTTTACTTAAATTCATTTGTGCTGTTATTATTTTCAGTATCATCGTCTAGATCTAAAGGCAAGCTGGATAATTCAGCAATAGATTCTTTTTTCATACGAAATGCGTACACACTCCAAGCAATGAAAAAAGTGAAAAAGATGATAAAACCAATCACTGGAAATATCTCGATATCTTCTATAGATCTAAGTACATCTTTATACATAACAATATTTTTAAAAGAGTGACTTCTACCAAAGCAGAAGTCACTACTTTATTATTATTTCAATGGAACTTCTGATGCTTTACTTGCATCAACACCTAAGCGTTGTAAGTAAGCAATCAAGGCTACGATTTCTTTATGTGGTGCAGATTCAGCACCATCTTTAGACAAGCTCTCTGTGATAGATTTTGCTTGTTTCTCTAAATCGGCTAATGCTTTGTCCTCATATCCTTCTTCGTAAGGAACACCTAAATTTCTCATCAAATTAATTTGAGCAGGAACATCGTCCACAGAAATTTCGTCTTCCAATAACCAAGGGTATGATGGCATAATTGAACCAGGAGACATTGAACCTGGATCCAACATATGGCTATAGTGCCACGAGTCTGGATATTTACCACCCACTCTTGCTAAGTCTGGACCAGTACGTTTAGAACCCCATTGGAATGGATGGTCATAAACAAATTCACCTGATTTAGAGTAGTCACCATAACGTTCAGTTTCTGAACGGAAAGGACGAATCATTTGAGAGTGACATAAGTAACAGCCTTCTCTAATATAAATATCACGACCTTTTAACTCTAAAGGAGTATATGGTTTTACTGTTGTAATTGTTGGAGTATTTGACTCTACAAAATAAGTAGGTAAGAATTCTACCAAACCACCAATTGAAATTGCAATTGTTGATAAAATGGTCATTTGGATCGGACGAGCCTCAATCCACTCATGCCATCTTTTTACTTTGTGAGAACCTTGTAATGCTGGAGCTGAAGCTTCTTCTTGTTCTAGTAAAGAACCTGATTTAGCTGTCATGTAGTAGTTATAAACTGCTACTAAAGCACCGATTACATATAATGCACCACCCAATGCTCTAAGCATATACATTGGTACAATCTGAGTTACTGTTTCAAGGAAGTTCGGGTACTTTAAGAATCCTTCTGGAGTAAAGTCTTTCCACATTAATGATTGTGTTAGACCTGCCCAATACATTGGTACTACATAGAATACAATACCTAATGTACCTAACCAGAAGTGAACGTTTGCCAACTTCAATGAGTGTAATTTTGTTCTGTACATTTTCGGGAACAACCAGTATAACATACCGAATGTTAAGAAACCGTTCCAACCTAATGCACCAACGTGAACGTGAGCAATTGTCCAGTCTGTATAGTGAGTAATTGCATTAACATTTTTGAAAGAAAGCATTGGACCTTCAAATGTTGCCATACCATATGCAGTAAGAGCAACCACCATAAACTTCAATACTGGCTCAGTACGAACTTTGTCCCAAACACCACGAAGTGTAAGTAAACCGTTCAACATACCACCCCAAGATGGAGCAATCAACATAACTGAGAATACTGTACCTAAAGATTGAGCCCAATCTGGTAATGCTGTATATAATAAGTGGTGAGGTCCTGCCCAGATATAGATAAAGATCAATGACCAGAAGTGAATGATCGAAAGTCTATACGAATAAACAGGTCTGTTTGCTGCTTTAGGTACGAAGTAGTACATCAAACCTAAATAAGGTGTGGTTAAGAAGAATGCTACGGCATTGTGACCGTACCACCACTGTACTAATGCATCTTGAACACCTGCAAAAACAGAATAAGAATTAAAGAATGATAATGGTAATGATAAACTGTTTACAATGTGAAGTACCGCTACTGTAACAAAAGTGGCAATATAGAACCAGATAGCTACATATAAGTGGCGCTCACGACGCTTGATCATTGTCATGATCATATTTAAACCAAAAACTACCCAAATGACTGCAATGGCAATATCAATTGGCCATTCTAACTCTGCATATTCTTTACCTTGAGTAAAACCTAAAGGTAATGTAATTAATGCGGCTAAAATGATTAATTGCCATCCCCAAAAATGTATCTTACCCAAAAGATCTGAGTACATTCTTGCTTTTAGCAATCTTGGTAATGAATAATAGATACCGGCAAACATACCATTACCAACAAAAGCGAAAATTACGGCGTTGGTGTGAAGTGGTCTAAGTCTACCGAACGTCAAAAACGACGTATCAAAATTGAAAATAGGGTTGGCAAGCTGTAAAGCTACTAATAGTCCCACGACCATACCGGCTACCCCCCAAAACATTGTCGCAATTGCAAAATTCTTTACAATTACGTTGTCGTACGAGAAATGCTCTAAATTAGCTTTCGTCGCTTCCGGTTTGTGTTGCTGTTCCTTGTCGATCATCTTCTTCGAATAATATTCGGATGCTTGGAGTGTACGTATCCTCGTACTGATTGGACTTCACCGACCAGATAAAAACTGCCAGAAATGTTAGTGCTACTATAAGACTAATTCCGATCAATACAACGATTGCACTCATAGATATTTAAAATAAAAGAGTTCCTTTAATATTACGCAAAGATAATTGTCAACTGTAAGGTCAGTGCATGACGGTTATCAACATAAAAAGCTGACTTTAGTCAATGTTTTGATATGTGTTTAAACATGAATGGATTAAATATATACACCTCAAACATGACTTATGTCATATTTGAATTATCTTTCCGTAATACATTAGTAATTTAAAAAATGAAATTGATTCAAAAGGTGACAAATAACAGGTATTCAAGTTTTTTTTCGCGGCGAATGATAAGATTATCAGGCGTTTTGCTTCTAATATTACTCTTACTAACTAATGTATCTACTAGTATATTCCCATTTTCTATATTTCTAGCATTAGGAACACCTATTTTACTACTTTTTCTTTTTGTTGTATGTCTTATTGAAATCACTCAACAACAAAAGGGATACTTTATTTTTATAGGTATCTATACAATAATTCTGTTATGGAAATCTGACATAACATGGAACATTTCTTCCACAAAAAATTTAGATCAATCGGTCAGTATCATGAGTTATAATGTATCTGTTTTTAATACTTATAAATATCTCAATCATGACTACAAAGAATCCAAGGAGTTAATTCAATGGTTAGAGAAAGATCAAACAGATATTTATTGTTTTCAAGAATATTATAATAGCGACTCTATCACCAAAAAAGAAAACTCACTCTTTCAAACAAATAAAAGGTTAGGGAAAGATAAAGGATATTATTCTTACACTCCCCCATTTTTAACGAACCATATCAAGGCAACTTTTGGACTTGGCATATTTTCAAAATATCCTATTATACATCAAGCAGCTATTCCTTTTAAAGAAATAGGTGGCTCAGAAACCAATGGAATAATTTATTGTGATATAAAAGTCGACTCTCAAAAAGTGATCCGGGTATTTAACTGTCATTTTCAATCAATCGTTCTTGATAATGGAGAAAACCAGTATACATCTATTTTAGATAAAGGAATAAAAACATTAAAAAAGATCTACTTAGGTACTTTATTAAGAGAACAACAATTCAATCTTTTATATCAGAACATACTCAATAGTCCGTATCCTGTGATCGTTTGTGGAGACTTTAATGAACCTCCTTCTGCTTACGGATATAGTTTAATTAATAAAAAGTTGACTAACTCATTTAATAACGCTGGACAAGGTTTAGGCTATACTTTAAGAGATTTACCCTTTAGAATTGATCAAGTTTTTCATTCCACATCACAATTGAAAAGTATTGATTTCAAAGTGTTTTCAGAAAATAAATTATCTGATCACTACCCTATAAGAACAAGAATCACCTATGAATAACATCTAAGAAACAGGATTTCACCTTATATTCGCGTATTCAATAGAATCATATAAATACAAAACATATAACAGCAATGAAGAAAACTACTCTATTAGTAGGTTTAGCTTTTGGTGCGTCCTTTTTTACAGGATGTGCAACTTCAGAACAACATGGAGAGAAACAAGAGGTAGCTTCTGTTCCAAAAGTAGATCATTTGGTAGACTACACTGATTTCACACTAACAGCAGATTTATCCAAGTTATCTTCTAACCAAAAGAAGATGATCAAGAAAATGATTCAGGTAAGTGAAATCATGGACAACATTTTCTGGAAACAAGCCTACGGTGACAAAAACTCATTTATTGAGTCATTAAAAACGCCAGAACTTAAAAGGTACGCTGAGGTCAACTACGGACCTTGGGATAGATTGCAAGACAACCGTCCTTTTGTTGATGGCGTAGGCACAAAACCAATTGGAGCCAATTTCTATCCAAAAGATATGACGAAGGAGGAGTTCTCTAAACTTCAAAATCAGGAGAAGTCAAGTTTATATACTGTTGTGATCAGAGATTCTAGAGGTGAACTAAAAGTAGTACCTTACTCAAAAGAGTATAAAGCAGAGCTTGACAAAGCATCTTCATTACTTTTAGAATGTGCTCAATTAGCAAAAGATCCAGGGCTAAAAAAATATCTTGAGTTAAGAGCAAAAGCGTTCTTATCTAACGATTATTTCCAATCTGATCTAGCTTGGATGGATATGAAAACCAACCCAATTGATTTTGTAGTGGGTCCTATCGAAAACTACGAAGATAAACTTTATGGCTATAAAACCTCTTTTGAAGGGTATGTATTGATAAAGGATATGGAATGGTCGAAGAAACTAGAAAAGTTTGCTTCTTTCTTACCAGAATTACAGAAAGGTCTTCCTGTAGAAAACAAATATAAAACAGAATTACCGGGTACAGATTCTCAACTGAATGCATACGATGTTGTGTATTATGCAGGAGATTGTAATGCAGGCTCAAAGACTATCGCTATCAACTTACCAAATGATGAGCGTGTACAAGAACAGAAAGGTTCTCGTCGTCTTCAGTTAAAAAATGCCATGAGAGCGAAGTATGAAAAAATACTTGTACCTATCTCAGAAGTTTTGATTGACCCATCTCAACGTCAACACATCACTTTTGATGCATTCTTTGCAAATACTATGTTCCATGAAGTTGCTCATGGTTTAGGTATCAAAGGTACTATCAACGGCAGAGGTACAGTTCGTAAAGCTTTAAAAGAACATGCTTCAGCATTAGAAGAAGGTAAAGCTGATATTTTAGGCCTGTATATGGTTTCTCAATTACATAAGAAAGGGGAGATCGATGGTAAAATGGAAGATTATTATACTACTTTCTTAGCAGGTATTTTCCGTTCAGTTCGTTTCGGTGCAGCTTCCGCTCATGGTGTAGCAAATATGATTCGTTTCAATTTCTTTAAAGAACATGGTGCTTTCCAATATAACGAGGCTTCAGGTTACTACATGGTAAACTATGAGAAGATGGAAGAAGCGATGAACGCCCTTTCAGCAAAAATCCTTACACTACAAGGAAATGGTGATTACCAAGGGGTCGCTGAGTTAGTACAATCTCATGGTAAAATCACTTACGATTTACAAAAAGACCTAGATAGAATTGACGATGCTAACATTCCTACAGATGTGATCTTTAACCAAGGTGTTGAAGTTTTAGGATTGTAAAGTAAATTACTTATCATCATTTTGACTGAAGTAGTATTTTCTTTAAATCAAACGATGAAATCATAAAAAACGGGGTTAATGACACTATTAACGCCGTTTTTTTATTCCTCATAATGAATCGGTTACTACTAATCGTTTATTTTTTTCATAGTATTATTTGGATTAAAATCAGAATCCCGTTAATATTGCAACGTCTTAATGACACACGGGCATAGCTCAGCTGGTAGAGTTACGGTCTCCAAAACCGCAGGTCGTGGGTTCGAATCCTACTGCCCGTGCTAACCGCAAAATCTTTCGAGGTTTTGCGGTTTTTTTATATCAAAAAATTAAATTGGTATTCGTTCTAATTAATCCACTTATCCTATGAGATATTTCGCAGAAATCGCCTACTTAGGTTCCAATTACCACGGATGGCAAGTTCAACCAAATGCCAAAACAGTTCAAGGTGATTTAGACTTTGTACTAAGCAAATTGTTGCGAACAGAAATCAATACTATTGGAAGTGGTAGAACAGATACAGGCGTACACTGTGCCCAACAATACGCTCAATTTGATATTGACGAGGATTTAAATGGCAAAAACTTCCTACATAGAGCCAACTCATTCCTAAACAATGACATTGCCATAAAAAGCCTATGGGAAGTAAAAAAAGATGCTCATGCTCGTTTTGATGCTGTCAAAAGAAGCTATAGATACGATATCGTTTTGGAAAAATCGCCTTTTAAACAAGGACTGATTTGGCAGTATTTCAGACAACCCGATTTTGATAAACTTCAAGAAGCTGCAAAGGTATTATTAGAATTTGAAGACTTTACTGCTTTTTCAAAAATGCATGCAGATGTAAATACGCACATTTGTGATATTATGTCTTCATCATGGACAAAAGAAGGGAATAATTTATCGTTTCATATCACAGCCAACCGCTTCCTTAGAGGCATGATACGTATCATTGTTGGAAATATGATGGAAGTAGGAATGGGTAGAATGTCGATCGACTATATGCGTGAAACATTAGCCTTAAAAGACCGTAAGAGAGCTGCCAAATATTTAGCTCCTGGGCAAGGGTTATTCTTATCAGAAGTTATTTATCCTGAGGATACATTTATTAGAGAAATCTATGACTAAGCTATCCCATTTCTAAAATGATTGACTTGGGTATAAAACCTTGCTTTCTATAAAATTCAACAACCGTTTCATTTTCGATACCCACCGCTAATTTTCGGACTTTTACATTTTTATAATTGAACCAACTCATGGCCTCATGCATTAATTGTGTACCAAGTCCCTCTCCTCTATACTCTTCTTCTACATAAAGTGATTCTACTTCACCAACACTAGGGTCTAACCTGTGTACACTAGCAATCAAATACCCTAAGAGCTGTAGTTCTGTCTTTACAGTTAAAACGATTAGATCACAAGCTTTATCCTTTAGCTTGTTCTTTCGTCTTACCCAATCAGAATCTGAGGGTTCAATATGTATTTGGTGTCTTAGAAAATGATGATGTGCATATAATTTCTTCCAAAGAAAATCTACTTCATCTATGGTCGTTATATCATTTAATCGAATTGTATATTGGTTAATTGTGGTCATATCAAGAGATATTATTAGTTTCTTAGCCGCTTTATAAAAGAATAAAGCCTCTTATCTCAAATTTAATTGATATAAGAGGCTTTTTCTATGTTCTAGATAACCTAAAGTATATAACCTAGATTACTTTCTGTACATTACCTTTTTCACTGCATCTACAGTACGCTCAACATTTGGTAAGATCTCTTCGATCAATGTTGGTGCATATGGAAGTGGAACATCTTTAGAAGCCACTCTTACTACTGGAGAATCTAAGTGATCAAATGCGTGAAGTTGGATGTGGTGAGAAATTTCTGATGAAATTGACGCTAATGGCCAAGCTTCTTCTACCACTACTAAACGGTTTGTTTTCTTCACTGATTTAAGGATTGCTTCATAATCGATTGGTCTTACAGTACGTAAGTCGATTACTTCAACAGAGATACCTTCTTTTTCTAACTGCTCAGCTGCTTTTGTGATTACGTGAACCATTTTACCAAAAGAAACTAAAGTTACGTCAGTACCTTCCTGAATGACGTTAGCAACACCTAGAGGAATGATATACTCGCTCTCAGGTACCTCACCTTTGTCAGCATACATCAATTCAGATTCCATAAAGATAACTGGATCGTTATCTCTAATAGAAGCCTTTAAAAGACCTTTTGCATCATAAGGATTAGATGGTACAACAACTTTAAGACCTGGAGTGTTTGCATACCAGTTTTCAAAGTTTTGTGAGTGCTGAGCACCTAATTGACCCGCATTACCAGTTGGTCCACGGAATACCATTGGAGCTGAATACTGACCACCAGACATAGACAAGATTTTTGCCGCACTGTTGATAATTTGGTCAATAGCTACCAATGAGAAGTTAAATGTCATGAACTCTACGATCGGACGAATACCATTCATTGCAGCACCTACGCCGATACCAGCGAAACCAAGCTCTGCAATTGGAGTATCGATTACACGGTCTGGACCAAATTCGTCCAACATACCTTGAGTAACTTTATATGCTCCATTGTACTCTGCAACTTCCTCACCCATGATAAATACGTCTTTATCACGGCGCATCTCTTCTTGCATTGCCTCTCTAAGAGCCTCTCTGAATTGAATTTCTCTCATTACTTATTAAAAGTTCTGCTAATTATATCAGTATTTTCGTTTTCGGATGCCAAGATAATAAGTTTTCCCCTATTTTTTAATAGTTAAGGGTAAAGGATTCGAGGAAAAAAGAACATTCGTCATTAAAAATTGATAATTGACGATAGATAATTATAAAATCTTCATCGGAAGCCTACTTTTCAATAAAAAGAAAGCATTTTTGGCTCCAATATTCTAAACGATCTAAAAATACAATAGAGATAAAATAAAAAAGGACTTACCTCCGAAGAAGTAAGTCCTTTTTGTTAGGATTGTATGTTTACAAACTACTTAGTAGCAGCTTGGAAATCTGCATTTTCCCATAAAGCGAAGAACTCAAGATCTTGAGCCGCTTTAGTTTTCAAGTCGCCAGCAGCTTTGATTTCTTTGATTGCTTCGTCTGCTTTAGATTGTCTTGCAGCAACGATAGCTAAACCATAGTGTGCCCACGCGTTGTCTTGAGCAGAGATAGACTCACCGAATGCTGAAGAAGCTTGAGAGAAATCAGAAGCACCTGATTTTTCAGCTTTCAACAAGTAAGCTAAACCTTTGTCATAAACAACAGTAGCGTCGTCACCTGCAGATGATAAGTACTGGATAGCACCATCGTAATCACCTTCAGATAAAGCAACATAACCTTTTACAGCGTTTGCTGTAGCAGCTACTGATGGGTTGCTGGAGTTTGCTTTAGCGATATCCGCTTGAGCACCAGCAACGTCACCTTTTGTTAATTTAGCACCAGCTAAGTTAGCGTAAGCTTCTGGCATGTTGTTAGACTTAGCAGCAGTCTCGAAGTGAGGAATTGCTTTGTCAATTAATGCAGCAGCGTCACCACCAGCTTTAGCTTGAGCGAAATAAGTTGCACCTAAGTTGTTATGAGCGATTGGAGAATCGTCTTTTCTGATTGCAGCTTCGTAGATTTTAACTTTAGCGTCTAAATCAGTAGCGAAGTGAGCAGCGTATAATAACTCAGGAGTAGTTAACGAATCTAATGCCATTTGACCATCAGCGATGCTAGCAGCACGAGATTTGATAACTTCTGGATCTAGCTTGTCTTTGATCTGTAAGATCTCAGAGTTAGCATTACGTAATGGTGGGTATACGTAACGGAATAACTTCTTGTAAGAAGCTAAAGATTGTAACTTTAATTGCTTAGAAACGAAATCACCTGAACCGTTAACTACAGACATGATTTCATCTTTCTCAGCATCAGTAAACTTGTCTGAATCTTTCAAGATAGCCTTGAAAGCAGACCAATTTTCTACTACTGGCTTAGTTACGAATTGAGGAGCTTGATCTTCCTCAACTTTATATTTTTTCATCAAAGACTGGTAGTATGACTCAACAGCCTCTGGACGCTTATTAGCTAATTTTGTGTTCGCCTCAGTTGAACCTTCAGGAGAGTGAGAACCTGTAATAGTTACAGTTCTTGTAGGGTTGTTAGCAGAAACATACTCTGTTAACACTTTACCTTGATCACCTCTCTTCTCAGAAGAACGTAATACTGATGAACCTTGAGTGAAGTAGAACTCAACATTAGTTGGGATATACTCCTCTGAATCATTGTAACCATGGTCAGCATAGTTAGCAATAAATACAGGTTGGTAATTTTTAGCCGTTGTGATAACACCTTGACCTAAACCGTTTGGCATAGCAGCAAAAGCACCGTCATTAGATTCTTTTACTTTTTGGTTTTTCACTTTAGTAGCACGACCTAAGTACTCTAACTGACCTCTTTCGAACTTATCTTCGTAAGCAAACGCCATACGCTCGCTTAATGCAGGAGTTGCCTCTGGAGCATCAGCATAATCATCCCCGTTGAAAGATACAACACCAACTTCAATTGGCTCAGCATCGTTAGGGTTGTATTGTACAACAACGTCGTAAGTGTAACCTTTCTTTAATAACTTAGGAGGAAGTTTAGTCTCAATATCAAAGACTACAGAATCACCGTGTAATTCTAACGGCGATGGGTTGATTGTCATTCCTTGCTCTTCAGCCATTTGATTCACGTCTACGTTTGAGCAGTTCGTGAAGAATAATGTGCCTGCTGCAAGTACAGTAGACAAAGCACTAGTGTATTTGTTCATAATCGTCATCCAAATTTTTCTATTTCTAGATTTCGCAATTTACCTGTCAATTAGGCAAATTACATATTCACAGTACAAATCTTAACTTTTTTTAGAATTTATATCTACTAAAAGCAAGTAAACAAAAGTAAATTTAGCATTTTAGGGATATTTACTTTCATTAATCGAAGATAATCAATTTTGAAAGTATGTTCTATATCTGTAAATTTTTATTTTCATATGATTAACATAATTAAAGACTATGAAACCAAAATTGATACAGAGGTTCATCGAAAAGAAAGCGTTTGGTGTGTGCAATCACATTGGAAATAAATTACATATCTCCACAAACAGTATACGTTTGTACTTTGTTTACGCATCACTTTTCACTTTCGGATCTCCCATAATTCTTTACTTTTCCTTACATTTTTTTATCAACATCAGAAAATACATACGTCAGTCTTCTAATGTTAGAGAGAAGCTATTTTAAGTTCCTCAACTCATGTAGTTGAGAGAATTTATGTCTTCCTTTTAAAAAGTATTCCGAAACCAATAAACGTTTATATACCTCGTTAAAGTTCACACTCTTTATAGGAACTTTGCCTCTCTGTCGTATTAAATAGCGAAAAGCGAGGTAGAAATCCCTATGTGCCTTTAAAACAGCGAACAAATTAGCTGTTTCTCCTTTAAATAAAAATCTTAATCCTGCTATTCCATCTAAAACCATTCGGAAAAAGATAACTGGGAATAACTTTGAAGTGGGTAAGTTTTTGAAGAGTAAGAATAAACCATTTCTAAAGTTCAAGTATGTTTTCTTGGGGTTATCTCTACTTAACGTTCCTCCCCCAACATGATATACTTCACTATTCCCAACGGTTTTTATTGAATACCCAGAAGATTTCAGTCTCCAACACAAATCTATCTCTTCCATATGTGCAAAGAAACGTTCATCCAAACCACCAAACTCTTTGTATAGATCTGCCCTTACAAATAAACAGGCTCCCGTTGCCCAAAAAATCTCTCTTGTGTCATCATATTGACCTAAATCTTCTTCGAGCGTATCCATGATTCTACCTCTGCAAAAAGGGTATCCCATGTAATCCATAAATCCCCCAGCTGCTCCTGCATGTTCAAAGTATTTCTTATCAGAATACAGTTTTATTTTTGGTTGACATGCTGCAATGGATTCATCAGATTCCATCAAAGAAAGTAAGGGAGTGAGCCATTGAGAAGGAACCTCAATGTCTGAGTTGAGTAATACAAAATACTTTGCATCAATTTGAAACAACGCTCTGTTATATCCTCCTGTAAAACCATAATTTTTATCTAAAACAATGGTTTCAATTGTTGGGTGAGTTGCTTCTAACCATGATACAGAGTCGTCGGTAGATGCATTGTCTGCTACAATAATTCTTGCTCCTTGGCTACTATCAATAACTGATTGTAAAAATTTCTCTAAAAAGTGTTTACCGTTGTAGTTTAGTATAACGATCGCTACTTGTTCGTAGGGTAGCATATATATTGATTTTTGAAGTAAGAAGTAGTAAACAAGGAGTAGAATTAACACTCCTTGTTCTCTGGTTAGCCCATATTTCCAAAGTTCATCCCTGGAATATTCGGCATCATACCTTTAGTTGATTTCATTAAATGTTCCTGTCCTTTTTGATCTGCTTCAGCAATTGCTTTATTCACAGCTGCAATCACTAAATCTTGAAGCATTTCTCTATCTTCTTCTTTGCATAATAATGGATCAATTTCAAGGCTAATTACTTGTTTTTTTCCATTAGCAACACAGCGTACCATACCTCCACCGGCATCAGACTCTGCTCTAACATTTACTAATTCTTCTTGTGCTTCTTTTAATTTTTCTTGGACTTGCTTTAACTGTCCAAACATATTACTGAAATCCATTTTGATTATTTTTATTGATGTGGTTAAACACAAACAGCAAAGCACAATAATAGTGTTTTGCTGTTTGTTTATTAAATATCTTAAAGTGATAGACTAAGCCACTCTCAAGTTCTTAGCGTGTGAAGAACTTTCAAATTTTAGCTGAGCATATTCTCTATCCACTGTAAATTTCTCTACTTTCTCATCACTAGAAGGAATCTCATACATTGCATCCAACATAATCGCTTCCATGATAGAACGTAAACCTCTTGCTCCAAGATCATACTCTAAAGCTTTTTCTACAATGTAATCAAGTGCTCCATCAGCGAAGTCAAGCTCGATATTTTCCATCATAAATAGCTTTTTGTACTGCTTAGTTAATGCATTTTTAGGTTCCGTAAGAATGTTACGAAGTGCATCTTTATCCAATGGCTTCAAATAAGTCACCAATGGTAAACGACCAATAAGTTCTGGAATAATACCAAAACGTTTTAGGTCTTGCGCAGTAACAAACTCTAGTAATTCTTCTTTATCCAATTCTGGTAGATCATTTTCTTTACCAGCAAAACCAATTGGACGTGTATTTAAACGAGAAGCAATCATATCTGCGATTCCTGCGAATGCACCACCACAGATAAACAAAATATTTTCTGTATTGACAGAAATAAGCTTTTGTTCTGGATGCTTTCTACCTCCTTGAGGTGGAACGTTAACGATAGATCCTTCTAATAATTTTAATAATGCCTGCTGAACACCCTCACCACTTACATCTCTTGTAATTGATGGGTTATCAGATTTACGAGCAATTTTATCTATTTCGTCAATATAGACGATACCTCGTTCTGCTTGCTCTACATTGTAATCTGCAGCTTGTAGTAAACGTGTTAAAATTGTTTCAACATCTTCACCCACATAACCTGCTTCAGTAATTACAGTTGCATCTGCAATACAGAAAGGAACTTGTAATGCCTTTGCTAAAGTTTTAGCCAATAACGTTTTACCCGTACCTGTATTACCTGTCATGATAATATTTGATTTTTCAATCACAACATCATCATTATCTACTTGTTGGTTTAAACGCTTGTAGTGGTTATACACTGCTACAGATAATACGCGTTTTGCTTTATCTTGACCAATAATATATTCATCAAGATGCTTTTTCATTTCTGCAGGTGTTTTCAGATCAAAGCTTGATGCTTCAGCATCTTTCTTGCGAGGCTTTCTTTCCTCCATCAAGATCTGATGAACTTGCTCAATACAGTTATTACATATTTGGGCGTTCTGACCAGAAACCATTAATTCCACCGTATCTTTTGGTGCGCCACAAAACGAACAGAAATTACCTTTCATTTATCTCTCCTTGCCTATTTTTCTTCTTAAAGTTGGAAGAAAATTCTTCTCTTCTCTGATCGCCTCACAATGAGACAATTCCAATATATAGTTGAAAGTGCAAGTTACGTATTTAATTACACTTTTATACAATGTATAAGAGGGAAATGTACAATCATTTCCCTCCCTAACCTTATCATTTACACTATTTTAAGATAAATTACTGTTACATAACTCCAAAATAGTGAGAATTATTAGCCTTGGTTATTACGAGCAAGTACTTCGTCCACTAAACCATACTCTTTAGCTTCCTGTGCACGCATCCAGTAATCACGATCAGAATCTTGCCATACTTTGTCGTATGGTTGACCTGTGTGTGTTGAAAGAATTTCGTAAAGTTCTTTCTTTAATTTCTGGATCTCTCTTGCTGTAATTTCGATATCAGAAGCCTGACCTTGAGCACCACCTAATGGTTGGTGAATCATAATTCTTGAGTGAGGAAGTGCTGCTCTTTTACCTGCTGCGCCACCTGCTAACAATACCGCACCCATAGATGCAGCCAAGCCTGTACAAATTGTAGCCACGTCAGGACGTACATACTGCATTGTATCATACATACCTAGACCAGCATATACTGAACCACCCGGGCTATTGATATACATTAAAATGTCTTTCTTCGCATCTAATGACTCCAAGAATAACAACTGAGCAACTACAATATTTGCTACTTGATCATCCACCTGAGTACCCATAAAAATAATACGGTCGGCAATTAATCTAGAAAACACATCGATTTGTCTAAAGTTACGATCTCTTTCTTCGATGACGTAAGGTGTTGTATTTTCGATGCTACTGATAAATGCATCAGTGTGCAAGCTTGAAATTCCTTGATCTTTCAAGGCAAACTTCTTGAATTCTTCTTTAAAGTTCATATGTAATGATTTTTTTGAGTTTCTGCTTATCAGTACTAGATCCTGTTTATCTTTTCAGTTAAGGGACAAATGGGATTGTTCATCTAGTTCTCTATACAAATATAAAAGAATACGCTTACGAGAAAAGAACTTTTTTACCTTGAATACGTTTTTTTTTGCTTAAAATCTTAGGAATTCGAGAATTATCTACCGAACGCTTTTCCAACTTTGATAGATAGGCTCACAAATATAATTTTGGGATTTCCGTTTCTTTCGATGAAATAAAAAGCATCATTAAAATGATTGACCAATGCTGGTAAGTTTTTGTCTGTAAGTACTGTAGAAAAGTTTTTCGCAAAATTATGTGCCTCTTCATCTAGACGAACTACGTTGTCTGCCTCATTCTTGATTAACATGGCTTCTCTCAATAGAGTTAAGCCAAATTTGAAGAAACTTTTTTGACCTTCTTTGCCAAGTTTATTAAACTCCTCCGACCATTTGGTGATAATCTCAGTGTAATTACTCTTAAAACATGCTCTCATCCACGATTTAAACAGATCCTCGCTCTGGTCAGGAACATCAGCAGCAATACGTAAGGCTTCTCTAATGTTACCATCAGACAGGAAGGCTACCCTTTTGGCTTTTTCCTCCTCAATTCCTTGCTGTGTCAAAAAAGCTAATGCATCTTGATCAGAAGGTGAGGGTACATATATTTTTTGTGTGCGGGACAAAATCGTTACAATTAGTTTTTCTGGATCATTGGTTACCATAAAAAACAACGTTTTTGCTGGCGGTTCTTCTAAGATTTTTAGAACTGCATTGGCTGCTGGGGCTTGCATTAGTTCTGGCATCCATACTAATACTATCTTAAAACCATTTTGATGTGCTTTAACGGATAAGGCTTTTACAATCTGACGACTTTCTTGTCTTGTAATAAGTGCTTGCTTATTCTCCCCGCCTATATAGTCTACCCAATCAGCTACATTTTTATATAGTCCATTCTCTTCCTTTAAAAAGGTTCTCCATTCTGGAAGAAACTTTTCAGAAGTTGCATCCTCTCTTTTTGTTACTTTTTTAGTAAGTACTGTAGGAACAACGAAATGTAAATCTGGGTACATTAATTTCTCTGCATTTCGACAAGATCTACATTCTCCACAAGCATCTTCATCTGAGGGATTTTCACAGTTTAAATAAGTCGCATAAGCCAGAGCCAATGCAAGCTGAACACCGCCTTCTTTTCCAATAAAAAGTTGTGCATGTGCCACCTTATTTTGCTGAGCGGCATGGATTAAAATCTTTTTTACGTCTGAAGCTCCAGGTACTTGTGCGAAAAGCATGAAATTATGTTTAGTTGAATCTTCAGCAAAGATTCTATGTTTCCACCTTTAATACAAATTCTGTAATAAATAACTAAGAGATTTTTAAAAAGATAGATGATGCTTAAACAACATTTAGAAAACAAGAAGCTGTTTTTACTAATTCATCTTTAAAAATATACAAGTGAATTGATAGGAAAAGATGGATCCTCAAAAAATGGGCATAAAAAAAAAGATCTCATGTTATAGCAATGAGATCTTTATGGGTAAAATCATTTCATATCATACTAAAAAAGCTTTGAATATTTTATTCGTGTACTAAGTGGTACACATTATCAGTATCGTTAGGGTTATATCCTGCCTTTACATGATGCTTATAAGACGTACATCCTATTAAAGAAACTGTAAAACCAATCAATAACAATATCTTTATATATTTCATGGTAGTAAAAGTTAATCGTGTGTTGTTTCTAAGGAGCGTGACTTCCTTATAATGTAAACTTAACAATTATTTACAACTTTATCAAAAGTTATCCAATATAAGTGAATATCATTCCTTTATAAAATCACATTTTACTTCAATCTGCTTATCTTTGTGCCGATTTAAAATATTTCAATTGATACAATTTTTATGCGTATAGATATAATTTCTTGTGTTCCTAAATTATTAGACAGTCCATTTTCTCACTCTATTTTACAAAGAGCAAATGACAGATCATTGTCTGAGGTTCACGTTCATGATCTAAGAGAATATTCCATCAATAAGCATGGACATATTGATGATTACGCATACGGACATGGTGCCGGCATGGTACTTATGGCTGAACCAATTTTTAATATTATCAATGATCTAAAAAAAGAAAGAGAGTATCAGGAAGTTATATATATGACTCCTGATGGCGAAGTTTTCAATCAACAAATTGCCAACCATCTTTCTATTTCTTGTGAAAATATCATTATCCTTTGTGGACATTATAAAGGTATCGACCAGAGAATACGTGATGAAATTGTTACGAGAGAAATCAGTATCGGTGATTATGTTTTATCAGGTGGCGAACTTGCTGCTGCAGTAGTTGCTGATGCAATTATCCGTTTACTTCCTGGGGTATTAGGTGATGAAACTTCAGCATTAACGGATTCTTTCCAAGATGGTCTTTTGGCTCCACCGGTGTATACAAGACCTGCAGACTGGAAAGGAAAGAAAGTCCCTGATATTCTATTATCAGGTCATGAATCTAAGATTGATGAATGGAGATTAGAGCAATCTATGGAAAGAACTCAGGAAAGACGCCCCGATCTTTGGCAAAAATATTTAGAGTCACACCCAGAGGAGACCTCAAAAAAGAAAAAAGGAAAAAAGAAATAGTATAAACAACAAGAGCGATTACCACTAGGATAATCGCTCTTTTTATTTGAATCAATGTTGCAGTAGCTCTCTCGAACTATATACTTCATTCTTTGATGAGAGATCTTATTAAATCTTATATGTCCATCCTTTAGTATCCTCAATTTCTCCTTTTTGGATACCTTGGAATTTCGCTTTCAACTCTGTCGAGAATGTATAATCTGCTGGTAGTTCATAATCGACACCATCATTGGCAATTTTTGCAAATGGAGCAATTGTTACGGCTGTACCAATACCAAATGCACCTCTCATTTTACCATTTTTGATAGACTCGATCACTTCATCCACAGAGATATGACGTTCTTCTACTTTATGTCCCATGTCCTCAATCAGTTCGATAACTGTTAAACGAGTAATAGAACGTAGAATTGTATCTTCTACTGGAATTGTTGGTGCTGTTACAAATGTACCATCAATATCAAACATGACGTTCATTGTACCAGATTCCTCAATGTACTTGTGTTCTTTTGCATCAGTCCAAAGTAACTGATCGTAACCTTGTTGTGCAGCTAATTTTGCAGGAAGTAAAGAAGCAGCATAGTTACCTGCCACTTTAGCGAAACCTGTTCCTCCTGGAGCTGTTCTACTAAATTCTTTTTCTACCTTAACATTTAAAGCTTTCGAATAGTACGCACCTGCTGGTGCAGTAATGATAGCAAAAGTATATGTTTCCGAAGGGCGCATTCCTAGGAACTCGTCTGTAGCAAACATAAATGGACGGATATACAGTGAACTATCAGGAGTACTTGGTACCCAATCTTTATCGATTTCTAATAGTTTGTGTAGACCTGCCATGACGATTTCTTCAGGAATACTTGGCATACAAATACGTTCTGCCGATACATTTAGTCTTTTGGCGTTTTCTTGCGGACGAAATACTAGCACTTCCTCTGGGTTCTGAACATTTCTGAATGCTTTTAATCCCTCAAAAATTGATTGCCCGTAATGCAATGAAGAAGTTGCAGGAGATAAACTAAATGAATTGTAAGGTACAATTCTTAGATCCTGCCATTTCCCATCGCGATAGTCAGCCACAAACATGTGGTCAGACATTGTTTTACCAAATGTGATATTATTGAAATCAACCTCATTTATGCGAGATTGTTGAGCCTTTTCTACTCTGATATCTAAAGCCAAATCTTTCATATTAATCCACTAACTTTTTTTGCGATGTGAAACGTGTCATAAATATAGATACATTTGTACTATTGTGAGGAATATTTTCAAAAATAGTGTAACTCTAAACTACTTTTTTTGATATTTGGTAAGAAATTCAAACTGAATATGAACGAAAACCTAATATATATAAGTCTTTGTCTACTTTTTTCGGCATTCTTTTCAGCAACCGAAATTGCCTTCGTATCTGCTAACAGATTACACATCGAAGTACAAAGACAAAAGAATTCAATGGTAAGCCGACTGATCAATAAATTCTTTGAACATAAGTCGACTTTTATTACCACTATTCTAATTGGTAACACTTCTGCACTAGTAATGTATGGTGTATTTGTATCCAATGTTTTAGATCCAATTCTTCAGGCTTTTTATCTACAAAATGTACCTGCTTTGGATCCGAACTCTTTGGAAGTCGCCGTCCTATTAACGCAAACTGTTATTTCTACCGTTGTGGTATTAATCACCGCTGAGTTTTTACCTAAAAGCTTAACCATGATTAATCCGGATACGTTCCTGAATATCGCTTCTCCACCAATGAATGTGATCTATTCTTTAATGTACCCTATCACTTGGACAGTAGAAAAGCTATCACAATTTACTATTCGTTATTTAATGGGAATTAAAGACGAAGAGGAAGAAACTACTTTTAACCTTACTGACCTCGGACAATATATTAATGACATAGATGTCGCTTCTCAGGATGACGATGATAATGAAAGAGATATTATTGATAAAAAATACTTAGAAAACGCTTTAGAGTTTAAAGAGGTCAGAGCTAGAGATGTAATGATCCCTAGAAAAGAAATTGTTGCTTTGGATATTGAAGAAGATATCGATGCATTGACCAAACTTTTTATTGAAAGCGGTCATTCAAAAATACCTATATATAAAGAAGACCTAGACGATATCGTTGGATATTGCCATGCAAGACAACTTTTCAAAAAGCCTAAAGAGATTCAGGATATTCTTCATGTCATGCCTTCAAGGCCTGAAACCGCTGCAGCTGATGAGATCATGACTTTTATGATGGAAGAGAAAAAAAGTATGGTATGTATCATTGATGAATATGGTGGAACTGCCGGTATTGTTACATTAGAAGATATTACCGAAGAGATTGTAGGTGAAATTGAAGATGAACATGACGAGGAAGATTTACCTTTCTTTGAGGAAGAAGATAATATTTTCCTTTTAACTGCCCGACATGAGATTGATTGGTTGAATGAAAAGAAGGGTTGGAACTTAGAAGAAGGCGAGTACGATACTTTAGGAGGATTTATTTTATACCATCATAGAAACATCCCAGTGGTAGATGATATTATTGAAATTGATGACCTCATTTTCACAATTGTCACCATGGATGGAGCTAGAATTGATATGGTCAGATTAGAGTTCTCAACAGAGAATGAAGAAGATGAAGATGAGAATGAAGCTCTTGACCATTAAAATAATCAGACATTTATTAGGTTAATCAATGTTAAAATACCTATATTAGTAATACAAAAAAATTAGACCCCTCTGTGCAAGCTCTCTCAAATTTCACAGAAGGGTCTCTTTTTATTTGGATGATTTGGACGATTATAATGCTGCTATAGCTGCTTCATAATTTGGTTCATCTACAGTTTCTTTCACCTGCTCAGTATAAACTACTTTACCTTCTTCATCAATCACAACAACAGATCTTGAACACAAGCCTTTCAATGGGCCAGTAATTACTTTTAATCCATAGCTATCTTCAAAAGAAGTATCTCTGAAAGCAGAACCTGTAATTACATCCTCAATACCTTCAGCACCACAGAAACGTCCGAAAGCAAATGGTAAATCTTTAGATACACATACTACAACAGTATTATCTAAAGAAGATGCTTTTGAATTGAACGTTCTTGTAGACATAGCACAAGTACCTGTATCTACACTTGGGAAGATATTTAAAATGACTTTTTTTCCTTTTAAATCTGAAAGACTAACTTCAGATAAATCTGCTTTAACAAGAGTAAAATCAGGAGCCTGAGTACCTACTGCTGGTAACTCTCCTACCGTTTGAATCGGGTTTCCTTTTAATGTAATTTCTGCCATTTGAATTAGTAGAATTTTTTGAGAATAGTTTATATTCGATGCTTCTTTAATAAAGACATCAATCTTTTGATCAATCATTATTAAATCACACTATAAGCAAGTTAATATAACATTACCATAAATGAATACTACTCAACAAGAAATCGTTAATAAAACAGCGCAGTTTATAGAAGATAAATTCCAAGGAGAAGGTACTGGCCATGATTGGCACCACATATATAGAGTTTGGAAATCAGCTGAAAATATCGCGAAAACAGAAGATTGTGACCCATATATTGTCTCTCTTGCAGCATTATTACATGATATCGCTGATCATAAGTTTTATGATGGTGATTTACTAGAAGGTAGTAGACAAGCGACCCAACTACTAACTGATTTAGGAGCAGATGAAGATACTATTTCTAAGGTAGCTGACATTGTTAAAAGAGTATCATTTAAAGGAGCTAAAGTAAAAGACGAAATGCCTTCGATTGAAGGTAAGGTAGTTCAAGATGCAGATCGATTAGATGCCATTGGTGCCATCGGTATTGCTAGAGCATTTGCTTATGGCGGCAGCAAACACCGCTTACTTTATGATCCAGAAGAAAATTATGAAATGCATGATACTTTTGATGCTTATCATAAAAACGAGTCATCGACAATTGCACATTTCTATGAGAAGTTACTTTTGTTAAAAGACAGGATGCATACTAATACTGCAAAACGGGTCGCTGAACAGCGTCATCGCGTGATGGAAGACTTCTTACAACAGTTTTATGGTGAATGGGAAGGAAAGAAATAGAAGATCTTAAAAATCAATAAGATTAGTTTTTTACCAAGGAGATTTTATAAGGTTATTTTTTCTAATTATACTGGAAATTAGAAAAAATAATCATTTATCACTTTTCTGTAATAGAGATAATTTTCTTTACATAAAAGTTAATTTCCTTACATCAAAATAGCACTATTTTAACATAAACCTGCAGTATTTTGATATAATATTAACAAATACACTAGTCTGATCGACTATATTTTTGAAAATATAATCTGTAATCGTAAATTAAATTCGATAAACTAATGTTACACTTTTTTTACGGTATCAGACCACAATATTTTTTGATGTTATAACTAGGCTCTTTGCAAAGTATCATTCCAATTACATTCTCCTTTTTAGGTTTATCTTAAAAATCGACTTTTAAGTATTTCCAAAGTATACTGACTATATACTTAGGCATTTAAGCGACGTATTTACAAAAAATGTGGTAAAAAAGGAAGTTGGAGATTCAGCATCAAAATTGACTAACTTTCCCTATTACAAAGCAATGTAGCCTATGATTCTTCATAGGCTATTTTTATTGCTTTTTTTCTAGACTCTACTTTTTAGTAGCTGTAATAGACATAGACTCTCCACTTTTCTTCACTACAGTTTTTTCATTTTCAATAAATGTAATGGTGCTTTTATCTTTTGCCTGAGCCTTTAAAGTATCAGTTGCATTCACCCAAGCATTTGCAGAATTGTTCGTTTCAATATCAATTACTTTCCCTATTATTGGTTCAAAAGCTTCTCCTAATGGATTAATACCATTGTATTGAGATTTGTCTTTTAAAGATATATACTGTTTATCTGCAGTGCCTTCCATAGTTACTAATGATTGATCTTTCTGATCAATATATAAGTTAACAATATCAAGGTCTCTTAATGACAATTCCGTTTTATCCTTCATCTCCACATTTAAAACATGGCCTTCCATAATATAATCTGAATACATAATTCCATTGTCTTTAAGTACCAGATTCAATTTTCCTTTATAAAAAACAAAAGGTTTTGTGAACTCAATTTCTCCAGATCCTTCTACAACAATAGAATCTAACTCGCCACTACCAAGATTGGCTACAACAATATCTTCACTACCTGAATTATCAAGAATTAATATCCCGTCTTCCACTGAATGATTAATTGTAAATAAGCTATCATCGCCCTCAACAAAAAACTTTTGTTGTTCGGAGTATGCTAACCTTAATTTTACATTGTCTTTTACTATCACTTTACTGAAGTAAGGAATTGGGGATGTATTATAGGTACCTTTATCTCTGCATGATACCAATGCAAAAAATGAGAATAGTAGAATTAAAAAATTTTTCATGAATCGTAATCTTATATCGTTAAACATTCACTAATACGTAAATACTTAGGTAGTTAGATGATCTATTTAACGAATATTACAACTTTCAAAATCTTATTATCTCTCTGAATTTCAACAAAATAAAAAAGCCTAGAAGTATGTACCTCTAGGCTTTCGTCTAATTTATCGTATTATATTTTAGTGTAACTAAAACAAAATTTTATATGAAATGAATGTCTCTTATAATTTCTTCAATCCCTTTAATTCTGCTTTGTCTTTTGCTTCTACGATGCTGATTGCATAACCACCACCTGGAGCACAGAATTGAGATAATTTCGATTTAGAAGTCACTACATATTTCTTAATCTCATACGCTTGAGGATTGTCTTTGTAATGAGCATCTTTCGCATCGCTATATACTGTAGCGATATATTTTTTATCAGCGTCTAAGAAATCAAATTTGATATTTGATGTACGCTTTTCTTCATCGTTTGTTCTACCTACAAACCAGCTAGAAGAACCTTTTTCTTTACGAGCGTAAGTGATAAAGTCACCTGGTTCAGCTTCCAATACTAATGTCTCATCCCAATCGATAGCAACATCTTTAATGAATTGGAAAGCATCCATAAACTTCTCATAATGCTGAGGAAGGTCTGCAGCCATTTGTAATGGAGAGTACATAGTAACATATAGTGCCAATTGACGAGCTATTGTAGTACGTACATAAGAAGTTCTGCTTGGATCGTACTCACTGATATCTGTTACAAAGATACCTGGAGTGTAATCCATAGGACCACCAATTAATCTTGTAAATGGAAGAATCGTAGTATGATCTACATTGTTTCCTACAAACGCTTCATATTCTGTACCTCTTGCAGATTCGTTACCAATTAAGTTAGGGTACGTTCTTGAAAGACCTGTTGGACGTACAGCTTCGTGTGCATTAACCATGATTTTATAATCAGCGGCTTTTTTAACGGCATGCAAGTAGTGGTTATTGATCCACTGTGAGTAGTGGTGTTCACCTCTTGGTAAGATTGGTCCTACATAACCAGATTTTACTGAGTTATAACCATTATCTACCATAAACTGATAAGCTTGATCCATATGACGTTCGTAGTTTCTTACTGAACCTGAAGTCTCATGGTGCATCATCATTTTGATACCTTTTGATTTTGCATAGTCTCTGATTTCTTCAACATCAAAATCAGGGTAAGGAGTTACAAAGTCGAAAACATAGTCTTTTGATTTACCAAACCAGTCTTCCCAACCTTCGTTCCAACCTTCTACTAATAAAGCGTCGAATCCATGCTCTGAAGCAAAGTCAATATATCTTTTTACATTCTCTGTATTTGCTGCATGCTTGCCATTTGGCTTAGTTTTAGAATAATCTGTAACACCTAAATGTACTGAGTGAACATCATCAGTGTAAGCCCAAGAGCTCATACCTGTAATCATTTCCCACCATACACCCATGTATTTTACTGGCTTAATCCATGAAGTATCTTCGATAGCTACTGGCTCATTTAAGTTTAATGTGATGCTTGATAATAAGATATCACCTGCATTGCGGCTAGCAATTACAGTTCTCCAAGGAGTAGAACGAGGTGCTTGCATATAACCTTTTACACCTTGAGCGTCTGGAGTTAAGTGCGATTCGAATACAAAAGTTTTATCATCTAAATCTAAGTGCATTGTAGAATATTCCACACAAGCAGCTTCATGAAGGTTGATGTAAATACCATCATCTGATTTCAACATTAATGACGTTTGAACACCTGTTTCTGAGAAACCTTCTTGAGAAACGTTTCCAGTGTATGCATTTTTCATTAAACCTCTGATTTCAGAAAGCTTAGAAGTAGTATAGTCATACTCCTGAGTATCGTAATCACCTGGAATCCACCATGCTTTATGGTCCCCAGTCATCGCAAACTCTGTATGCTCTTCTTCAATGACAAAGTATACTAAGCTAGATTGTTCAGGAAACTCATAACGGAAACCTAAACCATCATCGAACAACCTGAAACGAATGTTCATTTTACGGTTCGTAGATGTTTGATCTAATGATACTAATAATTCATTGTAGTGATTTCTAATTTCCTTGAACTCACCCCAGATTGGTGTCCAAGTTTCATCGAACGTTGATTCTGCTGTATCTACAACTTTGAACCCTTCGATTAAATTATCTTCATTGATTAATGATAAACCAAGTTTACTCTCTTTAACGATAGGCTCACCATCCATTTGTAATTGATAAGTAGGTGTTCCTTTAGCGTCTAACTTGAACTCCATTGTAAAGTTTCCACTTGGAGACTTTAATGTCTGAGCATTCAAGAATGAAACTGCAAAGACAGCAATTAGTAAAGTAATGATCTGCTTTTTCATATCTATAATAATAAGTCTAATTGTTTGTTCATTTCCAACACTGCAAAACTAGTGTATTGATTACACACAACAATGGCAAAGTTGTTAGAAAGTAGTTAAATTAAAAACACAAAATACTGAATAACAACATTTTAATATATATAAAAAAAGCATAAAAAGTAGTTGATATTTTATAAAAACAAGGCAAACATCACTACTTCATGGGGTAAATTCAATAGCAAACAGATTAAATAAGTGTAAAATGGTATTTTTTGTTATCACTTTGATTTAGTTTCATTTATCCACCTATCTTCATTAATTCTATTTCAAATTGGTCTCTTCCTGCCTTAGCATTGTTCCTTGCTTTTGTTCGATAGTTATAGATTGTAGTAATTGAATACCTTAAGAACTCCGCTATTTGAGAACTTTCCTCAATGCCTAACCTTACTAAAGCAAATACTCTAAGTTCGGTATTTAAAAGTTCATTTTTCTTTAAAGTAATCTGAGCATCTTCAATCATTAATTGATTATAATCTTCCACAAAATGGGGATATAATTTCAAGAAGGATTCATCGAAATCTTTATAAAAAACTTTCAATTCTGTATCAACAACATCTTTAGATTTTAGAAGCTTCAAAACTTCTTCTTTTGGGCTTTTGTTGGCCTTCCTTAATAATGTTCTTCTGTAATCATCCATTTTCCCGATGTACATTGAACATAGTTTTAGATACCTGGTAATTGACTCCTCTTGTCTTAAATTAAAAGAGCGCAATTGATCATTGATAGCCTCTACTTGCTCTTTATTGGTTTGTAGCTCTTCATTCAATTCACTCAACTGACTGTTTTTATCACTCACTTCCTGATTTGAATGCTCTAACTTTTTCTTCTGTTTCAAAAAGAAAAACAATAAAGAAAAAGTAATCAATAGTAAAATAGAACTTACCGTAACAAACCATCTCATGATCTGACTTACTTTATCTCTATTGGCTTGATAAGAAGTATCGATTAAGGGCAGAATTTCAAGTACCTCATAGCGTCTAAGTTGCGTATTACTTTCTAATGCATCATCTAAGGCTATTTTTATGTATTTATAAGCTCTTTTAATCTCTCCAAGCTTATATAACTCTACTGCAAGTTCTCTTAATGAAGCATGTTCTTTTACTCCATTTAATACATCTGATTCTGTAGATAGAATTAGGTAATGTATCTTTTTATTCACATCTCCCAATCGCCCGTATGTATCTCCTAGTGTATAAGCTGTAGGTGCAAAAATTCTATCATCTTGTTGTACACTTGAAAGTAATTTATTTAGAACTACAATAGCTTCATTAAGCTTACCTTCATCTTTTAGGAGCTCAGCTTTAGACAATAAGTAAGAAATACTGTTCGGAGATGCTGTATTTTTGATACCATTTTCAAAATACCTCCATCGTTTTCTATATACTTTAGTGATATTATCATCCAGATTTAATAGCGTTAGAGTATTATACAGATGAGCATTGATAGAATAATAATCGATCACATTGCTCCCTAACGAGTCTTCATCTTTATATCTATTCAAAATCATCATGCTTTCATGGTATAAGCCCACAAGAGCATAGGACTGAGCAAGTACGATATCTGCTTTAATTTGATAGTTTTTATCTTCTATCTCTTTCGCTATATCATCCACTTTTAAAGCATAAGTCAATGATGAATCCGAATTGTATGGAAGATATTGTTGGGTTATCTGATATAATACATCAAACTGGTCCTTTTTATTTTTTACTGAACGTAATGTAATTTTTAGCTGCTTAATACTTTCAATTCTCTTTTGAAGGTAAACGTCTCTTTCTTCTAGTAACTCATCGAGTTTTGAAAACTCATTATCAGCTACTACAGGAAGACCTAAAAGGATAACAAAAACTAGAAAGAATATATATTTGAAAGTATTCATATGGTATCGATTTGCTAGTACAAAGTTAAAAATTTAGGGCACAAAAAAAGAGACTCCTTATAGAATCTCTTTTTCCAAATGGTTATGCTAACCTTCATTAATGTTTTTCTTACTTTACTTAATAATGGAGTATCAGTGAGACCTCCTTATTACTTTTTTCTCCAGGTTCGTAATGTCCGTTTTGAACCAAAGTACAATGTCAATAATAATAATCGTATCTATTTCATTTCCATATTCACTGTTAAACAATAATAGAGGGAAATTGCGTTTCTAGCGTGTCAGTACACAAAAAACGAGTGCCACTTCATAAAATGACACCCGTTTTCTATAAAAAAATCACTATTTCATCCAATTATTAGTGTTCTACTGTTGTTAATTCTTCTGATGGACCAAAAAACTCAAAATTGATTTGCCCCTCTTTTACTCCCAATACAGTCAATGCATTTAGCACTGCTTTCATAAAAGGTTTTGGACCACAGAAATAATATTCTGCCTCAGAATAATTTTCTACTAGTTCTGCAATTAATGCTGCATCTACCAATCCTTTTCTTTCCATTTTATCCTCAGGTAAGTTGTCTGAATATATATAAGTAGATGAGATATTGGAATGTGTTCTTGTTAGCTCATTTACCTCACTTTTAAATGCATGTGATTTACTTGATTTTGCAGCATGGATCCAATTGATTTTTCGAGTAGAATGAGTAGCTACTAAATGCTCCAACATCGATAACATTGGGGTTACTCCAACTCCACCACTTAATAAAACTACATCTTTATTGGATTTCTCATTTAAATAAAAATCGCCAGCGGGTATACCCACCTCTATGATATCACCTTCCAATACATGATCATGAAGAAAATTCGAACCAATACCATTGGGTTTATCTCCCTGTCCTACTTCTCTTTTCACTGAAATTCGATAATACTCTTTTCCTGGGGCATCACTTAGAGAGTAGTTTCTCATATTCACATGGCTATGTTCTTCACCCTTTAACTTTACAGCAATATATTGGCCAGGATTAAATTGTAATAATTGTCCGGAAACAGGCTGTAAATAGAAAGAAGTAATCTCGTCTGACTCTTCTATTTTTTTAGTTACAGTAAAATCACGGAAACCTACCCAGCCTCCATCTTCACTGATTTTTTCATTGTAAATATCTCCTTCTCTTTTTACAAATACACTGGCTAAAATACCGTAAGCATCTGTCCATGCTTCTATAATATCAGGAGTAGCTGCTTCGCCTAAAACATCTTTTATTGCTTGAATAAGGTGTTTTCCTACAATAGTATATTGAGCTGGTTGAATACTTAAACTTGCATGCTTTTGAGCAATACGCTCTACTGCTGCCGATAACATAGGTAAATTATCGATATAAGTCGCATAACCCAATATTGCCCCTGCCAATACTTTGGGTTGAGTACCTTCGGCTTGATGAGCCATATTAAATACGTTTTTTAATTCAGGGTTATGTTGAAACATCAACTTATAGAAATGTGAAGTGATGGCAACACCATGTTCTTGAATGACAGGGGCTGTTGCTTTTACTATATCAATAGTTTTCTGATTTATACTCATAATGTTTTTTATTTGGTTGGATTGTTTTAATTATATCAAGAATTATCACTCCTATGAGGACTGGAAAAAATAGATATCCATACCCTAATGCGTGAATTTTTTGTCCTCCATAAACTGCGATATAAGCGGTAGCACCTCCGGGAGGGTGAACGATATCGAAAAATACCATCACTCCGATTGATATACCGACCGCTAATGCAACGGCTATTTGTGGGCTAATTGAGTAAAAAAGAGAATAACTACTGACCCCAATAAATGCAGAAGAAAGATGTCCTAAATACATATTCTTTCTCTTTACCAAAGGGCTATCACTAGCTGCAAACAATAAAACAGCAGTTGCACCAAAAGCTCCTGTTAGCAGTACAGACTGTTGATCAAAATATGAATTAAGTAAAGCCAAAATGCTTATTCCGATAAAACTATATGTACCTGATTGAATTGCTGTTTTATAATTTTTCATCTTTTCCTGATTACCTACAGTACAAAGATGAAAGAGCGGTATACTTTAATTCTTGCTAATATTCTATCCAAAACCTGATATATATCAGAAAATAAAAGCCAGCCACTTATATAAATAAATGACTGACTAATGTTATTGAATCTACGATTCTATATTGAACTACTATTTAAAACATATTATTGCTTGATCAGCTTACGTACCGTTTTCTGTTCCCCTACTTTTAGGTTCACAAGATACATTCCTGCTTTCAAGTTTAAATCTGATACTTTTAGGTTATGAATACCTGATGAAACTTTAAACTCTTGATATGGATGTACCACCTGACCACTAAGATTAATAATTTGTACTCCTACTTCAGAAGCTGTCGGCAGTTGCAAAGTGATATAAAAATTATTTTGAATAAGCGTAGGATAGATCATGATATCTCTTTCCAAATCTAATGATGAAGTCACTCTACTACCACTTAATTCAGGGTCCGTATCATACCATTGACCATTCATATACCAACCTTCTTGGCTTCTTGTTAGATCCACTGTCTGATTTCCATTACCATCATGGAATAAAAGGTTCGTAGAAATTATGTTTGGAATAGTGTAACTAAACCATCCATTGCCATCGTTTGACATTGCAACTCCAGGCCAATTTGAACTTGATCCATCTGAAGCTCCCCAATAATGAAGTGAAGCGTTAGACCAATCTGTTTTGAAATGAACTGTTAGACCTGGAACAGGGTGATCTCCAAAATCAGGATTACTATCGTACCATTGACCGTTTTCATACCAGCCATCTTTTCCTCTAGTTAAATCTCCTGTTTGGTCTCCATTACCATTATTGAATATTAGGCTTGTAGATGTTACTTCAGCAGGGAAAGTAAAGCTATACCAATTTCCTTCTTGAGCCATAGATACTCCTGGCCAAGTCGCATTTGCTATACTTCCTGAAGGGAATGCATTCCAATGGTAGATATTAGAATAGCCTTTTACATAAACTGTAAATCCTTCAACTGGTTGTTCTACCTCAACTACTGTAAAGTTCGCAACGCTTACTGCAGAACTATTTCCTGCTTCATCTACAGCTATTGCTGAAACGGTAGTGTTTTCAGTAACTGTTAAACTCACATTTTGAGTTGATGATAAAGAAGCTGTAGTTGGAGTACTTCCATCGGTAGTGTAATATATAGTTAGTAAACCTTGGCGATCATCAGAGGCCGAAATAGATACAGTGCCACTATTTGTAAATTCAGCTCCACTTGGAGAAATATTTACTGTAGGTGAAGTGACATCCGGTGAGGTGATTGGTTCATCTATCCAACCGTTATCATACCAAACATCTCCACAAATATTCATCTCATCACCTGTCACTTTGTTTCCATCACAAAGTAAAATCAAGTTGGTACAAGTACCATCAATAGTATATTCGTAAAAACCAGGGTATTTCGAAGAAACATACATAGATTCTCCTGGCCAAGTTGTAGCATCATTCCCATCAACATTCCAGAAGTAAATCGCAGGACTAGCACATTCCGTTTTAAAATATACTGTCATTCCTCCTTCTATTACAGGAATTTCAGGTACAGTATAAGAGATCATTTCTATCTCTGATTGGCCTGCAGAATTAATCGCTATGGCTTTTAAAATAATCGTCTCTCCTTCTGCACCAGTTAAAGTAATCGATGAGGTATACTGCTGTGATGTAGATGAAGGATTGGTACCATCTAACGTATAATAAATAACTCCATTATTTGTTGCCGATAATGATACTTGTGCTCCATTTAAAGAGCTACTTAAAACAGGAGGTTGTTCCGTTTGAGGTCCACAATCTGGGCATTGGTTATGCCATGTAGTGCCATCAAACCAACCATTACTACTTCTAGACAAGTCATCCGTTTTATTTGAACCGTTATCACTGAATAATAGATTTACAGATTCGGTTTCTTCAAATACATATTTATACCAATCTCCATCATATTGTTCCATACTTGGTCCAGGCCAGTTACTAGGTGCTAAAGCTCCTGCAGGGGTTTCACTCCAATAATGTACATTGACATTCCCCCAATTAGAAGGTTTTTTAAAGTACACTTCTAAGCCCTGAACTTCTCCAATTCTATAATTAAATGATGTGACTGAAGATGTATTTCCATCGCTATCTATCGCTAACGCTCTAATCTCTGTATCCTCAGTAACAGCAATCGTTGATGTATACTTTTGTGATGAAGTGGTAGGAGTACTACCATCTGTTGTATAATATATACTGTAAGGTCCGCCTGCTCCCAATGTTGCTGAAAGTGATACATTCACAGGATCTAAATACCTTTTTGGTTCAGGGGAAGCGGTTACAAATGGTAGCGAAGGTCCACCAACACCTGGTTGGAAGTAACCTAAACCATTTCCTCCAATCATACCAGGGCCGTTTAATACAAATACTGCTGCTGAAGCAGACTCTACAGTACAGTTTAAAGTTCCATTGGCGACCACAACTTCTGCTCCTGTAACAGCATCTCTATAAACGCCATTTGTTAAGCCTGTAAAGTTGAAAGTTGCTGCTCCGTCTTTTGCTAAGCCTACAGCTACTTCACTATCCCCGTAAACTCTAACGTAACCTACGCCATTTCCACCGTTATCGCCATTCCATCGCCATTCCCCTTTTTGTAATGCAGGAATAGCTTTACGCATAGCGTTTAATTTTTTGATATGTTGATAGATTTTATGACTTGGCGCTTGGTCCATTACATTACCATAATATGCTCTACCTGTTTCATTGATCGACTTCTTGATTCCTTCTGCATCATGGATATCTGCATATGCTCCAGACATAAAGCGCATTTCTGTACCATAGTATACAATAGGAATACCTCTCCATGTAAACATAAAGTTCAGACATGCTGCAAGGTTCTCATCTGTTCCCCCATACCTTTTATTCCAATCGTTATTAGGACCAAAATCATGATTATCTAGCCATAATAGGTTGGTTGATGGATCTGCATATAAATGATCATATCTATCTGCAGCTTTTACACCTGAAAAACTTCCACCATACTCAAATGGATCATGAAAACTAGCTTCAGCATAAAAGTCAATAACAGCCATACCTGACGGATCAGAAGCATTCGTAGCTCCTCTCCAAGTATACCAGTGAGGGTTAATTTCTTCAATACTATGCAACTCATGTCTTTTTTGAGCCACTTCTCCGAAAACGAATAGATCTGGGTTAATCGCTTTAAAAGCATCCAAGAAATATAAAACATCTTCTTTACTCATGTGTTTGATGGTATCCCAACGGAAAGCATCAACACCCATTTCAATAAATGTCTTGTAAGCATTTACTAAATACTCTCTTACTACAGGGCTACTTGTGTTTAAATCTGGAGTATCTCCTGCTAATGCTCTATTGTATAAGTTTTCAGTATCATCCCAACCTTGGGCAAAACCATTTCCAGAATGATGATACCATTCAGGATCTGAAGTATCCACATAGGATTGAGTAGATGGCCAGTTATACAACTTAAGATTTTCATTATAAGGTGCAGGCATTGTTGGAATATTCGCTCTACTCCAAATAAGTCCATCGTCGGGGTTTGGTGTCATTCCATCATACTCCCAATTTGGATTAGGTTGCAATGGATTTCCATTTAGATCTTGCCCCCAAACTTGAGAAGTATCAGTATTATATTTGATTTCAGCTAAACCCTTGATACCAAATCTACCAGCATGGTTAGTAACAACATCAAGAACAATTTTCATGTCTCTAGCATGTACCTCGTTGATTAAATCTTGGAAAGTAGCTCCTGGAGATTCCAATCTAGGATCTACTTTAGTGAAATCATAAGCATGGTAACCATGGTAATCCAAAGGACTCCAATTTTGTACAATCGGTGTGATCCAAATGGCTGTAAACCCTAAATCTTGGATATAATCCAATTTATCAATCAGTCCCTTGAAATCACCTTTCCAAGTTACGTCACTAGGATCTGTAATTTGAGGATTGACCTCCGGATCGGGATTGTACGAACTCCATTCATTTGGTCGGTTGTTAGAAGGGTCGCCATCAAAAAAACGTGTCGTTAGAAGGAAGTAAATGGTTTCTTCTCTAAAGTCGTTTTGTGCCAATAGAGAAGTAATACTCATACTCCAAAACATGGAAAGTAAAAGTATTAATCGAGTACATTTCATTTTCATACTTTAATTTTTGTAGTTGGTTGTAATAATTCGTTGGGAAAAAATCGTAGTTAAATCACCTAAACTCTGTCATTGAAAAGTTACACTTGCAAATACGGGATAAGATTATTTTAAAGCGTGCTGATTGATGAAAATGAGGTATTGAGGAGTATTGGTACGGGGCGAAGCATAAAATGGTACGTCAGAAAAAAGCTAAATATCAACAATCACAACAACGAATACGACACTATTAAGAGAATGAAAAACAATTGAATTAGATATATTTTGGCTACTTTATGTCTATTTGTATTACCATATTTAAAATTCTAAGTAGTCGAGTAAAAATCAATAATGAATGACAACTAAAAATATTTCTATAAATGATAAATAAGGTACTATTCCATTCCGTACCAATAACTTATTATGATATCAAAAACATATTTTCAGTCAATGAATAAGAGTTATATCAATAAAAAGTAATTATTTTAAAGTAAGGGAACTGTTGGTAGTTCCTTTAAAAGGATGTTTTTTTTTATACATTTGCAGCATACCAATAATAATTAAACTTCATGAGTAAAATCTTATCTAAAGCATTATGCCTGACGTTAGGTGTCGGTACAATGCTTGCGACTTCATGTAACTCGCCTCAATCATCTGAATCAGATACTACCGAAGCAGCTTTAGACTTGTCAAATATGGATAAGTCTGTAAACCCAGGAGACGACTTCTATGCATTCGCTAATGGTGGATGGATGAAAAAAGCAGAAATCCCTGCTGATAGAGGTAGATGGGGTAGCTTTGATGAACTAAGAGAAAGAAATGAGAAAGCAACTTTAAAAGTTTTAAAAGAAGCGGCGACATCTTCATCACTAAAAAAAGGATCTGACCAAGAAAAAGCTGTTTTCATGTATGAAAGCGGTATGGATTCTGCAAAAATTGAATCTCTAGGAGCTTCACCTATCCAACCTTATTTAGCTAAGGTAGATGGTATCAAGAATTTAAAAGATCTTCAAAAAGTTCTTCAAGAACTTCACCTTTCAAGTACTTCTGTATTCTTTGGTCCTGGTGTATTCCAAGATTTGAAAAATTCTGAAATTCAATCACTGTATTTAGGATATGCTGGTTTGGGTCTTCCAAACAAAGACTATTACACTAAAGACGATGATGCATCAAAAGAAAAAAGAACTCAATACATACAGCATATTGAAAATATGATGTCGATGATTGGCGTATCTGGTGCTTCACAAAAGATTTTTGATCTTGAAAACTCTTTAGCGGAATTCAATATGACTCCAGTGGAAGAGCGCGATCCAAGGTCACAATACAATCCAATGTCGATTAGCGACTTGCAAAAAGAGTGTAAAACAATTAATTGGAAAGAGTATTTAGCTTACATTAATGTACCTGCAGATACTATTATTGTTAATCACCCTATCTACTTCCAAAAGTTAGATGGTATTTTAAAATCTACTTCTATATCTACTATTAAAAATTACTTGAAGTGGCATATCGTTCATGAAGCAGCTCCTTATTTAAGTAGCGATTTCGTTAATGAAAGCTTTGACTTCTATGGTAAAAAAATGCGTGGTTTAGAAGTGAACCGTCCAAGATGGAAACGTGTTTTAGGTACTACAAATGGTACTTTAGGTTTTGCATTAGGTAAATTATATGTAGAAACAGAATTCCCTGCCGAAGCTAAAGAAAAAGCAGAGAAAATGGTCAATAATATTAAGCAGGCTTTCTCAGAAAGAATCAATAACCTTGATTGGATGAGTGCTGAAACAAAACAAAAAGCACAAGAGAAATTAGCAAGCTTCACTGTAAAAATTGGTTACCCTGACAAGTGGGAGACTTATGAAGATTTAGAAATCTCTAAAGATGCATACTTTCAAAATATCGTAAACTCTAGTGTTTATGAGTTTAAGAAGAACATGAAAGAGTTCGGTAAGCCTGTAGATAAAACTAAATGGGGTATGACTCCTCAAACGGTAAATGCTTATTACAACCCATTATATAATGAGATTGTATTCCCTGCAGCGATTCTTCAACCACCTTTCTATAATTACAAAGCTGATGAAGCAGTAAACTATGGTGGTATTGGTGCTGTGATCGGTCATGAAATTTCTCACGGATTTGATGATTCAGGTCGTAGATTTGATGCTCATGGCGAAATGAAAGATTGGTGGACACATGAAGATGGTGAAACTTTCCAAGGAAAAGCGAAGATGGTTGTAGACCAATACAACGCTTATTATCCATTAGAAGATTTACATATCAACGGTGAGTTAACACTGGGCGAAAATATCGCAGATATTGGTGGTGTTGCTGTTGCTTACGATGGTTTACAACGCTACTTAGAAATGCAACCAGAAAAGCCAGGTATGATTGATGGTTTCACACAAGAACAACGTTTCTTCCTATCATGGGCAACAATCTGGAGAACAAAATCTAGAGAAGAAGCATTAAGAAATCAAATTATGTCTGATCCACACTCACCTGGTCAATATAGAGCTACAGGTCCTTTATCAGACTTTGATCCTTTCTATGAGGCATTCAATGTTGTTGAAGGTGATTCAATGTATGTTGCTCCTAATGACAGAGCTAAAGTTTGGTAGTCCTTATTTAAACAATATTATCGTTGTTTAAAAACCAAAGCCCTCTACCGTTTTGTACAGTAGAGGGCTTCTTTTATTTTTTTAGAGGTAATTGCCAAGGCTGCCATTTTATCACATCTCCAATTTTTGTGATCATCTGATTTCCTCCCAAAACAAATACTCCAACAATAAACATTATATCAGTCCCTATAGATAAATAAAGAAGGTTTTCTCTTATAAAGGGCATTTCAAAAAGGTTAGGAATATACCCAGGTATTACCAAAAGGATAAACCAAATCACTATACAAACAACACCTAATTTATATTGTGCAGAAGTTGCCGGATAGTTCTCTTCTGGTAATCCAAAAAGTTTTTTGACCTTTCCTTTTACTAGCTGTATTCCTTCTTTTCCTGCTAAAATCCCTCCTAATACGAACAGAATTTCAGGGCCTCCTACTAAAAAAAATGTAACAAGAGCGGCCGTTACTGTACTACTAAAACCTAACAAAGGCACAATTAACCCAAATACAGGACATATAAAACCTAAAATGATAAACCCTAAACCGATTTTACTTTTTAATGATGTTTTCATGACAATAATAGTTTGGTAGAAAAGAAAGTAACCCATCAAATCAATAAAGTTACTTTCTTTAAAAAATTATTTGTTGTTGAAACTCTCAGGTGTACGAACTGAGATTTCTTTTTCTCCGGTCTTAAATTTATTATAGACTAGTTTCTCCCATTCACTACCTTTTATCATACCTAAGTGGTCGTCAGTATGCGGTGTAATCCCTGTATCAAATACTTGAATGTAAATTGGGTTCGGATCAGCCTCGTGAAATGGTAAGTTCTGGTCTGCATAAGGGCAGTTACTTGCTACCAAATAAAGATCTTTTTCGCAATAAAATTCTAACCCTGTACCATCAGGAACTGAAGGACTCAAAAACATCTTCCCTCTTGTAACTCCTTCCTCATCAGGTATTATCTGATTGGGTTGGAAGATATTTAAATCATTTCTATCTGCTAAGAACTGCACCTTTTCCTTCCTTTCTTTTTCATCCTCAATAGCTACAATCGCTGGAATCCTATTTAGTGCCTGAATAAAGTTTTCATGGCAGCTATTCATATGTACAGCATCATTTCCATAAGCACACATATTGTATTCCTTACTACAATGAGCTGCAAAAAACATATGCTGTACCTTCATATTGTTATCAGGATCCTCTAAAAGTTCATAAGGATATTCGTCGGCAACAAGCGTTACAATCTTCTCCATAAACTTACTTTGAGTCCATAATGCACCATAGATTGATGGAGAAAAACCTGCTACTGCAGTTGTGCTAAGGTGATCACTCCATTGTTTTAAATCTGGTGTGAAAAATAAAATATCAGCAATTTGTGTTCTGCCATTATGTTGATGTGGTCTTTGCTCAATTCGAATCACCTGACCTGCTTTCGCATAAAAAGCATCTCCTGTATGTGGATGTAATGTTTCTTCGTATACTAACTTTCTTGTACCGTTTGATTTAGTAGCAATTACACTATCATAAAATTCAGTATTAGGCTTTACTCCTCTTGCAAATTGTTCTACTGGATCGATGTCGGCGTTATAACTATTATTACACATAATTGATAGATTTTTGATTGTGATTAATTCGTATTCACCAACATAGGCGAGAGATCTTTTTAAACTCCCTATACTATTAACCTTCGTTAACCACATCTATCATTTTATTGTTGAAAGGGGTGTAAGTATTAAGTCAAATAATCGATTTAAAAATCAAGACTTAAAAGGTATGTATACTAAAATTATTATGCACTGATGAGCCTTCAAATGAGAGAATATCAAAGCGTAGAATAAAAATCCAAAATTGAGTTAGGGATTTAGCAATAGTTACCGCATATGATAATGAAGATATTAAAATCAATTTATCAAAATAATTATTATCTATTATGTGTACTATTAAAGAAACACTTCGTAAAAAGTCTGACCAAATTGGAATTACAGGATCATTTATTTGTCTTGTCCATTGTATGCTTACCTCAGGCTTAATTATAGGTAGTTCATTAATGCAACATGGACATGAACATCATCATCATCATACATTAGATTTTTGGGGATTTGTTGATCTTTCCATGATTTTAGTAAGTGGAGTAGCTGTATGTTTCACTACAAAAAAGTGCCAACAGCATTTACATGCTAAAGTAATGTGGATTGCGTATTTGCTATATGTTATTACTTGTATTCTTAAGTACTTTGGATTTGAGCCTATGTGGTTAAGTGTCCTTTCTTACACTGCATCGATTGCATTAATAAGTCTTCATCTTAAAAATCTTTTTCACACTAAAAAAGTAGAAATAGTATAAGCCTTAACCATACACATCGTATGCTTTCCAAGACTGTTGAGCATCATCAACCGTCCAAGGGTAGTCTTTAGCAATCTCTCTCAGTATCTGTAAAAATTGAAGAACCGTAGAAGGACGTTCGTCTACATTGAAGCTGACACATTGAAAAAATAATTGTATTAGAGGAGTAGGTAAGTCCTTTCGATCAAATACTTCCTCGTTTAGCAATGTATCTATAGAGTCTACTCCTTGAAGCATCTTTTGTGATATTAATTCCACTATATATTTACCACTGAACATATTCAATCCTACTGCTCCTAAAGCATAAATATCCTGTCGTACATCTGCATTAAAAGGATCATGTAACCTTTCGGGAGCCATAAACATAGGAGTACCACCGATTCTATTTAATTTTGTGTGCTCTATAGTATTAACTTCTTTCACCAATCCGAAGTCCAGTAGTTTTACGGTATCAAAGGCTCCTCCTTGATTACACACCATAATATTTGCAGGTTTAATATCTCGGTGTAATAACCCTTTTTGATGTGCTTCCATCAAACTATACCCTACCTGTAAAAGGATATGAAGCCCTCTTCCAATTTCAATTTTCTTATTATGTATTAATAATTCTTCTAATGAAATCCCATGAAGATATTCCATCACATAATAAAACTGATTTTGGTGATTATGACCATAATCAAATACTCTAATTGTATTGGGGTGATGTAATGAAGCAGTGACCATCACCTCTTTTCTGAAACGATCTAAGGCATCAGTATCATTAAAACTCTTTTTCAACAATTTGATCGCCACAGGTTGCTTTAATAATTGATGTTCTCCTTTAAAAACTTCTCCAAATCCACCCTCTCCTATTTTTTCCAGAAGATGATATTGACCTAATTTCTGTAGTTTTTTATTCAATAAATTCAGTTGGAAATCTGTTTTAATGATTATTCCACCGAAAATCAATACTACCAAAACAGATAATAGGTAAGTCAGGTCAAAAAGGTGTACTGATTGATAAAATACAGATTGGCTTTGTTCATAAATTAGCCCAAATTCTTCTGAAGGAAACCAAACCCAAGAACCAACAACATCATTACCATTATAATCATAATAACTTTTTAATAGATGTCCTTTTAGAACTACAGGATCATGAGTGAGCTTTTCTTGGATATCTGAAAAAAGGGAAGTGGGTTCATTATTATACTTTAGTTTAACTTTTAATGGATCTGCTAAATAAGTATTGTCTCCATCATACTTTAGAGTACTACTTAAAATTTGACCATTTTTATTAAAAGCATAAACATTTGTTTCATCAAGAGTTAATGCATTTTCAAATAGACGGCTAAATGTCGCTTCTGAGGAAAGACTCATACTTAACACTCCAATATTATTTCCTTCAGAATAAACGGGTGTTGCAAAATGACATTCTGAAAAATAATTATCTATTGGGTTAGTCAATACATCTACTTGTTCGGAAAGTGTTAGTGGCGGTACAAACACTGTTTTTCCTTTAATTACCTCTAAATATTTTTTATACGCTCCATTACCTAACATTTGGCCATTTAAGATGGAAACTTTTGTTTTTTCACCAATTAGTCCTGTACTAATAAACGTTATCGGAGTATTAGCATGGATAATACTCATCCCTAACACCTGTTCACTCTTACTTAATTTTTTAAGTTCTTGGGTAAACTCTTCTAGTTGTGGAGAATTCGAGGTGAGGTATGCCTTTCCTTTTTTATTGTATTGTTCTAATAGCTCCTGACATAAAGATTGAACAATAGAAAGCTTAGCGAGATCCTTAATCTTCATTTTCTCACTTACCATCCAATGTTCTACGATCGAAGATTGAGAATTTAAAAAGGCTTGATGCTCTCTTAACTCACTATCAATTAATTTATTGCGAACAATGGTTCCATAGAAAAAACCGGCAATGACTAATAACAATACCAATGCAACAGTTAGCCAATTCTTCCTTTTTCGAAAAAAAGATTTTTTATCGATTTCATTAACTGATGATTGGGTAAGTTTCTTTTGTAAAAAAGAGGAATTAGTGATGTGTTCTTGTGTGTTAGAATTATTATCAGATTGTCCAAAGCTTTCCTTTTCCTTTACAAAAGATGTATACAGATTAAGGGTATACTCTCTTAAAGCTTCATCATTTTCTGTAGACTTATTAATGACAGATATGGCGTCTTCATAAGATAATTCCATTACCTGACCGAAGAGTTCTGAAGCCTTTACATGTAAATCGTCTGACATTATACTTCTTTAGTTAAAAAAATCTTTATCCATTGCTTTGCAACGGTCCAATCTACTTCAATGGTTTTGATAGATACACCTAATTCATCCGCGATTTCTTTCATTTTCATCCCCCCAAAAAATTTCATTTCTACAACCTTCGCCTGACGTTCATGTTTTTCGGCAAGGTGTTCTATAGCTTCGTCTAAAGCTAATGCCATATCTCCTTTTTCTGGGTGGAAAGCTACTACTTTTTCAAGATCAATTTTATGCCAATCACCTCCTCTTTTAGATGTGTTTTTAGAGCGGGCATGGTCTACTAATATTCTACGTATTGCCCTAGCACCCATGGCATAAAAATGTGTTTTCCCTTGCCACTCAATATTGTCATTATCCACTAAATTCATAAAAGCTTCATTGACCAATAAGGTAGGCTGAAGGGTATGACCTACTCTTTCTCTTTGGAATAGCTTTTCTGATATAAGATGTAGGTTATCATAGACTAAAGGATAAATTTTATCTGATCTGTCTAGGTCTGATTTATTATTTAATATCTGGGTGATATTGTTCTTTTCCATAGTAGAATGATAATAATTGAAGAGTGATTAAATGTAACAATATTTGTCGATATCTAATACAACAAATTCAAGTAAAATATAGCTTCAGCAGTTATTGACTGCTGAAAGCCATATTCACTGAAGAGGTTAGTCAATAGGTTTTGCAGTCATATCTTTAGAGTAGATTCTATCATAAATTCTATCCTCCCAGCCATGATTAATATTCAAATGATTTGATGAGTAAGGAAGTATCCCTGTATCCTCTACAGTAATATATACTGGATTAGGATCTGCTTCTGGAAACGGTAAAGCCTGATCCGCATAAGGGCAATTACTAACCACTACATAGCAATCTTTTTCTGCATAAAACTCAACACCTGTACCGTCAGGAACCTGAGGAGTTGGTGATAAAAAACACCTTGTTATACCGTTTTCATCTTGTCCAAATCTATTGCCTTGAAAGATATTAATATCATTTTTATCTGCGAAAAACTGTACTGTCTCTCGTCTCTTTTTTTCATCCTTTATTGCCTGAATAGCAGGAATTCTATTAAAACCATGAATGAAATTTTCTTGACAACTATTGACGTTCGCTTCTTTACCATGAGTCATCTCAATCCACTCAGGGCAACAATGTGCAGCAAAAAACATATGTGATGTGTCCTTATCATCTAGAAGTTCATATGGGAATTCGTCCGCTACTACAGTTGCTATTTTCTCCATATACTGGCTTTGTGTCCATACTCCAGAAAAGAGTTTTATATTTAACCCTTCTATTGGTCCATTATTTAAATGATCACTCCACTGTTTTAAATCTGGTGTGACAAATTGAACATCAAGAATTTGAGTTCTCCCATTATGTAAGCTAGGCTTTTGCTCGAATCTAATTACCTGTCCTTGCTTAACGGGAAAAGCATTTCCTGTATGAGGAAGAATCATATCTGAATAAATTTCTTTTCTACTCCCTTTAGTGTTTATCACTTGTTCATAGAAATCATAATTCACTTTACACTTTTCTTGATAGCTTTTTACTGGATCTACATCAGCTTGATAATTTGCTTTTACTTGATTTGAATTACACATAATTGAAGATTTTTTTGGTTCTTATTTCCTTTTCATCTTCATAGGCGTAATAATTAAATAAAACCCCTACCTAACCATTATTTTTTTCTACAAAAAAAGGTTGCCATTTCTGACAACCTTAAAGTTGGAACGAATATCACTTATTAGTGCTAATATCTTATTTGGACGAAACGATTATTCTAATTCTTCTTGAAAATATTGAATCACTTCTTCTTTATATATTAGTTTCATTTCGATGTTTTTAAAACCTGAAGCTAAAAATCGTTCTTGATTCACCTCTTTTATAAAATCACAGAATAAAACAAAGGAATTTCTCCCATCAAAAGTGATAGAATATTCATGATAATGATAAACGGTCCATCCTAATGAATTGGCCATCTTTTCTAAATCGACGTTTACCGTTACTACATCTTGATAATAAATCGCTTCTCCTACTTCAAAATCTTGGTTAAAATCGTTAACTACACTACTCTTTTCATCCTCTATATCTAACTTATTTTCAGCCTTAATCATCGCTGTAAATACTGTTGAAAAAAAGATAAATATCCCGATAAAGATTAGATGAAATTTTCTCATATTTTGATAAGATTATTTTAAATATTTGACTACTTATATCTAACATTAAAAAAAGTCACCTTAATTTTCGTTTATCTTCCTATTGAGTTACATCTCATATTGACGTATCTCTTTTTTCAAGTAATTTTCTATTTGTGATTCTTACCTAAATGAACATAGATGATCGAAAATTACTTCATATGTAAAGGAATTGGACTACTACTCCATTACTGAACACTCTTAGGTTTTTCAATAAATCGACACCTAAAATGTCCAATAGAATAATCTATAATCAATTTAAAATACACACCCTATATAGAAATAAGACAATTAGAAAAGAGAATCACCCAACATAAGATCATCCATTAAAACACTACTACTATCATAAATTACTACACTACAACGCTTCATAAATTCATCATAAAAAACTCACTTATAATTGGCGATAGTTTATAATATCAATAATCTTAAAACGTAGAATTTAAGTAATAATCACCTGTAGAAATGCAGTAGATCTATTTTAGGTAAGCTTGTTAACAACTCATAATTTTTCGTTGTCGAATACCATTTAGGTAACTATTTAACTACACGAAAATGAATGAATTATCTACAGTAATCAGGGATAAGATTCTCTGTTTATACTGCTACTCTAATACTAAGAATAGCGGTCGTCCAACTAACTATTATGTACAATTCCTTTGTACTGCTCTGCTTTTCATTTCAACAATGAGCTTTTCAAATGCACAAGGTTATGGGATTGAAGTTGAAAATGGAAATGCTACCATCTACTTTGAAGACCAAAACTGGACAGGTGGATGGAATTACATCTGTCTAGGTGCTGCTTGTTCGCCTGGAGAAAAAGTAGGAAATCGTTGGGAAAGAAGTGTCAGCGGACTAGAAGTAGGTAACACTTACACTATCCAGTTGAAAATCCAAGACAATAGTAGTGGTCAGTATATCTCCGATCAATACTCTGTTGTTGCCACAGCAAAAGGAGATGGAACAAATCCAGTAGTTCCTACTTGTTCTGATGGAATCCAAAATGGAAACGAGGAAGGAGTAGACTGTGGAGGAGATTGTGAACCATGCATTGCTCCCCCTCCAACTGATCGTCACAAAATAGAAGTAGAACTTGCACAAATCGTCGGAAGTGCCTCTGTTTATGATGACCCTGCTGCTTCAAATGGCAAAGGTGTAGCATATATATCAGCACAAGGTGCAGGTATTCAAATTGAAAATTCACCATCTGCATCTTCCGTAGAAATTATATATGCCTCTGAGCTATCCGGTGAGATCTCTTTCTTTATCAATGGTAATGACATTGATAATATCCCATTTTCATCTTCAGGAGCATGGGTGGGTAATTATAATACAACTTCTGTTAGTGTAAACATTCAGGAGGGTGATACTTTTGCAATTATCTTCCAATCTGGTGATGCTGCATTAAACATTGACCAAATTAATTTTATTGGTACACCTGCAGAACCGCAACCTTGTACAGGTTTAAATAACCCTGCCAATGTTTTCACACATGTTACGACAAGCAATGAAACTTCAGATGGCGCCTTAGATGGTAGTGTTACATTCCATTTTAACAATGTCGAAAACGAGTATGATTCCATCTTATTTTTCTTTGATTCTGATTCATTTAAAGTCAGTATCGAAGAGGGGCAATTGACTGTACCTAACAAAGCTTCAGGAAGCTATACCGCTGGTATGAAATGGGGAAATAGCGACTGTAACACCTATTTAGGTACGGTAACTATTGGTTCATGTGAGAATCAGATTAAAGATGGTAATGAAGAAGGAATTGACTGTGGAGGAGTTTGCCCTATTTGCCCAGAAGACCCTATTCCGACTAAGGAAGACTTAGTTATTTCTGTAGCAAGTTCACCTACTCATGGTGAATACCTTATTGCGAAGTACGGAGATTTACCAGCGAAAGCTATCTATACATGGGATAATGATACGAACGAGTTTGGAAGTTGTACCGATGGTTGTGCTCAGAACTGGCCGTTAGTTGTTGCATCTTCTAAGTTAAATATCATTTTACCTAATAGTTTACCACAAGGATTAACTGGAGACTTCGGGTTGAGTGGAACTTGTGATGGAGAGCTTCAACTTACTTTTAATGGTCAACCATTATATTACTTTGCAGGGGATAATCAGGAAAATGATACAAATGGTGAAGGAGCTGGTAATGTTTGGTGGCTATTAAAAGAAACTATTACTGATACTTGCTCCGATAATATTCAAAATGGTGATGAAACCGGCATTGACTGTGGGGGCTCATGTACACCTTGTTCATCTGGACCAGGAGAAGGTTCTTGCGATGACTTTGGTTTAACTATTATAGACGGACAAGGAATTTTATATTATCATGAAGATTTAGGATCTGCTTTATATCTATGTCTAAACGGTAGTTGCTATACTCCTGATAAACAAGAAGATGGATACTATCAAAGATTTGTCAATATTAGTGCAAATACAGATTACACCATCAAAGTACAAGGAAGTAATGAACAAGAAAAAGTTATTCAAGTATCAGAATGTTTCTTTGTTCCTACATGTGGAGATGGTATACAAAATGGTGATGAAACCGGTGTTGATTGTGGGGGTGCTTCTTGTAACGATTGCCCTACATGTGACGATGGCATTCAAAATGGTGATGAAACTGGTGTTGACTGCGGTGGAGCCAATTGTATCTCTTGTGAAGAAGTTTGTAATGGAACACCTAATCCAAATGCCGTAATCACTAAACAAAATGAATCTTTTGAAGGACAAAATGATGGTATACTTACTTTATCATTTGACGATGTTGAAAATCGAGAAAATATTGAGTTTTCAATTGATGGAGGTAATACCTACCCTTACACTGAAAAAGACAATTTAAAATGGATCACTATTACGGATTTAGCTCCAGGTAATTATCACATTTTTGTTCGTTGGGGAGACGGTGGCGATTGTCCTATAGATTTAGGAAATACAGCAATTCTGGAAGGCGGCGCTGCTCCTTCATGTACTGATGGTATATTAAATCAAGGAGAAGAAAGAGTCGATTGTGGTGGCCCTTGTGCTCCTTGCGAAGAAGAAGCATGTGGTGATATTCCAATGGTACTCTACCCTTCACCTGCATTACCAACTCCGGTTCTTGGGGTTCAACCTGGTACACATGGGTATACATTTGATCTATCTGAAGATTTTACTACTATTTCAGTAAGTCATGGTCAAACAATAGATATTCAAGCAGATGGCAACCCTGATTTTGAGTTTTTCTGTTCTTGTAACCAAATAGAATTTGAGGGGATCAAGTTAAACGAAACGAACAGTGTTCCTACTAAATGTTTACAAGCGGATAATTTCTTTTACTTCTTTAGATATAAGAAAAAAGGGTATATGACAGATGACCCAGGTGATCAATATATGTATTCTTCATTATTTACAACAAAAGGAGAAAGAATTGATCCTCGAAATAGACCTACGATTGCCTCTACTGCAGCCAATTGGATGCGTTTTAGACATCCACATGCTTATGATGGTATCACAGAAGCTGTTTTTGACGCTGTACACAATGCAGATCAACTTCGTTATTTAGATCGTTATGAAACTATTATCACAGATGGTCCTGACAATCTAAGAATTGATCCTCAACTAACATCTGCTAATGGAACTTTCCATCCTCATGCAGGAGCTCCTGTTACTCCTGTAAGAATTGATATTTTAGATATTGGCGATTCACCTGCTCCTCGATATGCTACTACCGTTGGTGGAGTATCAGGGACAACATATTCTGACTTAGGACCTGGGTATAACTATGGTAATATGGTCAATTATGAAATTACTGCAGTTGCTGGTGGATCAGGTGCTCAAACCTATAATACTCTTCAAAATTATTTTATCGGACAAGGTTTCAATACACTAGGAGATCCTCGTTTAGCATCCGCGGGTAAGGCTTCTACACTTATGATTTTACCGAGTTTAGCTACTGCAGGTGGAAACGAAAGAAATTATAATCTTGAAAGAGATGCCATTTTCACTCAACATATTATCACACTCGAAAGTGAAGACGATGTTGATGATTTCTTAGAAGGACATCACTTATTCCATGGTGTAACCCACAGAAGTGAAGCCAGCGAGTACAATCAATTCCAAGTCGAATTAGATCAAGCACGCATTGGCTCAACTTCTTGTGGAAGCTGTCACTTTAGAGATGGTAGAGGATCAGAAGTGATCAATACTCCTAGAGGTCCTAGAATTGCTCCTCCAGTATTTGGTATAGGTATGCTCCAATGGATTGCAGGTGCTGAAGCCGGATTACGTTGGGATGGTGGTGTTGCCACTGTAGAAGATCAAACTAAAAATGCTTTAATAGAAGACCATGGTATCAATCCTGATACTGATATTTCTCAGGAAGATTTAGAACAAATCGTTGCTTATACCAAATTCCTAACCGTACCAACAAGATCTGCCAACTCTTACAATATCCCTGGTGTTGCAGAGGGTGAACTTGCCTTTAATACAGTGGGATGTGCTAGTTGCCACCAAGTTACTCAGAAAACGAGTTCTGATGCTCCAAAGGAATTTAGAGATTTGGTGATACGTCCATATACAGATATGAAAGTCCATAATGTATATAATGGTTCTTTCAGAACGCCTGCTTTATGGGGAATGGGTAGAAACATTGATTTACTAGAACGAAATGGTAAAGCGACATTATTTATGCATGATGGTTCAGCAACATCGATAGAAGAGGCAATCCAACTTCATGGAGGCGATGCCTCTAATTCTAGAGCTGCATACAATAACCTTTCTGAAGAAGAAAGAGCATTTATTGTACAGTTTATCAAATCACTGTAAGGTGAAGTAACACTTGAATTGAAATTAATAATGACAAAATATATTTATATCAGTTTGATGATGCTAATTATGGCATTGTCAAACGCATATGGCCAACAAAGTTCTATTACAGTAAAATGTCCGCCTTGCAGACCTATTGAGAGTTGTGATCAATGCTTTGCAACTCAAGAAGAAGCAAATAGTAATTGTAATTCATCTTCAAGAGTAAAAGGGCTTTCATTAGAAAATGAATTAACGGACTTAGAACTTTCAGTTTATCCCAATCCTAGTTCCGGATTATTTAAAATTGAAGGGGAAGCTCTACTAGAAGGGGAAATACAATTATTTTCCGCTACAGGTGAACTTATTCAAACAAGAAGAATTCTATCTCCAATTAGGAAATCTAGTATCGGTGAAGAGAAAGGACTTCCTCAGGGAGTATACATATTAATGTATACAGACAAAGAAGGTAAATCAGTAAGTAAGAAACTTGTGGTAGACTATTAATAAAAAAAGCCAAAGGTCTTGAACCTTTGGCTTTCTATCTCATTTTTAATTGGTAACCTTTTCGGTTACAGTTTATAAGCTTTTTTACTTACAGTTTACAATGTAAATATACCTGCTTTGTCTCGAAAAGATTTCCATTTTAAAACATAATAGTTTCAAAAAACAAAATATCTGATTTTGACATAAAAAAAGCCAAAGGTCTTGAACCCTTGGCTTTCTGTCTCATTTCTAATTGGTAACCTTTTCGGTTACAGTTTATAAGCTTTTTTACTTACAGTTTACATTATTATTATACTCACAAAACATAGGTAGTATTTACGAATTCAACCTCAATTATTTCAAAAAACAACATTTCGTTATTTTTCTTATGAAATAGCATAAAAAAAACAGCTTGCAGATTCTTCTACAAGCTGTCCATCATTCTCATTTTTAACTGGACTCGTTGGTTAAACGAGTGATTCTTTCATAAATGAATTCTATATTCAAGTAAAAAAGAATTGTAAATGTTTAATTGGTATTAGTCTTAGTTAATTATACTACTGTTGATATATTTAATTAAACTAGATTTTGAAGCACTCGATTTTCGATAAATATCATTTGAGTTTCAAAAAACAACATATAAAAAAAACAGCTCAGTATACTACTAAGCTGTTTCTGTTTCTTTACATCTTTTTTAAACTATCATCATCGCAATAAAGCATTATCGATATGGGCAAAAAATTATCGATTTAAAAAATGTTTTTGGGTAAAAATATTTCGCTAATTATTAAACTACAGTTATATAAACCGATTTTTAGCCTAACGTATTTTCACATATAAATAATAAACTTACACAATCCGATTATTCTCTTAAAAATATAGAAATAAAAAAACAGCCTGAAAATATTTCCAGACTGTTTCCCATTTCTTTACATCTTTTTTAAACTATCATCATCTCAACAAAGCAATGGAATAATTATATTCCAATAAGTTAATCTTGGGTTTTAAATATTACTACACTATGAATTTGTATATATATACTGAAATGTAAGAGACTGTATTTGTACTAGGTAGGCATAAACTTATACATTTTGACTTTCATTAAATTTTGGGCATAAAAAAACAGCTTGAAAATATTTCAAGCTGTAATTTCTCATTTTTAATTGTTGCCATCTTTTAAGATGGAGGATAACTAATCTCTATTTATTGTATAGGATTAGCTCCTGTCGTAAATGCCTTTTACATGAAAAGGAGCTGAGTATGCTCTAAAGGTACATGAAAATTATTGATTAAAACCAATCATAAATAACTTTTTTTAGATTTTGTGTTAAAAACATACATTTAGGATACTAACACATAAGACAAAATGTAAAAGCTACTCTCCGTAAATCAATTAGCTCCGTATTTTATCGATTTTCTTAACTCAGAAGGACTGACTCCGTATTTCTTTTTGATAGCATCTGAAAAGTGTGCTGTTGTATTAAAACCTAGGTCTATCGCTAATTTTGATACTGGGGCTTCAGAATTAACCAAGGCGTCATATGCTAAATGAAACCTCTCCGAAAGAATAAATTGATGTATTGAAGTGCCCACTACCCTTTTAAAGGTTTCTCTGAGTTTTGTGGCACTCATTCCATATTCTCTTACTAAATCATCAATTTTAGGAGGTTTGGCTAATTTATTTCGTAGATCTTCTTTCATCGTTTCCATTAACTCAAACTCCTCTTTTTTCATACCTATTTCTTCCCCATCCTGCTTCTTTTTCATCAGCTCAATAAACAATAAGGAACATAGCTCTAATGATTTAGTTACTGTAAAAGCTCTCCTTCCAAAGCTCATTTTCTTTAGAGAAAAAATTTCTGCTAAGGTCTTTTTCATAATTGAAGAGACTTTCACCACCTCTATCCATGGCGTTTCTTCTTGGAAAAAATCTGTAAGCTCAGGGTAATCATTTTTGGTTACTTTTATCCACTCAGAAAATGGAACTACGATAGTCACTGATTTAATCTTTTTCCCTTTACGATATATTGTTTCTAGGCTATTTTTATTATTAGAGATCACCGCAGAATCTATGTACTCTTGTTCCACAGTTTTGTCGTTTATGATGACCTGAGAATCAGAAGACGTCATAAATCGAGTATATAGCATCAGTTGTTCTTCTTTGGTTGGGTTAATCTCAAAACGTACATCATCCTCCAAATAAACTTCATTGATAATAACGCTTACACCAAAAATATTTTCAAAGTAGGTAATATCAACTTTAAGGTCATCATTATCAATCTTAAGGTTTTCTCCGTCAAAAGTACCACCAAACTCCTCTGCGAATTTTTGGTAATTCTCCTTTCTTTTAGATTCCTGTATATAAAATATTCTCAAAATGCTTTCGATTAAAACCAAATGAAGTAATACACTCTTAATTTACCCTAAGAGATCGTACTACAATATGTAATCTTTATCACATAAGATACTATTTCATTTGGTTATTTTTGAAAAAAGAGAATAAAGAAATGATGCATTTTATATCAAATTATTGGAAAAATATCCTTGTGGTACTTCTAGGAGGAACTCTCGGTTACAGCTATTATTATTTTATTGGATGTAATAATGGAACTTGTGCTATTACTTCTTCTCCTGTTAATAGCACATTATATGGTATATTTGTAAGTGCAGTAATTCTAAATTGGAAAAAATGAAACAGAGATTACTCAATAATTGGAATATACCTAGAGTGCTATGGCTCGCTCTTGGTGTTGCAGTTTTAGCTCCATCCGTACAAAACCACGAAGTTGCTGGTATTGTTATGGGTGGATATTTTATTCTGATGAGTATTATGGGATGGGGATGTAATGCCAAAAATGGCCGCTGTGGATCTAGTTGCTCTTGTGATACGAGTAAAGAAAGACAATAAAAAAAGGTATTCTCCATTTTCTGGAAAATACCTTTTAATATATATTTTACGGTTTAGCGTATACTTTAAACCTAATTATTACTCAGCTGTCGGTAAAGTTACATTACCTGGGTTATCATAATCTGGATCTACACCTGGATTACCAAAACCTGGATCACTTGGGTTTTCATATCCTGGATCTACATTATCATCTACGATTGGATTAACTTCCGAATCATTACACGACATCATAAACATTCCAATAATTGCAGCAAATAATAACTTTTTCATAATATTTTCTAGTAAGGTTGTTTCAAATTAATTTTATAAATATTTGTGGTGGATTACTCAGAAATAGATGTTGTATTATCTCCTGGGTTATTAAAACCTGGGTCTACATTATCAAAACCTGGATCAACCTCTTCTTCTCCTTCTGGTGAACCAAAACCTGGATCTATATTTTCAAAGCCTGGGTCAACTTCTTCTCCTTCTGGTAAACCAAACTCTGGATCTACATTTTCAAAACCTGGGTCTACATTATCATCTACGGCAGGATTAACTTCCGAATCATTACATGACATCATAAACATTCCAATAATTGTAGCAAATAATAACTTTTTCATAAGACTAGTTTTTTATGTTTTAATCTGAATTACAGTTAATTAAACGCCACTATTACAAGTCCGATTTCCTTCATCGGGTCAAATTGTTCCTCCAAAAGGTCATATTTATATTCTTACTAGTTTATTTGCTTGATTATTCCACTTTTTTATCAATTTCCTTATTAAAAGGTATCACAGGAAGGCCATTTACGCTAAATAAATTTCCTTCATGATAGTTCTTGAATGCATACCTTATATATTTTGGATTAGCGACACTATCAGAAAAAACCGATAAACGATATTTTTTAAACTTTCCTTTTGCTGGATAGAATTTTCCATCTTCACCCGCCAATTCAAATCCTTTTAGTTCTTTACTATAAGTAGTAATCCCTGTAGGTGCATCATCAAATTGAACACTAACATAGTTCCCTTTTACAGTTGAACTCTTATAAATAGGTGACAGATAATCTAACCCTTCTATTCCATAGTCCTTAGATAAAGCGATATTCGCTAAACGGTTACCTACTTCGACCTTTTGTGAAGGATGAATGTATTTTAAATCTCCTAAATCAGCTGTGGATACCATTGCAGTGTTTTTCACTAGTTCAGTCGTAAGGTATTGTTCCGCTCTTAATTCTGCTGCTTCTACATTGTCTTTTCCATTGTATCCAAATGGAGCAATCTCCACAAAATAGAATGGGAAATCGCCTTGATTCCAAAGTGTTCTCCACCCATTTATCAAAGTAGATTGAACTTTACTATACTTCTGAGTAGCATTAGTAGATCGATTGGCTTCACCCTGATACCAAATAGCTCCTCGTATTGTATACCCTACCAACGGGTGTATCATTGCATTATAATATAAGGTAGGAGTTTTAATTGCCTTCTTCTGGTTGATCCCTTCATAAACAATCTCATCATCACTTAATTCTCTATACATACTTTCACTCATCCAAGCTTCAGCTTTTGATCCTCCTTGTGATGAATGAATTAATCCTATAGGAACATTTAAATTTTCAGCCAGCTTTTTACCAAAACTATATGCAACTGCACTAAATGCTCTTACAGTAGATGGGTCGGCTTCTGTCCATTTACCTGAAAGGGTATCCTGTACTACACCATTAAACGCTCTTTTTACTTGATACAAACGGATATAATTCTTTTGGTTTGATGAGGCTATCATCTCTCTACTACCTATTACCGGTTGGCCATAATAACCTTGCAAAGGCATTTGCATATTGGATTGCCCTGAGCATAACCATACTTCTCCAAATAAAACATCACTAAGTTTAATAGTTGATGTCCCTTTAATGGTAATTTGATAATTAGTATAGCTTCCTTCAGGTGTTTTTAAAGTCACTTTCCATTTTCCTGATTGGTCTACAATCGTCTTAACACTTTCTCCCCAACTCCCTTTCACTGTTAATTTTGTTGCAGGAGTATCCCATCCCCAAAGATTAACTTCTTCATTCTGTTGCAAAACCATGTGATCTGTAAAAGGACTTCCTACCCTAGTTTGTGCTTTAATATATAATGTAGATGTTATAATGATCAAAAATGATAAAAAAGTATTTTTCATAAATGGCTAATTTTTATTGTTAGTGTAATGTTAGGTAATTATTTTTGATGACAAAGGTGAATACATTATCGACTTATTACAGTCGTAAATTAACTTTTCTTCCTTTTTGAACGATTTGTATTATTTTGCGAATCATTCTTATACCATGTGTGTATTCTTATTCGTCTATTTTTGACAATAGACATTTATACTATTTATTATTATTTTTTAGTTAACCAGAAATGAAAAAGTACTTATTTATTTTACTAGCGGTGATGGTTTCAATCACATCTTTTGCTCAAGACAAAAAGAAAAGCAAGGTTCAAGTGAAAGCAGAAAAGTATGCTGAAGTCTTCGCAAAAGAATTTAGTCTAAATGAAGAACAACAAAAGAGTGTTTACGAAATTAAACTTCAACAAATCAAAGACTACGGCAACAACAACAAGGCAAAGAAAAATGGTGATGTAACTGCTGAGGCTTTCAAAGAAAAGAGAAAAGAAATTGGTAAAACTGCTACTAAAAAAATTAGTGAAGCAACAGGTGTTACCAGCAAAGAGATTAATGCTTTCAATAAAAAATTGAAAGAACAAAATAAAGCTAAGCAATAGCATAGAAAAGGGAACTGAAAGGTTCCCTTTTTTTATTTCCTATTACGAAGCAGTAACAGATATCTGTACCAAATACCATGTCTGTTCATTATTTTTGTAATTCTAAGCGAGACCTTCGCTAAACGAAAGGAATTTACAAATGGATATTTCGAACAAATCTAATAAGGACATATTTTTTGAGCATCAAGCTCAAACTTCTCCTTACCCTTTAGGGATTGAAATTGATTATGCCAAAGGTGTATATATGTACGATGTGAATGGTAAGTCGTATATGGACCTTATTTCTGGTATTGCTGTAAACAATCTTGGGCATGGACATCCAAAAATCACCAAAGCGATAAAAGACCAAGTAGATAAATACTTGTTTGTGATGGTTTATGGAGAAATGGTTCAAAAACCGCAAATAGAACTCACTAAAAGTTTATTGTCTGTATTACCAGATTCGCTAAATGCCACCTACTTTGTAAATTCTGGTACAGAGGCCAATGAAGCTGCACTAAAACTTGCCAAAAGATACACCGGAAGAACTGAGCTCATTAGCTTTAACCGTTCCTATCATGGTAATACTCATGGTTCATTAAGTGTATCAGGAAATGAAGTAAAGAAAAATGCATTTAGGCCATTATTACCTGATGTTCGTTTTATCAACTTCAATGTTGAAAATGACCTTCAATATATAACTGAAAAAACAGCAGGAGTAATTGTAGAACCAATTCAAGGAGATGCAGGAGTAAGAATACCTACTATAGAATACATGACCGCTTTACGAAAAAGATGTGATGAAGTAGGTGCCCAATTAATCTTTGACGAAATCCAAACAGGGTTCGGTAGAACTGGAAAATTCTTTGCCTTTGAGCACTTCGGAGTAACACCAGATATTCTAACTATCGCCAAAGGAATGGCAGGTGGTATGGCTATGGGATGTTTTGTATCTTCTCAAGAAAAGATGAAAGTCTTATCACATGATCCTATTTTAGGACATATCACTACATTTGGTGGTCATCCGGTATGTTGTGCAGCATCCAACGCTGTTATTCAAACATTAAAAGAAGACAACATAATTGATGATGTAGAGCGAAAAGGTCAATTATTTGAAGATCGATTAAAGTCTCACCCTGCCATAAAAGAGATTCGAAGAAAAGGGCTGATGTTTGCCATTGATATGGAAAGCTTTGAATTAGTTAATGAAGTGGTTACTACTTGTATAGAAAATGGAGTAATCACTTACTGGTTTTTATCTACTCCATATGCTTTCAGAATTGCCCCTCCTCTAATCATTTCAGATGAAGAAATTCATAAAGCTTGTGATGTTATTCTGGCCGCAATAGATACCTGTATTGCCAAATAATTAGAGCTCGATAAAAATATATAAGGTCATCACTTTTTGTTGTGATGACCTTTTTTATGCATTATTAATTTCCCATTGCAACATTTGCTCTTTGAGCCAAGCAGAAGCTCTTTCATATTTTCTCCATTTATGGAGGTCAGATTTGAGACGTTTAATTGCTTTTTCTCTTTCAGATGAAGATTTAACTGTAGTTGTCATATGTGTTTCGTTAGTGAATCGGATGTTAATAAATATTTACAAAATAAATATACTACAATTAACACATTACACGCCAAACATTAACAACTAATTTCAACAAATTTAACATCAATCCTACCTTATTGATTGTTAGCTCCTTTTGATTCACATTATGTTCATATACCTAATGTTTATCCACTAACAAGGTTTACAGATATTCCAGGATTTCAATTAATGACTTTACTTCAATATCAGCTACAGTATTTTCTTGTCCAAAATAGATCGTTTGTAGGCCAAAATCTTTCGCTCCTTTAATATCTGTAATAGGGTTATCCCCAATCATTATTGAGTTATCAACATTTGCACCTGCTTTTTCTAGAGCATAGGTATAAATTTCTGGAGAAGGCTTCTTTGCACCGCAAGATTCTGAAGTAACAACAACATCAAAATATTTATTCAACCCCGTTGTTGATAACTTTATACTTTGTGTTTTGTCAAAACCATTCGATAAAATATGAAGTGTATATTTCCCTTTCAACCCTTCTAAAAGCTCTACACAACCTTCGATTAGATAAGGTTTATGTGGACAAATTTCCAAATATTCATCACCAATACGATCCGGACAAGTTGTAGGGTCCAACCCGATCTCTTCATAAGCCATAGGAAATCTCTTCAACCTTATATCCTCTTTTGTGACTTTACTATGATTGTATAAATCCCATAGTTGATGATTTATCTTTTTATAAGCAGCTAAGAAATCTTCAATATTTACTCCTTGCTCTCCTATTTTATATTTCTCAAATAAAGAGATCAGTGTTTCATCAGAATTTCTTTCAAAATCCCATAGAGTATGGTCTAAATCAAAAAATATATGTTGGATTGAATTTTTATTCATAATGTTTTTCAAAATATTTATTTCATCAATTTTCTGATAATTCTGCAGATTACCTACTATTCTTTTAAGGTTTAAAGTGTAGACAAAAGTTATTAATGAGATTCTTTAAGAAAACCTCACAATAATTAACAAAGTATAATTTTCGAAAGGTGACGATAATCACATAAATGTATTTTGTACGCTAATTTTTCTCTAACTCTTTTATTACCTTTGCAGAAAATTGGCCTGTCCTGTTTTGAGATTAGATATACAAATCAACTATATATATGGCACAAGTAGAAATGATTCTTCCAGCAATGGGAGAAGGTGTTATGGAAGCTACAGTTTTAGAATGGTTAAAAAATGAGGGTGATTCTATTACCCTTGATGAATCTGTAGTTGAAGTAGCCACCGACAAAGTAGATACAGAAGTTCCTGCCACAGTAGAAGGAGTTATTAAAACAATATTAGTTCAAAAAGACGATGTTGTTCAAATTGGTGCTCCTATCGCTATAGTAGAAACTGAAGGCGAAAGTGCTGCAGAAGAAACAACAACTCCTGTTGAAACTACCACTACTTCACAATCCACCCCAAATACTCCTCCTTCTAATAATGCAAATAATGAAATCGTTGCTAAAAGCGGTAACCGTTTCTATTCTCCTTTAGTTAGAAATATTGCCAAGAAAGAAGGAATTTCACAAGAAGTCTTAGATACTATTCCAGGTTCTGGTAAAGACGGAAGAGTGACAAAGAACGATATGATGGCTTTCCTTGAGAAAGGTCATGTTCCTGCTCCAAAAGTATCTCAACCTACTTCAACTCCTGCACCTGCACCAGTTGCTGCCCGTCCTGCTCCTCAGGCTCCAGCAGTTTCAATGGACAATGGTGATGAAGTCATCGAAATGGACAGAGTCCGTAAGATGATTGCAGAACGTATGGTGGCTTCAAAACAAATCGCTCCACATGTTACTTCATGTGTTGAGGCTGATTTTACGAATGTTGTATTATGGAGAAATAAAAATAAGAATGCATTCCAGAAAAACGAAGGTGCTAAGCTAACATTTATGCCTATCATCATCTCTGCAATTGCTAAAGCAATTAAGGAGTTCCCAATGATTAATGTTCAAGTAGATGGCGATAATATCGTAGTTAAAAAGGACATCAATATTGGTATGGCTGTAGCTAAACCTGATGGTAACCTTATCGTTCCTGTAATTAGAAACGCAGATAGATTAAGCTTAAGCGGTTTAGCTATCGCTATTCAAGATCTATCGATTAGAGCAAGAGAAAATAAATTAAAGCCAGAAGAACTTTCTGGTGGTACATATACTGTTTCCAACATCGGCTCTTTTGGTAATACTATCGGAACACCAATTATTATGCAACCACAAGTGGCGATTATGGCTGTAGGTACTATCCGTAAAAAACCTGCGGTAATTGAAACACCACAAGGGGATGTAATTGGTATTAGACAATTTGCTTATTTCTCTCACTCATATGATCATAGAGTTGTAGATGGAGCTTTAGGTGGAATGTTCGTTAGAAAGGTTGCTGATATCTTAGAAAACTGGGATTTAGATATGTCTATCTAAGTTCAATTGTACATAAATATGAAGAGGTATTTCTCTAGTAGAAATACCTCTTTTTTTGTTTTCGAACACTATAAATGTACATAAAACAACTATACTTCCAAAAACGGACAGTTTTTTATGAAAAGTGAAATTTCACAGAAAATATGAGACATAAATTCACATATTAATAAATAATCGATTGAAAATTTTCAATATTCTCAAAACACAGAACAAAAAATTATCATGTTTAAATAAAAATGTCATAAATATTAATTCCTTTGTCACTTAGATCCAAAATAAAAAACTAATCATGATCACTTTTACCTATTTTTTATATTGACAGAGATCACCTTTTAGGTTGTAAATAAAATAATATTTGGAAATTGCATTATTCTATGTACACTTTTGAACACCTTGTCCAATCATGATACAATTTAAAGTGTATATTTTATACTTATTTCCATAAAAATCACATTTAAATAATTGATTGTCAGTATTTTATATTTTTATGGCGCAAGAATAGTATTACGGTATGTGTAAACAATTTTCGAACACTTTCTATTAAAATATATATTGCCATGAAAAATTTAAGAAACTTAATCGCAGTTACAATTATTTCAGTTTTTGCATTCGGTACTACTTTCGCTGCCAATGATGATAACGAAATCACTAGATTACGTGAAGCTGTAGAAAATGCTTCTGCATCAGATTGGCAAATTTACGCAGATGCAGCTGAGAGATGTATCGAACTAGAAACAAATATGAGCGAAGCTTATATCTGGTTAGAAAGAGCTATTGAAATTAATCCTAATGCAAGAAACTTAGAATTAAAAGGTGACTATCTTGCAGTAAACGGAGCTAAAGAAATGGCGATCGAAGCTTACAGACAATCTATTTTAAAAGCGATTTCTGACAACGATGGCTATGATGTAAGCAAAGTACAAAAGAAATTATTGAATTTAGCTAGATAATATATACATATCAATACCATATGTGAGCCTCTCTAGAAATAGAGAGGCTTTTTTGTATATAAACTTTTTTCCTTACTATCTATTCAAATGTAAACGAAATTTCATTGGTAAATACCCTCTACTTCTCTCAATCAATTCGAAATATTACTCTTGGTAGATATAGTTAATCTAGCCCCCTAATAAGTACTTAAAAGTACTTCCTATAGTATTTAGAAAGTGACCGTTTCTATACCCTATTTAACGACAAAATATCCTATGTTTCAAAAGTGAACACCTTTATTCAATTGATACATAAACCAAGAGTAAAATGATATTATCGTAAAAAATATTTTATATAAAGATTGATTTTTAAAGAATAATCAAAATAACAATCAAATATTTATGAAATCCATAAAAACTACAGCATTGTGTTTATAAATGTACAACAAACACAACTCACCAAATGTAAACACGCGATATTAAATTCTAAATATCACACACAAAACATAGATAAAATTCTAAACAACAGTTAACAAAAGAGTTAAAACAAAATATTATTCGGAATAACTCACAAAAATATGATCATTTTCGTACACTCTGTTCAAATCTGTGACGATTTCTTAGTCATTTTTACACTTAAAATTGGTTTTTTCAATAAAATACATACATAAATTACTGAATATCAATCATATAACCTCAATTGGCAAGCTTATAGCAATACTCTTTGTGTAAACATTTAGATTTAAAATAAACCTCAAAATTATATATCAATCATGAAATCTTTAAAACAACTTCTTGCATTCGTATTAGTTTCAATTCTTGCTGTAAACGTTTCTTTAGCTAAAGGAATGGAAAATGAGGACAACGAGATCACAAAGCTTCGTGAGTCAGTAGAAAATGCTTCTGCATCTGATTGGGCTGTTTATTCAGACGCTGCTGAGAGATGTATTGAATTGAAAGCGAATTTGAGCGAAGCTTACATTTGGATTGAGAAATCAATCGAAATCAATGCTAACTCAGACAACTTAGAAGTAAAAGGAGATTACCTTGCATTGAATGGTGCTAACGACATGGCAATCACTGCTTATAACAAAGCTATTCTTGCTGGAATGCAAGAAGGTAAAGACGTTCAAAAACTTCAAAAGAAAGTTTTAAAAATGAGCCGTAGATAATCAACGCCTATTGATTGTTAAACACCTTAAAATAAAAAAACCTAGTTCAACTTATTGGACTAGGTTTTTTTTATTGATGTAGAAAAATAATTTAATCTACTCTCCTTTTATATCCTTTACGAATTGTTGAATATCTTCAGATAAATTCTCAGACTGTCCAATTAATTTCACAAATGCGGAACCAATGATGGCTCCGTTTGCATAGGAAGAAGCCTGCTTAAATGACGCATGATCTGAAATACCAAAACCAATCAATCTTGGGTTTTTCAAATTCATGTTTTCAATTCTTTTAAAATAATCTACCTGTTCGTCAGAAATACCTGTTTTTGCTCCTGTAACACTCGCTGAAGAAACCATATAAATAAATCCTTCTGTGTTATTATCAATTTCCTTAATTCTATCATCGGTAGTTTGTGGTGAAATAAGGAATGTGTTTCGAATACCATGCTCATCAAACATACCTTTTAAATTGCTTAGGTATTCAATCATTGGTAAATCTGGAACAATAATACCGTCGATTCCTACTCGTTGGGCATCCTTACAGAACTTCTCTAAGCCATATTGCATAATTGGATTAAAATAACCCATTACTACTACAGGCACATCTACTTCTTCTCTAAACCCTTCTAATTGTTCAAATAGTTTATGCATTGTCATACCATTATCAAGAGCTTTCATATTACTCTCTTGAATAGTTGGACCATCAGCTACAGGGTCTGAAAAAGGAATACCTATTTCAATAAGGTCAACACCGCCATCTTGCAATGCTTTTAATACAGTTCTAGTGTCTTCTAATTTTGGATAGCCAGCAGTAAAGTAAATATTTAATACGTCCTGCTGCTTTCTTTCGAATAACTCGTTAATTCTATGCATAAACTTCTTGTTTGTTATTTGTCGAAAGTTACATATAATGATCAAAAGCTAAAATTGAAAATTCGTTTAAGGTGATTTTTGAAAGAAAATGAATATAGATTTCTAACAGGTTGTGTTATTTTTGTATACATTTTGTGTTATTTTTCTGTTTTTGGGTAAAAAAAATACCTTTGTGATAAATACGATTTAATAGAAAAAAATATAAACCGATGATAAATTTCTGGAAATACCAAGGGGCTGGCAACGACTTCATTATGATTGATGATAGAGAAAATACTTTTGATATTACAGATCATGAAAAAGTGGCTTTTTTATGCCATAGAAGATTTGGTGTAGGTGGAGACGGGTTAATCTTAATCCGTTTAAAGGAAGGGTATGACTTCGAAATGGTATACTTTAATGCTGATGGGCATTTGGGATCTATGTGTGGAAATGGCGGACGTTGTGCCGTACGATTCGCACATACATTAGGTTTATTCGATACAGATACATCTTTTTGGGCTGCTGATGGTAGTCATGAAGCTACATTGGACGATCAAAAAACTGTTCATTTAAAAATGAATCCTCCAGGTGAAATCGAAAATAATTCGGATCATTATTTTATGGATACTGGTTCACCTCATTATGTTCGATTCGAAAAAGACATTACCAACTTTGATGCAGTAGCTGAAGGCAAGGCCGTACGTTACAATGATCGTTTTGCCAAAGAAGGTACCAATGTAAACTTTGCTGAAGTAACAGGTGAACAAGCATTAAGTGTAAGAACCTATGAAAGAGGTGTTGAAGATGAAACTTATGCTTGTGGTACAGGTGTAACAGCTTGTGCAATCGCAGCTAATATTGAATTAGGGATGCAAAGTCCTATTGAAATTAAAGTTTTAGGTGGAATTTTAGGTGTTGGGTTCCAAAAAGTATCAGAAGGTAATTATACTGATATTATTCTTTCAGGCCCTGCCACACCAGTATTTAAAGCGGAAATTGATGCTTAATACTTAATAAGCCTATTATTAAAATAATACAAAAGGAAAAAGTAGAAGATGTGCTTCTGTTTTTTCCTTTTCTTTTTAGTTCTGATTGTAGATAAAATATTTGCTTATTTTCAAACAATAAGGTAACTTCTATACTCAGAATAGTTCTGAAAAATTTAGATCCTTATGGATCACTAACTCTGCAAACCCTCGAAACGCATATAAACAATATGAAGCGTCTTCTCCTATTTATATCTGTTATCAGCCTAGTCACTAGCTGCTCTTCTCCTTTGAAAGTTGCTGAAACACACTTTGATCAAGGTGAATACCAACCTGCTATAAAAAAATATGAAGAAATTGCTAAATCAGAAAAGTATAAAAAAGAAAAGCCTGAAGCATATTTCAAAATAGCAGAAGCCTATCGTTTGTCAAACCGAATGTTAGAAGCATTACCTTATTATAAAAAGGCTAAAGATGCTGGCTATCAAAATATGGACATGTACTTTTATTATGCCTATGGTTTAGAACTTCAGGGCAATTATAAAAAGGCTCGTTCTCTTTTTGAACGTTACACAAAAGAAGGTACAAATCGTCAATTAATCCGTAGAGCAAAAGACGAAATCAAACATCTTGCAGTAGTAGATAGCTTATCAAAAAATACAGACCCTTTTATTGAGATCACAAAATGTGATGCAATCAATAGCGAAGCTGACGACTACTCTCCAATGTTTTATAAAGACCAATTGGTATTCACATCAACAAGAGATGCTGAAACGGTTTACCATGGTACTGGGGATGGTTTTTCTAATATCTACCAATACACCTTTGATCGAGCAGATAGCTGCAATGGATCCGTTACGTTTTTCGACAGCTTAATCAACTCTCCAAAAATTCATGAAGCTTCTGCCACTTTCTCGAAAGATGGTAAGTATATGATCTTTGCCAGAAGTAATACAGGGCACCATAAAGAAAACTTTAAAGAAGTAGATCTCTATGAAAGTACGTTTGAGAACGGAGAATGGTCTACACCTACTTTACTACCAATATCAAACCCACAATCATGGGATGCTTGTCCTGCATTAAGTACAAATGGAAAAACATTATACTTTGCATCAAATAGAAAAGGTGGATATGGTGGTATTGACATCTACCGTTCGAAGAGAAATGTAAATGGCACTTGGGGAAAACCTCGTAATATGGGACCAAGAATCAACTCAAGAGGTAATGATATGTTTCCATTTGTTGCTCCAACCGGTAAAATGTATTTCGCTTCTGATGGACATGCAGGGTTAGGAGGTTTAGATATTTATCAGGCAACAAGGAAGGATAATAAAATTACAATCAAGAACATGGGCCAACCGTTCAACTCTCCAGGTGATGATTTTGGATTGGTATTTCTTGAAAAAAGATTTGGTGCTTTTACTTCAAACAGGGCTGATAATGGTAGTGGAAAAGACAATATCTATTTCTTCTCCGACAAAACTCCAATACTTAAACCTGTCAATTATTTCTTAGCGGGTAATTCTATTGCTATAAAAGATACTACAGAATCTAAGTTACCAGAAGTGACAGTACAACTTCAAGATATTGAAGGTAATGTTATTGAAGAAGTGGTATCAGATACAGATGGACGTTATGAATTTAAAACCCAACTAAAGATGGGTGATGACTATATCTTAATCGCCACTAAGCAGAAATATTTTAAAGACTCTGTATACTACACTACCGCAGATAAAGAGGTAGACCAAGAAGATATTAAAGACCGTCCTGAGAAAATTGTTGATTACACTTTAGAATCTGAGGTTGAATTGACCAAAGATTACTATGACGAATTAATCGAAGAAGGTGAAATCACTCTGAACAATATTCTTTATGATTTTGATGATTATAGAATCAGGGTCGATGCTGCTAGGGAACTAGATAAAGTAGTGACTCTATTAAAACAGCATCAAAATATAAGTATTGAACTTGGATCTCATACCGATGATAGAGGCTCTGAAAAGTACAATATCAAGTTATCCCAAAAAAGAGCTGAAGCGGCTGTTAATTATATCATTTCTAGAGGAATCGATAGAGATCGTTTAGAAGCTAAGGGATATGGTGAACTTCTTCCAGTAGTATTTAACGCTGAAACTGAAGAGGAACACCAACTCAACCGTAGAACTACCATTACACTATTAGATGAAATATAATTGTTTGGAATGTATTAAGGCCAACTGATCATGTATCAGTTGGCCTTTTTTTTACATCTCGTTTTTAACTAATAAAACAGGCGATGTATGGAATTTATAAATTTGATCAAAGAAGTTTTTTAAGAGTGAATACTCATCTGGAGAAAAAACTATCTTTTTGATTTCTAAATCAAACAAAATCATAAATGAACGATCTGATGTTTGAGTAATTACATACTTTAATTTCCCACTATTCCCCGGCATCCTCACTATCTGAGGTTTTGGTAATTCTTTAATTGCTAAATTATCCGGTATTTCTACTTGAATCATGTATTTCCTCTTTACACCATATGGCAACTCAACTGGGTACCTTCTAGTTTCTTGAGTAAAAGGATTTTTACTAGTTTCAATCATTACCATTGGGTTAAACACCAATTGCCCACCTACATCCTCAATACATTTTTCGAGATTAAATTTATAGATCTCTTTTATAGAAGAGTTTAAACTTTTAGCACCTTCTCTTTCATAACTCTCTACAGTTAACCCTTCTAACTGATTTTCTTTTTCCTCAAGATAAGTCTCCTCTGATTTCGATAAATGTTTATTCCTCCAATTGATAGCATCATACCCTTTATACGAAACTGTAAAATCACATATTGCCGATAGATCTCTATTAATACTTACTCGCGATTGTATTGATTTATATTCTAATGAAGTTGGTTCTATAGAAAGAAGCTTACCATCTAAATTTTGATTTTTTGATAAGATCACCCCTTGGTAGTTCAAAGCTCTAAGAGGTAAAACACCAAAAGGATGACTTTTTGTTGTTGCATCTAATAGAATATATTTTCCATCAATATTAATTGCAGCTAAAACATAATTCAAACGATTAATTTCAGCTTCATCAGGTGTGATCATAGTATAACCTCTCGTTGATGAAAAAACTGCAATTGTAGGAACATTTAGATATTCCAAAGCAGCAAAAAGCATCAAGTTAATCTCTGCAACATTACCCCTTCGATCTAGATAGGCTTTTCTCGTACCTCCATCATGACAATAAACTGACAATTCTTTATTCCAATTCATTCTCTTTGATATAATATCATATGCTAGTTTAGCTCTTTCAAGGTGATCTGGAGTCTTATTTTTTATGGCATCCAACCTTTCTTTCATAAAACCAACCCTATGCATCTGATCACCTACTCTCGAATGTAAATTCAGAACCTTTACAACCCCTGTCCAAGAATTCGAATGATAATCCTGTTTATTATTCGCACTAAATAATTCAAACTTCAATCTTGCTAAATAATCTTGAGGTGAAGTCATAAATGGTTCTTCTTTAAACGCAGGAACTTGTTCTACTCTCCATCTTCTTACATTATAATTCTGTATATACTCGTCATTTGTTGTTTTTACGAGAGTTAAACTTTGAAGAGATGTATTATCTTTAGTTCGAAGGTTGAATGTCTTTGATGAACCTGTTGAAGGCAATTCTTTTATAGGAAAGTATCTAGAGTTCACTACTTTATATTTCATACTTTCTGGTATTTCCATTGAGAAAGCACTCATTAAAACTGGAATTTCTCGTTGAACTTCCCAATTATCAATATGGCTTAAAAACTCTGAATTTTTATTGTAAAATAACTCGATAACACAGCCTTCTCTTAAACGAGGAAAGGTAACTTTATAAAAACCTTTAGTTTTAGAATGTCTTAAAATTCGAACATCACTTTGATCAATTTTTTTCTTGACTACTTTACCTTTTTCTAGATAATAAATAGCTCCTTTTATAGAGTTGATTACTTCATCAGTACCTTTATACTTATAATACGGTAACTTGATATTCCCTAAATAGAATGCCTCTTTATTAAAAACTTTGATCCTCAAATGACGTTTGGTTCTGATGATCCATGAATTATTTTCAATATCAAAAGTTAGCCACCCCATATCACCAATAACTAATGCATTGGCAGTAGAATCTTTGTCATAGCTCTTTAACGCTAATAACTCTTTTGAGACCTTTCCATATGTCAGCTTTTTAGGTACTTTCTGACCATAAGATTGTTGAGTAAAAATGATAGCAATTGCGATAATAAGACAGAATACACTGTTTTTCATAGTAAGTTTAAATAGTAATAATAGAATTGTAAAAAATTAATTGAGAACTTTAATTATCCAAACTCTGTTCATTTTTCTCTACTCTACTAATCCAGAATTTCTGATGATCATTTGACAACACTTTCTTCCAAAATAGATAATATTGAGAGTATAATTCAGCAGGGTAGATTCCTTTATTCATTGTCAAAATACGAAGTACTTTGATCTGTTGTTCATTTACTTTTTCAAAAGATAATCGGTACTTACCAAAGTCTTTATCAATAAATATATCTGCAGGCATCTCTTTTAGTTCAACACCTTCAGTCAAATTAAAATATAGAGTATCAGAGTCTGTATAAGGGTATTTAATCTCAAATGGCTGAGTTCTTGATCTATACCTTTTAGGTAAACTATACTCATCTGCATAAGGATAAATAGGATACATTCCTCCCTCTTCAAAGGTCTTCGCATATTCATTCACTTGAAGTAGAAAATCAACATCCACAGAAGGTAATGGGTATTGTTTATTAAGTTCAATATTTAAATGAATAAGCTCAGAAGTCATCAAACCATACCTTTTCAGAAATGTTTCTCTTCTTTCTTTTTCTGTCAGTTTAACCCAATAGCTAAATCGATCATACTGATAACCTTTTGCTTTTGCGACAGTTTCTAATGATGCCGAGGATAAGTTTGTACCTGATACATTAATCTTAGTAGATCTTTCAAAAGAATTATCATCAGATAAATAATTAGTAGTATTTACTAGGTGTGATTGTCCCTTATCTATTAATAACGCCTTTCTATTTCCAGTAAAATCTCCCAAATAGCCAAAAGGTGCTGACTGACTTGTACATTCAAGCCATACTGTATCTTGGTCTATCTCAGGTAAACATAAAATAACATGATTGAACTGAGAGCTAATAAAAGACTCTTTGATAGAATAATTACTGTCTCCCGCCTTTACCAATGCATAGTGACTTTTTACTCCAACAGCTTTCATCAAAGAATGTGTATAAAAAGATAGTGCTTTACAATCTCCATAACTCTTCTCATCAACCAATGATGCTTTCATAGGTTGGAAGCCTCCAATACCTAATTGAATACTTACATATCGAACTTTATCCTGAACATACTGATACACAATTTGAGCTTTCTCAAGGTTTGTTGAGGCTTTTGATGTTAAAGCTCTTATTTCTGTAATCGTTGATGCTGGTAAATCATCAGACTCTTCGTTTAAACCTACTATCCATTCTCCAAAAGACGACCAACTATCTAGTTCACCTTTTGTATTTTCATAAGTAAAGGTTCTTGGTGCAATTTTTACTCTTGGGAAGTTTGAGATTAGGCTAGGAGCCAACTTTTCTCGCCCTTTTATAGATGATACATTTTCAATTTTCCATTCATGGACAGTTCTTCCATTTACCAAAGACACATTATGTTTGTTCACATGTTGCGAATCTATTTGTAAAGGAAAATCCTGGGGTGTATGTACTTCAAAAGTGGATTGGAGCACTGATAAGTTTTCACCTGCCATTGGGCTCCAAGAAGGATAAATAAATAATCCATCGAATTCTTGCTCATAGGAAAACTCAACGATAGTAGGAAAAGTAGTAATCTCAGGATCTACATATTTTATTCGATCATCTTCAAAAACAGAAAAGTTACTCACATAGCTAACATCTTTTATTTCAGATGACTTAAACTTTCGAGCTTTTTTTTCTCCAGGTCCTAAAGTCTTAACTTCAAATTCCTTTATTGGAGTTAAAGGGTCGTAAGGAGTTCCCATTACACTATACTTTTTTCCTGATTTATTTAAAATCATCACTTTCATGGTTTGCTGAAATACAGCATGACCATCATCGATGATATTAAACACCTGTCGATCTTCTAAAATTATAGCATTAGCATTTTTTTTAAGTTCCTCAGTAATTTTCTCCTGACCATTTGCACTAATTGAAAATATGATCAAAGGAACAATTAAAAATATTTTTCTTATCATTCTACTGCTCTTTTAGAAATCATAATAGGATTAGTTTCAAACTGATAAATTTTATCGAAGAACGATTTCAGTATTCCATATTCTGTAGGTAGAAATACTTGTTTCTGAATTTTTAGATCGAAAATGACAATAATTTTATCTCCAGATTGTTGTACGCTATAACGTAATTTACCCGCATTCTCTGGTAGCTTCATGATGATGGGTTTTGGCACTTCACTTACAACATATCCCTTAGGAAGTTGAGTTTCTATCATAAACTTTCTAGCAATAGGAAAAGGGAATTCAATAGGATATTTTCTAGCTTCTTGAGTAAAGGGATTTTTACTTTTTTCTATCATTTGCATAGGGTTATAAAACAACTTATCCCCTACTTTTTCCACAACACTTTCGAATGTCACCTTAAAGTTTTCTTTACCGAAATCGTTTATTTTATCTTTATTTTCATTTGAATATTCATCTATCAAAACATTACTATGTTTCTCCTCAATTTTTGTAAGGTACTCTTCCTCCTCTGGCTCCTTGACTAACTTTTTTCTCCAACGATAAGCTCCGTATCCTTTATAAGTATATATTACCTCTGCATTTGCTGAGAAATCATCACCAATTACAATACTGCTTCTAACAGATTCATAATCTGTATTACTTGGTTTGATATTGATGAACTCACCATTAACATGAGAGTTATCACTCATCACAACACCTTGATAACTGAGTGCTCTTTTTGGTAACATTCCAAAAGAAAGTAGTTTATCCGTAGCGTCTAAAAGTATAATCTTGTCATTAATATTCACACAAGCCAATACATAGTTTAATTGTGTCATTTTTGGGCTACTCCTAACAATCTTCCCATAATTACGAGTACTAGTAAATAGAGGTACTGCTGCAACATCCAGCTCTTGTAAAGCAGCAACAAGCATTAAATTAATATCAGCGGAACTACCTTTCTTCTCGAGAAAAGGTTTTTTCAAACCATCCTTTGAATAAATCGTTGCTTTACCATCCCACATCATACGGTTTTTTACTAATTCAAAAGCTAAAAATGCTCTTTGCATTGGATCTTCAGTCTCGGACTTAATTGCTTCCAACTGAGCTTTCATGTAAGAAGTTCTTCCTAGTTGTCCTCCTACACTAACGGAAGTTCTCAGTTCATTCATTACTTTCTTCCAAGAAGATGAATGAAATTCTCGATCATAGTTCGAGCTTAGCAACTCAAACTCTAAACGACCTAAATAGTCATGAGGAGAAGTCATAAATGGCTCTTCTTTAAATGCCGGAACATATTCTGCTCTCCATTTCCTTACTGTAATATCTTCATCGAAAGTGTGCAACTCAGGTCTGCCTCCATCTGGTGGAGTAATTCTTAAATTAAATGTTTTTTGATTTCTTCCAGACTGCAACTCTGGGATGGTATAATATCTTGAATTAGTTACCTGATATTTAAAATATTCAGGAATTTCCATATTGTAGCTACTGAACAAAACAGGTATTTCTCTTTGTACATCCCAATCATTAATGTTATATGTAAACTCAGATTGATGAACATAAGTATATTCAAATACACAACCTTCCTTTAAATTCGGAAATGTAATTTTATAAACTCCATGGTTTTTATCTATTTCTTCTTTGATAACATCATCTCCAGAAATCTTTTCTTTAACGATTTTTCCATTCTCTAATGAGTATATAGCACCTTTTATATTTGTTACTTTTTCTTCAGAGTTTTTCGCCATATAATAAGGAATTGATATATCTCCTTGATCATAACCTTCCTTATTAAAAACTTTAATTCTTGTGTGGCGTTTAAAATATGTCACCCATTTCCCATCTTTAACATCGAAATATAGTCGGCCGACATCACCAATAACAAAGGCGTTGGCAGTAGAGTCTTTTTCATAGGTTTTGAGTTTCAACATCTCTTCAGAAACCTTACCGTATGACATTTTCTTCGGAACTTCTTGGGCAATGAGACTGACACATGAAATCAAGATCACATAGTATGATCTAATTAGTTTTGTTATCATAGTTAATTAGTTTGCTTTGGTGAATAAAAAATTTGAAGAGTTTACTTTTGTTAGTAAATGTAAATTTTATATTCGCAAAATCATAAAAAAACAATTGAATTAAACATCAAAATGAAGAAAACAGTGATTATTGGTGCTACTCCAAATCCTTCTAGATATGCTTTCTTTGCTGCACAGCGATTAACAGAAAATGGTCATGAAATCATCCCATTAGGAATAAAAAAAGGTGAAGTAGGCAATGGTGTAAAAATTATTAATGAAAAGCCACACATTGATAACGTAGACACTGTAACTATGTATGTAGGACCAGGACATCAGGAAAAATGGATGGATTACATTATTTCATTAAAACCGAAAAGAATCATATTCAATCCTGGTACAGAAAATGAAGTCTTTTATGAGAAGCTTCGCCAAGAAAATATCTTCTTCGAGGAAGCTTGTACTTTAGTAATGTTATCTGCAAAAACCTATTAGTGAATGCTGAAGATTGCGTATCACCCTTGCTATGGACATCCCGTTAGGAAAGATCATCGATTTCCGATGGATAAATATCCTCTTCTTATTGAACAATTAAAATATGAAGGTACAATAGAAGAAGATAATATTTTTGCTCCAGTGGAAGTAGAAGAAAAACATATATTGAAGGTACATACACCGGAATACTGGCATAAGCTTAAACATCAAGAAATAAGTTATAAAGAAGAAAGACGTATTGGTCTTCCTATGTCTCCGGCATTAATTAAAAGGGAATTAATTATTACTCAAGGGACAATAGACTGTACTGAATATGCTTTAAAATATGGTGTTGCGATGAATATTGCCGGAGGTACACATCATGCTTATTCAGAACATGGTGAAGGTTTTTGCTTACTTAATGACTTTGCAGTAGCTGCTCAATATTTAATCGACTATAAAGGCTTTGAACGCATCTTAATTCTCGATCTTGATGTACATCAAGGCAATGGTACTGCAGAAATTTTTCAAGATAACAATAAGGTATTCACTTTCAGCATGCATGGCGCAAACAATTACCCTATGCATAAAGAAACGTCAGATCTTGACATCCCATTAGAAGATCAAACAGATGACGCTACTTACTTAAAAATACTCAGACAAAAAATAGAAGAGCTATTTTCTAACATTCAACCACAGTTTGTTTTTTTCCTTTCAGGTGTAGACATTTTAAAAACTGACAAATTAGGAAAACTAGGGATGAGTATGCAAGGTTGTAAGGACAGAGATCAAATGGTCTTTGAAAAGTGTTTTACAGAGAAAGTTCCAGTCGCAGTAAGTATGGGTGGAGGATATTCTCCACAACTAAATTTAATCATAGAAGCTCATGCAAATACCTTCCGAATTGCAAATAATATCTATTTTTAATGGTGTAAATAAGGAACTTATTATGATAATAATTTAGAAAGTGACATTATTGCGTTTCAAAATGAGAAAGTATTCATTTTGGGGGTAAATATTAGTTGGAAAATATTTATTCAAGACTAATAAAATAAGTACTCAGGTTTACATTTATTTTCATCCAAGGTTAACAAATTATTAATTTAACTACTCAACCAAGGGAGATTCGATTGTAATTGAGTTAATTTGTGAGTTCAAAATTCAAGTGAATTTGAGTTCGTAGTATTTACGTTAGATATGGAATTTGGTATTTTTGAGTTTTTACAACTTATTGGATCGCTAGGGCTTTTCATCTACGGGATGAAAATCATGAGTGAAGGTATCCAAAACGTTGCAGGAGATAAAATGAGAAGTATTCTTTCTGCAATGACCTCAAACAGAGTTGCCGGTGTATTTACTGGTTTTCTTATCACTACAATCATTCAATCCTCTTCAGCTACTACTGTAATGGTAGTAAGTTTTGTTAATGCTGGATTATTAAGCTTAACTCAATCTATAGGGGTGATTATGGGGGCCAATGTAGGTACTACAGTTACCGCTTGGATTATCTCAATCTTAGGCTTCAAAGTAAAAATGGCAAAGCTAGCAATGCCAATTATTGCTGTCGCTTTCCCAATGATGTTTGCTAATTCGAAGAAAACAAAAGATTGGGGTAACACATTAGTAGGATTCGCTTTATTATTTATTGGTCTTCAAGAGTTAAAAAACTCTGTTCCAGAATTAAGTCACGAACAACTTTCTTTCTTAGAATCATTTGGTGCTTTAGGTGTATTTGCTCCTGCTGCCTTTGTAGTGGTGGGTACTTTAATTACGATTATCGTACAATCATCATCAGCTGCCATGGCATTAACGCTTGTACTATGTAACCAAGGGGTCATTCCTTTTGATGTTGCTGCAGCAATGGTTTTAGGTGAAAATATTGGTACTACAATTACGGCAAACCTTGCTGCTATTGTTGGTAATACTAATGCAAAACGATCGGCAAGAGCTCACTTAATCTTTAATGTTACAGGTGTATTCTGGATGTTACTGATTTATCCTTTCTTCTTGAAGTTAATCGTATATATAGCTACAAATTACTTTGGAACAGGTGATCCAATGACAGACCCTGAAGCAGTTCCAGTAGCTCTTTCAATCTTCCATACCACATTCAACATTCTGAATACATTTATCATGGTATTCTTTGTACATCAGATTCGTGATATCGTAATCAAGATGGTACCAGAGAAAGAAGATGAAGATGAGTATTCGTTAGAATTTATTTCTGATGGACGACCAATCGCAAACGAAGCTGGTGTTGAGCAAGCTAAAAATGAGATTAAGCGTTTTGGTAAGATTGCAGCAAAACAAACAAATACATGTAGAGCGATGCTTTCTACAAGTAGTGATAATAAAAAAGATAGAAAGAAGTATACTTCTAAGTTGCGTAAATTCGAGGAAAACTCTGATAGAATGCACCACGAGGTAACGATCTTCTTATCTAAAATCTCAAAAGATCAATCACTTTCTTCTTCTCAAATTACTGAGGTGAACAACTTACTAAGAGCTGCTCACGAAATTGAAAGAATTGGTGATATCTATAAAGGGATGACATTTACTATCGAGAAGCGTTACGACGAAAAAATTTGGTTATCTCAAGAGCAAGCCAAAGATTTGGATGACTTCCTTAATATTGTTGATGAAGCATTCGAAGTAATGATGAAAAACCTCGACAGCAAAAATGTAGATCTTGATAGTGCTATTAGTGCTGAGAAAAAGGTAAATGCTAAACGTAAAGAATTGCGTAGAGAACATCTACAACGTTCTAATGAGTTACAAAATGCAGATACAACAGCAGGTCAGATGTTAGCATACAACGACCTTCTAGCTTCAATGGAGAGAATCGGTGATCACATCCTGAACATCTCTGAAGCATTAGCAGGTGTAGCATAATAAAATATATAATACACTAGGAATAAGCCACTTCTATTACAAGAAGTGGCTTTTTTCGTATGATTTAACGATTAAAATATTCCTTTCCGAACTTTATTGTGTATGTTTGCGATCTGAATATTAAATATTTAGTAAACACATTTGTCTACTAAATTCAATTTAACCATTTATATTTCGCAGCAATGGACCAAAATACACTGCTAGATTTCGAGAAACCTATCGCAGAACTCGAAGCGAAACTTGAAGACATGAGAAGCCTTGCATCTCAAAATAACGTAGATGTAAGTACAGCAATAAACGAACTTGAAAGTAAAATTACTCAGTTAAAACAGAGTACTTTTGAAAACCTAACACGTTGGCAAAGAGTACAACTTTCTCGTCATGCTGATCGCCCTTATACACTAGACTACATTTACCAAATTACAGACGACTTCGTTGAATTGCATGGTGACCGTGCTTTCGGTGATGATAAAGCTATGGTTGGTGGTCTTGGTACTATCGCAGGCAAAACTTTTATGCTAATCGGTCAACAGAAAGGACGTAACACGAAGCAACGCCAAATGCGTAACTTCGGTATGGCGAACCCTGAAGGTTACAGAAAAGCACTTCGCTTGATGCAACTTGCAGAGAAATTCCAAAAGCCAATCGTTACTTTCATTGATACTCCAGGTGCATTCCCTGGTATTGAAGCAGAAGAAAGAGGACAAGCGGAAGCTATTGCTCGTAACTTGAAAGAAATGTTCAAGCTTACAGTACCTGTTATCTGTATCGTTATTGGTGAAGGAGCTTCTGGTGGTGCTTTAGGTATCGCTATCGGTGACTCTGTAATGATGTTAGAGAACACTTGGTATTCTGTAATTTCTCCAGAATCTTGTTCTTCGATCCTTTGGAGAAGCTGGGATTACAAAGAGCAAGCTGCAGAAGCATTAAAGCTTACAGCTAAGGATATGGAATCTTTCGGTCTTATCGACAAGATTATTCCTGAACCTCTAGGTGGTGCTCACACAAACCCTCAAGAAATGTTTGATATCATGAAGAAAACAATCCTTGAAGAGGTTGCTGAATTAGAAAAATTAGATACACTTACTTTAAAGAACAACCGTATTGAGAAATTCTCAAAAATGGGTGTTTTCAATGAGTAATTGATCTCTAAACATATAAAAGCGGTAATCCAATCATTTGGCTTACCGCTTTTTTTATATCTTAAGAAACAATTGTACCCCTACTTCTTGAATAGTATTTCCATTTCTACTATTCCAAGTACTTACCACTGATTGTCGATCATTAAATACAGTATAAGCCCACCTTACTTGAATGGAATTACCTCTTCCGAATTTATACTTCATCAATATGTACGACTTCCATCCTATGCCATAATACGGAGGGAATGAATAAGAATACCGTAAATTTTTCTCATAAGCATATAATCTTGTTTCATAACTTGGAGAATAAAACATGGCAATTCTGGTAAAAACACTCCATTTCATTGGGTTATTATAACCTACATCTTGTAAAAACATATAACCAGTTTTCCACTGATCTAATTGATATTGGGTAACAAGCCCTCTAACAGACCAATTCAGAAATTTTGCTACGGCTAACGAGTATTTCAAACTGTATTTTACCCAATGTTCTTGAGTATACTGTTTTACTCGTGATGAATCATTTGCATAGTACCTCCCTTTCTCTTTATAACTACATACAAAATGAATCTGCTGCCCTTTTTTTAGAACATAACTAGTATTCAATTTCCATTCATTTCCTTCTCTACCACCATTATTTAGATAAGTTGAAGAAGGAAACTTAAATACATCAAAGAAAAAAGTCATGTTTAATTTCTTATTAGGATTCACCTTAAACCCCATATAAAAACCTTGTTCATTTGAAACTTGGCTACCTTCGGAAACACTATACGAATATGGTGCTTGATAAGCTACATCATAATCGCGATAAAGTACCGACCAATCGACTCCTTTAAGTAAACCAATAAACAATGAAGTACTAATAGCGTAATTGTTATTTAGATCATTTGCTACTTCAGAAATAAAGTAAAGATTTTTCCAACGATAACTCATGTCTAAACTCATATTGCGAATACTCTGAGTTTCTGCACTTAGTTTTATATCGTGATTTAGATCTTGTTTTGGGGTTGAATAATTTACTTGCATAAAATTAAGGTGAGTAGAAAACGTCTCATTTTTCCACCCTAACCTACCTCCAATTAGCGTTTCTGATAAATTATTTTTCCTGCCAATCAATGTTGAGTCATACAGAACTAAACTATTATTAATCGTAAAATCTTTATCTTTAAAGTTTACATTTAATCGTTTTGATGATAAGAATAGATCTGTGCTTAGGTTTTTGGTAATTTTGATACTTGTTGCCACCCCTCTCATAAACCCAGCATTACTCATAGAAGCATACTCTCTAATTCCATCTTGTCCTCGAATAACGCTTAAAATAGGATCACTTCCTTTCCCTAAAAAATATCCACCACCAAACACCAATCCCTGACCACTAATCATTTGATAATCTCCCAAACAGATCTTAGAAAAGATACCTTTATTATACAATGAAATATGTCCTGATGCATGACTAACCCCATAGCTCCTTTGCTTATGATTCCAAAACCAAATTTCCCCTTCATTATGATCCAAATTGAGAGCAAAACTGTAATCATTCCGTTTTTTCCATTTAAACCGGAGCTGTGATGATAGTGGAACTCCTTGATAATAGTTTTCTGTAAACCCTTTAGAAAGCGGATACTTCATTGTTGTATTAAGCATCAAATAATGTTGATCAGGAGACAACCATCTTTGCTTAACACTCATATTACTTTCATCTATTTTAGCTACATAAATAGCTTTTTTCACTCGCTCTTTCGTTTGAATACTCCAATTGAGACGATCGATTTCATCAACCAAAACGAATTTCCCAAACTTCTTCCTATAATTAGTGAGAACTTCTACTTCATCATAAGTTAAAGCCAGAATTACTTGAGCATCACTAAGTGATAGCTTATTTATGTTTTTAGGATGATGAAAAAGTTCTAGCCAATAATCTATTTCTCTTTGACTCATGAGCTCAAGTTGTTCATCGCTAAATACTTTAGACAAAAGTTGCTCATCTTCTATCATTTGGGCTATACAGATGTTCATTAATAAAAGAAAGAGAATCGTTAAGTTAGTTTTCATTTTACTTGTGATGTAAGTGGTAAGCTAAGGAGAATTGATGAGACCAATCCAAAACATCATCGGTAATAAATGCATAATCGAAACTCCAATGAGATAAGTTAACACCTGTACCTATGGTTAAATCCAGAGGAAATAGTTGAATACCTCCCCTTAAAGACACTATTGATGATAATTGATAATCCAGACCTGTTTTAAACATTAAATCATAAAATTTCTGCTGTTCAACTGCTGCAATTATTTTTAAAGTGGAATGCGGGATCCATTGTCCTCCGAGAATAAAAAGGGAATTTAAATCTGCTCCAAAGACCCCTTCCTTATAGACTGATTGACTTATATTTTTCATACTCAGACCTAGTGAAAACTTTTCTGTCAAATCTGCCAATACACTAACATTTACTCCATAAGTATATAAAGAAGATATAGATTGTCCCCCTAGCTGATAACCTATAACACCACCACCGAATGAGATAATTCCTATTTTATGGGCAATTCCAAAATGTAATTCATGTTCAGACAAATCAGTATTGCCATGTCGAACAAGTCCAAATGATGTTGAAAAATTTGAAAAAGGAATTACTGTTGCAAGAGCAAATGATGAGATATCCTGAAACTGGAATTGATGAGTTAAACCAACGCCAAACTCTTTTACATTTACAGAGGAGGAGGCATCATTCACAGCAGACCATACATTATTTGAAAACAAGGGTATATTTCCTCTTCCTAACAGAGCTGCACCGGAAGTCATTGTCGTTTTTGACGGTTGTGGAATTTGAGCGTTAGCAATAATAGTAAACACCAAACATAGAAGAATGGTTAGTTTTTTAGTTTTCATAATTAGCTAATGAGATGAATCGTTAATAAAAAATTTTAGTTCGCTGATTCTAAGTTACTGATTTTTAATATTTTTAAGTGTAATAGATGAAAATTTATACTAAAATCTTACAATCTTGCTGAAATGAATTGCATTTTACCGCCTCATGATTGAACTTAGATAACTCAATTCATCAACATGCTCAGTAATTTGAAGCATATCAAGAAAGCCTAAATTATTCTCGATGAGAAAAAAGATCAACAATATATTTTTTTGGTTTCTACTATTAATCAGCTTTTCGGTACATGCCAATTATATATTAGTACCTATGGATAACACCCAAACCAATCATTTAAAAGCATATGGTATTACGTATTGGGTTTTACAAAAAGATGTGGAAGCAGAATGGCTACTAAACTTCAGAGGAGGAAGTTTCCTTTTCAAATATGCACAGGATTTCGAAAACGAAATGATTGTTAGAGGGGTAAGCTATGAAGTAATTTCAGATGCTCAAGCCGTACAAATAAAAAGAGAGATTGAACACCCTGAAGCGAATATGGATATTATGCGTTTGGATGTTCCACCAAAAATTGCGGTATATTCTCCTCCATCGAAAATGCCTTGGGATGATGCGGTTACATTAGTTTTAACCTATGCCGAAATCCCCTACGATGTCGTTTTTGATGATGAAGTAATTGCGGATCTATTACCAAAATATGATTGGTTACACCTACATCATGAAGATTTTACCGGACAATATGGTAAGTTCTTTAGAGCATATGGTAGACAAAAGTGGTATATCGATAACCAAAAGAAATTTGAAGCTTCAGCTCATAAACATGGTTTTGAAAAAGTATCTCAATTAAAATTAGCTGTAGCTAAAAAAATTAGAGATTTCACAGCTGGTGGTGGATTCCTTTTTGCTATGTGTTCCGCTACAGATACCTATGACATCTCACTTTCTGCTGAAGGAGTAGATATTTGTGATTTTATGTATGATGGTGATCCACCAGATCCCCATGCACAATCAAAATTAGACTTTAGTAAAACATTTGCTTTTAAAGACTTCCGTCTATATATGGATCCATACAAATACGAGTATTCAAATATTGATAATCAGTATTATGAAAGAGGGTTAACGGAAGCCAACGACTTCTTTAAGCTTTTCTCGTTTTCAGCTAAATGGGATCCTATTCCAACGATGTTAACACAAAATCATGAACAAAACATCAAAGGCTTTATGGGGCAAACTACTGCCTTTAAAAAACAATTAGTTAAGTCGAATGTGATTGTTATGGGTGAAACAGCAGAAGCCAATGAAGTAAGGTATATTCATGGTACTTATGGTAAAGGAACGTGGACATTTTACGGTGGACATGATCCAGAAGATTATCAGCACTTAGTTGGTGAAGAACCTACCGACTTAAACCTTCATCCTAATTCTCCTGGGTACCGACTCATCCTTAATAATATCCTATTCCCTGCCGCTAAGAAAAAGAAGCAAAAAACCTGATGCTGAATCTATTTTCGCTTTTTTCTATTACTGAATGGAATATCATTTATTTTCTTCTTGCCTTACCACAGTTGGTATTTTGGGGAATTATCGCTCCTATCCGACTTTGGAAAAAGGAAAATAATGTTGAATTTTCATCATTTCCTGTCAGTGTAATAATTGCTGCAAAAAATGAAGAAAACAACTTACCCCTCCTGTTAGATAAACTTTTACAACAAGAGTATTCAGATTTTGAAATTGTGATTGTCAACGACCGTTCTACAGATTGTACGGAGAACATCATCAAGCAATATCAACATCATCATAAAAATATTGTTGCTGTAAACATAAAAGAGATTGAGGATGGAATAAGTCCAAAAAAGAATGCTATTACTAAGGGAATAGAAAAGGCAAAACATAAACACCTACTCTTTATCGATGCAGATTGTATTCCTGTATCCAACCAATGGATTCAACGTCTATCATCTACATTAGCTCATAAAGAGCTTGTTTTAGGTGTAGGAATGTACAAATGCGACAATCATTCTTGGGTTCAACAATTTACCCTATTTGAGACTATTCTGACCGCAATTGGATATGTTTCTTTTTCAAATATTGGGGTAAATTACATGGGTGTTGGAAGAAATATGGGATATTGTAAAGATTTATTCATTCGAAACAATGGTTTTGAAAAACATAAATCTGTGATGAGTGGTGACGATGACCTCTTTATCAATCAAGTGGCTAACTCCCATAATACTCAAGCAATTACCTATCCTGACAGTATCACAATGAGTACTCCTCCTAAAGATTGGAAGAGCTGGTTTAGACAAAAAAATAGACATGCAGGTGCTGGATACCATTATAATTTTTCAAATAAATTAATTTTAGGTACACTTAGCACTTCTCACATAGCAGTATATTTTATATATTTACTATTAGTACCACAAAGTATGGCAAATTTATTGTTCATACCTATGCTGCTAATTATACGTATTTTGCTCGTCACTTTATGCTTTTGCAAATTCTGCTCGGTCACTAAAACCAAGTACAAGTGGTGGCAAATAACTATTATGGACTTAATGCTTATTGCATATCAAATAATTATAGGAGTATCCTCAGTGATCTCAAAGCGAAACACATGGATTTAGACAGACAGTTTTCCCAAAAAGCGCTAGAAGATTTTAAATTAATAGACGAAGCGATTGCTGGTAATGAACAAGCTTATGCAAAGCTAATGAGTCGTTACCGTAAATCGGTATACCATACGATCTTGAAAATGGTTAGAAATGTGGATGACGCAGAAGATCTAACCATTGAAGCCTTCGCTAAAGCATTTAAAAATCTATCAAAGTTTAAAAAAGACTATACTTTTAGTACGTGGCTCTTCAGAATTGGCTCTAATAACGCTATTGATTTTATCCGTAAAAAGAAATTAGAAACATATTCTATTGATGCTGAAGTAACCAATAAAGATGGTGATACCATGAGTATGAATATTCAAGACTCAGGGTTGACTCCACATGAAGAAGCAATCAAAAAACAAAAGATTCAGATTGTACATGAATTTGTGAGTCTTTTACCTCCAAAATATCAGAGACTTGTAAAACTGAGATATTTTGAAGAAAAATCTTACGATGAGATTGCTGCTGAATTGGATGCTCCACTAGGTACTATCAAAGCACAGCTACACAGAGCAAGAGAGTTACTGTATGACTTAGCAAAGAATAGTAAAAACGTTCTTTAATTAAGTAAAGAAATTCAGATATAAGCTCAGCATCAATCTAGTTAAATAGATTGATGCTGTTTTGTATATAACAAACTGTGTTATTATTGTATAAATCAGTTACATTAATAACATATTTAAATTAGATTATTTAGTTTTACAGCTATAATCTAATTCTAGAGTTAAACACTCAAGCGATTATTTTCAAACAAACCAACACAATCAAGCACTAATTATGAAATTAGCAGTAGTAGGCGCAACAGGACTTGTGGGAGAGCAAATCCTAAATGTTATCAAAGAAAGAAATTTCCATTTCGATGAGTTATTATTAGTGGCTTCTGCAAGATCTGCAGGTAAAAAGTTCACTTATGATGGAAAAGAATATACAGTTGTAACTGCTGAAGAAGCAATTGCCCAAAAGCCTGATATTGCTATTTTCTCAGCAGGTGGAGGAACATCATTAGAATATGCACCAAAGTTTGCAGAAGTTGGATCTACTGTTATTGACAACTCTTCTGCATGGAGAATGGACCCTTCTAAAAAACTGATCGTTCCTGAAGTAAATGCAAAGTCATTAACTAAAGAAGATAAAATTATTGCAAACCCTAACTGTTCAACAATCCAAATGATTGTAGCAATTGGTCCTTTGCATGAAAAATATAAAATTAAGCGTGTTGTAGTTTCTACTTACCAATCAGTTACTGGTTCAGGTAAAGCTGCAGTAGATCAATTATTTGCTGAAAGAGCTGTTTCTGCAGGTCAAGAGCAAGAGGTAAACAAAGTTTATCCACACACAATTGACTTAAACGTTCTTCCTCACATCGATGTATTCCAAGATAATGGATACACTAAAGAGGAGATGAAGATGATCAATGAAACTAAGAAAATCTTAGAAGACGATTCTGTAAAAGTTACTGCTACTACAGTTCGTATTCCTACAGTTGGTGGTCACTCTGAATCAGTAAATATTGAGTTCGAAAACGAGTTCGACGAAGCTGAATTACGTCAGATCCTTGCTGATGCTCCTGGTATCATCATTCAAGACGATCCTGCCAACAATGTATATCCAATGCCGTTGACATCGCATAATAGAGATGAAACATTTGTAGGTCGTATCAGAAGAGACGAAACACAAGAAAAAACTGTAAACATGTGGATTGTAGCTGACAACTTACGTAAAGGTGCAGCAACAAACACTGTACAAATTGCTGAATACTTAGTATCTGCAGGTCTTGTATAAGGAAAAAAGAATCTTTCTGGGTTCTTAAATTAATAGATTCAAAAAAGGCTGAGATGATCATTTGATTATCTCAGCCTTTTTTATATTTATTTATTGGTGATATCGATACTCAAAAAATTCTTTAGAAGAAAAGAAGACTGTTCTAAAAAACTTTCATATACCATAATCCTTTTCTCTTCCACTTCAAGGTCATTGATATTTAAATTCACCTGATGAAGCTTTGATAAATCAGGGTGTATAATTGGAACAAACCCTTGAATAGGATCTGAACTATTAACAAAAAGTCTTAACTGGAATGCTGTACCGTCAGAGATACTTCCTGTCTGCTTATAGCGAGTCCATATTGAATAGGTATCGATATTTTGTGAATTCTGATAAGATAAATTCTCTTTAGGTGTTTTTGAATAAGCATTTACCAAGTTGTCCTCCTCCAAAGTGCTATATGATTTTACTTTTCCTGTATTGATATCATATTCATATGCTGTTATCATATAAACAGTTGAACTTACTTCTTCATAATTATTGATAAAGAGCTTTGGCTCTACATCTGAAAAGATTTTAGGAATGATTAAATCCCCCGTTTCATTCACTTCAAACAACATGCGTAATTCAGCAGATTGATCACCCTTAATAAAATAAGAACGACCGGTTAAACTATTATATCCACTCGTTAACTTGATTTTATCCGTATCAAGTTTTGCTGTTGAAGACTTTAGGTCTTGAGTTGTAAATACAGCTTCTTCTCGTTGGTAGTAAAATAACGGAACGTAGGATTTCTCGTTATTATTACCGTTAACTATTTCCAAATAGGTGGAGTGATCCTCAGATAAATCTCCAGTTACTTCATAAACACGTACCTCAGGATCTTCGCTATATCTCTCAGTTAATAAAAAAGAAGTACTGTTTGATCTAAGCTTTACTTGATAATCATTTGGAACAATAAACCTTCTTCTAATGACCATAGGAGTTTCAACACTATAATTAAATTCCTCTAATTGTACCGATTGAAATAAAAGAAGCGAATGTCGTTCATTAGTACTTTCATTCCAGGTCTGAGTGACTAATGTAACTCGATATACATATTGACCTAGATACTCCTCATCTATCACAATCGGAATCAAATCATAAGACGCATCTGTAAACTCATACAAATCGGATATAATATTACCTTCATAATCCACATAATATAACAATCCTTCACCCCTTTCATCCGCACTACCTGAAGAGACCTTAGGAAGATCCTCTTTCTTTTGATGATAAATAAATGTGGAGGTTTCAGAATCAAAATCAAGAAGATTACATGAACTGAATAGAAAGGCAAATACAATAATTGCTAGATATTTCATTTCGTTTAGTTGATAAGTAAGTTCATTATTGATTTAAACTTAAGTTATTCTATTATTGATCCTAGCTATTGTACTTACTTGAAGTAGAATTGAAGTAGACAAATCGAAAATCAATTATAAAAGAAGTGTCATACAACTTTACTTAATTCATAATTAGGTAGTTATTATACTTTATTACATTAGATTATTTAACAACAAAAACTTAATCGCTTGATCAACATTTAGTAGTTTCGCAATTCGGGCCTATTTGTGTGTGCGTCCGACTATGTATTCTAATGAGAAAAATAAGATAAATTTGGAACAAACAATTACAAAAAAGGGGAATCCCCTCGCATTACTTCCATTGCTAACATTTTTAGTGAGTTATTTGGCAGTGTCAATAATCACTAACGACTTCTACAAAATGCCAGCTACTGTATCTTTCTTACTTGCCTCAGTTGTAGCGTTGGCAATGAATCCAAAAGTTACTTTAAGAGAAAAAATTGCCACTTATACTCAAGGTATGGGACACTCAGACATCATGTTGATGTGTATCATTTTCTTGTTAGCCGGAGCCTTTGGTAGTGTCAGTAAAACAATGGGAGCTATTGACTCTACTGTCAACTTAGCATTAACCTATTTACCAAGTAATTTACTGATTACGGGTCTCTTTATTATTTCGTGTTTTATTTCAATTTCAGTGGGTACTTCAGTGGGTACTATTGTAGCAATTGCCCCAATTGCTGTGGGTATTGCCGAGAAAACTGGCATGCCTGTGGGTATCGGTCTAGGTGCTGTAATTGGAGGTGCAATGTTTGGTGATAACCTTTCTATGATTTCAGATACCACTATTGCTGCTGCTAGAACACAGGGTGTAGAGATGAAAGATAAGTTTAAAGCGAATATTAAGATTGCTGTACCTGCGGCTATAATAACCATATTAATTTACTTGATCACTACGAGTAATATTCACCTTAACTTAGAAGAAAGTTATGAGTACTCTTTTATGAAAGTAGTTCCTTACTTAGTTGTTCTAGTTGGTGCTCTTGCTGGTATTAATGTTCTTATAGTTTTGTTACTAGGAACTGTATTATCTGGTATCATTGGAATTTCTATGGATAGCTTTGATATATGGGGTGTCATTGCAGCCACTTCTCAGGGTTTTATGGGAATGTCTGAAATCATCATTCTTTGTTTAATGATCGGTGGTGTTGTAGCTATCACTCATAAAAATGGAGGTATTGATTACATCATCTATGCGATTACATCTAGAATTAATAGTACCAAAGGTGGTGAGCTAGGTATCGCCTTTTTAATTGTATTTATTGATATGTGTACAGCAAACAATACCATTGCGATAATAATTGGAGGCCCAATAGCTAAAGAGATCAGTACCAAATACAATATTGAACCTAAAAGGGCTGCAAGTATTTTAGATACATTCTCTTGCTTCACACAAGGAATTATCCCTTATGGAGCTCAGATATTGGTTGCTGTAAGTGTAGCCGAAGTGATTACTCCTTTAGGTGTAATACAATACCTTTACTATCCATTTATTTTAGGTATTTGTGCACTAGCATATATTTTCCTGATGAAAAGGAAATAAAAATATTCAAATTCAAGGCTTTCCATCACCCAAATGGAAAGCCTTTTTTATATCGAATTGATAAAATTCGTCAGGTCTATTCCTTTCTGTATACCCAACTTTTTCCTCAATCTATATCTTGATGTAGTGGCACTCTCCGGAGATATACCCAAGAGCTTAGCCATTTCTTTTGCTGAAAAGTTCAGCTTTACTAAGGCACAAACTTTTAAATCATAATTACTAAGCTGAGGAAACTTTGTTTTTAGATTCTCAAAGAACTCTTTATTGGCATTTGTAAAACGATGTTCAAAGTCGAGCCAACTCATATCTTGGTTCACTTTTATTGTATTTATGACGGATTTTAGTTCTTTGGAATTATGTTGCTTCTGTAAAACTTTTAACTTTTCTTTTACAGATGCGAGTACCTCATCTTTTGCAATACTCTGAAGTGTTGACTGAGTAAGTTCTTGGTTTCTAATGGTAAGAATCTTATTCTGCTGTTCTTTTTCCAGCTCTTGTCGTTCATGCATCGCAACTCTCTCCAGTTTATGGTTCTTTTTTAGGCTCTTTATGCGAGAAGCAATTATTACAATAATGAACAATGTGAAAAGAATCAGTAAAGAAATATATAAACAGAGAATCTGCTTATCCTGCTTTATTCTTTGTATTTCTTGAAGAGCTATTACATGTTGTTGTTCCTGCTCTCTCTTTTTATAAGTATCATTTATCTCTAATAAGAACTGATTTGTTAGGCTTTTACTGCTATACAAATATTCCTCTAATCTTGATGCCGCATCCAAATGAATATATGCTTTCTTATGTTCTCCTATTGTGAGATATACATCAGAAAGTGATCGATAAGTATCTGGAACAAAATTGATATGAGACTTTGTTTCAAAAGCATATTTTATTGATTTATGATACATTGATATCGCTAAATCATACTCTTTCAACTTATAAAACAACTCTCCATATAGTGAGTAAAAAACAACCTTATAGGGTTCATTTATTCCTTTATCCAATTCTTTATGAAGCACCATAAACTTTTTGTATGCCTTATCTAATTGATGTTCCAACATCAGGTGATATGCCGCTTCCGCTTCTGCATAAAATCCATCGTAATTCTGCCTTTTTTGAATATGAACACAACTATCTAAATAGATTTTAGCTCTAGTGAGGTTTTCTTCATACCGATAATGAACGGCTATAGTAAAATAATTCGCTCTCAATCTTCCTTGAGCTAAAGTATCGTCCAATCTCCTGTTTATTGACAATGACTTCTTATAATATTTTAGCGCCTGCTGATTCCTGTTGTATAAACTGTATAAAATCCCCATACCATTATACACAGATGCTCTTAAAATTTCATTATCGTTTTGGTCCAATAATGCAAGTGCTGACCAATACGTCGTATAAGCTTTTTGATAATTAACTCTATTGCAATAAATGTCTCCTAGCTCAATCAATATTTCAACTTTTTCATTGGAATCTCGAACCTCTATCAAACGGCTTTCAAGAGCTATCACTTGATCATCATTATATACCTTTTTTAAAACACTTGGTGTTATCAATATATCGTCTGAAAAAATGTTATTCTGTGCAATGAGTAATTGAGAGCTAAGACTAATCATTAAGCAGAATATAAAAAATACCGTCAGTCTATACGTTTTCATTAGAATTGTTCTTGTGTCTAGTCATAAACCAATGATAAGATGCTCTAAACGAATATTCTCTACAATTTTTTTCAGGTAAAAAATCGCTTTGTCTATATCATGTCTATGTAAGAAATGCCTTTCCATATCATTTTCTACTCCATATTGGTTTCACTCAAACTTTCAATACATAAAATTCAATCCTGTTTAAATGATGATAAAGACTCATCTCTACATAATACTATTGATATGTGCTCTTCTTTATTCATGTTCAACTAAAATGCCTGAAAAAGTAAAGAAAGCATATCAAGAAATCCCATATGAATTGGTATTTAACCAAGACATCAAACCTATTCTATCTGATAAATGTTTTGCTTGCCATGGCCCTGATAATGGAAAGATAAAAGGTGGATTACAGCTTCATTCTTTTGAGGCCGCCACAGCAGAATTAAAAGAATCAAAAGGAAAATTTGCCGTTCAACCAGGCGACCCGAACAACAGTGAAATGATCAAAAGGATACTTTCTGAAGATCCCTCTCAAGTCATGCCTACACCAGAATCTCACTTAAGTTTAAGTGATTATGAAAAAGCGGTACTAATAAAATGGGTTGAAGAAGGTGCAAAATATGAACCTCATTGGGCCTTCACTCCTGTATCAAAACCAGAAAATATCCATTCTAACAACAGCAAATGGGAACGTAATTTTATTGATTATTATATCACCAAAAAGCTTAATGAAAAAGGGTTATCTCCAAGTAAGGAAGCTAACAAGCAATTACTTTTACGACGATTATCACTAGACTTAACTGGGTTACCTCCTACAACTGAAGAAATAGAGTATTTTCTCAATGATTCATCTGAAAATGCCTATGAAAAACAAGTGGATCGGTTATTAACTTCTCCCCATTACGGTGAAAAAATGGCTACAGATTGGATGGATGTAGCGCGTTATGCAGATACTCATGGATATCAAATAGATAGATTAAGAGATATGAGCCCTTGGAGAGATTGGGTAATCAAAGCTTTTAATTCTAATAAACCTTATGATGAATTTATTACGGAACAGCTCGCTGGAGATCTATTAAAAGAAGCAACTAAAGAGCAAATATTAGCAACAGGCTTCAATCGTTTACATCCACAAAATGCCGAAGGAGGAATCGTTGATGAAGAATTCAGAGTAGAATATGTAGCAGACCGCACTGCTGTTTTAGGCCAAGGAATTATGGGGATGACCATAGCTTGTGCAAGATGTCATGATCATAAGTATGATCCTATCTCACAGAAAAACTATTATGAGCTGTTTAGCTTTTTCAATAACATCAATGAAACGGGACAAATTTCTTGGGATGCAGGCGATATGCCTGTTCCTACAATGCTTCTTCCTAATGAAGAACAAGAGGAGATTATCAGTTTTCTAAAAAGTGTTTGTGACTCATCGCTATTAGAAAAGCAAACCATCACAAAAGAAGAAATTAAACCTGCTTCACAGTGGATCAAGGATGAAAAGTATCAAGGAATAAGTCAAGGTTCTATCAATCATCAAAAAGTAGCTGAATTTCAATTAAACAATAGTTTAATTAATACACTCAATGGTAAAGTGGGAAAAATGGATCGACAATTTTCTAAAAAAGAGATCCCCAATTTCACCAATGGAAAATATAATAAAGGTTTACTCTTGGATGGTGATGCTTGGATTGACCTTGCCCCAATTGGCATTTATGACAGACATGATCCATTTAGCATTAGTTTATGGATAAAGATTCCTCAAAACTTTAAAGAAGGGGTATTATTCCATAAAAATAAGGCAGTCATGTTACATAGTATGAAGGGGTATACTTTATATGTAAAGGATGAAAAACTACAAGTAATTATGGCTCATACTTATCCTGAAAATGCCATAATTAAAACTTCTAAAAACAAGGTTCCAAAAGATGAGTGGATACATATTACACTAACCAACGACGGTACAAGTAAAGCTAAAGGCGTACAGCTATATGTCAATGGGCTACAACAAGTGATGAATGTAGAACAAGACAACCTCTTCAAAAGTATTATTTTCAATAACTATGAAGATATTATCTATTCGTCTCCTATTGAACCCGGATTACAAATTGGTGCCCGTTGGAGAGGCTTAGGAGCCAAAGGATGTAGCGTAGATCAGATTGAAGTATTCTCAAGAGATATCACCCAATTGGAAATTCTACAGTTATCTGATCTCAAGAAATGGAAACAGTTAATCTGTAAAAAATCATCCCTACTTTCAAAAGAAGAAAGGAAAGTCTTGCAACAGTATTATCTCCAAAGGAAATCAATAAAATTCAATCAAGTCAATAAAAAGTTTTTAGCAAAGCAAAAGCAATTCAACCAAACTAAAGATACACTTCCTGAAGTTATGGTTATGAAAGAAATGGATGAACCAAGGCAAGCATATATTTTAGAAAGAGGTGTGTATGATAATTATGGTGAGAAAGTATACCCCAATACCCCATCAAGTATTCTTGAATTTCCAGATGAATATCCGAGAAATAGACTTGGATTAGCACAATGGTTAACTCATCCCAAACACCCATTGACAGCTCGAGTTGCTGTGAATAGATATTGGCAAAATTTCTTTGGAAAAGGTATTGTTGAAACCACAGAAGATTTTGGCAACCAAGGTAAACTACCTACTCATCCTAAGCTATTAAATCATTTAGCTTATTCATTTATGCAAAATAACTGGGATGTAAAGTCCCTACATAAAACTATGGTTATGTCATCCACCTACCGTCAAAGTAGTATAGGTAATCAGATGCTAAAGGAGAAAGACCCTAATAATGATTGGTTAGCAAGGGGACCTCAATTTAGACTAACTAGTGAAATGATGAGAGACAATGCACTTGCTGCTAGTGGATTAATAAATACAAAAATTGGAGGCAAGAGTGTATTTCCTTACCAACCTGATGGATTATGGTCTATGAATGCCAATAAGTATGAGCAAAGTACTGGAAATGACTTATACAGACGTAGCTTATATACTGTATGGAAACGAACGGTGCCAAACCCTACACAATCTACATTTGACCAACCTGATCGTAGTGAATGCACAGTGCGACGACAGAAAACTAATACTCCACTACAAGCATTGGTTCTATTAAACGATCCTACTTTTATTGAAATATCTCGAAAACTTGGAGAGGAAATTTCAAATCACATCACATTAGACGATGGTATTTCAAAAGTGTATTTAAAACTAACAGGTAAGAACATTTCCTCTACTGAATTAACACTGTTAAAAGAAGTCCATCAAAAAGAAAAGTTGAGATTCTCTAACAATCCCGATAAAATGAAAGGTTGGCTATCCTCAGGTCAATATCAAATTTCAAAAGATGCTGAAGCTCCAACTGTTATCGCAAATGCAATTATAGCGAGCATCATTCTTAATTCTGACGCTACTATTACTAGAAGATAAATATTATGTGTAATCACAAAAAAGTAAGATCTACTAATAAAGACCTTCAATCTGTTGAGAAGAAAATGGATCGAAGACACTTTTTAAAGAAAACATCATTGGGAATAGGTGCTTTTGCACTGGGGTCCTTATTAGGGGCAGATAAAACGTTTGCTTCCAGCAATCCAGTAAAAAGTATCACAGATTCTCTTCCTCATTTCTTGCCGAAAGCAAAAAGAGTAGTTTATCTTTTCCAAAGTGGTGGGCCATCACAATTTGAAACTTTTGACTACAAACCAAAATTAGTTGACCTTTTCGGAAAAGAACTGCCTACCTCTGTTAGAAATGGACAGCGGTTAACAGCAATGAGTGCTCAGCAGTCTTCATTGCCAATTGCTCCTTCAAAATTTAAATTCAAACAGTATGGAAAAAATGACACTTGGGTAAGTGAGTTACTTCCTCATACTGCAGAAGTTGTCGATGATCTTTGTATCATTAAATCGATGTATACTGAACAGATTAATCATGATCCTGCAATCACATTTTTTCAGACAGGTCATCAACTACCAGGACGACCTTCTATTGGGTCTTGGTTGAGTTATGGTTTAGGGTCAGATAATCAAAACTTACCTTCATTTATTGTGCTTACTTCAGGGAATGCAGGGCAACCTTTGTATTCAAGACTATGGGGTAACGGCTTTTTGCCTACACAACATCAAGGAGTTCAATTCAGAACGGGTAAGGACCCTGTATTATTTCTTAATAACCCCGAAAACTATGACCATCACGATAGATCTGATATGCTTGGTTATTTGAAAGAGTTAAACCAAATACAAAACTCTACTTATGGTGACCAAGAAATTGATGCTCGAATTGCCCAGTATGAAATGGCATTTAGAATGCAAACTTCGGTACCTGAAGTAACAGATATGTCTGATGAACCTGAAGAAGTTTTTGACCTCTATGGAAAAGATAGTAGAATACCAGGTACCTATGCAGCCAATTGCCTAATGGCTAGAAGACTACTAGAGAAAGATGTCAAATTTATTCAACTCTACCATAGAGGTTGGGACCAACATATCGGGTTACCCAATGGAATAAAGAAACAATGTCTAGATACCGACCAAGCAACTGCAGGCTTCTTAAAGGATCTCAAAAGAAGAGGCTTACTAGAAGATACTTTAGTCATTTGGGGAGGTGAGTTTGGAAGAACGGTTTACTCTCAAGGAAAATTGACTCAAAATGATTATGGAAGAGACCATCATCCAAAATGTTTCAGTATGTGGATGGCCGGTGCAGGAGTTAAGGCTGGAATGTCTTATGGTGAAACGGATGATTTTAGTTACAACATCACAGAAGATCCTGTTCATGTACATGACTTCCATGCTACGCTAATGCATATACTTGGAATTGATCATGAAAAACTAACTTTTAAACATCAAGGCAGAAGATTTAGACTGACTGATGTTCATGGAAATGTTGTTAAAGATATACTCTCATAATTATGGATTCTAGAAGATCATTTATAAAAAAAACTTCCTTGTTATTAAGTGGTGTGATATCTACTCCATCACTAGCATTTCAAACTTCTTTCAAAAAAGATGAGATCATTGGGCATGGTGACTATCAATATAAAATACACCGAGATTGGGCTAAAATAAGTAGTGTTCGTAATCCTATTCTTAATTGTCATGAAATGGTTATGGATTCTAAAGGTAGGCTAATCATGATTGGTGATCATACCGATAACAATATTCTAATTTTCGATAAATCCGGGAAGTTACTTGACTTTTGGGGAACCGCTTACCCTGGAGGACATGGTTTAACATTATCCGAAGAGGGAGGTGAAGATTTCTTATATATCACTGACTCTGGTTGGTATTTGAATAAAAAGGGACAATGGATAAAACATAACGGTAGAGTCTCAAAAACTACTTTAGATGGTCAAGTAATTTTTGATATCGGACATCCTCAAACCATTGGTATCTACAAACCTGGCGAACATTTCTGCCCTACAGAAGTAGCAATAGGCCCTAATGGTGACATTTATGTAGCCGATGGCTATGGTAAAAATTTAATTATTCAATATGATCAGTACGGTCAATATAAAAGGCATTGGGGCGGGCATGATAATAAAAATAACAATTACAATTTATTCAATGCACATGGTGTAAGTATTGATTATCGAGATCCCAATCAGACTCTAGTGGTATGCTCTTCCAGAAATGAAAGTACTTTCAAGTTTTATACATTAGAAGGAGAGTTTGTAAAAAAAATTAAGCTCCCAAATATGTATATGTGCCGAGCTGTTTTTGATGATAATAACTTGTATGCCGGAGTATGTTGGTCTTCTCCAACAAATGAAGATGGATATGATTGGACAAAACATACAGGATTCGTCACCATCTTAGAAAATGATAAAGTCGTTTCAAATCCTGGTGGAACAGCACCAAAGTATGACGATAATGGTGAATTACTACCTTCATATCAGCTAGCTCATCAACCTATATTACATGGTCATGATGTCTGTATAGATGAAGATAAAAATTTATATATCTGCCAATGGAATGCAGGTAATACTCCACCACTCAAACTAGAACGTATCTAATATCACATTATGGACTTTTCAAACTTTCATTTATTTATTGGTAGGTTCCATCCCTTATTTGTTCACTTGCCAATTGGCTTTATCTTCTTTGGAATTATACTTGAAATTGTAGGTAAACTAAAAATTTTTCAACCGGATCATAAAAGTATTGAGCTATCCTATATTGTCGGAGCAGCTAGTGCAATAATAAGTTGTCTACTTGGATATCTACTCGCTTACGATAACAATGATTATAGCTATGAAGCAATCAGTTTTCATCAATGGTTCGGCATCATTACTACGGTATTGATTATTGGTATGTTCTTCCTTAGAAAGTATAATATTCAAAAAGTATACGACTTTTCACTCCTTGTTATAGTTTTTACTATAAGTATCACAGGTCATTATGGAGGCAATCTCACACATGGAAGTACTTATTTAACACAATATGTTCCACTTAAATTTAACGATACTGAAATAGTAATTTCACCTCCAAATAATGCTAATGAAGTGATTATGTATGAACATATCATTCAACCAATTCTTCAACAAAAATGCATTAGTTGTCATAATACAGAGAAGAAAAAAGGAGAATTATCACTTAGTAATAAAGCAGATATTCTAAAGGGAGGAAAAACAAAAAACTTAATAGTACAAGGTGAAAGTAATCATAGTGAAATAATTCAACGAATATTGCTGCCACATGGTGATGAAGATATTATGCCCCCTGAAGGTAAAACGCCTCTAACAGACAAAGAGGTAGAGTTACTAATCAGTTGGATTGATATAGGACATGGAAGTTTTGACACACTGATTACTGAAATACCTCTCTCTGAAGAATTGATGACATATTGTAACACTAAATTAGGTTTTATATCTAACCATAATTCAATAGCACTTATCGATTATGATACATCAATTGTTCAAGATCTTAGAAATAAAGGTTTTCAGATTAGAGAAATTGATAAAAATGCATTTGATGTGTCGTACCCTAAACTGTCTAACATAGATCTTATTTCAGCATTACTTCCTATAAAAGACAATATTATTTGGTTGGATTTGAAGGCCCAAAACATTCAAAGACCTGATGAATTGCAACAATTCTCAGAATTACGAAAACTGAATTTAAGTAAAAACCCCATCGGAGATGATAAGGTGAATATCTTTAAAACGATGAAAAAACTTGAAACCATAAACCTCCATTCTACTCTAATAAGTAGTCATGGAATAAAAGAGTTGAAGGATAATAGTTCGATAAAAACTATTTATTCATGGAATACTAAGCTATAATTTTACCGCCATACTCAATGTTTTTCCTTCCAGGATATCTACTTCTTGAACATAGGTACGAATACTAGATGTTTGTAGCGTATCGTCCAATACATCTAATTGTACTCTATATTGTCCTTCTTGAAGGCCTTCAATTATCTCTGATCCTTCACCATTGAAAGTATAAACTTTACCATTAAAAGTAAGGATCACCTTATTGTAATTCAATGATTGATCCTTAAACTCCCAGTCTAAAGACAAGGAACCATTCTTATTAGCGTCTGTGGAATATTCGATGATTGTACTTGATGGGGAAATCGAATTTTGAGATAAGATTTGATAGCTATAAAAGATGGATACGATAATTAGTACAGATATAATAATACCTGATGGATGTAAGTTTCGCATAGTTAAGCACTGAATGCTGTTAATTTAATAAAAGGTTAAAATAGGTGTATGGGTAAAAAACCTATTACAAAAATTGACGCGAATATCAATCCAAAAAAAGAGATGTAATCACACAAATCGTTAATATATATAAACAAAAAAATCCTAGACCTTTGTAAGGCCTAGGATTTTTTATGCTTTTCAGCATTTATCTTTAGTTTGAAGCTAGTGCTTCTGCACCACCTACAATCTCTAGAATTTCATTGGTAATTGCCGCTTGACGAGATCTGTTGTAATCCAACTTAAGATCTTTCAATAGTTCACCAGCGTTTTCAGTCGCCTTGTCCATTGCTGTCATACGAGCACCATGTTCTGCCGCATTCGAATCAAGCAAATGCGCATAGAAGTTTACTTTCAACGTCTTAGGAATCAATTCAGAAAGAATTTTTTCTTTCTCAGGTTCAAAGATGTAATCAGCTTCTTGAGTTGATTCTTCTTTATCTGTTGATTGTTCTAATGTGAAAGGTAAAAATTGTTTAGTTCTAACGATCTGTGTTGCCACATTTTTGAATTCGTTATAAACCATCACAACTTTATCAAACTTTCCTGAAACATAGCCATCCATAGCATATTCAGCTGCTTTTCTAGCACCATCAAAATCAAGATTATGAAATAAATCTACAAACTCTGCGTTTAATTCATAATTTCTTCTTTTGAAGTAGTCAGCTCCTTTAGAACCAACTGCCAATACCTCAACTCTACCCGCGTTAAATTGTGAAGAAAACTCTTCATTAATTAAACGAGAAGATTCTTTTTGAATGTTTGAGTTAAAAGCACCTGCTAAACCACGATCGGAAGTAACTACAATAACAAGAACGCTATTCACTTCTTCACGAGCCTCAACGAATGGGCTAGAGAAATCCGTACCAAGTGCCGAAGTAACGTTTTCAAGGATGGACGCAAGCTTATCAGCATATGGACGCATACCTGTTACACGGTCTTGTGCTCTACGCATTTTTGCCGCTGAAACCATTTTCATGGCTTTAGTGATTTGTTGCGTTGAGTCTACAGAGGTGATCCTCTCTTTTACTTCTTTAAGACTAGCCATTTTCTGTTTGAGTAATAAAGTGAATTAGCAATAGTAATATTTAAACATTACCATTGCTAATTGCATATTATAATTAAGCCTTGTGGTTTTGAGCTACCTCTTCACCTACTTTCTTAAACACTGCGATATGATCATCTCCCCACTTACCAGCGGCTACTTGATCCATCACGTCTTTGTGTTTAGTTTCAAGAACTTCTAAGAATTCGTTTTCGAAAGCTTTCACTTTAGATTCTGCAACAGGGTCGGTAATACCGTTTGAACCTGCCCAGATAATAGCGATTTGCTTTTCTACAGTATATGGAGTGTACTGAGCTTGTTTCAAGATTTCAGTGTTCTTACGACCACGATCAATTGTAAGCTTAGTAGCAGCATCCAAGTCAGAACCAAATTTAGCGAAGGCTTCTAGTTCACGGAACTGAGCAAGGTCAGTTTTCAATTTACCAGATACCTTTTTCATACCTTTGATCTGAGCGTTACCACCTACACGAGATACAGAGATACCTACGTTCATCGCTGGACGAATACCTGCGTTGAATAAGTTAGTCTCTAAGAATACCTGACCATCAGTAATCGAAATTACGTTTGTAGGGATATATGCAGAAACGTCACCTGACTGAGTTTCGATAATTGGTAATGCAGTTAAAGAACCGCCACCTTTTACCATATGTTTGATTGACTCAGGAAGGTCGTTCATATTTTTAGCGATATCATCTGATGTGTTAATTCTAGATGCACGCTCTAATAAACGAGAGTGAAGGTAGAATACATCACCAGGGTATGCCTCACGTCCTGGAGGACGACGAAGAAGTAGTGATACCTCACGGTATGCTACTGCTTGCTTTGAAAGGTCATCATAAACTGCTAATGCAGGACGTCCAGTGTCACGGATGAACTCACCAATTGCTGCGCCTGCGAAAGGAGCAAAGTATTGCATTGGAGCTGGATCTGATGCGTTTGCAGCAACAATTGTAGTATAAGCCATAGCACCTGCTTTTTCTAAAGCAGAAACGATAGTTGCTACCGTAGAAGCTTTTTGACCTACTGCTACATAAATACAGTATACAGGTTCGCCTTTATCGTAAAACTCTTTTTGGTTGATGATTGTGTCAATCGCTACCGCAGTTTTACCTGTTTGACGGTCACCAATAATCAATTCACGCTGACCACGACCAATCGGAGTCATTGAGTCAATTGACTTGATACCTGTTTGCATAGGTTCGTCTACTGGCTGACGGAACAATACACCTGGAGCTTTACGCTCGATAGGCATTTCGTATAAATCGCCTTCGATATCACCTTTACCATCGATAGGATTACCTAATGCGTCAACAACGCGACCAAACATACCCATACCTACCTTGATAGATGCAATACGTCTAGTACGCTTAACTGTATCGCCCTCTTTGATATCAGTGTATTTACCCATAATTACGGCACCTACATTATCTTCTTCGAGGTTCAATACCATACCTACGACACCTGACTCGAACTCGATTAACTCGCCAGCTTCAGCATTAAGCAAGCCGTAAATACGAGCTACACCATCACCTACTTCTAAAACGGTTCCTACTTCTTCTAAATCAGTTGAAGATTTGAAACCTGTAAGTTGTTCTTTCAGGATCGCAGAAACTTCGTCTGGTCTTACTTGAGCCATTTTTGTATCTGGATTTGAATTTTGACTATTCTTTACTAAAAAAAGTATCCTTATATAAGAGGATACTTATAATGTTCTATTGGAAAGCGACTTTTAATTGCTGTAACTGTGATTTCACAGAACAGTCCAATTGCTTGTCACCCACCGTTAAGATGTAACCACCGATAAGAGAAGGATCAACTTTTTCTTCAAGTTCAACCGTCTTACCTGTAGATTTTGTAACCTTTGCCACTAACGCCTCTTTAGTTGTTGCGTTAAGAGGAGTTGAAGTTACTACAGTAGCTCTTTGAATATTTTTCACAACATCAAACTCAGCTTTAATCGCCTTAACGATTTCTGATAATGCTGACGTTCTGTTTTTCTCAACAACTAAAGTGATTAGTTTGTTAGTTAAATCAGAAACATTTGCTGAAAAAATACCTGTTAAGATTGCTGCTTTTTTCTCGGCTTTGATGATAGGACTATTAAGTGCGTTTTGTAATTCACGACTATCATTAATAGTAGATAAGATAAAGTCTGCATCTGCATACAACTTATCTTGACTTCCTTCCTGCAAAGCTACCGATACAAAGGCTTTAGCATATCGAGTTGCTACTCTAGATTCTGCACTCATGGTTATGATTTATATACAGCGGAATTGCTTCCGCATGTTTATCTGTTAAAATTAGATATTTGCGTCTTCAACAAGTTTAGCTACAAGCTCTTGTTGAGCGGCATCATCAGCTAATTGTTTACGGATTACTTTCTCAGCGATATCTAAAGAAAGTTCTGAAACAACACCTTTGATTTCAGCCAACGCCTCTCTTTTCTCCGCTTCGATAGAATTTCTTGCATCATCAACGATTTTCTTAGCTTCAGCCTTAGCTTGGTCTGTAGCTTCGTTAATCATTTGATCTGCTTTCTTCTTAGCTGAAGAAATAATTTCTTCTCTTTCAGCACGAGCTCTTTCTTTTTCCTTCTCGTTCTCTGCTTTCAAGTTAGCAATATCTGCTTTTGCTTGTTCTGCAGCTTTAAGAGCATTATCAATTGACTCTTCTCTATCTTTAAGGCCTTTTGAGATAACTGGAACGATTTTCATTCCAACAATCAAGAACACTACTAAGAAGAATAATGTGTTCCAAAATAAAAGACCAATACCAGGAGTTATAATATCCATCTCTGATTATTTTTTGCGTGAGCGTTCTGACGTTTCTTTGTTGGAAGATACCCATCGCCGGGCAAACCCCTAAAGCGATGGATATCCAAACAAAATGTTTCTTTGCGTCGTTAGGATTAACCTAAACCGATCAATAGACAAACTACTACTGCGAAAAGAGCAACACCTTCAATCAAGGCTGCTGCGATAATCATTGCAGTTTGAAGGTTACCAGCGATCTCTGGCTGACGAGCCATTGATTCTACTGCGTTACCACCGATTTTACCGATACCAAGACCAGCACCAAATACTGCTAAACCTGCACCGATAGCTGCACCTAATTGACCTACGCTACCACTTACTTCTAATAAAATTGAAAGTAATGACATTTGAATTTTGTTTAAATAGTTTTAAAAAAAGAAACGTATATGAAGCTTTCGCTTTCGCGAAGATCATTCATTATTTGTTATCATTTAAGTTGGCTAAACATTAATTAACTTAATTTCATCAACTTAAAGATTTCTTAGTGATGTTCTGCTACTGCTGATCCAATAAATAGAGCAGAAAGCATCGTAAAGATATAAGCTTGTAAGAAAGCTACAAAGATCTCCATGAAATATAATGGAACGATGATGAAAGAAGCAACGCCTCCAACCCATGCAGCTTCCAAGATAAATACCAATGACATAAATGATAGCAATACGATGTGACCACCAGTAATATTGGCGAACAAACGAAGCATCAAGGCAATTGGTTTTGTGAAGATACCAATAATCTCTACTGGAATCATGATTGGTAATAACCAACCTGGAACACCTGGGGTAGCAAAAATATGTCCCCAATATTCTTTATTACCGTTGATGTTTGTAATGATCAAAGTAAATATCGCCATCAACATTGTGAAAGAGATATTACCCGAAGCATTAGCTCCACCAGGTAATAAACCTAATAAGTTATTGAAAAGAATAAAGAAGAATAACGTCAATAAGTAAGGTAAGAACCTATCAGTATTGTGACCTAAATTAGGCTTAATCACTTCGTCTCTCATGTAAACAATAAGAGGTTCGAAGAAAGACTGAATTCCTGAAGGAGCTTTACCAGCGTTGTTCTTGTATCCTTTTGAAATCGCACTAAAAATAATGATTAGTAATAAAACCGAAAGACCAGTTGAAGCTGCATTTTTAGTTAATGATAAATCATAAATATGATCTCCATCAACTGAAGAAATGTGTTCGTGGTGGTTTTCGTAACTACCAAACTTACCTTTTACAGGTTTGTGATGTAAAAATTCGCTTGAACCAAAAAATTCAAACCCTTTACCTTCTACATACAAGATTACTGGAAGATTGATACCATAATGATGCTCATGTCCATGATCATCTGTAGTCGAATAGAAAGTCCAGTAATGTTCATCCTTAACGTGGTGAAGGATTGTTTCTACAGGATTGTATTCCTTAATGTGTTCTCCATCATGAGGCTCACCATGTCCGTCACTTGCTTGTAAAGATGAAGTTTGTACTAGTGCTGTCAATAGCACTGCTAGCATTGCTAGACGTCTGTAAAAAGATAAATTACTTTTCATTATTATAAAATCACTCATTCCTGGATCTACCCTGCAATTTATGATAGAGACAAACAATCTCAAAAATTGAGTACGCAAAATAAAAAAAGAAAAAACAAAGTATAAAACTTAACTTCTCCGCCTTCTCTGCGTTTGCCTTTAGAAAGAACAAGATAAAAACAGTCAATGATAATAAAATTCTGATCAAGACTGTCGCCATGTAGAAACTATGAAAGGTTGGACCATTTCCCGTATCCGCCCCTAAGCATGTTATTTCATATGACATCACCGCAATAACTATATTAAAAACTAATTCTAAATAGATAAAGCGGCCCAAATCTATCTCACTTTGCTCTGCTGCTATGATCATAAGTATAAATACTGACGACAAGAGCAATAATCCAAAGTAAAAGTGTGTTCGTAAATCTAGATGCATTATAAAATTTCCAATATAAAATTGGAATCGAGTGCAAACATAAGGTAATAGTCATTAAACTTCAAAGTGACATCAATCATTTTTTATAAAAATTGTCATCTTTACCTTTTTTTTTCACTACTGAGTCATTTTTTTTAGAAATTTTCCGCAACCCATTGATAAGTATGACCAATGAAGCAAACACTCCGAATAATAAAAGACCTATTGTGAAGTAAGGTTGATTAGTGTCTAAGTAACTATCCAAATATTTACCGCCGTAAGCACAAATAAGTAATGTGACTATCATTTCTGTACTTACGGATGAATATTTAAGAAATGTCGAATACTTTTCGACGTACTTATCTTTCTTATTGGGTTGCTTCATCTTTTTCTGCTTCCTTTTGCTCCACTGAGATACTCTCTGATGAAGATGCTGTAGAAGAAGCTAAAAGAGGACGCTCTTTACCCATTTGACATTGTCCATTAAAGACTGCTCCTGGATCAATAGTTAACGATTTAGTGATGATATCACCATGAACTACTGCTGAGCTTCTTAAGATTAAATTTTCAGCAACTTCAATCTTACCATGAATTTCGCCTTCAATTTCAGCATTCTGAGCAAAAACATCGCCTTCGACTTGCCCATCATTACCTAAGAACAATTTTGAATGACATTGTAAATTACCAATTAATTTACCGTCCATTCTTAAGATGCCATGTGTTTCTACATCACCTTTTAATGTAGTTCCTTGGCCAATAGAGTTGTTAGTTACATTACCTGACTGTTGTGGTACCACTTTTTTTGCTTCTTCTGCGTTTCCAAATAATCCCATAATAATTATTCTGTAAAAATATTTTTAATCGTTAATGAAGTACATTCAATATCAATAGATTTTATTCAAATGCGATAAAATCAACAGGGTCAACTGGTATTCCATTATACCAAAGTTCAAAATGAAGATGTTGTCCATCTGTCATTTCTCCACTATTACCAATGATTGCAATAATATCACCTGTACGAACAGTCTCCCCTACTTTTTTCAGTAGAACAGAGTTATGCTTGTAAAATGATATTACCTGACCTTTATGTTGAACTCCAATGACGTACCCTGAATCTTGAGTCCATGAGGCCATAATTACAGTTCCATCAGCAATTGCCTTTATCCCTTCATTTCTTTTTGCCAATACATCAACACCATAATGTCCTTCTTTTAGATTAAATTTCTTAGAAAGTACACCATTCGATACTGGTGGAAAAAAGAAAACATCTTCTATACCTTGATATATCGAAGTGACTGCCGCAGGTTTAATTTCTAAACCTTCAAATTCACTTCTAAATATTGAATCAACTGGGTCAATTTTCTTTAAATCAACTTCGATATCATCTACTTGGTCTGTATTAACGATATTTGCTTTGAAATCTTCTTCGTCATCTACTTCACCGTCAATGATTGCTTTAATGGATGCCATATATACATCTTTCTCATCAGAAGCAATCTTCAATGAATCCAAACTACGTTCCATTTCAATCAGCTTTCTATCTGTCTCTCGATAAGCAACTCGAGGATCAAAAATCTTAGCCAATAATGTGGTAGCTAATACAAAACTCAAACCTCCTAAAACGGTAAAAAGCATTCCTAAGACTAATAGGATTTTTACATAGCTGAATCTATATGCAGCCCTTTCAGCAAAGGTTTCTTCATCTCTAACGACAAGAACAAATCTAGTGGTCAGCCACTCTGATAAGGTCTTTCCTTGTTTTTTCATTGATTATATTTCTTCTTGTTTAAGAAGTTTACAAATGGTAAAATTACAATAAATGAGGACTTTATTTGCATTTTGTCTATAACTATTGAATTATTATAACTTTTTCGATAATAAAAAATGTAAATTAGCCATTGACTGAGGTCAATGAAAAAATTTAATTAGTCTCTTTTTTATTGAATTATGTTATTTTTAAAGTGATATTCCACTTTTTGCTGTTATCTAACCCCTTCTAAATTGCGATAACACATTTTTTTCAGGAATTCATCATCCTTCATTTTTTAATACAATTGATCGCTACATCACAATGAAGCAGATTATTTTAAATAAAAATACCACTCTAATAATAAAGGCATTTCTGTTAACACTACTTCTTGTTTCTGGTAGTGCTTGTCAGTTTTATCATGATACTGCTACACATTACAATTCTTACTTTTTAGCAAGAGAAGGAATGGAACAGTTAGAGTTGGATTTATTTAATGAACATGTAGATGATTACAATGACGTTCTATCAATTTTAATACCTATTGATACCAATAAAACATTATCACATAAAGAACAGCTAGATTTTATCATTACAAAAGCATCTCGTCCTATTAAATTTCACAAAAGTAGTGAATGGATCGATGAATGTTATTTATTAGTGGGTTGGGTAAGGCTCTATGAAGAGGATTATGAAAATTCACTCACTACTTTTAAATATGTCAATGCTAAATTTAATGATGAAAATAGTCGACATGCTGCCCTGAATGCTCTTTTAAGAATGTTTATTGAAAAGGAAGAAGAAGGAAACATTACTTTAGTAAAAGACATCATCAAACAACAAAAAGCCCCTTACAATAAAGAAAACACAAAAGACTATCACCTTAATCTCGCTCACTACTACAGAAATAAAAATAATTTCAAACAATCGATCGCCCATCTAAGGTTAGTTGTCGATTTAGAGCAAAAAAAGCATTTACGCTCTAGGTATTATTTCATACTAGGTCAGATGTATGAAAAAACTGGAGCTATCAATGATGCTTATAAAGCCTACTCCACCGCTGAAAAAATATCAAAAACGAATGATCTAGAGTTTCAATCAGATATTAGTGCATACAGTATGCAACCTGTAGACTTCAGTGATGAAAAGCAGACTAAGAAAATCAAAAAGTATTTTGATAAAAAATTAAAAGACCATAACAACTGGGATAATAGAGATAAAATCTATTATGAAATGGCTCAGTTTGAAATGCGTAAACCCGATTATGATAAAGCCCTAAGTTTTTTCAACGAATCAATTCAGGTAAGTACATCCAATCAGATTCAAAAAGGACATTCGTATTGGGAGTCGGGCAAAATATATTATACAGAAAAGAAAGATTATATAGCAGCTGCAGCTTATTATGATAGTGCAGTTCAAAACTTTGATGAATCTGTATATGGTTTTGAAGACATTAAGAAAAGATCTGAGAACTTACAAGAACTCGCTAAGTACACCAAAATTGTTCAAGAAAATGAACGTTTACTGAGCTTGTACGAAATGAATGAGGAGGAAAGAAAAGAGTTTTTAGAAAAAGAAATTGAAGAAGAAAAAGAAGAGCTCATTCTAAAGCAACAGTATGCGATAGAAAATGAGAAAAAGAAAGAAAAACCTGTCACTGCAAAATCACAATCCTTCAGTAATAAAGAATCAAAAGAGTTTTATTTTTACAATACGAATGCTTTGGCACAAGGTAAAGCTCAATTCTTGAGAATTTGGGGATCAAGACCTCTAGAAGATAACTGGAGAAGGTCTAACAAAATGGAATTTTCAGGGGCCGCTAACACAAATAATCAAACTGCCAATAATAACCAAAAGCCAACATCAAGTAATAAGAAAAAAGATAAAAATGATGAGGCAAGTAATGAGGACTTATTTGCTGGTTTGAAAACAATGGATCAGAGAATTGCTGAAATACCTACTACAGATGAGGAGTTAAAAAAGGTACATAAAGCATTAGCCGATGGCATTTTCGAATTAGGGAAGGTTTATTTCTATAGAATGAAGATCAACGAAGAAGCGTTAAATAACTTTTATCGTTTTCTCGATGAATACCCTAATGATGAAAATGCACATGAAGTCGCTTACCTTGTTTATGTGATTTGCCAGGAAGATGAAAGTTGTGATGAAGAAGAAGCAAAGCAATATCTTATCGAAAATTACCCTGATTGCTTGTATTCAAAAATTCTTCTTAACCCGAACTATGTAAAAGAAACCAATGAAAGGGAGAACTATATTAAGGATTTATATGCCTCTGCCTATCAACTATATCTTGAAAAACAATATAATCAATCAGATATCAAGCTCAATGAACTATTAAACGACTTCCCTCAAAGTGCTTATGAGGAAAAAGGGAGATTTTTAAGAGTCTTGCTTATTGGTCGAACTACCAAATACTATCAAACATTCAAAGATGCTTTAAATGGCTACCTACTGGCTTATCCTTCTGGAGAGTTTTCTGATACTGCAAAAGGAATGCTAGAAGAGATCACTGAACGCCGTCTTGAAAATGGATATATCCCTGGTAGATATCATGATTATGAAATCACAACAGAATAATAAATTGGTATGATTTTACTATACAATTGGGTGGTAAAAATCTTGCCTTTTTTCTAATCATAATTAGAGAATCAAATAAAAAGTATAAAGGAATGATTAACTTGCTTACTTATTCATTTCAATACTAATATTATATACAGCTTAAGTACTGAATATTAAAAACATATGTATTTAAAAGCCATAAAAGCACTTTGGATTCTATTTATTATAGGTGTCGTAAGTGCCATCGTTTTTGGAATTTCTTTAAAAAATAACTGGTTTAACTTATATGGTGAACTTCCAGACCCAAGTGTCTTAGAAAACCCTAAAAGTGAGGTTGCCTCTGAGTTATACTCTGCTGACGGTGAGTTATTAGGTAAATACTACAGAAAAAATAGAACAAAAGTAGAATATGAAGACTTATCTACTAACCTAAAGAATGCATTATTAGCTTCTGAGGATGTTCGTTTTTACGACCATAGTGGTATCGATTTTAAAGCAACAATTGCTGTACCTTATTATCTTTTCCGCTACGTTACAATGAGTGGTAAGAAGAGAGGATCGTCCACATTAACTCAACAATTAGCAAAAAACCTATTTAAAATCCGTAGAGATCAAGATCTAGAAGGTAGATTATCAAGTGTTCCTTTAATTGGGCTTGTAATCAATAAATTAAAAGAGTGGATTGTAGCTGTAGAACTTGAAGAAGCCTACACAAAGAAAGAAATCATGACAATGTATTTAAACACTGTCGATTTTGGTTCCAATGCCTATGGTATTCATGTAGCTGCTCAAACTTTCTTTAGTACTACTCCAGATCAATTAACTGTACCTGAATCTGCGGTACTAGTTGGTATTTTACAAGCACCAACATTCTATAGCCCAAGATTTCACCCTGAAAGAGCTTTAAAAGTTCGTAATCAGGTCATCAGTCAAATGGAAAAATACAACTTAATCACTGCAGCTCAAGAAAAAGAGTATATGGGTGAAGATTTAGGTTTAAGATACAATGTTGAAAACCATAATAAAGGTCTTGCTCCTTACTTTAGAGCTGAAGTAGTAAAAGATATTCAGAGATTCTGTAAAGATAAAGGCTTGGATTTATATGCTGATGGTTTAAAGATCTATACAACTATCGATTCTCGTATGCAACGATATGCTGAAGAAGCAATTGATAAACATATGAGAGCTCAGCAAGCATTATTCAACGAGCACTGGGAAGGACAAGGTGAGCCTTGGAGAGATAGAGAAGGTGAAGTAATTCCAAACTTCTTACCACGAGCTATTAAAAGAACAAGAGTTTACAAATCACTTTATAAGCAATACGGTGGCGATTCATTAGCTATTGATAAAGCATTAAAAGTGAAAAAGAAAATGAAAGTATTTACTTGGGAGAACAATAACCATGAAAAAGATACTGTAATGAGTTCTTATGACTCTTTAAAGTACTACAAAATGTTCTTACAAGTCGGTATGACATCAATGGAACCAAAAACTGGAGCAATTAAAGCTTGGGTTGGAGGTATCAACTATAAATACTTTAAGTATGACCATGTTCGTTTAGGTTATCGTCAGCCTGGTTCAACGTTCAAACCTTTCTTATATGCTAAAGCACTAGAAGATCGTTTTCAACCTTGTTCGCCTATCACTGACGTTCCGATTACTTTTACTGCTGAAGAAGCGGTAGCAGACAAACCTTGGACACCTGCCAATGCTGATGGATATAGTGGTAAAACATATACATTGAGACAAGCAATGTCGAGGTCAATCAATACTGCTGCGGCTTACCTAGTAAAAGAATTAGGTGCTCCAACATTATCAAGATATGCAAGAGACAAGTTTGGTTTTAAATTTATACGAGATCAAATGTTCTCTTATTTATTGACGGAAGATGATAAAGCAAGAGGTAGAACTGGTTATGACAAAAAGCCAATCAAAGGTGTACCTTCGTTATGTTTAGGTACTGAAGATGTATCTGTTTTTGAAATGGTAACTGCCTATTCTGTTTTCATTAATAAAGGTACTTGGACCGAGCCTAGATTTATTACTAGAATCGAGGATAAGAATGGTAGAGTATTAAAAACATTTACTCCTAAAAAAGTAGAAGTATTAAACGAGAGAACTGCATGGTTAATGACATACATGCTAAGAGGTACTTCAGAAGAAGCAGGTGGTACTGCCATGCGTTTGAATAGATATAACTTTAAGAGAGATAAGAAAACTGGAGAGGTATTCCATGTAGGTGGTAAAACAGGTACTACTGCTAATTTCTCTGATGGTTGGTTTATGGGCTTCACTAATGACCTTGTAACTGGTGTCTGGTGTGGTGGCGAAGATCGTTCAATCCACTTCAGGACTATTAAGTATGGTCAAGGTGCCCGTCTTGCATTACCTGCATTTGCTTATTTTATGGAGGATGTTTACAAAGACAAGCAATTATGCCAAGAACTAGGTTATAAGCGTAGTAAATTCCCAGAGCCATCAATTCCTATTAATGTAGAATTGGATTGTAGTAAATACAGTCCTGATAATTTTGGGGATATAATGGCTGAAGATGACTCTATAGCTACTGAGCAAGAATATATTGCTCCTACAGAAACAGATGATGGAATCCTGTAAAAGGACATATAATCATAACAATATATAAATAATGCGAGAATAGTTCATTTAATGGATTATTCTCGCATTTTTGTATTGCGTACTACACTTTTCTAAAAATAACTATCAATGGAAATTACCACCAAGGACAAAATAGAAAATGCTAAGGATATAAAAATAGAAGCATTCAGAGCAAACATCAGAAAAACCAACCCACACAAGCACAACAAATATGTTGAGATTGTTTATCTCTACGAAGGTTCTGGTAGCCACACAATAGATTATGACACCTTCGAAATCAATCAACCTACTTTGTTCTTTATTCAAAAAGAACAGATGCACCATTGGGATATACTTTCAGAACCAAAAGGTTTTGTCATCATAATGAAAAAATCATTTCTTGAAAACAGTACTGATCAGCAGCTGATACAACTTATTGGAGAAATGAGTCATCACCCATGTGTTTATCTTAAAGATATTGATCAAGTGAATACTATTTTTCAGCTTCTTGTTGATAATTTAAAAGATAGATATGATACTCAACAGACAGTAATCGAAGGGTTGTTAAAAGCATTATTTGCTAAGTTCCTTCATGATACTACTCCTTCTACTGGTAATACGCATCAATATTCAGAGTCTTTTATACAGCTAAAAGATCTGTTAGAAAGCTCTGAACAGATCATCAACAGCGTAAACCATTATGCAGATTTATTACATACCACTCCACAAAATCTAAATGCAATCTGTAAAACTGCTATTGGAGTATCTGCATCAAAATTTATCGGTGAATACATTATTAAGGAAGCAAAAAGAATGCTCCTATATACGAACCAAACTGTTAGTGAAATTGCCTTTGACCTGAATTTTAAGGATTCATCTCATTTCATCAGATACTTTAAAAGAAAGACTGAAATGACGCCTTCTAATTTTAGGACAAGCTAAAAAAAAGGAACAGATGTAAACCTGTTCCTTTCGTTATAGTAATTATTCTTTTATCAGCTTTTTATGATAGATACTTCCATCTTGTTGTTCAATCCTTATGATATATAAACCTTTAGAAAGGTTTGTGATGTCAACTTTATTTCCATCCCAATGTGGAGGAGAAGAAATTTGTTGACCTGAAGTTTTTAGGATATCAACAGAGCTTATCCCTTTTTCAGATAATATAAAGAGCTCATTCCCTAAGTTTGGATTCGGATAAACTACCGGAGCCATTTCTTTTAAGTCCTCTTCGACTGTTGAAGATACACTAGCATTTACTCTTACCACTCCTTGATAGGAAGCCTGCTGGTCTGACCCAACAACAAACATTAATAGGTCTTTAAGTCCTTCAGTCTGATATGTCACCTCATGAGGCCCTTCCCCATAAACTACAGAAGGTGTGGCGTCTTCAGGTTCTCCAAAATACCATCCAACCAATGCACTATCAACATCTGATCTACTTGTAAAGGTTACCTCTGAATTTAAGCCTACAATAGTTTTATCTATAGTATAGTTCAATGAAGTAACTTGAGGTTCATAATCTACTACTCTGAAGTTATCCATAGCCAATCCAATACCTCCTGAAGAATCTTGGCTTGCTGCTACAAAGAATAATCTAAAGGCTACTTTCTCCCCTTCAAACCCTGCCAAAGGGATATATTTTGTTTCCCATTCATTATCTGTTGAACCAGTCATAATAGGAATATTTTCACCACTCCAATAATATTCGGAAGACAATTCATTGTTCCATGATGGATCAACATAAGAACCTAATAATCTCCATGACCTACCATAGTCATTACTAAACTCTACAAACATACCATCTACTTGTTCTTTTACATCTTGCTTTAAAGCAAAAGAAAAACGTTGTGTATCATCATCTCCATCGGGTAAATCAAATACCGATGTATATAAATAGAATCCAGTAGGCACCTGATATCCCGCGGTATCTTTTCCCAATACATAAGCATTGTCACCACTTAGAGTTCCGTTTTTACCTTCGATACTAGACGAGCCTAATTCCAAGTCTGTTCCAGCAAGGTTAAGCGAATAAAATAGTAAATCATCACCTTCAAGATCTCCACCATCTGCTAAATCAAATGGCACACTTTTTACCCCTAAAATTGGGATAGTGTCTTTATGGTTCCTGCTAGGATCGTTGTTTATATATAATTCTACTTCATACTCACCTGTAGTCTCATAAGTATGTGTTGGACTTGGCTCAGTAGATGTATTTCCATCACCAAAATCCCACAAATAATCTATTGCTCCACCTGAGTTATAAACAAATTGTATAGGTCTTTTGATATATTCTACATCTGCAGTAATGTTGAAGTCTGCTGTTGGCTCTTCTTTAGTGACAATAAAATCTCTAATCATAAAACCATCATCAGTATCTTCTATTTGAAAGGCTGATTCATGTCTGTAGACAAATCTGAAACGGACTTTATCATTGCCTGCTAAGAACGATACATTATAAGCAGTAGAATCATTTTCATAATTTCCTAACCAACCGGTTTGGTTTTCGAAAATGATAGGGTGTATCGCACAGGCATCGTCAGGTGATTTATTATACCAACCATACCCTAAACCATCATTTGGCTCACCCAGTAACCTCCAAGTTCCTCCATTATCAGTAGTATATTGCATTTGACAAGCAGCAGGAGCATTACAGTATGTCGTTTCCATACTTTTTGTAAAAGATATTTTATATTCTTTTTCCTCCTCGCTAAAATCAAATATTGGTGTATATAAAATTGCTGAATATGATCTTAAAGGTACACCACCTGAGGCAGCTGTTACCCAAACAGTAGAATCTCCACTATTCAAGTTATCTCCTCTAGCTCTTGCCCATTCCCATACGTCATCACCAGTACCTCCATCTAGATATTCTGTTTCTGTTACGAATCCTCCGGTATCCGACAAAAAGTCGGTAGAGAAAGGCACTGATTCTTCAGGTCCTTCAGGTGGGCCTGCAATCATAGTAATTCCTCTTCTATATGTATTACTTCTTCCTGAAGCATCTGTCACTTTTAAAGTGATCAAATAAGTACCTAAAGTCGGAATAGAATCATAAGCATGTGATATTGTATCTGCTGATGAGGTACTTGTTTCACTATCTCCAAAATTCCATTCATAGGTAGCACCATCCGCAAACGATAAGTTCACTAATTGAATATCTTGATTGACAATACCATTATCAGATAAGATATCAAACGCAGCAATTGGACGATCTGAAAGTAATGCATCCATCGCCGCACTCATGTTTATTCGACCTGCACCTAATGCATTTTGATAATTAGGGTTTCTAGGGTTGATGTCTGTAGCTGTCCCCATTAACAATGCCCTCATTTGTAAAGGAGAAATTGTGGAATCTTGGGTTAACAAAAATGCCGCAGCACCTGCTACCATTGGACATGACATTGATGTACCTGTATAAGGAGCATAATCTCCATTTGTATTGCCATCATCTGCTGCAACAGTACTAATAATATCTGTACCAGGAGCCGAAATATCAATCCAAGGTCCATATTGAGAAGAAGGTGATTTCACATCGTTACTCGTTGTATTAGCTACAGCCATTACATTATCATATCCTGCAGGATAACTAGCAAGATTAACGTTATCATTACCTGCCGCTGCTACGAAAAACATACCGTAGTCTTCAGTTGCTTCTCGAATTAACCTTGCAACAGTTGCCGAATAGCCATACCCACCGTATGACATACTCACAACATTTGCTTTCATCTCAATCGCATACATTAAAGCTTCTGTAGAGTGTGTAATAGCTCTAGCATTTGGCGTATCATCTGCTGTTGCCTTCACTGCCAATATTTTCACTCTATTATCTGATACTGAAGCTACACCTTTACTGTTATCAGTTCTTGCGGCTGTAATACCAGCACAGTGTGTTCCATGAGAGAAGTTAAACCTTGTCGCTTCACTTGATGGAGGATTAGGATCGGGATCTCCGTTATAATACTCATCGCCTGAAGCATCCCAACCATAGATATCATCTACATACCCATTATTATCATCATCAATGCCAGGAGTTCCATTTAACTCTGTTTCATTGATGAACATATTGTCTTTTAGGTCTTCGTGTGTAATCAATACCCCGTCATCGATAATGGCAATTACAATATCGTTCTTAGGAGTATTCGCATTGTCTGTAGATTTTGACCATGCTTCTATTGCTCCCACTAACTCCAAATGGTATTGATCTCCTGCAAGCGGATCATTTGGTGTAGAGAAAGATTGTGGTAATGGTACTCGTTCTACATAAAGAACGTTTGGATCCTGAGCTAAATCACTCATGTAACGGTCCAAGTCATTATCATTATGTAGCGTAATCTGTAATACATCAGATTTTCTTTTTTTCAAGACACTCATAGGCTCTATAACTGAAGCAATTCTTGCATCCGTTAAAGCTCTATAAAGGAAACGTTTATCAGAGTTTACAAATTGATCTTGTCCTTGTTCCATATAAGCCATATCAACATCTCGGTAGTCCTTTAAACGAACAAAGAGTTTATTTGGAGCACTTGATATATTTGGACTTATAAATTGAGGTGTCGGATTTGTAATCTGCTGTACACCTTGGGAATATCCCTTACTGCCTACTAAAAGACTTCCCACAAATAATATTGATAATACTAATTTCTTCATGTGTCTTATTGTTTAGTAAGATAAAGGATCCATTGTCTTGTTGTTGTTCCATCAGAGAACATCACATCCAATTCAATTCGACCAGCCTCATTTGTATCTCCTGAAATAGTGATATAACTATCTGAAGGACCCAAAAATTCTCCACACTGATCTATGATTTGAAAAGGAATATCTTGAATATCACCAGCGATATTAGAAATATCATAAAGTCCCCAAATATTATCAGGGTTTGCTAATGAATCAACCGTTGTAATTATAACATCTGGAGCAGCTTCTAATCCTTCTTCTGTTTCGATTGTTGCTGAATAAGTACCATCCAAACTAGTAGGACAATGAATATCTTCTAACACCATATTATAGGTTCCTTTAATGCCACCTTGTCCAACAGTTACATCAGAATTATCATCCAGATTTGTAGCTGATGTTAAAATCACATCAAGTACCTTTCCTCCAGTTTTATCTACACCATATACTACCAAAGGTGATACCTCAATAGTCGCTGTATTCTTCACATTCGTATAGCTTTGTTCTCCATCAGCATCTTCGGACTTTTCCTTATTTTTAATAATAAAAGAGCCTCCACTTGCATCAGCGAACTTTTCTACGACATCTTGCGAATTGGGGTTATTACTTTCTATTGCTTTTGCCGTAAAGTCTGTCCCAAAAGTTGCATCTCCGCCAAACTCATAGTTTACTTGAACGCCTCTTGACGTTTGAATTGCATAAGGCATTTCAACGGTTAAACTTATTGGTACTGAGTTTTCTTTTACAGAGTCCGGTGATGTCGTTGCTGTTGAAAAAGCAACTGCCGATCCATTAAACTCAACAGAAAGTTCATCTTTATAAGTATCATATGGCTCACATCCAAAGAGTGATATACTCAAACAAGTGATGCCTATTTTAATTATTTTTTTCATAGGTTCTGTTAGTTAGATGTCATAAACCACATAGGAGTATCCAAAGCTTTCTGACTTGGGCTATTAGGATTAGCACTTACTTCACTAGGAGAATATGGTAAACGAGTAATATGATTCGAAATGGCTGCATCCTCAGGTAATGGCATATCTTCAGGATAATTTGTTCGACGAACATATGTCCAAGAATCAATACCTCTATTGAATGTTTCAATATATCCTTGTTGATAAACTGCTTTTAAAGCATTAGCTGGAGCCAATTCCTGAAGGTTTGGTAAAGAACTGTCATAGTTTTCATACTCTGCTCCAGTGATACCTCTTCCTGATGTTTGAACCGTAGCCATGGTATTTAAATGAACCATATTTAATACGATTCCTTCTCTGTAATAACCATTAGCATCCTCAGTTGTACCAGTAAGCCAACCTTGTAAAATAGCTTCTGCCCTTAATAATTTTAGTTCTGCAGCAGTAATCCAATAATCAGGAGAAGTTGCTGATATATAATGTAAGCTTAATACTGAAGTGGAAGTAAAGGCAGATCTTGCTCCAGGGTCCACACCTCTATGAGGAACCTGATCTGATGTTCCATCAGGTCGATCATAAAAAATATCAATTCTAGGATCATTCGTTCCTCTCAATAAATCAATAAATGGATTAGAAGCATAGAAGAATAAACTTTGACCTCCTGCAAACTGATAATGCAGCTTATAAAACTGGTTCGCATTGGTTAGGTCTTCGTAGTAATCTAATTTCACTTCATCTTCTATAGCTTCAACATGTGATTGTGAAAAAGCAGTCTCAAGTCTTGAACTTGCATACGAAGCATCTTGCCCAGCAATTACCATTAAAGTCTTAATCTTAATAGAATTGGCAAACATCAACCATTTATCTAAATCGCCTTTAAATAGTAAATCCTCATCGCTAATCTTTTCAGGGTTTGATACATCTATATCATTCATTGCTTGATCTAATAGATTAACAATACCTTTTAAGACATTCGCTTGGTCATTACTTTCAGGAAATAAAATATTTGTATTTAATGCCTCATCAAATGGAACATCTTCAAACATTAACGTTAAATGATAGAAAGCAAATGCCTGCATAATTTTGAATTGAGCAGCAGTATTCACTTCACCAATTTCAGAAGCTAAAGCTTCACCTCTGCTAGCATTTTTTAGCACTGAAACATAAAAAGTAGACCAAGTATTGGTTTGAGGAAACGTTGGTACAGAATAATTATCTGCCGTTGAGAAAACACTAGCACCTGCTCCAACATAATGTTGTGCCCATCTATTGAACAAGTTCGTCTCCATTACTTTATCTGAAGAAACACTTGTCATGACTGTTGTCATTAATAACCCTGGCTGTTCTGCCACCTGATCATCACCTGCAGCAAATGGGTCTTTATTTATATCGAGAATATTATCGCATCCTATAATCACTGTGAACAACAATGAAAATAAAATAGGAGTGATTTTATATATTGAGTTGATCTTTTTCATGATTAAAATACGATTTTAATATTACCACCAAAGCTTCTTGTTGAAGGTAAACTACCCATTTCAACGGCACCAGAAGCATCACTTGCAGCTTGAAACAAACTAGTTTCTGGATCTATATGAGGTATTTTACTATAAATCAACCATAAGTTTCTTGCTTCAAAACCTAGTGATAGTGATTTGATAAAATTACTTTTCTGAATCCATGTACTAGGGAATGTGTAAGCTAAACTAACTTCTCTTAGCTTGACATAAGTTTTATCAAAAACAGAACCTTCTGCCACACCACTTGTTGAATATGCTTGCCAGAAATCTTGATGAGAGACTGCAATATTATTTGGTGTCACAGTTCCATCTCCATTTAAGATATATGCATTTTTATCAACAAAAGTCTGCTCTCTATTTAGTGCCGTTTCCTCAGCTAATCCATCGTATCTTAAATCTCCTACTGTTCTAGAAATCATTTTACCTCCTTGATTCCAATCAATCAAGAAGTTTAATGTCACTCCTTTGTAAGTGAAGCTATTTTGGAAGCCTAGCAAGAAATCAGGTTGGATCTCTCCAAATGTTTCCTCATCTCCTTGCATTCTTAAGCCTGTATTTGGATCCACCAAGATTTCTCCTGTTGGTGCTCTTTTAAAACCTACCCCTTGTAATTCTAGTGATTGACCTGGAACAGCTTGTACTGAAACTCCATTAAAGCCTGATGCAATTTGAAGTTTTTCCAATCCCTCAGTCAGCTCAGTTACCATATTTTGGTTTCTGGTAAAGTTGATCTGAGAATTCCACTCAAACTCTGTTGTTTTAACAGGAATAAACGAAAGCAGCAATTCAATACCTTTATTTTCTACAGCACCTGCATTGACTCTTTTCGTCGTATAACCTGTTGATTCAGGTGTAGGTACAGCTAAAATTTGGTTCTTTGTTTCTATTTGGTAGTAAGTAAAATCTACACCAATTCTACCGTTAAAGAATCCTAGTTCTGTACCTATCTCCCAAGAATTCTGTCTTTCAGGAACTAAGTTTTCTGGAGGAATTACATTTGTTGCCGAATAAGCTGTTTGTCCATTAAAAGGATAATTGTTTGTGGTACCATACTGACCAAAATAACTTGACCTTGGATAGTAATAATAATCCAATTGATAAGGACTTGTATCATTACCTACTTGAGCGGCACTTAATCTTAATTTACCATATGAAAATACATCATTATGTAAATTGAATGCATCTGAGAATACAAAAGATAAACTCGCTGAAGGGTAGAAATATGATCGGTTGTCTTTTGGTAAAGTTGATGACCAATCATTACGCATCGTTACATTCAGCGTTAGATAATTATTATAAGTAAGTGATATATCACCATAAGCTCCTAATAATCTCTGTTCTACAAAATCGGTAGTACTCGTTGTGTTTTTTGCATTTGTTGGAGTATATAAATCAGACACTGACAACTCTGAAGCTTGAAGAGTATTTCTTTTGAAAACCCTTTGATTATACTCATGTCCAACAATCGCCGTCAACTTAAATTTCTCGCTAAACTCTTTCTGAATAGTTGCCATCAACGAAGTCGTTAACTCCGTTCTTTCCATATCATCATTGGTAAATGAACCGTTGATTGCACCTAATGTTCCTTTTGCAGATTTCGCAAATCTCTTGTCTGCTCTATAGTCCATACCAACTCTTGCTCTGAAGGAGAGCCAATCTGTTGCTTGTGCTTCCAACATACCAAAACCAAAGAAACGGTTAACATTTACATCATTACCATTTTTCTCTGCTACCCAATACGGTGAATTTGAGAAACGACCAATTGGATTTTGTTCGCCGTCAACTAATTGCAACCTTTCTAATGGAGTTGTTCTTGGAATACCATTTATAATTGACGTCAACACATTTGGAGAATTACCACCCTGAGAGACAGAACCTTTCGTTTCAGAACTTACATAGTTCATCCCGACTCTAGACTTAATTACCTTGCTTAGTTGTTGACCAGCATTTACAGCGAAAGTATATCTATCCAACCCTGCACCAGGAACGATACCTTTTTGATTCATAGAAGTAAAACCTAAACGGTAATCACCTCGTTCAGTCGCACTAGATACATCCACAGAGTTGATAAATAATGTACCTGTTTCATAAAAATCTTCTACATTCGATGGATAAGCAGTAAGTGTTTGTAAGGGCCATTCACTTTCCGGTAGTTCATTAATATCAGATTCATAATCGTACATAGGAACAACTTGGCTATCTATGATTGGACCCCATCCATTTTCTGCATTTTTATCGTATTTACCATCATAACCCTGAGCATATTTATTCTGGAAAGATGGCAATCTATTTGGGTTTTCTACTCTTACACTTGAGTTGATACTCACTGTAGGTCCAGCAGACTCTTTACCTCTTTTAGTTGTGATTATAATTGCTCCATTCGCAGCTCTTGATCCATAAAGTGCTGCAGCTGATGCTCCTTTTAAGACTGTCACCGAAGCAATATCGGCGGGGTTGATTTCACCTGCACCGTTACCCGCATCAAATGCTCCTTGAATACCACTACCTGTAGATACATTGGTATTACTTACAGGGATACCATCCACTACAATAAGTGGTTGGTTACCTCCACTTAATGAATTTGTACCTCTTATGACAATTCTGGTAGATCCACCAGGATTTGAACTTGCTTGAGAAATTTGTACACCAGGAACTTTACCTGATAAAGAATTAAGAAAGTTTGTAGACTTTACTCGGTCTACTTCTTCACCCTTTACAGAAGTTACAGAATAACCTAAAGTTCTTTTTTCCCTTTCAATTGCGTTGGCTGTAACTACTACTTCATCTAATTCTTCAGTATCTTCTTCGAGTACAACATCAATTTTTGATCTTGTACCGATTTCAACAACCTGAGATTTCATCCCGATAAAGTTGAATTCTAAAACCTTGTCTTCTGATTGTAATTTTATCTTATAATTACCTTCGATATCAGAAACGGCACCTCTTCTAGTTCCTTGAACTACAATAGTTACCCCGGGGAGTGGCTTTACACCGTCAGTTACATTACCTGTCACCAATCTTTCTTGTGCTAATGAAAAAGTCATGCTGATTAAAGAGAGGAGCAGGCACAGAGTTGTTTTGAGTCTCATTCGTTCAAAGTTGGTTAACTATATTAAGCCTACTTTAAGTTCATCGCCTTCTTATTTAAATTACTGAAGAGTGAGATTGAAATGAATACAGATAGAAAGAGAGAAGTTATTTTTAAGTGGTTTCTCAATTGTTTACTAATCTAATCTTCGTTTGTTGGTGATGAAGTAAAAGTCTATTTTTCTTTCTATAATATTACATATAAAATTTCTTAAAATCACCTTTTTAGATAAAGAATAAATAGGATTATATCATGATTGGGAACTTTTTTAAATATAAACCTTATTTCTTCAAACATTGAAATCATCATATTTTTCAAATTTCAACCAATTGTGATTATATCATTTTCCATACCTTGTAAAACAGAAAAAGTCCTTGATGTTATTAAACTACATCAAGGACTTTATTGTTTATATCACTACTGTACAATGGTATAATCATACAGTATGTTCAACAAAACATATCGTTATCTTATAAGATATATTGACTTAAATCTCTGTTTTTCACAAGACCTGACAAACGCTCATTTACCATTTCTTTAGTAACAACGATCTGAGCATTTGCTCCGATAACATCTGGTACATCAAATAATAAATCATTTAATAAATGAGACATTACAGTATGCAGTCTTCTTGCTCCAATATTTTCAACTTCTACGTTGATTTCATAAGCAATAGAAGCAATTTCATCCAATGCGTCTTCATTGAAGCTCAACTTCACATCTTCAGCATCCAATAATGCTTCATACTGTTTTGTTAAAGCATTCTTAGGTTGACGTAAGATTGTTTTGAAATCTTCATTCGTTAAGCTTTGTAACTCCACTCTAATTGGGAATCTACCTTGAAGCTCTGGAATTAAATCAGAAGGCTTAGATAAATGGAAAGCACCAGCAGCAATAAATAAAATATGATCTGTTTTCACTACACCATGTTTTGTATTTACTGTTGAGCCTTCTACGATTGGAAGAAGGTCTCTTTGCACACCTTCTCTAGAAACATCAGCACCTTGCTTAGAACCTCCACTTGCTACTTTATCAATCTCATCAATGAAAATGATACCTGAGTTTTCTGCCAACTTCACTGCCTCATCTTTCACTTCATCCATATCGATCAGCTTCGCACTTTCTTGGTCTACCAAGATTTTACGCGCCTCTTCGATCGTCATCTTACGTTTCTTCGTTTTCTTAGGAAGCATTCCGTTAATCATTTCTTGAATGTTCATCATAGAACCTTCATCCATTGGAGCACCACCTACAAAACCTAATGAGTTTGAGCTTTTATCAACTGTGACATCGATTTTTCTATCTTCTAATTCTCCTGCTCTTAATTTTTCTCTAAAACGCTCACGAGTTTTTTCATTTAACTCATGATCTTGATTTAGATATTCACCATTCGCATTGGTTGTTGGAGTTCCTTTTAATGGTGGAATTAATGCATCAAGAATTGCATCTTCAACTGCTTGTTGTGTTTTTTCTTCTACTAGTGCCTTTTTTTGGTCTTTAATCATCCCTACAGATTGCTCTACAAGGTCTCGAACCATGCTTTCAACATCTCTACCAACATAACCAACTTCAGTAAACTTAGATGCTTCTACTTTAACAAATGGTGCTTTTGCAACCTTAGCTAAACGTCTTGCAATCTCAGTTTTACCAACACCAGTAGAACCAATCATTAATATATTATTTGGCATAATTTCTTTGCGAAGGTCACCTTTCACATTCATTCTACGCCAACGGTTTCTAAGCGCTATTGATACATTTTTCTTTGCATCTGCCTGACCAATAATATATTTATCTAATTCTTGTACTATCTCTCTTGGTGTTAAATAATTCGAGTTTTCAAGCATAATTTTTTATTTAATAGGGTTGATATTTTATTCAATCACAGTTTTTTTACGTTTATCCCATCCTTTAGTAGCAATGGATAAACTTAAACTATTGGTAGGTCCTGCTACATGATACCAAGCCACACTGTATCCGAAGTCAATATGTTTTTTGATCTTCAAGGCTGCTCCTAATGACATCCCTGCCATTCCTTTGACACCTTGAGTGATCATTTCTTTTCTACGCATTACATTGTATCCTGCGCGAACGTTTACCACTTTCCCTAATACAAATTCACCTCCAAAGGCAAAATGTCGTGACAATTTGTCAGCAAATGTCGGTTCTTTATATAAATCATTGCCAAAAGCGTCCTGTTCTCCTTTTAAGGATGTATCTGTATACGTAATATCAAACTGATGAATGTGATGATACGTCACAGAAAATCGCAATGGCATACGTTCTGGCTTAAATGAGAGTCCTAGTTGGGTATCAAAAGGTAATTCACTAGTATCATTTGGTTGATATTGTCTCATTATAAAACCTGCATTTTTTACGGACAATCCAACAACCAAATCTTTTGTTGGGTGAATGAAAGCACCATTCATATCAAACATTAATGCATTAGCTTTATAACTTTCAATTTTAGAAGCAGCAAACTTCATATTGGCTGAAAAAGAAAAAACACCTTGCTTGTAAGTATAACTACCTTGCAACCAATAGTCATTGGCATTATAAGTACCAGTATAATTTCCGTTTTGATCAAATCCATCAAATTCACCATACCCCATATATGCCATACCAAAGCCCACAATTCCACCACCCAACTGTTTGGCATAACCTAAAGAGGTCATACCTGCAGTAGTATGATAATCGTAATAATTGAATACGACTTTGTCTACAGATTCTTCTCCTAATAGAGCCGAATTGTAGAACATCGCGTTGGGATCATCTAAGCCTGATGTGATTAAAAATCCGCCTAATCCTACTTGTCTTGCATTGGTAGGTACTGTCAAAAAATTAAATGCATCAACTCCACCAAGTTGAGCATAAGAAACGGTTATAGACGAAATGAATAAGATGAATAAGTTTAACGAAAAAAAATTGTTCCTCATTATTTCTTTGCCTTATAATAAAGAGTTGATGAGTTATCTTCAGTAAGTATATTTTTTGCTTTTGATGTCACTTCTTCTACAGTAACACTTCTTAATTTTTCTTCTTCCTCATTAATTAGATTTGGATTTCCTAAAGTGGCTCCAAATGCAATTGACATCGCTCTTGGTAAAATTTCTGTTTTACCATATGTCATTGAGAATTCAGCTTGATTTTTCACTTTTTCTAAACTCTCTGTAGGAATCTCCTTGCTAGAGAATTCTTTTAAAGTGTCATTTAAGCCCACTTCAGCATCTTCGATAGTCACACCATCTGCCATTTTACCGGTAATGCATAATAATCCCGGGTCAAATGATCCAGTGATGTAAGCACTTAAACCTGAGAAGAGCTGTTCGTTCTTAACTAGCTTTTGATATAAAACTGAAGATTTACCTCTTCCTAATAAATCACTCACTAAATCTGTTGAATAATAGCTTTCATCAGTTCGCCCTTCCATATGCCATACCTTATACAACATATCTAAAGGAACACTTTCTTCAACAATTTTTCTTTTTGGAGCCGTTTGAATAGGCTCTACTGGTATATTTCTTTCTGGTTTTACTCCACTTGGAATTGAAGCAAACCATTTTTCACTTAAACGTTTAACTTCTTCAAGTTTAACGTTACCAGCCACCACCATCACTGCATTAGAGGGTACATAATACTTTTGGAAAAATGCTTTAACATCATCCATTGTAGCCTCTTCGATATGACTAATATCTTTGCCTATGGTAGGCCAATTGTAAGAATGCTTCTCATATGCTAACTCTCTTAAATGATGCCAAACGTCACCATAAGGTTGGTTAATATACCTCTGCTTATATTCTTCTATCACTACCTTTCTTTGGACTTCCAATACTTTTGGATCAAACGAAAGGCTTAACATTCTATCCGCTTCTAACCAAAAAGCTGTTTCTAAGTTTTGAGCTGGAAGTGTGATGTAATAATTAGTGATATCAGGAGAAGTAAAGGCATTGTTAGTTCCTCCAACTTTCTGTAAAGGAGTATCATATGAAGGAATATTGACTGAGCCTCCAAACATCAAATGTTCGAATAAGTGTGCAAAACCTGTCTTATTAGGATTTTCATCTCTCGAGCCCACATCATACATTATATTCACTACTGCCGAAGCAATATGATGATCTTCATGAACGTACACCTTTAAACCATTGTCAAGGACGAACTCATTAAATTGAATCATTCTTTATATTTTAAGTGATCAGATAAAGTTAGCAGTCAATCACCACTTTACAAAGCATAAAATAGAGAGAACATTTTACTACCTTTGTTTTCAAGAGAAATTACCGATATGAGAGAAGACTATTTAAAAGGAGACGATGCAGGGTACTCTGATGCTGAGAAGGATATTGAAAGAGCATTAAGACCTCTGTCATTCGGTGACTTTACTGGACAAGATCAAATTGTTGAAAACTTAAAAATATTCGTTTTAGCTGCCAAAAAGCGTAATGAACCGCTTGATCATGTGCTTTTACACGGACCTCCCGGTTTAGGTAAAACCACCTTATCGAATATCATTGCCAACGAAATGGAAGCTGAAATAAAAATCACTTCAGGTCCTGTTTTAGAAAAACCTAGTGATTTAGCTGGCCTATTGACTAATCTTGAGGAAAACGATGTATTATTCATAGATGAAATACACCGTTTAAACCCTGTTGTAGAGGAATATTTGTATTCTGCCATGGAAGACTTTAGAATTGACATTATGTTAGATTCGGGTCCCAATGCAAGAACAATACAAATTGACTTGAACCCATTTACATTAATTGGTGCAACCACTCGATCAGGTTTATTGACAGCTCCTTTAAGAGCTAGGTTTGGTATCAATGCCCGCTTACAATATTATGATTCCGCTCTGTTATCTAAAATTGTAAAACGATCATCAGCCATTTTAAATACTCCTATAAATGAAGATGCTGCCTTCGAAATTGCAAGAAGAAGTAGAGGAACACCTCGTATCTGTAATAATCTACTAAGAAGAACTAGAGATTTTGCAGAGATCAAAGGTGACGGTCAAATTACATTAGATATTTCAAAAATGGCTTTAGGTGCATTGAATGTTGACCAAGGCGGTTTAGATGAAATGGATAACCGAATTTTGACTACAATTATAGAAAAATTTAAAGGTGGTCCTGTTGGTATTAGTACAATCGCTACAGCATGTGGCGATGAAGCTGAAACCATTGAAGAAGTTTACGAACCTTTCTTGATTCAAGAAGGATTCATTAAAAGGACATCAAGAGGTAGAGAAGTTACTATGAAAGCCTATGAACATTTAGGTATTGCACCTCCATCAGATGGCAATCAAGGTTCTTTATTTTAGATTATTATAAATTTGTGGAAAGGGTTGGTTTTTTAAAATTAAAATCAATCCTTTACCTTTACATAAATACAAATACTTACTTACTTCCATTTAATTTACGCGACTAAATAAAAATAAACTGAATAGATTACTTAACATATTACTCATCGTTATTGCCTTTGGGTGTAATTTTGACAATAGAGCTACTTTAAAATCAGAGGACACAACACAGAAGGAACAAAGCAATGATGCTTTAAAAGATTCCATCAAATTCTCTGTGCAACACACTAAAGACCTTTACAAAAAACGTGATTACAATGCATCCTTAGAAAGTGCATCAAATAGTATTTCTTTATCAAAAGAGTCATTATACTATGATCATTTGCCATGTTTATTTTTATATCAATCCAGATCATTTCGAAGGTTAAAACAGTATAAAGAAGGTAAAAAGTCAGCCTTAAGTGCTATTTATTGGGTAGACAAAACTAATAATGTTGATGAAGTTGGCGACATCTACATCGAGTTGGCGAGAAATTACAAATCACTTTACCAATACGATTCAGCAATCAATCATTATAAAACCGCTATTTATCATCTAGAAAATAAACAAGACACCATTGGTCTTTCTATTGCTTTAAATAACCTTGGAGCAATACATAAAATTCAAGGAAATTATTCTAAAGCATTAAAATATTATACTAAAGATTTAGAGATTAATACAGAGCAAGATTATAAAAAAGATATGATCATCGCTCTTAATAATATTGGTCAAGTTCATTTCAATACAAAAAGCTTTAATAAAGCTATCTCCTTTTATGAAAGAGCTGAAAGTATAGCAGAAGAAATTGACTACCCTAGAGGAATTGCAAGTGCTAATAGTAATATCGGAGCCATCTACCATCAACTAAAAGAAGCTGATCAGGCATTAGAAAAGTTCTATATCGCACTATCTCTTTACAAAAAACAAAACAATAGTTATAGAATTTGTGAGACTTATTTGAATATCTCCAATGTACTAATCATGAAAGAAGAATACAGTGTAGCTCTTTCTTTCATTAAAAAGTCACAAGAGTTAAGTAAGGAAATAAAAAACCATCATATTCTGAATAAAAGCTACTATATCGAGGGGGAGTGCTATTACAATATGGGTAAATATGATCAAGCCATTGTACTTCTAAAAAAGGCTGAACAGTTTTACAATGAGGACCATTATACCATAGAATACAGAAACATTCTAAAGCACCTTCATCAATCTTACATTGAAAAGAAAAACTATAAAAAGGCTTACCACTACTTGGATAAATGGTTAGTGGTCAACGAAAAAATCAATGACCTCGAACAAAAGAAAATCATTGAAGACATCAACAGTAAATTTGAAAATAAGCAGCAACTTTTACTCATTGACCAACTCAATAAGCAGAAGGAATTAAAAGAAGAAAAAATCATTTACCAGAATAGGATCAATTTATTCTTAATCATGATTTCTTTACTTCTATTAGCCTTTTTAGTTTTCATTTATCTAATCAATAGAAAAGGAAGAAAAACCTATAAGCTTATTAGAGAGCAAAACCATGAAATATTAACTATCCACTCCGAATTAATGGATAGTTTAAAGCTTGCAAGTAAAATTCAGCGTTCCATAGTTGAAATCCCTAGAGATACTAAACAAGCATTACCAGAGCATTTTATTTTTTGGAAACCTCTACAAGAAGTAAGTGGAGATATTTACCATATTGAAAAGAAAGACGATTATATTTTTATCACTCTGATGGACTGTACCGGACATGGTGCACCAGCTTCTCTATTGGCTACTTTAGGAGTAAAAACTTTAAGCGATATTATCGATGAAGGTCATGTTCACCCCGATGAAATCCTAGAAGAATTAGATCAGCGAATCGATGTGGAATCGTCATTAAATAAAGACATCTCAGGGATGGATGTATCTATCCTAGTATATGATATTTTAGCTAAAACTATCTCCTTTGCTGGAGCCAAAAGACCTTTATACTTTATTAATGAAAATGAGCCTGTTTACATAAAAGGTACAAGAAGATCTATTGGTGAAACTCTATTTACTCCCAAAAAACCTTTCGAGCGACATACCTTCAATATCACTAGTGATATTAAATTATATATGTATTCTGATGGGTTTGGAGACCAATTTGGAGGCATTCATAACAAAAAATACTTAGAGAAAAACCTTAGAAAATTCTTATTTGAACATTCTCACCTTCCATTCGAGGTACAAAAAGATCTTTTAAGAAAAGAATATATCAATTGGATTTCTCCATCTGAGGGCATCAGCCATAAATCCATTGATGATACTCTAGTAATAGGATTCAATTTCACAGTATAATTTTATAATTTAGAAGGAATAATCTGTAACCAATAAAACAGCTATCACCTTCTTATGAATAAAAAACATAAATTTATACTCTCTTTAGACCAAGGAACTACAAGCTCTAGAGCCATACTATTCGATCACAAAGGACGAATAAACAGTATTGCCCAAAAAGAATTCAAACAAATTTATCCTAAACCCGGGTGGGTTGAACATGATCCCAAAGAAATATGGTCTACACAAGCTAGTGTTGCCGCAGAAGTTGTTGCTCAGGCTGGTTTAACAGGATTAGACATTGCAGCTATTGGCATTACCAACCAAAGAGAAACAACAATTATTTGGGATACAAAAACTGGAAAACCGATTTATAATGCCATCGTTTGGCAAGATAGAAGAACTGCCAAATTTTGCGACTCGCTCAAAAAAAAGTATTCAAAAAAAATTCAGGAAAAAACAGGATTAATTATTGATGCTTATTTCTCCGCAAGTAAGATCAATTGGCTACTGAATAACGTAAAAGGTGCAAGACAAAAAGCTGAAAAGGGGTTATTAAAATTTGGTACTGTAGACAGCTGGCTTATCTGGAACCTAACAAGAGGAAAAATTCATGTTACTGATGTAAGTAATGCAAGTAGAACTATGCTCTTTAATATTCATGATCTCAAATGGGACCCAGAATTATTAAAGATTTTTGATATTCCAGAAAGCATGCTTCCAGAAGTAAAATCTAGTAGCGAAGTCTATGCTAAGACTGCCACAACACTTTTTGCATCAAAAATCCCCATCTCAGGAATTGCTGGAGATCAGCAAGCTGCATTATTTGGTCAGATGTGTGTCAACAAAGGCATGGCTAAAAATACGTATGGAACCGGCTGTTTTATTATGATGAATACCGGTAAAAAAGCAATCTCTTCTCAAAACAAGTTATTGACTACTATAGCTTGGAAAATTGGAGATGAAACAAACTATGCACTTGAAGGAAGTGTCTTTGTTGGTGGAGCTGCGATCCAATGGTTAAGAGATGGACTTGGAATTATAAAAAAAGCACATCATTCCGAAAAAATAGCAAAAGAAGTGAAAGATAATGGAGGTGTTGTATTTGTTCCTGCATTAACCGGACTTGGAGCTCCTTATTGGGACCAATATGCTAGAGGAACAATTTTAGGTATCACAAGAGGCACAGAGAAAGGACATATAGTTAGAGCCACATTAGAAGCAATTGCTTTACAATCCAATGATGTATTAAAAGCTATGGAAGCTGATGTTGGCAAACCAACTAAAGAACTTAGAGTAGACGGTGGAGCTTCTGCTAACAATCTACTCATGCAAATCCAAAGTGATATTTGCCAAGTCGATGTTGTACGTCCAAAAGACATGGAAACAACCGCCCTTGGCGCTGCATTTTTAGCAGGATTATCTATAGGATATTGGGACTCAATCGATGAAATTCAAAAGATTTGGGAACAGGAAAAGATCTTCTCTCCAAAAATTCTAGAGAAAGAATGTAAAAAGAGAATTAAATCCTGGAAAAAAGCCGTAAAACGTAGTTTTTCTTGGGTTTCAGAATAATCATTAACAAATATTTCATAGATTTGTTGGATTATATAGTCCATATAACATCAAACTACACGACCTAATATAATGACATCTAATTTCTTTAATAATGCTTTTAAACTTATAGCACTGACATTCACATCTTACTTCCTTATTGGATGTGGTGGCGATGAAGCAAAAAAGCAACTTAAGATCCCTCAAGTAGAAATACCAGTTACCGAAGTATTGGTACAGGACGTTCCCTTATCAAAGGTATTTGTGGGACAAGTGTACGGTACAAAAGATATCCCAATTCGTTCTAGAGTTGAAGGCTATTTAGAAGGTATACACTTCAAAGAAGGTAGTAGAGTAAAAAAAGGACAACTTCTATATACTGTCGATCCTCAAACATATGCTGCTGAAGTAACAATGCTAAAAAGTAAATTAGCAGAAGCTGAAGTAACATTAATCAGAGCATCTAATGATTTAGACAGAATTCAACCTTTGGCAGAACAAAATGCCGTTTCAAAATCTGATCTTGATGCAGCTTTAGCAGAGAAAGGCGCTGCTGAATCTATGGTAGCTGCAGCAAAAGCCAACCTAAGAATGGCACAAATCGAACTTGGTTATACTACTATTGAATCTCCAATTAATGGTATCATTGGTAGAACTGAAGCTAAAGTTGGTGAATTCGTAGGTAGAGATCCTAACCCAGTTATCTTAAATACAGTTTCTAGAATTGATTCTGTAAACGTTCGTTTCTTTATTACTGAAAATGATTATCTGAAACTAGCTAGATATGCTATTAGCCGAGAGAAAAACGGCGGCAAAAAAGAAGCTAGATCTAATGATGAAGAAACTGATAAGTTAGAATTAATTTTCTCTGATAATACTGTTTATGCTGAAAAAGGACATTATGATTTCCTTGACAGAAATGTTGACGCAAATACAGGTGCAATGCTTATTCAAGCAACATTCCCTAATACTGATGGTTTAATTAGACCAGGACAATTTGCAAAAGTAAGATCTGTTATTGATATCGTTCCAAACGGTATTCTGGTTCCACAAAGAGCCATCATGGAATTCCAAGGACGTTATTCTGTTTTTGTAGTGGATAGCCAAGGAAAAGTAACTCAAAAAAGTGTTGAACTTGGCCGTACTTATAAAGACTATTGGCTTGTACGTTCAGGCTTGAAAAAAGGCGACAAAGTCGTTTTAGAAGGCTTACAAAAGGTACACGAAGGTGCTACTATCAAATTCAAAGTTGTTAAGTTCGAATCACAGTACGAAGGATAATAATGAGCCAAGAACAAATAAAATCCAACTTTTTCGTTAGGCGACCAATAGTCGCCATGGTCATTGCCATTATTATGACCATCGTCGGTGCGGTATCTATGAAAGGATTACCCATCGAACAGTACCCTAATTTAACTCCTCCTATTGTAAAGATTACAGCAACTTACACAGGTGCGAGTGCCCTAAATGTAGAACAATCAGTAGCAACTCCATTAGAACAGGAAATTAATGGTGTTGAGAATATGATATACATGAAGTCCATCAACTCCAATGATGGTACTTTACAGATTCAGACTTCATTTGAAATCGGTACTGACCCTGATATGAGTACGGTATTTACACAAAACCGTGTAGCTACTGCCACTCCGAAATTACCCGATGCGGTAAAAAGAACAGGTGTTAAAACAGAGAAATCATTACCTAACATTCTAATGCTGATCACTCTTACCTCTCCCGATGGTAGATTTGATCAAAACTTTTTAGGAAACTACTCACTAATTAATATCAAAGACGTTCTAGCAAGAACAAAAGGTATTGGTAGTGTAGCAGTATTAGGTACATCAGATTACTCAATGCGTATTTGGGTAAAACCAGATATCTTAGCAAAACTGAACCTTACAGTTCCTGAAATCACTAATGCTATTTCAAATCAGAACGTTATCGTTCCTGGTGGTAAGTTTGGTGCAGAGCCTGCGCCAAAAGGTACTGAGTTTACATATACAGTACTTCTTCCAGACCGTCTTCAATCAGAAGAAGAGTTCGGAAATATTGTAGTAAGAACAAATAAAGATGGTAGTCAAGTATTATTAAGAGACGTAGCAAGAATCGAATTAGGTGTTGAAACGTACTCTGCATTTACAAGACTAAATGGTAATAACTGTGCGGTAATCGCTATTTACCAAGCACCAGGTTCAAATGCCGTTGAACTAGCAGAACAAATGATTACTAAAATGGATAATCTGAAAAAAGATTTTCCAAATGGTATAGAGTATGAAGTTTCACTTGACTCAACAGCTCCTATTACTGCTGGTATTAATGAGATTATCGAAACTTTATTCGTTGCCTTATTATTAGTAGTACTTGTGGTATATGTATTCATCCAAGATTGGAGAGCAACATTAGTTCCTACAATGGCGATACCTGTATCTTTAGTGGCAGCATTCATGCTATTCCCTCTTTTAGGTTTTACAATCAATGTATTATCATTATTAGGTTTAGTACTCGCCATTGGTATTGTAGTGGATGATGCAATTGTAGTAGTTGATGCGGTTCAGGTTTACCTTGAAGAAGGTTACTCGCCAAAAGAAGCTACTAACAAAGCGATGAGTGAGGTAACTGCTCCAGTTATCGCAACTACGCTAGTACTTGTTGCAGTATTTATTCCTGTAGCCGCTATGGCAGGTATTACTGGACGATTATATCAACAGTTTGCCATTACAGTAGCTGTATCAGTATGTTTCTCATCACTAAATGCCTTAACATTATCTCCTGCACTTTGTGGCTTGATATTGAGAAAATCAGAACCAGTGGGTGGTCCACTTGGAGCATTTTTCAAGGTATTCAATAATGTTTTTGATCGTTCTACAAAATCATACATTAGTGTAACTAAGATTGCAACAAGAAAGATTGTAATGAGTTGTGTCTTTATTGGTTGTACATTAGTTGCTGCAGGTTGGTTAGGTGTTAAAGTTCCTATTGGATTTATTCCAGAAGAAGATCAAGGATACATCTATATAAATGCACAGTTACCTGTAGCTTCATCACTACAAAGAACAAACGAACTATCATATAAAGTAGAAAAGATTGTCTCTCAGATTCCAGAAATCGAAATGACAACAACTGTAGCTGGTTACTCATTACTTTCGAGTAGTAACTCTACAAACTCTACTTTCTTCTTTGTTACATTAAAGAAATGGGATGAAAGAGAGTTAACTGCAAAACAGGTTATCCAAAAGTTGAATTACCTTTTTGCAACTCAAATCACCGAAGCGAAAATATTTGCCTTTGGTCCTCCTGCAATCCCTGGTTTAGGTAACGGTTCTGGTTTCAGTATCATGGTCCAAGATAAAGGTGGTAACACTCCAGATTACTTAGCGAATTATACAAACGAGTTTATCAAAGCAGCTAATGCAAGACCGGAAATCGGTATGGCATTTACTACTTTTGAAGCTAGTGTACCACAACGATTTATTGATATCAATAAAGACAAGATATTAAAGCTTGGAGTAAACCTTCAAGATGTTTATACAACATTTGCAGCCTTCCTTGGCGGTTCCTATGTCAATGACTTCAACAGATTTGGTCGTTTATATAGAGCATATGTACAAGCAGAGCCTGAATATAGAAATAACGAAAAGCAATTAGATCTTTTCTATGTGAAGTCGAACAATGGAGCAAAGGTTCCGTTATCAACACTTGTAAATATTGAAAGAGTTAGTGGTCCTGAATTTACAAACCGATTTAACTTACTTAGGTCAGTAGAAGTAACAGGTTCTCCTGCTCCAGGTTACAGTTCGGGTCAAGCTATGGATGCCCTCGAAGAGGTTGCTGCAGAAGTCTTACCTTCGAACATGACTTATTCTTGGAATGGTATGTCATTCCAAGAGAAAAAGGCATCGGGGTCTGTATTTATCATTTTTGCATTCTCCTTGATATTTGTATTCTTAATCTTAGCTGCCCAATACGAATCATGGTCAATGCCATTCAGTATTCTATTAGGTACTCCATTTGCCATATTTGGAGCATTCTTCTTATTATGGTTTGCTAGATTCTTCAGTGAGAGTTATGAAAATAACATCTTTGCTCAGATTTCATTAGTAATGCTTATCGCGATGGCTGCTAAAAACGCCATCCTAATCGTAGAATTTGCTAAGCTTAAATTTGATGAAGGCTTATCACTTTACGATGCTGCAATTGAATCTGCAAAACTAAGATTTAGACCTATTTTGATGACAGCATTCTCATTTATTCTTGGTGTTCTTCCACTTGTAATCGCTACAGGTTCTGGAGCAGAAGCAAGAAAAGTAATGGGTATGGCTCTACTTGGAGGTATGGGTATGGCAACAATATTAGGACTGTTCCTTTATCCTATGCTATTCGTATTAGTAGGTCGAATTGCTGGTTATGAAAAAGACAGAGTGAAAACTTCAACGGCAGATGAATAGAAAAATGAATCAAAAACTGAATTTAACTTTCAAAAGGCTCTTCATAGTTCTTAGCATCACTGCTTTTATGTGGAGTTGTAAAATGGGGAAAAATTATGAAGCCCCAGATATAGTTTCTCCAACTGAATATCGCTTTGGAGTTGACTCAATAGTTACTACATCATCCGATACTATCGGGTGGTGGACTTTAATTAAAGATCCTATTCTTGATACTTTAATTACAATAGCATTGCAAAATAACCAAGATGTTAGAGTGGCAATGCAAAGAATCGTTGAAGCGGAAAAGCTTTACCGTATTCAAAAAGTTCAAACAAGACCATCATTCGATTACAATGGTAGTTATACTTACGGAACGTACAACGGTTTTACGTCACCAGAAGCTGTAAGTAACTACTTTGGAGGACTTCAAATGAACTGGGAGCTTGACCTTTGGGGTAAAAACAGAAGACTATCTGAGGCCGCAATGGCAAATTATACAGGAACAGTTCACGGCTTAAGAGCTGTACAACTATCTGTTATTGCCAACGTTGCTGCTGCCTATGTCCAATTATTGGAAAATAAAGCCAGCTTAAAAGTTGCTCAGGAAACTTTAGCCTCTAGAGATAGCTCTATTATAATTATGGATGCAAGGTATAGATTAGGTACTATTCCTGAAATTGATTTGAACCAAGCACAAATTCAACAAGCAATTGCTGAGAGTGCGGTACCAGTTTATAAAAGAGGTGTAGCCTTATCTGAAAATGCTCTTTCTGTATTACTTGGTGAAAACCCTAGAGAGATTGTTACTGGTCAAGCTTTAGATCAACAACAGATTCCTCCTGTAATTCCTGCAGGAATCCCTTCAGATCTATTGAAAAGACGTCCTGACCTTCTTCGTACAGAACAAGAAATAGTTGCTCAGAATGCTAATGTAGGAGCTGCTATTGCTAATAGATTCCCTACCATCAGTTTAACAGGTGCTGCCGGTGTATCAAGTGCACTAAGTATTATTAATACTGCATCTGGTGCTGAAGCGGCTTGGAATATCGGTGCTGGTATTGTTGGTCCATTATTCCAATGGGGTAAAAACAAAAGAAAAGTAGAGGTTGAAAAAGCGAGACTTGAAGCATCAATTCTAGAATATGAAAGAAGTGCTATTGCTGCTTTCCAAGAAGTAGAAGATGCTTTAGCTTCTGTTCAATACTACCAAGAAGAACTTATTGCCAGAAGAAAACACGTTGTAGCAGCTACTAACGCTGAGTACTTATCAAAACAAAGATATGATAAGGGAGTTACTAGTTATCTTGAATACCTAGAACAGCAACGTACAGCTTTCGAAGCAGAACTTAATTTGGTTACTGTACAAGGAAAAATCTTAACTTCTTATGTACAGCTATACAAAGCGCTTGGTGGTGGTTGGATTACTAGAGAAGAGCAACAACAAGCACAAGAATAATCAAAGAAATTATTCATATAAAAAAGACCTTCAACGGAAAGTTGAAGGTCTTTTTCTATTTACAGCATTTCGTAATTCCACTTTTCAAAAGCATAACTCCAATGCTTATTTACTTTATCAATTGTGTTTTGAGGGAATTGATATTGATGTTTTTTATGGGTTCCTAAGCCATTTAAATATTCAACCATATAAGGTTTAGCTTTTTCAAAGTCTCCGATATCTAAATGCTTATAGATGTTCTCTAAATAACCTAGGTTATCCTTAGCGAACTCTTCATATTTAATTTCAATTAGATTTTCCTCAGGTATCAATGCTTTATCTGTTTCATACTTATCATACATCTTAGTAAAGACATCTAAGATATTTTGTTCAAGTTGTTCATCAGAAATCTCTTGGAACTTCTGACTTGGTAATACACCTTTAAAGAACCTTACCGTAGATCCAAATACCTCATATGGATTTCTGTAGATGTAGATAAATTTCGCATTAGGATAGATTTTTAAAATCTCATCAACCCTTGCAGTATGAGGAGGGTTTTTAGACAAGAAACGTTCTCCTTTAGTTTGCCAGAGAGCAAGCTTTACAAAACGCTCATAAGTATCTCTCCATAGTTGCTTATCCTCTTCAGTTAAACCTTTACCCAATAAGAATCTATCAAATATTCTTACAGTATCCTGTGGAAAATACCAGAAATAATAGAAACTCATATCGTGTAAATTTCCTAAAGCAAACTCTTCTTCTTGAGGAAACTTAGGGTCTAACTTCAAACCATCAGCAGGTCTTTCCTTTGGCATAAATTGTTTCATCATAAATGTGAAAATATTTCTACCAAACATCATAGCATTAGGAAATACACTTTGGAAAGTATTCACAAATCCAAACTGAGGATCTTTACTTAGCATATTGTGTAAGTGCGTTGTACCACTTCTCCAATGACCTAAAACAAATACAGGAGCTTTATCAACACTTAACTTATCTATTTTTTTATACAACCACTTCTGATTAATGGCTTCAACTGGATAACATAAAGTACTAATTAATTTTGCCTTATTGAACTTACTTTTGAATTGAGGTTCAATAGTGTATTGGTTTTGAATTTTTTTAAAGTTTGCTAAAGAACTACCTGATAAAGTAGCCATATCCAAGTTATCAAATGATGCCATATTCTATGAGTATTTTTTTAGAGTTAGATTTTTTAATGTATTAATGTATACGGGTACTTTATTTAACATTTAAGTTATATTAATATTTATTGGGAAATATCTAAAATATATCAGCTTTACATACTTATGTAAGTTTTATACAATTTATCAACTTTTTTAAAGTGTTGTAGAAAAAGAATTAAAAATTTGACTAAAATCATTTAACAATAAAAAAAGCACTAAAAATTAGTACTTATCAAATAATCGATACGATTTATCTCATAAAAAAAGGGTCAAATGTTAACAAATATTGCTTATTAAATCTCAATGTATTACCATTGTATCAAGATAAAACGGAGTAAGAAATATTAAACTTATAAACGTTTTTATCACACTTTAATAAACAAATAAACTAACATTACAGACTATTTTTTAACTTACTATGTAACAACAAACTTTCAACTAATGCAACTGAACTAATTACATAGTTTTTTTAGTCAAAAGATATTAACTGGCAACTTATGTTGTCGCACAAATTTACTAAGTATTAACAAATACTTCACAAACTTCAAACTACAAACATAGTGCTAGTAAGCTTTAAAACTTACTAGCACTTTTTGTTTATTTAAAAGGCTACCCTACTGCTATTTCAAGTAAATCTCCTTTTAAATATTTATTTACCATCGCCATGATATCCTGTTCAGTAATACTCTGTATTCTTGACACATAATTATCATAATAATCGAATGGTAATCCTTTCTTATAAAGGCCTTTTGTTATTTCTAAAAGCGAAATATTTGAATTAATAGACATCACAAAACTACCTGCCATATAGTTTTTCACTGTCAATAACTCCTCCTGTGAAACTACCTCAGTCGCAAGTACATCTATTTCTTTTCTTATTTCATCAATTGCTAAATCTTTAAGATCTTTTTTCACATCAGAAGCAATTAAAAAATAACCTTGATTGATTTCGTTTCGGAAGGAAGAGTGAATTCCATAAGACAACCCTTTATCCTCTCTAATATTTCTCATCAACCTTGACCCAAAATACCCACCTAATGTTTCATTCATCACAGAGAACGCTTCTAGATCATCATGGGGCAATTTAAAAGTGGGACATCCTATTCTTAAGCTAGTTTGTACAGCATCTTCCTTTTCTTGATATATCTTTAATTCATCACTAGCTATTTTAGATACAAAATCAGGGTAAATTAAATTTGCAGCTTCTGAAGAGATATTAAGGTCCCCTAGTTGCTCATCAATAATTTTAATATGTTTATCGTCAACATCTCCAGAAATAAATACTTCAAATGGAGCTCCGATCACATGATTATTGAAATAATTCTCTAGTTCATGTAAGGGAAACTCAGATAATTCTGCAGAAGTTAATGAGCTTCCATAAGGGTGCTTATTTCCGTAAAATTTCTCTCTAAATAACTTGGTAGCCAAAAAAGACGTCTTCTCTTCGCTTAAGATCTTCTGCTGAATCATAACCTGCAGAATATGCTGAAACTCCTTTTCTGAAAATGTCGGCTCTGTAAGGTATCTTTTCACCATTTCCATTACAGGCTCAAAGTATCTGTTTAAACAATGCCCTGTGATAGTAAATGAATCAATATCATTAGATACTGAAATGATGGCTCCAAAAGAGTCTAAATATTCATGAATTTGAGCACTAGTCATCCCTTTCACACCTTCACCCATCATTTTAGAAGTTAAAGCAGCTGCTCCTTGTTTCTCTTCAACAAGTTTCCCTCCTTTAATAACAATAGAAAAATGAAGTATCGGTTGAGAAGCATTTTTGAGTGAAAAAACTTTACACTGATTTCTTGTTGAAAAAATTTCAGGTTTTAATAAAACAAAATCTTCTACCGGATATGAATCTGGTGCTATAGTACGATCTAAATTTATCTTCATGTTGTCTTTTTTAATATCTTTTGAAGATAAAAAAAGGTGAGATAACTTTCATGTTCCTCACCTTCTTTTATTCTAATATTTTGAATTAAATGTCATCAGCATCTAGCACATCATTACCTCCAGAGCTTCCTCCACTACTTCTCTTCGATCCTTTTTTCGTTTTATCACCAAAGTTAAACGATAGTGTAAATCGTAAAGTATCTTCTAATGGATTGTTTCGCTTGAATGATAAGAGATACGAGAAATCTAATGTAACCACTTGGTATTTTACACCAAGGCCTAATTGCATATATTGACGATCTCCTTTATCTGGGTTCTCATAAAAGTATCCCATACGAGCTGCGAATAAATCATTATACCAGTATTCGGCACCCACACTCCACATGAATTCTTTCATCTTCTCTGAAAATCCACCTGGAGCTTTAGTTAATCCATACCACATACCTTCTAATACACCCACAGATTTATAACTGTTCGTTGAGTCATTAGGGTCTGGAGTTGGTACTAACAATTTATTGACGTCTACACCAAAAGTAATTTTGTTGTAAGGATCTAAATCCATTGTTAAGGTTGTACCTAAACGAAGATTGGTTGGTAAGAAATCTTCTTGAGAGGTACTATTGTAATTCATCTTAGTACCAATGTTCGAGATATTCCATCCCCATGCAAATACACCAGTATATTGTCCAAGATGGATATCTGGATTCTGCCAATAACCAGAAATATCTGCAGCAAAACCATGAGCTGGCTTACTATCCTGAGTACCATTACTACTGATTGAACCTGCAAGGTTAGAATAAATATACCTTGCTGAAACGGCCATGCTATATCTTTTTGATAATTGCATTGCGAAGTGTCCATCAAAAGAGTATTCTCTCGGATTGAAATTTCTTGTGATATTACCTTGATCATCGGTAAAGTTAATACTACCAAGATCAAAATATTTCATACTAAGACCGATAGTCTGACGATCATTTAGTCTTTTATAACCTGCGAGATAACTTAAAGACATATCCCCTACAATTTTCTGTAACCAAGGGTTATATGACAAAGAAACTCCATATTCGTCATCGATAACCGCATACTTAGAAGGGTTCCAATGTGCTGAATTTACGTCTGCAGAAGTAGCGACACCCATGTCACCCATGGCTGCACCTCTAGCTTCTGGTGCTATCGTTAAGAACGGTACCGCAGTAATAATAGGATTGCTGTTAGGATTACCTCCAACAATTGTACTCGGCGGATTAGATGATTGAGCCTTTACTTCAACTACTGAAAAAATAATTAGTAAAAATAAAGCGAATTTAACTTTCAGATTGAACATAACTATATGTTGAAACTTATTAAAGTCTAAAAAAATGTAGCTCATTATAGAGCAGTATTATAACAGTTGAGTATAGTTACTTTATAGGCGTAGATTTTACTTTCATTTAAAGATAATTAATCTAATCGTAAATTTCTGATAGATTTAATTTTAATTTAATATTATTCTTGTCGTCTTTACTGTATTTAGGTTCAAATCGTTACAATTTATGATCGATTGAACTACATAAACCCCAGGATACAACCCATATTGTGATTTTAATCCATTATAATACAATTGTATTGAATTATCCACACTTTCAAACTCATTCTCTGAACTTATAACGACTTTTCCTGTCATATCAATAATATTTGTGATGACATTGATGTTTTGACCTTCAATATTATGCATAAATGATAATGTAAAATCATCATAAACAGGATTAGGATAAGCTATAAAGGATTCTACTTCTATTGCTTCAACAGGTGAAACATAAAAAGTAACCGTTGCTTCACTTCTATTATTAAGAACATCCCAAGCTTCTAAAGTCAAAGTGTGCTCTCCTACTTCCAAATCATTTAGCGGGAACACGAAAGAATATGTATTATTTCCATCATTTAACGGTTGAACATAATCATTGACTACCCAAGAAGTATCGCCTCCATCCAATTGTAACAATAAATCATGTCCTACACCAAGACCTGAAAGATTTATTCCAGACTCATCATTTAATAAACCTTGAACAAAGCAATCGGGATAGACATTTGTAGTATTCTCTACTCCGTTCATCATTAATTGTATGCTTGGAGGAGTATCATCAATCACAGGATCTTTAGAAGTCCCTCCTAAAATAATATCTATATTACTTCCGAGTGCATCATTAGTTTCATCATTGATAGCATAAAAACTAAATTTAGCGTTGCCAAATGAATATCTTATGTCTTTAGGAACTACAAAATTTGTATTAAAAGTTCCATTTTCAATATTTGTCACACCTCTATACAATTGGAATTTTCTTTCTTGGTATTGAAATACTGTTTCTTCACCATCATTTCCTCTTGTTGAGCTAGTTACTGGTTTTTCATACATCGTTAGATAAACCTCACCATTAAAGCTTTCGTCTTTCTGCCCATTTAAAGTTACCTCCCCACTTATCGAAACTCTGTCCAAAGCGCTGATAGTATCTTCGTCTATTAATGACTCTCCATTTAAAGACGTAATTGAAACTTCTCTTGATGGTAAGGATAGCTCTAAAGAAGGATCTCCTAATAAGGCAAAATTTCTATTGTTTACCCCTGATAAACTTTGATTCTTTGTTAACCTAAATACTTCTCCTAGAGATTGAAATGTCCCATCTGATTCTTTCTGGAAAACATTTTCATAGAAAGCTTTATTGATTTTAAAATTACTAGATGCGTACACCGGTCGTGTTGTAGTCATCATAGCAATAGCTCCAGCATTTTCAAGGAATACTAATCGCTCCGCTCCAGATGTTATAGCTGGGTTATCATAACGTCCAAATTCACAGGTTGCTGTGAAAAATAATGGTAATACAGCATTATTGGATAAATCTGCAATTGTTGGAATATTAAAGATATCCTCATCTGCCCATTTAGAAACGGAACCATGACCACTATAATTAACAATAAGAACTTCTTTATTTTCTATCCAATCCACTAACAACTCATTAGTTTCTGGTGAAACTGCACCTGTCGGCGATGTTTCTTTGGGTTGGTTATCAATATATAGTCGTTCTGAATTAAAATCAGGATTATTTTCCTCTACATAAACTGCTAGATCATTTGCATCTCGTTGGTGAGTATTATTATCTCCATCATCAGCGACAAATAAAACGGACTTTTTCCATTGATTTAAATTCTGAGTAGCTGTATCATAATAAATAATTTTATTAATCATGGTTTCAGCATGTTCGTTATTTTTTACTGGCAAACGACCAATACCAATTTCCAAATCATCATTATCTACCTGACCATCTATATTTTCACCCCAAAAACCTTCGTCTTCATCAAAAAAACCAAAATAATCATCTGACGAAAAAGTTCTTGTTCTCATCAAAACATCTCTAGACTCATAAATAGCTACTTGACTTCCTCCTTCTGTTTTGATGTCTTTATAATCGTACGACCCCTGTCCTATTAGTAATAAATACTTCAATTTTTCAGGGTTTGTTAAATATAAATGTCTTGCAAAATCTCTTATAGCTGTTACATCTTGCCTACCGGAAGAAAACTCATTGTATACTTCATCTATCGTTACAACTGTAACATCAATATTAGAGTGTGATTTTCTATGGTCTGCAAATTTTTGAGATTCTGATAAATATTGAGGTGCTGTGATAATAATTAGATGAGGAGTATTTAAATTCCTCAAATCTTGATTACTTATTTCTCCTTCTGCTATTGGAAGTAATACATCATTTTTATCAAAAGCGATAACAGAAAAGTTGTCTTCATCTGTAGGAAGGTAAACCCTACCTGAAGTCGTAGTAAGTTCTTTGATTTGATCAGCATGAGATATATTCCATACTGATAAATTATTAGGGTTTTCTATTGATGCACCATCTTCAATACTACCTAAGAATCCATGCAATACAATACCTCCTGAAGTTTTCTGTAATGCTCTTTCAACATTAAAAGTTAGATAATCTAGATAACCTTCTGAATCTGATATAGGTTTACTATAGCTTATATCCACATTAATCGCAGCACCTAAAGAACTTACAGTAAACTGATCAAACATAGTATTTACCATGTGTCCTTGATTACCATAACGATAAGAGTTAAAATCAGGAGCTGCAGGAACATTGACCTCTCCTCTCTGTGAACCAGAAATAGTAAAACTAAATGTACTTTCAGCTCTTGATTTAGCCATTACACCTGGCTTCAATTTTAGTTTTGTAGAACTAGTAGAAGATAAAATAGGTACTTCTATAGTTCTATCTGTTGTGGAAATAAAACTTTCTCCAAACCAAAACCTTCCCGAAGGTTCACTTAATCCTTTTACTAATTCCTCCTCGTGATGCACTACTTCTATGAGCTTAGAAAAATTTGATGGATTAGATACCGATGCATCTTCAATGTTAATTCTGGCTCCAGGCTCACTACCTACTTTTATAAAGTAATAGTTATCGGTATCATATAAGTTTAACTCATAATCCACAAATTCATTCTCCTGATCAAATATTACTTTATCAGGACCATCTGCATAAAATAAGAAATAATCATTTTCAGAAAATGATGAACTGTTTTGACCGACAAACTGAATAGGAGTCTCTAATAATGTAGATGGTCTATCTATAGCATTAGGTTGTGGCATCATACCATAACCAAAACCAAAAACAGAAATATTTTGTGGGTTAATAGTAGTGTAGTCAATTCCTAATTCATTAAAAACAGTAGCATCTAATTTATAAACACCACTTTTATCTACCTTAATCTTATATACTTTACCACTTGATAAAGGACCTTGACCAAAGCATGTACTACTTATTGCAAAAAAGAATACTAGATGAATCAGATAATATATGTTGAACTTAAAGTAAGTCATCAAAAAATTCCCTGTGATTTGTTTATTAATTACACAAGATACAAAAAACATACTGAAGACTCTTTAAAACAAAAAAAAAGCATAGTCTATAAAAATAAACTATGCTTGTATTTTTTTTAAGATAACAACAATTAGCTGTTTTCTTGAATTAATTCTAAGAAGCGAGTAAATAGATATCTCGAATCATTTGGTCCTGGAGATGCCTCAGGGTGATATTGTACTGAAAACGCATTCTTATCTTTAACTCTGATACCTTCTACAGTGTCATCGTTAAGATTGATGTGTGTTAACTCAATAGAATCATTCCCTTCAATACTTTCCATACTTACAGCAAAACCGTGGTTTTGTGAAGTAATTTCAGATCTACCTGAAACCAAGTTTTTCACTGGATGATTTGCTCCTCTATGACCGTTGTGCATCTTATAAGTTTCAAGACCTACAGCTCTTGAAATAATTTGATGCCCTAAACAAATACCAAATAATGGTTTATTTGCTTCTAAGATTTGCTTAGCAGTTTCTACAGCGTAATCCATTACAGCTGGATCACCAGGGCCATTAGATAAGAAGTATCCGTCAGGTTTCCACTGTTTCATTTGCTCAAAAGTAGTATCCGAAGGGAATACTTTACAAAGCATACCTCTTGATGTAAAGTTCTCAAGGATTGATTTTTTTACACCTAGGTCTAAAACTGCTACTTTTACAGAAGCATGAGGATCACCTACAAAATAAGGTTCTTTAGTACAAACAACAGAAGATAATTCTAATCCTTCCATGTTTGGAGTAGCCTTTAAGAGTTTTTTGATTTCGTCAAGGTCATCAGTTTCTGATGTAATAATAGCATTCATTGCACCTTTTTGACGAATATGCCTAACAAGTTCTCGAGTATCGATATCTGCAATACCTACTAAGTTAGCTTGTTCAAGGTAATCTTGTAATGAGACTTCTGCTGTACTTCTTGAGAATACGCTAGAAAAGTTTTTTACAACAAGACCATTGATTTGAGGCTTTTTTGATTCGTTTTCGTTGTGTACTGTACCATAGTTACCGATATGAGACACAGTATTTACGATAATTTGTCCGTAGTATGACGGATCTGTATAGATCTCTTGATAACCTGTCATACTTGTGTTGAAACAAATTTCACCAGTTGTGGTACCAACCGCTCCGATAGCCGTTCCTTTGTAAGTAGTTCCGTCTTGAAGCATTAAAATGGCCGTCTTCTTCTCCATTGATATTACAGTATGTTTGAACTTAGATTGCACAAAAATATTAAAAACTCTGTAACCATGTTAATTACAGCTCAAAAAAAAGGGAAATGATTAACAAAATCATTTCCCTTTGTATAAATTAATGGATCATCATCTGAATTATTCAGCTGATTCTTCATTATTATTTTCTTCAGTTGCCGGTGCTTCTGGAGCAGCTGGAGCTGAAGCTTTTTTCTTTCTACGACGAGTTTTCGTCTTAGTTTCTTTTACGTTGTAGATATCGTTGAAATCAACAAATTCTACCATCGCCATCTCAGCACCGTCACCTAAACGACGACCAGTTTTGATGATACGAGTGTAACCACCTGGACGATTGATAACAGCATCACGAATTGTAGTGAATAACTCTGAAGTACCTTCTTTATCGCGAAGGTAAGAGAATACTACACGACGAGAGTGCATTGTATCGTTTTTCGCTTTAGTTACTAATGGCTCTACATATTTACGTAAAGCTTTAGCTTTAGCTACAGTAGTGAAGATACGCTTATGCTCGATTAATGAACAAGCCATGTTAGCAAGCATCAACTCTCTGTGCTTCTTTTGTCTACCTAAGTGGTTGAATTTTTTACCGTGTCTCATTTCTAAGAAAATGATTAAGTAACAGCCGTATTAGGAACTGCTACAATTAATAAATATTAAATCGGACGAATAACTTCCAATAAGCCGTAGCTTATTTTTAGCCGGTAAGTAAAGCAGTTGCCGTGTCCAAGGAACAACCACTATCTATTCTTTATGTAAAAATGACCTAGTCTTCGTCTAAACGATACTTAGTCACGTCCATACCGAAAGATAAATTTTTCTCTGTCATAAGAAGTTCAAGTTCAGTAAGAGATTTCTTACCGAAGTTTCTGAATTTCATCATGTCAGAAATTTCTAATGAGGCTAAATCACCCAATGTTTTCACATCAGCAGCCTTCAAACAATTGTACGCACGAACTGACAACTCAAGATCAGATAATGAAGTTTTAAGTAGCTTACGCATTCTTAAGTACTCATCATCAATTTCTACAGCATTCGTATCTTCAAACTCATCAATGATCATATTCTTATCAGAGAATAGCATGAAGTGTTGAATAAGGATGTTGGCAGCTCCTTTTAACGCTTCTTCAGGATGGATAGACCCATCAGTCGCAACTTCAATCACCAATTTTTCAAAGTCAGTACGGTCGTCAACACGAAGGTCTTCAACATGGTATCTAACATTTTTTACTGGTGTAAAGATCGCGTCAATTGGAATAAAACCTACAACATCGTCAGCTTCGCTCTCTGTTTGGTCATCAGCAGATAAGTATCCACGGCCGTTCATCATTGTGAACTCAACCTGTAGATTCACACTCTCATCCAAGTTACAGATTACGAAATCAGGGTTTAAGACCTTATATTCTTCAGTAAACTGAGCAATATCGCCTGCTTTGAATTCGCTTTTACCACTGATGTTGATACTGATTTTTTGCGATGGGCTCTCCACCTCTGCCTTAAAACGTACTTGTTTCAAGTTCAGAATGATTTCAGTAACATCTTCTACAACGCCATCTATAGCAGAATATTCGTGGAGTACATTTGGGAATTTGATCCCCACGATAGCATATCCTTCAAGCGACGAAAGTAAAATACGTCTGAGTGCGTTACCTATTGTTACACCGTACCCTTTTTCTAATGGTTTAAACTCAAAAAGACCTTTAAAATCATCAGCCTTTTCGATCGCCACTTTATCGGGTTTTTGGAAAGCAAGAATGGACATATAATGGTTGCGGTTTTAAAAAGATTAATAAGATCATACGAAAAACTTCTAAGAATGTTAAAATAACATTCTTAGAAGCATTTTCCAAAGATCTATATTACTTAGAGTACAACTCGACGATAAGTTGCTCTTGAATATTTTCAGGGATCTCGTCTCTCTCTGGTGATTGAACAAAAGTACCAGTTAAGCTCTCAGCATTATATTGTAACCAAGAGTAAGCAGTACGTTGTTTACCAGTCGTAGCCTCTTTAATCACTTTGTTAGTTTGTGATTTAGCACGAATACCAATCACATCACCTGCTTTCAAAGTGTAAGAAGGAATGTTCACTACTTTACCGTTCACAGTAATGTGTTTGTGCGATACTAATTGTCTCGCAGCTCTACGAGTAGGAGCGAATCCTAAACGATATACTGTGTTGTCAAGTCTCGCTTCTAAGTACTGTAATAAGTTAGTACCTGTGATACCTGACTTTTTCGCAGCTTTTTCGAAAATATTACGGAACTGACGTTCTAATACACCGTAAGTGTATTTCGCTTTCTGCTTAGCAGCAAGCTGGATAGCATATTCAGACTGTTTACGACGTCTGTTTTTACCATGCTGTCCTGGAGGATACGCCTTTTTCTTAAGTTCCTTGCATGCCCCGAAGATTGGATCATTAAACTTTCTAGCAATCTTCGACGTAGGCCCTGTATATCTAGCCATTTCTCTAGAATTTTTAGGAGTGTCTTTAAAAATTAAATTTTTTCAGGAGGTGTTAATGATCTCTGTCGTGGCTTAAGACGACAGACCCTAACTAAATAACACACTCATATCGATTGGTTCTCTCAACAAGAGAGAGTCGTATCAGACTCTTCTTCTCTTTGGAGGACGACAACCGTTATGTGGTAGAGGAGTAACGTCTTTGATGATAGTTACTTCGATACCTGAATTTTGTACAGTACGGATAGCCGCTTCACGACCTGAACCCGGACCTTTTACAAATACCTCCGCTTTACGCATACCTAAGTCAAATGCTACTTTAGCAGCATCAGATGACGCTTGTTGCGCAGCGTAAGGAGTGTTTTTCTTTGAGCCTCTGAAGCCCATTTTACCAGCTGAAGACCAAGAAATCACTTGTCCTTCTTTGTTGGTGAAAGAGATGATAATGTTGTTAAAAGATGCTCTGATGTGAACCTCTCCCTCCTGAGTTACATTAACTACTCTTTTCTTAGTTTTTTCGTTTTTTCTTCTTTGAGCCATAATTTCTTTTGTTCAGCTAAACGCTATGAACTAAATTATTTCTTCTTGTTTGCAACAGTCTTACGCTTACCCTTACGAGTACGTGAGTTGTTCTTGGTATGTTGACCACGAACTGGCAAACCTCTTCTGTGACGAAGACCTCTGTAACATCCAATATCCATCAAACGTTTGATGTTTAATTGAATTTCAGACTTCAACTCACCTTCGATTTTGTGACCTTCAGTGATAAGCTCACGAATCTTTTGTGATTCTTCGTCAGTCCAATCTTGAACTTTTTTATCCTCGCTTACTCCAGCTTCAGCAAGGATATTCGCCGCTGACGCTTTTCCGATACCAAAGATGTATGTTAATGAAATAACACCTCTTTTGTTGTTTGGAATGTCAACACCTGCAATACGTGCCATGTTTTACTTGTGAACGGTTTTGTAAAACTTAAATTAATTCTTGCTCCTTGTACTAAGAATTATCCTTGACGTTGTTTATGTCTTGGATTTTTCTTGTTGATAACGTACAACTTGCCTTTGCGGCGGATGATCTTATCGTCCGCACTGCGTTTTTTGATAGAAGCTTTGACTTTCATTGCTCCGATTTTTTTAAACGTGTAAATTCCCTGATTTAAATGTCAAGGCACCTCGAAAGTCGCCTATCCATGCTCAGTCTATCCAAATAATTGAATACATCACATGCACTAAACATACCTTCATCTAATAGTAGGCAAAAATAAAGGGAATTCTCCCGATTATTTGTTACTGCGTGTTAATCTATTTGAATAAGATCAAACTCAGGCCCGCAAAGATAGGTATTTTTTTTGAATTATTTATATCTATAAACAATTCTTCCTTTAGTAAGATCATATGGAGACATTTCCAAACGAACTTTGTCACCTGGGAGGATACGAATGTAGTGCATACGCATTTTACCAGAGATGTGTGCTACAACCTGGTGTCCATTCTTAAGCTCCACACGGAACATTGCATTTGAAAGGGCCTCTACGATCGTACCGTCTTGGGTAATGTTTGATTGTTTTGGCATTTGATATAGTTTTTAATTAAAATGGATATACCTCCTCGATGTACTTGAACGTTGTCAACACTTCAGTCTGACCATTTACGATCGCAACTGTGTGTTCATAATGAGCAGAAGGTTGACGATCTCTCGTACGAATTGTCCAACCATCTCTGTCTTGAGTAATAGCTCTCGTCCCCATGTTAATCATAGGTTCAATGGCAATCACCAATCCATCTTTGATTTTTAATCCTCTACCTCTTTTCCCGTAATTAGGTACTTCTGGTTTTTCATGAAGGTTTTTACCTAAACCATGACCAACCAATTCTCTAACTACACCATACCCATGCATCTCAGCATGTTGCTGAACTGCAAAACTTACATCACCAATTCTATTATTGACTTTACAAGCATCAATACCTTTTTGAAGTGATTCCTTTGTCACCTTTAATAGTTTCATTGTATCAGGCGCTACGTTACCCACAGGATAAGTGTATGCACTATCAGAATGAAAACCATTTAAGAAAACGCCACAATCGATAGAGATGACATCTCCATCTTTTAATTCATAATCAGTAGGAATACCGTGTACAATAACATCATTCAGTGACATACAAAGGGTATTGGGAAACCCATTATAGTTCAAGAATGAGGGATGAGCCCCATTGTCCATGATAAAATCATGTGCGATTTTATCAATTGCTTTTAGACTCACCCCTTCTTTTGTATTCTTTGCGATTTCACCATGTGTACGGCCGAGCAAGTCGGCACTGATACGCATTAGTTCAATCTCCTCTTCTGTTTTATAGTATACCATTAGACTGTTGCCACGTTTTGGCGTCCTTTGATATTTCCAGACTTCATCATCGAATCATAGTTTTGCATTAGCAAGTACGACTCAATTTGCTGAAGAGTATCTAAGATAACACCCACCATAATGATTAGTGAAGTACCACCATAGAATCTAGAGAAACCAGTACTAACACCCAACATGCTTGCAAAAGCAGGAAGGATTGCTACAACAGCTAAATAAATAGCTGAAGGAAGTGTGATTCTATCTAGAATCCAGCTAATAAAATTAGAAGTCTCTTCACCTGGTTTAACGTTTGGTACAAAAGCATTATTTCTCTTCAAATCTTCTGACATTTGATCAGGATTAATCGTGATCGCTGTGTAGAAGTAAGTGAAAAGAAGAATTAATGTTGCAAATGTTAAGTTATAAGCAAAAGAAGTGTAATCAGAGAAATTCTGCATTACCCATCTTGCTGTATCACTTTCATCTGCCCAAACGCCTGCAATCAATGAAGGAAGGAACATCAATGATTGTGCAAAGATGATAGGCATCACATTCGCTGCATTCACTTTTAAAGGAATGTACGAACGTTGACCTGTAGCAAGCGTACGCTTCTTACCACCAGCACCAACCACTTGACGAGCATATTGCACAGGTACTTTACGTACAGCAGCGTTCAATAGAACTACTCCCATAATGATAAAGAACAACGCAATCAATTCAACTACAAGAAGAATTGACATACCTTGAGTTTCAAACTCTTGGTAAATCGCTGTTGGGAATCCCGAAATAATACCGATCATGATCAGCATTGAGATACCATTACCTATTCCTTTCTCAGTGATTTTTTCACCAAGCCACATACAGAAAATTGTACCCGCAGTTAGAATAATCATTGCTGCTGGGTAGAATAATGACTGCTTGATGACGATTGCCTCGTTAGGGATTGTTGAATATAAATATCCAGAACCCTGCGCGAGTGTAATCACGATCGTCAAAACACGCGTTATTTGGTTAATACGCTTACGGCCCGATTCACCTTCTTTCTGCATACGCTGAAAGTAAGGAACCGCCATACCTAACAATTGGATCACGATGGATGCCGAAATGTAAGGCATGATACCTAGAGCAAAGATTGATGCACGCGTAAATGCTCCTCCTAAGAAGATATTTAACATGCCCAAAAGTCCACCTGACGAATCAGATAAAGCTGATGGATCTACTCCAGGAAGGACGATATACGACCCCAATCTGAAAATCGCAAGGAAACCCAAAGTGTAGAAAATTCTATCTTTGAGTTCCTCGATTGAAAAAATGTTCTTCAGTGTCTTGACAAACTTATTCATAGCTTCTTACAATGTAATCGCTTTTCCGCCTGCTTTTTCGATTGCCTCTTTAGCAGATGCAGAGAAAGCGTTCGCCGAAATCTCTACTGTTGCAGTTAGCTCACCATTACCAAGAACTTTAACTTTACCGTTCTTAGAAATAACGCCTAACTCCACGAATGTCTCTAATGCGAAAGTAGTAATCCCTTTCTCGTCAGCGATCTTTTGGATCTTCTCCAAGTTAATTGGAGTATACTCAACTCTAAAAGGAGATTTGAAGCCGAATTTAGGCACGCGGCGTTGTAATGGCATTTGACCTCCTTCGAAGCCAAACTTCTGGCTGTAACCAGAACGTGACTTAGCACCTTTGTGACCACGTGTTGACGTACCACCTCGGCCTGAGCCTTGTCCACGACCTACGCGCTTATTTTGGCGAACTTTACCACCTTTCGCAGGACTTAGTGTATGCAGTTTCATGACTGTTTCCTAATTAATACCTTTTAAAGTACTAATGCCTAATGCAAAAGTACAAAGAATTTACAACTCTTCAACGCTGATTAGGTGATCAACTGCCTTAACCATGCCAAGGATCTGTGGATTTGCTTCTTTTTCCACAGTTTTGTTGATTTTACCTAAGCCAAGCGCCTTAATTGTGCGCTTTTGTCTTTCAGGACGACCGATCAACGATCTAACCTGAGTAATACGGATCTTTGCCATAACAGTTTAGATAATTTGATTAGCCGTTAAAAACTTTGCTTAATTTCACTCCGCGTTGCTCAGCTACCATACGTGGGTCACGCATTTTTAGTAGTGCATCGAAAGTTGCTTTAACCACGTTGTGTGGGTTAGAAGAACCTTGCGATTTAGCTAATACGTCATGAACACCTGCTGATTCTAATACTGCACGCATCGCACCACCTGCGATAACACCAGTACCAGCAGAAGCAGGTTTAATAAGCACGCGTCCGCCGCCGAATTTACCTTTTTGAGGGTGAGGAACAGTACCTTTAAGTACTGGCACCTTCATTAAGTTTTTCTTAGCGTCGTCGATGCCTTTAGTGATTGCGTCAGTTACCTCGTTGGCTTTACCCAAACCATAACCTGCAACACCATCACCGTTACCTACAACTACGATAGCAGAAAAGCTGAAGCGTCTACCGCCTTTTACTACTTTAGCAACACGCTTAATAGCAACAACTTTTTCTGTTAGCTCTAGATCAGCCGATTTTACTTTTGTTACGTTTTGTTTCATCTCTGACAACTCTTTAGAATTTCAAACCACCTTCTCTAGCACCTTCTGCTAACGCTTTCACTTTACCGTGGTAAAGGTAACCGTTACGGTCAAAAATAACCGTTGAAATACCAGCAGCAGTAGCTTTCTCAGCAACCTTCTTTCCTACTTCTGATGCCAATGCAACGTTAGATGCTTTGCTTTCAGCATTGATCTCACGTGAGTTAGTGGCAACAAGAGTACGGCCAGATTGGTCGTCGATCAACTGCGCATAGATTGCAGTATTACTTTTATATACAGAGAGTCTAGGGCGTTCAGCTGTACCTGAAATTTTCTTACGAATACCCCTTTTGATTCTCAGTCTTCTCAGATCTTTCTTAGTGGCCATACTTGTTATTTTTTACCAGCAGCTTTACCTGCTTTTCTTCTAATCTCTTCACCAACATACTTCACACCTTTACCTTTGTATGGTTCTGGCTTTCTGAATGAGCGAATTTTAGCTGCAACTTGTCCAACTAACTGTTTGTCTACGCCTTCAACGTGAACAATAGGAGCTTTACCTTTTGCAGTTTCAGCACTCACCTTGATTTCCGCTGGAACTTGGAAAAGAATTCTGTGTGAATAACCAAGATCAAGGTCTAATAATTGACCTTGTACCGATGCTTTAAAACCAACACCAATCAACTCTAGTGATTTTTTGTATCCTTCAGATACACCAACCACCATGTTTTGAGTTAAGGCTCTATAAAGACCGTGCAATGAGCGGTGGTCTTTATGATCTGAAGGACGTACGAAACGAACTTCTGAACCTTCAACTTCGATACTGATGTCTTTGTTGACTTCCTGTTGCAATTCACCTTTAGGTCCTTTTACAACTAAAACGTTGTCGTTAACTTTTACGTCAACTCCTGAAGGGATAGCAACTGGTTTTTTACCAATTCTTGACATGGTTTCTTTAATTAAGGCTTAAGGCACTCACAGTAACTCGTACCGGAAGCGGTCAGCCATTATGTTAAAAGTATTTTTACTAATTCTTATTAGTATACGTAGCAAAGTACTTCGCCACCGACATTCAATTCACGTGCTTCTTTGTCAGTCATCACACCTTTCGAAGTTGAAAGGATTGCGATACCTAAACCATTTAATACACGCGGCATGTTCTTAGCATTAGCATACTTACGAAGACCTGGACGTGATACACGCTCTAAGTCGACAACCGCAGGTTGCTTAGTTACTGGGTGGTATTTCAAAGCGATTTTGATTACACCTTGAGTATTAACACCATCCTCGAACTTGTAGCCTTGAACGAAGCCTTTCTCATGCAGTACCTTAGTCATTTGCTTCTTGATGTTTGAAGCAGGAACTTCTACGATACGCTTATTAGCGCTAATCGCGTTTCTAAGTCTTGTAAGGTAGTCTGCTATAGGATCTGTCATTGCCATTGCTTGCAAATATTTTTACAGCACTCTGTGCCGTAGGTTCCTAAATTAAAATTACCAGCTCGATTTTGTAACGCCAGGGATCTTACCTGCAGATGCCATTTCACGGAAAGTAACACGTGAAATACCAAACTTACGCATGTAACCTTTTGGACGTCCAGTTAACTTACAACGGTTATGTAAACGAACCGGTGAAGAGTTCTTAGGAAGAGCATCAAGACCTTCCCAGTCACCTGCTTCTTTTAACGCCTTGCGCTTTGCTGCAAATTTCGCAACAAGTCTTTCGCGCTTACGCTCTCTTGCTTTTATCGCTTCTCTAGCCATAGTTTCTCGTGTTTACTATTTTTTCTTAAAAGGCATTCCGAATAACTTCAGAAGCTCGTAAGCTTCCTCGTCAGTATTAGCAGAAGTAGTGAACGTAATGTCCATACCTGTCACTTTCTTTACTTGATCAATTTTGATCTCAGGGAAAATGATCTGCTCTTTTACACCTAAAGTATAGTTACCACGACCATCCAATTTATCTTTGATGCCTTGGAAGTCACGCTCACGAGGAATAGCAATTGCGATTAAACGCTCTAAGAATTGATACATTCTGTCACCTCTTAATGTTACACGAGCGCCAATTGGCATATCCTCACGTAATTTGAAGTTTGAGATTGATTTCTTAGACATTGTCGGAACTGCTTTCTGACCAGCAATAGTAGATAATTCTTCTACTGCGATGTCTACAAGTTTTTTGTCTGCAACTGCCTCACCAACACCTCTGTTGATAACGATTTTTTCCAATCTTGGAACTTGCATTACAGACTTGTAGTTGAAACGTTCCTTTAATGCAGAAACGATTTCATCTTGGTATTTGTCCTTTAATCTTGTCGCTGTAGCCATTAGTCGATAAATTTTCCAGTGTTCTTAGAATATCTTTTCAACTTACCGTTTTCGTCAAGCTTACGACCTACGCGAGTAGCATTACCCGTTTCAGGGTCGATCAACTTAATGTTAGAAACGTGAATTGGTGCTTCCATTTTGTTTACACCACCTTCTGGCTTTTCAGCAGTAGGTTTGATGTGTTTGGTTACCATATTCACACCTTCAACGATGGCACGCTCCTTCTCACGGTCAACTTTTAGGACAACTCCCTCTTGGCCCTTGTGGTTACCAGAGATGATTGTTACCTTGTCGCCTTTTTTGATATGGAATTTTCTATTCATAACTCTTAGAGTACCTCAGGTGCTAACGAAACGATTTTCATAAATTGCTTCTCACGAAGCTCTCTTGCGACTGGTCCGAAGATACGAGTACCTCTTGGCTCGTCTTGCGCGTTTAATAAAACTGCCGCATTGTCTTCGAAACGAATGTAAGAACCGTCCTTTCTACGAACTTCTTTTTTTGTTCTTACAACAACCGCTCTAGATACAGTCCCTTTCTTAACGTTTGAAGAAGGGATAGCTGATTTCACAGAAACGACAATTTTATCGCCTACAGAAGCATAACGCTTTTTAGTACCGCCTAATACGCGAATACAAAGCACTTCTTTTGCTCCTGAGTTATCTGCTACTGACAGTCTTGATTCCTGTTGTATCATTCTCCTATCCTCTTAAGGATTCTTTACTTGGTGATTGTAAAATTTTAATTTTTTTGATGGTTAGAATAAGGAATTACTTCGCTTTTTCTACTACCTCCACCAATCTCCAACGTTTACGCGCACTCATTGGGCGCGTCTCCATAATTCTAACGGTATCTCCGATACCTGCAGTGTTGCTTTCATCGTGAGCCATAAACTTCTTAGTCTTCTTGATGAACTTACCGTACATCGGGTGCTTTTGACGAGTTTCAACTTGCACTGTGATAGACTTATCCATTTTATCGCTTACAACTACTCCTGTACGCTGCTTTCTGAAGTTTCTTTCCATGATCTCCTTTGTCAGGTATCTTAGTTGTTAACTTTCTCGATAGCTCTTAAAACCATCTTCTTGTTTACAGGTGCTAAAAACGCATTTTTTTGTAAGAACTCAGTGATTGACTCACGAGTTACGTTATTAGCTTTAACCTTCTCCTCCAATTCAACTGTCACTCTTGCATGTAACTCAGTCTTAAGACGCGCTACTTGCTTTCTAAGTGTTCCTAGTTGCATAGGATTCTCCAATGGTGATACTGCATGAGCATAAGCTAAATCTTCAAGTTGCTTTTGAGAAGTTTTGATATTCTCTGCAAGCTCCTCAGAAGACATTGCTTTCACCTGCTTTTTTAAATCTAGTGTTTTCATCTTCTAAGCTTATCCTACGTAGTCTGGTCGAACTACAAACTTCACTTTGATTGGGAGCTTTTGTGCAGCCAATCTCATTGACTCCTGTGCTCTCTCGATTGATACTCCATCAGATTCGAACAAGATTGTCCCGGCTTTCACTGGAGCAACCCAATAAGCAGGGGCACCTTTACCCTTACCCATACGTACTTCGGCTGGCTTTGAAGTAACTGGCTTGTCAGGGAAGATACGAATCCATACCTGACCTTCACGTTTCATCGCACGAGTCATCGCAATACGTGATGCTTCGATTTGACGAGCTGTGATCCAACCACCTTCAAGTGCCTTCAGACCGAAGCTACCAAAAGAGATGCTATGACCGCGTTGAGCGATGCCATGGCTTCTACTTCTCTCTTTTTGTCTCTTTCTGAACTTGACTCTCTTTGGCTGTAACATTGTTATTCTGTTATTTACCACGCAGGAACTTCCTGCGATATCTTATGTCTAAGCACAAACATCTCGGAGAACTTAAGCTTGAATCAGCTAAATTCTTTTAAATAAACAGAATTATGTCTTTTTAGATAAAATCTTTTAGGACTTTCGCTTATGTCATAATAAACGTAGTTTCCCGAGGTTTGGACTGCAAAAGTATAACTCTTTTTTTTGTAAAACAAGCAGTTAGCAAAAAAAAGATCAAAATTAAATATCTTTTACACTTTCTACAATCTTAGTCATTTTGTTTAATGCTTCGCCTACAAATATAACTTGATAATTTTTAATTAGGTTATAGCTATTAAGTTTCATTCGAATAATATAATTAGAGAATGAAATCAATTGTCGCGAAAAATTATTGAAAATAAAAAAGTAGATACCCTTAATTGAATATCTACTCTTTACCTAATCGTTTAATTTAAACTTCAAAATAACAGGTTGACTTCCGGATAGATTATACCTTTCTTTGGCAAACTTCGATACTTTTAAGTCATTGTTATCATAACCTACCCAAACTGTATCATCTTTAATCATCAAGGCTTCCGACATCCCATATTTTGAAGGTTCATAGAGTTTCTCTCCCTTTTTACTTACAGATTTATCAAAACTGTAATGCTTTAATACTTTTGAAGTTTGGGGATCAATTTTAGCTATACACCTTTCATTTCTTTCCAAGGCATATAAATTACCTTTATAGAAAAATAGGTCTGCTATATCATTACTACACATTTTTTTAAGGTGCATTTCTTTAACGATCAAATTGTTTTGCAAATCAACTACTATCACAAAACTTGGTTGACGTTCTTTTGCTAAATATAAGAGGCCTTTATCAGGGTCAATAGCTACACCTTCTAAACCTGCATTATTCAACCATTTCTCCTTTTTCACACTTAAGGCTTCCCAATTAATTGGTAATTGATTAAAGTCTTGTGTTTTTAAGTTGTAACGGTAAACTTCATTATTACTTTCATTGATAATATAGGCATCATCACCATAGACAGCGATTCCTTCAAAATCTACTTTTCCGTTGAAGTCGATTTTATATTTAGAATTATCAATGGTAAATGTATTTCCATGGTCTGTATAAACATATACAAATTTATTATCGCTCTTATCTGCTACTATCAAAACCTCATCGTAGTATATATTAATACCACTAAGGTCAAACCTAGCTTTGTAATCATTTAATTGTTGAATAGAAATAAATTCTAATTGGCTATTTTTTTGAGCGAATACACTACAAAAACTAAGAGTTAATAAAAAGGTTAAATAATTTTTCAAAAGTTATTGTATTTAAAGCATTTCTTCAACTTCCTCTTGCCATTGCAATGCTCCGACATCTGGAGGAGTTGTTCTATTATTTCCGATTTGATCCGTTGTTATTCCTTCAATAGCTACCCCAAACCCTCTTGCTGGACTGTCGTCGGCCAGTTGAAAGTTATATGAATAAGGATACCTGAAGTAAGGATCTTGATTTAATAAATTATCTTCTGTTGAGATATCTTGGTTTTCTGTTTTTAAAATATTATTTGTAATACTTTTTTCTACTACACCCTCAGAGATCAAAAATTCATTAGACAATGATCCCCAAATGATATTATTTATAAATGTAAGTTGAATATCTTCCTTTTCACTTTCAAATGCTACTGATGGTCTTTCTCTGAAAAAACCAGTATTAGAATTTACTACAGTATTGTAAAGAAACTCACAATTACCTCCAGATGCATGTGCATAGGCATAGCTAATGGTATGACTTATAATAGTGTTAACGACTTTTACATCTGCATTAATCACAGACACACCTACTTGAGATATATTCTGTATTGTCGAATTTTCGATATGAAGATCTACGTCAGTATCATTATCTGGATGATATATGTATAATCCAAACGTGGCATTTCTCAAAAATGTTCCAAAGATCTTATTATCATGACTTAAAGAATCATAGATAATACCCCCCCATTGTCCAGGTGCATTTTCATACTGATTATCTAAACGAATACTTTCTAGTCTAACAGAGTCTTCAGTAGTTCCTAGCAATTGCAATGAACCACTTACTAATAACTTAGCATCGTTATCAAAAATAATTCTAGTACCTGCTTCTGCTGTTAAAGATGATGTTTGTTCAATATACAGTGAATCTATGATAACATAGGGTCTTCCTTTTGTCCATACAACATCTCCAAACACAATTGGGCCTCCAGATATATAAAAAGGGTCTTCTGAAAATGCATTTAGCGTAACATTCTGTCTGTTACCATTGGTAAAGAAATTAACTTCAGCGTTGTATTCTAATATTTCTGATTGATCTTGATAGGGTATATTTGCTTCAGCAAGGATAAGCATACTATCCCCACCTCTTAAAAAAGTATTTTCTACTTTTTCAGTAGCAAAACCGTTGATCAATAACCCATAAATACTATTAGGATCACTTAAAGATATTTCTGAGATATTCACGGCGTTATTGGTTCTATTGTAGACCATAAAACGCTTTGTGATACTCGTCATATCAATATTTTCATCTTCTTTTGAAGTAAAAAGAGTATCAAAATATACTGTATCCACAGAAAACTCCAAGTTAAAGCCTGGATCCGTTGATATTACCTCATCTTCTGGAGTACAAGAGTAACAGAACGAAAAAATAGCTGCTATAATTACGGTATATATGTATTCTTTTTTCAAAATTAGATTATTGGTATTTTTTATTAAAAGCTTCGTAAGGTGATTTATCAAAGTCTTTCTTTTCCTGAATTGGTTTGACTGAAGAAGGTTTCACCCAATCTAAATAGCCTTTACGCCATACATAAGCTAAACCTAAAATCAATATTCCTACAAATAAAAAAATCTCTACTAAAGCAAACCATCCCCATTTTCCTCCTGTTTCTGCAATTTTTCCAGCATCGCCAAAAACAGTTGCCCATGGAAATAGGAACAGTATCTCAACCTCAAATAGTAAGAATACCAAAGCTACAATATAAAATCGGATATTAAAGCTTCCCCATGCAGAACCTAAAGGGTCTTCACCACTTTCATATGTAGTCAACTTTTCATGATTTGGTCGACTAGGTCGTAATAAGAAAGCTGTAAATAAGCCTCCTAATGAGAAAATTACTGCCACAATTACGAATAACAGTATATTCCCGAAGTCTGTTAGCATTTGATTACCCATAAATATAGAAAAAATCAACTCTAAGTGTTTCTTTTGTGTAAATTTCGATAAAAATACTAACCATATAGACACTATCATAACATGACCGTACTTTTTGAAACTTTTTCGGAGTGGAAAGACTACTGCGAAAAGAAAAATGTACCTCTTTACAAACCTGTTTTGGAATATGAGATCCGAGAAAAGGAACGTACAAGCGAAGAGATCAAAACTGCTTTATCACAAGCATTTGCTGTAATGAAAGATGCTGTAAAAACAGGACTTTCAGAAGATATGACTTCACGATCAGGAATGATTGAAAATGGAGGTAAAAAGGTATATAAATCTCCTATTAATGTTCTATCGGAAGAATTTAAACTTTTAGTAGCAAGAGCTCTTGCCGCCAAAGAGGTAAATTCTTGTATGGGTAGAGTGGTTGCTGCCCCAACTGCTGGTGCATCTGGTATTCTACCAGGTGTCTTGGTTACTCTTCAGGAAATACATCAAATTGATGATGAAAAGATTCATGAAGCCTTATTAATATCAGCAGGTATTGCATTGATAATGGAGAAAAAATCTGGAATTGCAGGAGCTGTTGGAGGATGTCAAGCAGAAACAGGTACTGCTGCCGCTATGGCTTCGGGTGCTATTACCTATTGTTTAGGTGGTGATATTGATATGATATTTAATGCTGTTGCCATCACTACGCAATGTATGCTAGGTTTAGTTTGCGACCCAGTTGCTGGCTTGGTAGAAGTGCCATGTGTTGTAAGAAATGCGAGTGCTGCTGCTATTGCCAATTCATCCGCTCAGATTGCAATCGCTAATGTTAGCGGTGTTATTCCTGTAGACGAATGCGTTGATGCCATGGGAGAAGTAGGCCAAAGTATGGAAGATCGATATAAAGAAACTGCATTAGGAGGCTTAGCTGCAACTCCTACTGGTAAGAGTATTTCTAAGAAAGTGTTAATTTCTGATATTGATATCATAGATTCTTCTGAAGAATAGGCATAAAAAAAGGCTGATTTACATATAAACATTATGCAAATCAGCCTTCAATATATATACTTATAGACTAAATATATCCTTGAAATTTTTTACTCAATTCTAGCTTGTTTCTTTCTCTTTCTTCTACAGTGAAAAGTTCTAAGTTTTTTAAAGCAACTTCGAATTGATCAGCGTAGTTTTTCTTTACAGCATGAGATGCGTTATTTTTCTTCTTAAAACTGATAGTTACCATAACTTGAATTTTTTACGAACAATTGATTGAATCTAACCTCTGTTATTATTTGATACATGAAATGTATCAAATGACATCCGTTTGGTTATATGACAACCGGAATCAATTTTAAGACAAAAAATGAATGCTTTTTTTTATTTTTTTTTGCTTTCTTCCCAAAGTTTATCCATTTGCTCCAGAGTAGCCTCTTCAAAACTGATTCCTTGTTGATTCATTTTTTCTTCTATATAGTTAAATCGAGTAATAAACTTCTTATTTGTCTTCTCTAAAGCATCTGATGGATTGATATTTAGGAATCTCGCGTAATTGATCATAGAAAACATCACATCTCCAAATTCGTCTTCTATCTTTTCTAGATTATCAGTCCCTTGATCATGTACTTCCACTTCGTGATGAAGTTCATCAATTTCTTCTGTCACCTTTTTCCAAACATCTTCTTTATTTTCCCATTCAAACCCGACTCCTGCAGATTTTTCTTGAATACGTAGGGCTTTTACAATAGCTGGAAGTGATTTAGGAACGCCTCCTAACACTGTTTTCTTTTTATTTTCTTTTTCTTTGAGTTTTATCAGTTCCCAATTTCTAGCTACATCATCAGCATCTTCTACTTCAGTGTCTCCGTAGATATGAGGGTGTCTTACGATCAGCTTTTCACAAATACTATTAATCACATCTGTGATATCAAAATCATTAGTTTCAGAACCTATCTTCGAATAAAACACAAGATGAAGCATAACATCACCCAATTCCTTTTTAATTTCTGCCTTATCATTATCAAGAATTGCATCTGATAATTCATAGACTTCCTCAATGGTTAGATGGCGTAATGATTCTAAGGTTTGTTTTTTATCCCATGGACATTTCTCTCTTAAATCATCCATGATATCCAATAATCTTTTAAACGCTCTGAGTCTAGTATCTTGAATTGTGATATCCCCTTCCATTGTCTTTTTTTATCTTTTAAAAAGTAATTAATATTGTAAGATTACTAAAGAAATATAGATCAGCAAAAAATAATAATGAGATGGCTGAAAAAACTATGTCACATGCTGAATTAGCAGATAGCCTATCTAAATATACTCCTAGACAAGCTGCAATGATTTTTGCTGACTGGGTATTACATTATCATATTTATGTAAAAATAAAAAAAGACAGAAAGTCTATTAATGGTGACTACAGACCTCCACAAAGAGGACATGGCCACCGTATCAGCATAAACGCCTCGCTAAATCCTTATCAGTTTGCGATTACTTTTGCCCATGAAGTTGCACACCTCGTCGTTTGGAATCAGTTTCAGAATAGAGTAGCTCCACATGGGAAAGAATGGAAAGCTCAATTTGGAAAACTACTTGGGGTTTTACTCAAAGCAAATACATTTCCTGAAGATTTAATTGAAGCCATCACATTACACCAGAAAAAACCGCTTGCTTCTAGTACTAATGACCCTGTTTTACGCAAAGCATTATCGAAGTATGACATGGATCAAATAGATGATGGTACTGTTTTCTTAGAAGATTTACTTGATGGTGATACGTTTTCACTTGAAAATAATGGGATTTTTATCAGAAATAAGAAATTAAGAAAACACTATTTGTGTACAGAAAAAATAACCGGAAAGCAATTTAGAATCAATTCTTTAGCTAGAGTAACTCCTATTTCAGAGTACTAAAAGGTATTTCTTGTTAATGTTTATTTGAGATAATTTTCGAATTTTATTTGATAGAAAGTTTGGCATAACGAACTTTTTTACGCACTTTTGCATCGCTTTAAACAACAACGGTGTTTGAAGCTAGTGGGTGTTGTAGCTCAGTTGGTAGAGCATCGGACTGAAAATCCGTGTGTCGGCGGTTCGAATCCGCCCAACACCACAAAGTCTAAGGTTAAACAGGACTCTAAATTTGTTTCCCGGTGTTGTAGCTCAGTTGGTAGAGCATCGGACTGAAAATCCGTGTGTCGGCGGTTCGAATCCGCCCAACACCACAAGTCTAAGGATAAACAAGACTCTAAACTGTTTCCCGGTGTTGTAGCTCAGTTGGTAGAGCATCGGACTGAAAATCCGTGTGTCGGCGGTTCGAATCCGCCCAACACCACAAGTCTAAGGATAAACAAGACTCTAAACTGTTTCCCGGTGTTGTAGCTCAGTTGGTAGAGCATCGGACTGAAAATCCGTGTGTCGGCGGTTCGAATCCGCCCAACACCACAAGTCTAAGGATAAACAAGACTCTAAACTGTTTCCCGGTGTTGTAGCTCAGTTGGTAGAGCATCGGACTGAAAATCCGTGTGTCGGCGGTTCGAATCCGCCCAACACCACAACAAGAAGACTCGCATTTCTGTGAGTCTTTTTTTTGTCAAAAAGATATTGTAGGTGAGATTACAATAAAACCCCATGGCTTTTCGAAGGCATGGGGTTTTTATTTTATATCATATATATTTGACTTTGTGTAAAGTTTATTTTACATTTAGACAACTATTATTGACACATAAAAACTAATTATCATGAAATCATCTTATTTATCGAATAAGTTTAAGACTCCTGGTTGGATCTTACTTATCATGGGTTCATTCTTTGGTATTCTCTATTTATTCTTTGATTATACTTTCGGAGTATTTGATGTTGAAAAGTATTTTGCCTTAGTTAATGTCCCATTTATTAATGGGGAAAATGATCGTTTATTTGTTCTCGTAAATGAACACCAAAATTTACAAGACGAGTTTGCTGCCTTTATAATCATCATTGGGGGGTTATTTCTATTACTTTCAAGAGAAAAGGACGAAGATGAATTTATCCTTCAACTAAAATCAGATGCTCTCACATTTTCTATATTAGTTAACTACATCATTTTAATACCATGTATATTTCTGTTTTATGATTTTGCGTTCCTGAATGTGCTCATATTGAATATGTTTACATCCTTGTTTATCTATATCATAAAATTCCATTGGTCATTATATAGAGCTAAGAAAAGTTTAGAGAATGCGTAATTTGATAAAAGTAGAAAGAGCCAGAAAAAATATCACTCAAGCTGACTTAGCCAAAGAAGCGAAAGTGAGCAGGCAAACAATAAATGCAATGGAAAAAGGGAAATATACTCCCTCTACAGTTCTTGCTTTAAAACTTTCCAAAATATTTGATATTCCTGTGAATGAACTCTTTGAATTAGAGGAAAGTGATTGGGAAAAATAAAAAAATCTCCTATTGTTTTTACAAATAGGAGGTTTACTTTATTACATCTCACTCACCAACTTCACCACACTGGCTTTGTTGGTTTTGCTACTTCTTTCTAATTTTAAAACATGATCATAAATAGATGGATCATTTTCATTCGGTGAACCAAAAATCAATCGAATATTTTTAGAACTGGTATAATGAATAAGATCTCTTAAATATCGATCAGAAAGCTTACCCACCTCATCTATAACACAGTGTACAAAATAATCATTTTGATCTCTATATGCATTTTCTTGGAATACTGTAAGTAGTGTTATGTAAATCATTGATTTTACTAAAACGTCAGTACCCTCTGAACCTACATTAGATAGTTTCTCTACCCAACCAGTATCATTATTATTCTCAATTACTCTAAAACGCAACATAAAAGTATCTTCTAGAGTAATTTGCTTTTGATTTTGATCCCGGATGACTCTTCTTAAATCTTTTAATAATTGTACGGACTGCCTTGAATCCTTAGCACTACTATTTACATTCACCTTGAATAAGTCCCCTTGATCAGAAAATGATACATCTTCATTCAAACGATAGATCTTTTTCAGTGTTGTTAGAAGTGGTGTATTGTTTTCATTATACTCTAGCTCAATAGACTTTACAACACCAACAAAATTACTTCGAGCGAAACCATTATTAATGTCTCTAACAATCTTCTTAATTAAATCTGAGGTATCTGAAAGATCTTTTACTTGTCGGGCAACAGAAGAAATAATCTCTCTATGTTGTTTTTCCAACTGGTCTTTCATATGACTCAAACGTTCGCCATCTAATAGACTAGGCAGAATATTTTTTGCCAGGTAAATAAACTCCTGCAAAGAAGACTGAGCATATAAAGTAGGTATTTTAAGGTGATTATCTTTTCTGAAAATCCCCGTAAAAATCTGACCTTTCGACTTAAATGATGCAGTTAAACGGTTACGTTCTTTTAATGATTTTCTTAACTCAGTTAATAAGAACGACAAATCCTCATCATTTACTTCTGCCTCATTTACTTTTGACGCACCTTCATCTAAGAATTTCTGTAACTTTTCATACGCCTGCTCATCTTCTTCTTTAGCCGCTTTAAACTGCTTTAAAAGATGGTTAGACTGATCCTTCGTTCTTCGGTAGTTATCTCGCTTATCATCAAGGAAATTTAATTGCTCCTCATACTCTTCAATCGCTTTGTCGTAAGCCGTTTTAAGCTTGTCGATTTCTTTCTCCTGATGTTTTAATTTATTTCTAGTCTCTTCAGCTTTATCAAGGTAATACGTTTTATCTTTTTCGTAATCCCTTTTTATCATCTGTGCTTGTTCAACAGACTTTAGTTTACTAATCAGTGTTTGAATTTCAGCTTCAACCTCATCAAGTTTACCTGTATCAATTCCTTTTTCTTCTAATAAACCTTTTCTTTCTTCTTCTAATTGACGAATACGCTTGTTATGATCATTCTGATATGCTGCCCATTCCTTCTCTAATGTGGCAATTTTAATATCAATTTCTCCAACAACTGCATTAATTTTATTCGTAAATATCTCTCCTGTTTCTCTTTCCTGTGACCATTTATCATCTTTTAGGTCAGATAAACGTCCTTGAATTTCATCACAAGACTCTGTAGCAACTCTTAGCTTTCTTCTAAGTTCAACTAAAGCCGCTTCTTTAATAACATTTGACTTTTCAATGATAGAAGCTTCTTGTTCACGAGCTGTCTTTAAGTCCGTTTGTAATTGTTCTACCTTAGCATTTAACTCTTCTAACTTCTGTTCTTGCTTGATGACTTTTTTACTTGATGCATCAATTAAAGCTGCCACTTTTTTATCGATGATATCATCCAGCTCAGATAAGTTGTTTTCTGCTTGAACTAAGGCGTTCTGTTTTTCTTGTAATGTTGAAGCAATACCATCTGTAGCGGTAACTTGTGATACTAAAGAAGAGGTATCTAATTCAACACCATAAAAACTATTACCTTCTTTTATAGATGGATTTAAATCTTTACGAGATAATAAGTTCTCATCACAAACTTTACCAATAGACTCTGCCCAATCTGATTTATTCTGATCCAAAAAGGCTCTAAAAGTCCCTTCGTAATTCTCTTTTCTTATTTTCCACTCTTCTACTTCATCAGTAATCAACTTAAGTTGTCTTTCTAATTCTGATTGCTGATTCTTTGCTTCGTTTCTAATGAGCTGCTCCTCAAGTCGTTTTCTTTCTTTGTTATTTTTGATAGCATTTTCGATCTCTACAACGCTATGCTTTAACTCTGAAATTTCTTGAGAAAGTTTTACTCTATATGTATTACTTTCTGCTAAAAGTGCCTCTGAAAAATCTTTTTCTTTTTCGATTTCTAAAGCTACTTCTGCTCTAGTTCGTTTTTCTTTTGCTTCATCAAGCTCTTTTCTAAGCTCTTCCTCCTGAGCAAAAAATCTATTTCTTAATTCTTCTAATACAGATTGTTTCTCACCAATTAGTCGCTCTTTCTGTGTGTGAAGTTGTTCTCTTAAGATCTGCTTCTCTTCATTAAATTCATTTTTTCTGACAGAGAATTTACTTAAAAGCGTTTTCTTCTGTTCTTCAATTAGTCCTTCAACTTCAACAGTTTTCGCTACCAACATTTGTTTCACTTCTTGCTGATAAGTGAGTTGGTCATTGATTCTAGGTCCTTCTGTGCTTAGTTCTAGAATTTGTTGTATTGTATACTGATGGTTCCCTAAAGAAATCGACTCGTACTCTTTCTCTCGTCGCTCAATCTCTTTTAAGGTCGCCTTAGTTTCTCCAAGTTCTTGATTTACCTCTGCTGTTTTTGTTTGATAGATGTTTTCAGCCTTTTCATATTTGGCCTTCATTTCGTTTTCTTCTTCCTGCATCTTTGCCAGAAGCTTCTCACTATCATTTAAGTGTTTCTCTGCTAAAGCTACTCCACCACCTATTTGTCTTGCTAAACGCTGTTGATAAGTTAATTGTTGAGTAATTTCTGCCTCCAGAGATACTATTTCTTCAGCCCCATTTCTATGTTTCTCAAAATCTTCAAAATCTGTTAGCTGATCATCAAATTCATGAATAAAATTTGAGATGGTTTCCAAAGAAATAGGTTGCATTTCAAAATCTGCAGATGCCGCTTCAGCAATAGCTCTTTTGATATAATCTGATTTTAGACCTGATGATCTAAAAATATTGGTGATCGCCTTAGGAATTCCATCGGTATGATGACTCTTTACACCGGCAGATGGCTTTAATAAGCTAAACTGTGTATTGTATTTACTAACACCATAAATTACTTTCCTAAGATCAGCAAACCTTCTAATCTCCTCTGAGAACGGCACTCCTAATTTTGATAACGTTTCCGTTACTTCATCGTGACTACAAGCTTTTCGGTCTTTTATGAAGAAGTCTTTATTATAACCTCCATCAACAAAACGAAAACGCAATCTTCCTCCTGCTTTATACACCATTAGAGAGTGTTTGCCTCTTGGAGTTACAATCTCATAAATAAGTCTAGCATTAAGATCCTGAAAATAATATTCAGAAAAAGACATTTGCTGCTCTTTAATACCCAACTCTCTCTTTTCTGAGGTAGCATGATAGAAAAAGAGTACTGCTCTTAATACCGTAGTTTTTCCAAAACCATTTGATCCTACGAAGTGCACATTTCCACCAAGATCCACTTCGGCATAATCAAAGCCTGCACTTTTTATAAGGATCAGTTTATTTAAAAATCTTTTTGGTGTTACTGTTGTATTCATTCGCTTGTTGGATCAATGTCTATTAAATCAACTATATCTTTAAGGTAGTTATATGATGAAAGAACTATGAATCCTTCATTCTCATCATCTTCACAATCCATATATCCCTGTCTTCTCATTTCTTCAACAAGGTCTCTTACTTTATCATGGGTTGTGATATTTTTATCAGATGCTATACGCTGTAACTGATCATTTAAATCTGTTTCAACATTACATTTATGAACAATATCTTTAATATAGAAACGCATGCCTTCTCCAAAACCTGGAGCAAATGTGGCAAAAAATGCTAATCTGTCTATATATCGATAGAATCGTTCTATTTTCTCTTCAATAGTTTGCTTGCCTCCTTCTCTTGAGAAGTAATAATAATTGTTTCCTTTTTTTAGGTGAAAACCTAAAGGAGTATATACACTTTCAAAAGCAGTGAAATACTCATCCACTTCGTCGTACAGTTTTCTCAATTCCGGTTTGATTGCATTTGCACTAAGGAATTGTCCTCGGCTCAACAATTCAAAAACACGTCTTGTGCTATTATGATCTATATTCATTTTGAAAGTTATTTCTTAAAGTTTTTTGGACGAATAAAGGCAAATTGTTTTCCTTCAGAAATTACTTGTTTCGCTTCATCAAAAGGGTTTTCTGCTAAACCAAAATCCATTTCATCTTCAAAAATCAAGGCCACTTGGCAATAAATTTTCACTAGCTGTTCATCATTCATTTCTTGTCCAAAATCATAGGATTTTACGAAAGTGAGTAGGTCTTCTTTTTGTAAGAAAAAGGCCCTCTTTAATTTCGAAAAATCTACATGAAGCATTTTTTGTTGCTGAGGGTCTAATAAATCACCATCGATATCCAACTCTGCCTGCAACTGCATTCTAATTTTATGCTGACGTCTTAAAGCCACTCTCTCTATGAGATCCAAACCATCGTCTCCTCTAAGATATTCTAGGTCCAACATCGTTTGGAAACGTAATTGAGTATCAAAAAATAAGGCATTTTCATGAGCAAAAACTTCTTCGATATTCGTTCTTACTTCTAACTCATATAAATCACGCAGTTTTTTTAACTGTATGATCTTTTTATGCTGTCGGTCTAACTCAGCAATTTGATTTATAAATCTGACAATTTCCTGTCGCAAAGCAATTAAGTTATGCCTTGCCATCGTCAGATGAGTACCTTTTAAGTCATTGACAATTAACCTTAGACTTTCATCGGGTACTACTCTAAAAAATGAGTTTTCTAATAGTTCCTCAGCATTCGTTATTAATTGAAGTAGCTTCTCTGCTTGTTCATTATGGTCCTCAATTTTTATTCTTTTGAGTTCAATGGAAGAAGCTGTTTTGTACTCTTGTTTGACCAAGTTACTTAACGTTGCTGCATTTTTACGGATTACTCTACCAATACTCAAAAGAGACCTTTTAATACGGTGAAGGTATCTCTCTCTTTCTCTGGCATCTTCATCCATTTCATATAGATAGATATTTTTCTTTAAGATTCTAATGGATTCATCCACCTCAAAGTTTCTAATATCTTCATTAATTTCTAAGAAGTCTTCTACAAAGTTCAGAAGACGCTCATCTAGCCGAGCAGGTTCTCCCTCTTGCAAAGAAATCATTCCTCGGGCTTTTGCCTGTAGGATTTCTTTTTCCTTTCCATCCGCTATCTCAGTTAGTTCATCAAAGGAAGCTGCTTTCCTTTTAAAAAGGTGCTGAATTACCTTTCGATGCCTATAAAGTTCGCGTATTAATTCTTCTGCTGTTTGTATTTCTGCCACGGCGTATTAGTCGATATTAATAAATCGATGAATAGCTCATCTTGTCGAATTGATCAATAAAAAAATATGCTTGAAGTTTTGCAAGGAACTGAGCTATTTTTTCCTATAAAAAATGATAATTCAGTGTTCTTATTTATCACATGAAATTCTAAAGAAGTAGTTATTCATATGATTTAAATTTTAAATTAAACCTTTTACAAAAAGATGACAAAAATCATATTTACCAAGAAACAACCGTCAATTTCTGAAGTGTATTAATTACGCATATTTGTGGTATAGAAAATCAATTAATCTTATATAATAACGTCATGAAATCTCACAAACTATATGCTTTCTTTGTACTTCTTATTGTCGTCATATTATTAGGTTTATCGAATAATATGACAATTGAGAACCAAAATGAACCAGACAACACGATTGAGCAAACTACCAACGATCTTACGCAACATAAAGTTGAATAGAGTATGTTATGAAATGAATTTGAATTGAATTGGAACAAGCAATAACTAAGTTTGAAGTACTACTTAATTGAAAGCAACTAACAGAATAAAACGGAACTTTGATATGAGATGAATCATGGAATTCTGTCTTAAACTATCAAACAAAATTCAGGGTTCTGCATTAAGAAAAATGTCAAGATCAATCTTCTTGGCATTTTTTTATGTCTTTTACTTTAATGGTGACACTATTACAGATAGTCAAAAAGCTTTTCTTCTGTTACTAAAAGTTAAAATTTCTTTACCCTTAAATGAATATCAACAATTATTGTTTTCAAGGTGTAAATTGCATAACTGTACATAAAACTGTGTCAGTAGAAAACCTAAAACGTTTTTGTAAAAAAATATGGCAGATCATAAGGCACTTCATGAGAAAATACATGAAGTAATTTCAGAAGTAGGAAAAGTAGTAGTTGGACAAGACTACATGGTCAATAGATTATTAATTGGACTATTTACAAACGGTCACGTTCTATTAGAAGGTGTTCCTGGTTTGGCAAAAACATTAACTGTAAATACACTTTCAAATGTTTTGCATTTGGATTTCCAACGTATTCAGTTTACGCCAGACTTACTTCCTTCTGATGTGATTGGTACAATGATCTATAACCAACAACAAGGAAAATTCGAAGTAAAGAAAGGACCCGTTTTCTCTAATTTGGTACTTGCCGATGAGGTGAACCGTTCTCCAGCAAAAGTTCAAGCAGCATTACTTGAGGCTATGCAAGAGAAACAAGTAACTATTGGGGATACTACTTACAAATTAGATAGACCGTTCTTAGTACTTGCTACTCAAAACCCTGTTGAACAAGAAGGAACGTACCCTCTTCCTGAAGCACAAGTTGACCGTTTCATGTTGAAGGTATACATCCAATATCCAAGAAAAGAGGATGAGTTGGAAGTAATGCGTAGAATGTCAAATCAATCATTTGATGATTCTGTACGTTCAATCTTATCGAAAGATGACATTTTTGCGATTAGAGATGCCATTAACGAAGTAAAAGTTAGTGAGTCTCTAGAACAATATATTATTGATTTAATCTTCGCTACTCGTTTCCCTAAGGATTACGGTTTAAATGAAGAAGCTCAATATATCCAATTTGGTGTTTCACCTCGTGCTTCTATCAATTTACACAGAGCTGCAAAAGCTATTGCATTCTTTGATGGTAGAGATTATGTTTTACCAGAGGATATTAAAGAAATTGCTTACGATGTATTAAACCATCGTATTACTCTTAACTACGAGGCAGAGGCAGATAATATTTCTACAAAAGAAATAATTGAAGCTATCCTTAATAAAGTGAAGATCACTAAGTAATTTAGTTTTTACATAAGGAAAAAGGCTGCGTATTCTTTCGAGTATGCAGCCTTTTTCTTTATAAATAAACTCCAAAAACAAAGGATAGTGTATGTAAGGGAATCATTGTCCCCCACATTTCAGCTTTACCTGAATATTGATATTGAATATATGTGGTAAAAATCCCTATATCTATACCTGGCCCTGCCTGAATACCTAAATTCCAAATATTATCTATGGCTTCATTATCATGATGTCGCGGTCGATTTATATTTACAGCTCCAGCTCCAATAAATAAATAAGGGTGTACTTTCTTTTCTTTAGTTAAGATATATCGGTATTTTCCCATTATAGAAGTAAAAGACCAATAGTTATAATCATCATCTCTAGTATTAAGAGAGGAGCCTTTTAAGGATAATGTCAATAATGTGTTATCATTCAGATGATCTCCAATCTCAAAACCTCCTTGTAACCCTACATTTGAATGAACCGTTAGTTTTCCATTAATTGCAGTATTCAAACCAGCACAAATCCCAAAAACAAATTTATGCTGTGCTTTTAATGTATAGGTTGAAGTAAGAAAGAGTAGAAGTAAAATAGTCTTGGAGAGGCACTTTTTCATGATCCGAGGTTTTTAATCTTTTATCTAAGTTAGTCTTTTATTTGAGATTGCATCCATTAAGATATAATAAACCCTTATATCGATAATTAATTCATGAGTTAATTATTTTTTTAGAGTATCATCTGTATAATCAAAAAGGCATATCCTTATCTTTGTTTCATAAATACGAAATATGGAAGAAACATCATTATATATAGTCCCAACACCAATTGGGAATTTGGAAGATATCACTGCAAGAGCACTTCGCATTCTTAACGAAGTAGATACAATTTTAGCAGAAGATACCCGTAATACAGGAAAGTTATTGAAGCATTTTGATATCAAGAGTAACCTTCAAAGTCATCATGCTTTCAATGAACATAAAACTGTTGAGGGACTCCTCCAAAGATTACAAAAAGGTGAAAAAATCGCTTTAGTTTCTGACGCTGGAACTCCAGTTATTTCAGACCCTGGATATATGCTAGTAAGAGCATGTGGGGAAGCAGATATTAAAGTAGAAACATTGCCTGGACCAACAGCTTTTGTTCCTGCATTGGTTAACTCTGGACTTCCTGCTGACCGTTTTACTTTTGAAGGTTTTTTACCTCATAAAAAAGGTCGTCAAACTAAAATCACTGAATTAGCAGAAGAGCAAAGAACAATGGTATTTTATGAGTCGCCACATCGTCTTGTAAAATTTTTAGAGCAATTGTCTTCGGCATGGGGTGAAGAACGTAAAGCTTCTGTTTCAAGAGAGCTTTCTAAACTTCATGAGGAAACAAAAAGAGGTTCTCTAAAAGAATTGGCCGAATACTACACTGAAGTTCCTCCAAAAGGAGAAATTGTTGTAGTCGTTGAAGGAAAGAAAGTTGAAAAGAAACCGAAAGGAAATAAATATAAATACAAAGACGAAGCATGAGAAAACTACTGTTCGACTTCATAACTAACAACTCTGAAAAAAAATGGTACCCTTGGTTACTATCCATTTTGAGTGGTTTATTTCTGGGATTAGCTTGGCATGGAGCCCTTCCGTTGGTATTTATAGGATTTGTTCCTCTTCTTGAGATAGAAAGAGTAATATCAATTAGTGATAAAAAATTCAAGGGATGGAAAATCTATAGCTTTGCTTTCTTAGCCTTTTTCGTTTTCAACTTTGTAGGTTATTGGTGGCTTTGGTATGCATCTTATTGGGCTACTTTTGGCGCTTGGGGAGCAAATGCAGCTTTAATGGCACTTCCATTCTTAGCATTTTATCATACAAAACGAGTATCAAAAGGTAAATACCTGCATATAGACTTTGTTTGTTGGTACCTTACTTTTGAATATATACACATGTTTTGGGAGTTCTCATGGCCTTGGTTAAACTTAGGTAATGTATTGAGCTTCTATCCAAAACTTGCCCAATGGTATGAATATACAGGAGCGTTTGGTGGTTCTCTTTGGATTTTATTGCTGAATGCTTATTTCTTTAGTTTTATGGTTAGTGGAAGAAAGATTGTATCAATATTCTTCTACTTAACTATTCCTATATGTATTTCTCTATATATTTTCTATACCTATGAAGAAGTTGGTGAAGAAATAGAAGTAGTGGTAGTACAACCAAATATTGATTGTTACTCAGAAAAATTCCAATACAACGCTCGTACTGGAGAACAAAATACAACTACTTACATTCCTCCTGCAAAGCAAGTGGATAGAATGATGCAACTTACTAAAGAAGCTATCACACCTAACACTAAATATGTATTCTGGCCAGAAACATCTATCAGTAATAATATTGATGAGTTACACCCAGAACGTAGCGGAGATATTCGAAAGATTAATCAGTTGATGAGTAAGTATCCCAATACTACTCTCGTAAGTGGTGCAGATACCTATGAAATTTACGGTAAAGAACCATTGAGTGAAACGTCTCGATATTCTAAAAACATTGGATATTACGATGTCTTCAATACTGCAATACGTTTTGAAAATAATGATCCTCTACAGTTCTATCATAAATCTCAATTAGTGATTGGTGTGGAAACTATTCCTTTTCCAAATATTCTAAAAGCTATCATTCTCAATTTTGGAGGTAGTTCTGGAGGTTTAGGAAGACAAGAAGAAAGAGCTGTATTTAGTAATGATACGATTGCCGTAGGTCCTATTATCTGTTATGAATCTGTTTATGGAGAATATGTAACTGAGTATGTAAAGAAAGGTGCAGACTTTTTAACTGTCATCACTAATGACGGTTGGTGGAATGACACTCCAGGACATACACAACATCTGGCTTTTTCATCATTAAGAGCCATAGAAACAAGAAAAGATATTGCTAGATCTGCCAATACAGGTATTTCATGTTTTATTAACCAAAAAGGTGAAATACTTGATCCAATAGCCTATGGAACTATGGGTGCTGAAGCAGGTAAAGTAAGACTCAATAAAGTTGAAACGATATATACTCAATACGGTGATTTTATCGCAAGAGTAGCTGCATTTTTAGCTGTTACTATGTCTTTAATTGGTGTAGTTAGAAAAAAAGCATTACGAATTTAATTTACAATAGAAAGTTATATTTCAGATGAGCGAAACAACTTTCAGGGATTATATTGAAACACCTCTAGGATTAATGCTTGTAGAAGCAACTCCAAGAGGTGTTTCAAGAATCCGTTTTCTTGACGAGGATGAATCTATTCAACAAGATCGTCCTAACCCACATACAATGGACGCCATTGAATGGTTGGATAATTATTTTAATGGGAATAGTAAATTAGGATTTGAATTTGCCATTGATTTACAAGGTACCCCATTCCAAAAGCAGGTATGGAATGAACTCTGTAAGGTACAGTATGGTAGAGTTGTATCCTATTTAGATATTTCTGAGAGAATTGGTAATCCTAAAGCTATAAGGGCTGTAGGTGCTGCCAATGGACAAAATCCAATAGCATTGGCTATTCCTTGCCATAGAGTCATCGGTAGTGATGGTTCATTAACCGGATATGCTGGTGGAATAGGAAGAAAAAAGTGGTTATTACAACATGAAGGTCACACTAAATATGGGCAAGAACAACTGAGTATGTTCTAAGCTTACCCGAATAGACTTTGGAAGAACCCTTTTTTAGCATCTTCACCTTTTGATTCTTCTTGATGCCCCACAAATGCTTTTTCCATATCAAAACTATTGACCACCGGAATCAGTGTTTCATCAAACAGACAAATCAATTCCATATTGATTCTGGATTTGAATGCTCCTAATTCTGCTCTTAAGGCATAAGAAGCTGTCATTCCTTGTTCTCTTTCTTGAATATAAGCATCAAACTTCTCTTGTGTCATTTCTTTCACTCCTGGGACATGACCATAAATTGTATTGTTGAATAAGTTGGCCAATTTTGTAACAAAAGCTGCAATTAGAATATTATCAAGTTCTAATAACATCGCCTCTCTCATTTCATTTTTTCCCCATTCTGTTCTAGGTAGAATTTTTTCAATAATACCTTGCTCATCATCTTTATGGATAATCAACATTGTCTCTGCTTTCATATCACCGATGATATCAGTTGTTAAGACAAAAAGATCTCCTTTATAATCTTTTCTTAAAAGTTGATCACTTTTGAGGTCTGTTACCTCTTGGACATTACGTACCAGTATTTCATCTTTTAATACTTTAGACAATGCAGTTGCTACATTTCCTAAGGCAATATTTGTGATATCGTTAATTAGATATGAGTTTTCAACTGAAAATTTTGATTGAATCATGACAATCTTTTTTCTTCGTTTTATAGTTAAACTGTAGCAAAAACAGGTTTAAAAAGAAACTCTGAAATGTCGTTTGCATCTAATACTAAACATACATTTCCATTTCCTAAAATTGTTGCTCCACTGATAAAGCGAGCATTTTCTACAGGTTTTCCTAAAGGTTTCTCAATAATTTCTTTCTGTTGTAATAACCTATCAACAACAAAACCTATCATTCTGTTATCTACCGAAACTACAACTATATTAATCTTCGACTCATGATCATCAATTTCGTCGAAGCTTCTATGCAATAAGTGTGGTGCTGTTAAATCGTCTGGTTCTTTGCACTCAAATATATCACGTAAAAACATGACAGATATTGTCTCTTCTAAGTGAGAAGTGACTAAGCCGTTGCCGACTTTGTGTATTTCTGACTTTTTTACAGAGATTACAGCCTCAGTAAAAGATAATGGAATAGCATATTCTGTTTCATTGATAACAAACAGAAGAGCTGATTTTACGGCCATAGAACTTGGTAAGCTTAAACTGAATGTTGTTCCTTTTCCTAACTCAGTTTTTGTATTGATCTTACCACCTACAGCATCAACCGCCTTTTTTACCACATCCATCCCGACTCCTCGGCCGCTGACAGAGGTTACATTATCTACACTAGAAAACCCAGGTTCAAAAATGAATTTTACAATATCATCATCCGATAAAGTACTCAAAGCATCATGTGTGGCTAATCCCTTTTCAAGCACTTTTTTTCGTACTTTCTCAACATTAACTCCATTACCGTCATCGATCACCTCGATGATTACATATTCTTTATCTGATGATGCTCTAAGAAGAATTGTTCCTTCTGTATTTTTGCCTTTTTTGATCCTTTCTTCAGGGCTTTCAATACCATGTGAGACTGCATTCCGAACCAGATGAATCATAGAATCAGAAATAATTTGTAAAACATTTCTGTCTATTTCAATCTCAGTTCCTTCCAACTGAAGGTTTACTTTTTTCCCTTCTAATGTTGCTACATCTCTTACGATACGATGAAATTTATGGAATAATGCACCTACCTGAACTAACCTTACCCCCATTACAGAGTATTGTAAATCTGATGTAATTCTATAAAGGCGAGTATATTCATTTGTGGCACCAATACTAGCGCCTTGAGCAATAATCCTGTCTTTTTCTATCGCTAATTCCCCTACTAAATTAAGTAAAGTATCTAGTTTACTTACAGGTACTTGAACAAAATCAGAGAAGGTTATTTTCGATTTCTTATCTGAACTCTCTTCTTTAAATTCTTCAGCCAGTGGTACTCCAATAGGAACAGGTTGTTCTGATGCTAATATTTCTTCTTTATGTTCTTCCGATATTTCTTTTTTCTGAGAAAGAATTTCATCTAAAGCCTGATCTTTTTCTTCTGATGATTCTCCACCTTGGGTCGCCTCAAATTCAATTTCGCCTTTTAGGTTTCTGAGTATAACTTTTAGTTTTGCCCTCAGTCCTTTATAGGGTACTTTTTTATCCTCTTTGATACCAACAATCATTTCTCCCAGCTTATCGATAGCTTTAAAAAGATCATTGAAAACCATTGAGGTTAATATAATTTTTCCTTTTCGGATTTCGCTGAAGATGTCTTCCAACAGATGTCCAATAGAAGCCACATCCTCAAAACCCATGGCAGCAGCATTTCCTTTGATCGTATGGATGATTCTAAAGATTGCTTCGATTGCTTCTCTATCGGAATGGTTTTTCTCCAGCTGAGTAAACAAACGGTTCAATTCTTCAAAGCTATCCTGTGCCTCTGCTAAAAATATCTGTTTAAGTTCTTCTTCTTTCATCCGTTACAGCAAAATTGGGTGTTTTGTAACAGTTACAGTTGTTACATAATTTGATTGATTGCTTCTGTTAGTTGTTCTGGCGTAAATGGTTTTACTAAGTAACTATCTAAACCAAGATTCATTCCTTCGTCAACAACAGATTGTTGACCTACAGCACTAATCATTATTATTTTGGATTCCAGCTCTTCTTCTTTTAGTGTTTTCAGTATATCCAACCCTAACATGTCTGGTAAAATATTATCCAAAGTGATTAAGTCTGGTTCAGAATCTAAAGCGAGGTCAATGGCTTCTACTCCATTAGACGCCTGACCAATAATATCATAGCCTTCACTCTCCAATGCATCTTTTATGATTGAACGCATATATAAAGAGTCATCTACGATTAAAACTTTTTTGCCCATGATAATGAGAGTTAAAATAATTACATCACCAAAGAACAATTATGCTCCTATTACAGGTTTTAAATCTTCTTTTGTGATGATCTTAAAAATATCAATTAATATAATCAGACGGTCATCAATTTTAATGATACCGTTGATATAGTCGTGTTCACCTTGCATATCTGCTACTACCGATGGTGAGTAGTCTATGTCTGTGTCGGCAACGGATAAGGTATTCGGTACATCCTTAACCAAAATTGCCATATTATACTCATGGCTTTCTACTACTAAAGTATATCCACTAGTTTCGCTAATTGTTCTATTCAGAGAGAATTTATCTTCTAGGTCAATGATGGCTAGAATATTACCTCTGATATTAGCCACTCCTTTTACATATGATGGAGTTAAAGGCACTTTCGTTATTCTAGGAGTTATTACAACTTCTTTGATCTGATCGATATGTAAACCGTATTCTTCTTCGCCAAGTCTAAAAACGATAATATTACTTTTCTTCTCTTGCTCCGTTTCTATGCGGTTCATTTCAACAGCAGAAGCCATTTTATCATCATTCGATGATGGTAACTCATTTGGTTCTTCCAGATTCATAATTGTCGTCAATAGTTTATGAATGTAGATAATACGGGGTGTATACAACTACACACCCCGCATAGCTATTTTCTTATTTCAACTTGAATTTACTTACACCTGATTTCAGTTGAGATGCCACTTTATTAAGCTCGTCGGATGTTTCACCCATTTCTCTTACTGAACCAGACATTTCATCTGCAACCCCTGCCACGTTTTTGGTTCCAGCTGCAGTATCTTCAGAAACAACAACAATTTTTTCAATGTTCTGAACAACGGAATCAATAGATGATTTCTGAGTATCTGTTGCCTCTAATACGTCTTTCGATAGATTCAGAGTTTCTTCAGAAGAATCCAAAATAGTTTTGAATACCTCCGATGCATCTTTCGTTGCTTCATTACCGACTTGTACCGCTTCTTCCATTTTATCAATGGCTTTAGTAGCTAATCCAACGTCTTTTTGAACATCTTGAATTACCTTCTCAATACCACCAGCCGATTGTCTTGAATCTTCAGCAAGCTTACGAATCTCTTCCGCTACTACTGCGAAACCTCTACCGGCTTCACCTGCTCTTGCGGCCTCAATTGCTGCGTTTAGGGCTAGTAGGTTCGTTTGGGATGCGATATCAGTAATTACTGTCAGTGCTCTAGAAATTTCTTCAGATCGTTTGGCTAATACCTCAATCGATCCTGATGTAGACCCTGCGGAGTTTTCTATCGCATTCATGTTTTCTACCAAGTGCTTCACGATTTGCATACCGTTCTGACAGGATTCCATACCAGATTCAGCTGATCGGTTAATGACATGTGCTTTATTACCTGTATCTTCTGCGGCTGATAAAATATCTTCAACCAATTTCGAAGATTCATCCGTTCTTGCTACCTGTTCCAACATACCTGATGAAATTCCTTGAATCGCATCGACCACTGTAGTTGTTGATTTGTCCATCGTATCGAACTTGTCTTTCATCTGTTCTGATGAACTCGCTACCGTATTGGACATGTTCTCAATCTCTAATAGTAAGGTCTGTAAATTATCCAAGGCTTCATTTAGACCATCAGCCATTTGCTTGATATCCCCTTGTGCATTTCCAGTAAATCGTTTCGATAAATCCCCTTGAGATAGGTTTTTCGTTAAGTCCTGGAATTCAAGAATTGGATTGGAGATGGATTCCAACAGGTTATTAAATGCATCTGATAAATCTTTCCATGCTCCTTGAGCTCCTTCAATCGCCAAACGTTCATCTAGCTTGCCTTGATCTCCGGCGATATGTACTACCTTATTAATTTCATCAATAAAGTTTTTCAGATTATCTCTAAGTGATCGGTTATTATCAATCATTCTACCGATATCTGAGTCCATATTGATGTTTCCTAAATCAATCTTGGCATCAAAATTACCCTTGGCTAACTCATCTAGGAAATCAGATAATGCATTATATGCCGTTTTAAACTCTGTTACATCCGTAGCGTATTTCACTACTTTAAAGATGTTTCCTTCCGCATCTTCAATTGGGTTATATGTTGCTTGCAGCCAAATTTCTTCACCTGCTTTATTGATTCGCTTATACTCCCCATTATCAAACTCTCCTTGCCTTAACTTCTCCCAGAAGTTTTTATACTCGAAGCTGCTAGCATAACTCGATTCAACAAACATACTGTGATGCTTCCCTTGTATTTCTTCAAGTCGATATCCTGTTGTAGCTAAGAAATTATCATTACAATTCAGAATATTACCATTCAGGTCAAACTCAACAGATGCTTGGGCTTTAAGAATCGCATTTATTTTACCTCGGTTTTCAGCGTTACTTAATCGTCTTGCGGTTACATCCTCGGCAATTTTTACAACTTTATAGAAATTACCATCATGATCTTTTACAGGGTTATAGGTAGCTTGTAACCACACTTCTTTTCCTGACTTGGTAAATCGTTTATAGACATTTCTATCAAACTCACCACGACCTAGTTTTTCCCAGAAGTTTTTATACTCTGCAGACTCTCCATAAGCTCGTTCTACCAACATACTATGGTGCGATCCTAGAAGTTCTTCTTTACTGTATTCCGTATTTTCACAGAAGATATCATTACAATCCAAGATGTGTCCTTTTAAGTCAAACTCAACACGCATATACGATGCATCAATGGCGGCAATTTTACCTCTATTATCTGCATTTTGTTGACGTCTTGAAGTAATATCCTGTAAATAGGCTACTACTTTCACATAGTTCCCATCATAATCTTGAATTGGGTTGTAGGAACCTTCCAGCCATATTTCTCGACCATCTTTAGTTACCCTCTTGAATGAATCTACAGTATATTGACCTTTTTGTAACTTCGCCCAGAGTTCTTTATTCCTAATCGTAGCATCTTGGTCAACCGGAACTAAAGTATCATGAGGATTTCCTAATAGTTCACCTTCATTGTACCCCAGCATCTCTAATACTGTATCATTGGCTGATGATATTTCTCCATCCATTGTAAACTCAAGTACACCAGATGATTTCGAAATCGCAGCATCAATACCATCTTTCTCTACTTGTTGTTCCATTTGATTGGTAATATCGAATCGAATACCAATAAATTTCACCGGCTTCCCTTCAGCATCCAACACTGGTGCAATGGTAGCATCTACCCAATAATATCCGCCATTTTTCTTCTTATTTCGGTATTTCACTTTGAATACCTTACCTGATTGAATTGTCGCCCATAATTCCTTAAATGTTTCCTTAGGGGTTGACGGGTGCCTTACAATATTGTGTGGTTTACCTATCAATTCATCAACGGTATAACCTGATAAGGAAGCGAACGTTTCATTGGCAAAAGTGATAGTACCATGTAAATCCGTTTCAGACATTAAGGCTGCTGAGTTGAAGGCGTTTACTCTAGATTCCAACTCATTTTTCAGTGCTTCTGCTCTTCTTTGTGTTTCTACCTGATCGGTAATATCAGTAGCATATTTAATTACCTTATAGGCATTGTTGTTCAAGTCAAAGATTGGGTTGTAAGTAGCTTGAAGCCACATAATCTGACCATCTTTTCTAACTCTTCGGTAAACTCCTTCATCATTTACACCTTGATTCAGTTTATCCCAAAAGCGTTCGTATTCGATAGAATTAGCCATGCTATCTTCTACCAACATTCTATGGTGTTTGCCAACTAATTCATTTTTTGAATATTGAGTAGTTGTTTCAAACAGATCATTACAATCTAGAATATTACCATTAAGGTCAAATTCTACTACTGCTTGTACCTCATTAATGGCTTTAATTTTCGCTCTATTTTCTGAGTTATTAAGACGACGATCCGTTACATTCTCAGCAATTTTTACGATCTTAATAATGTTTCCTTCTTGATCTCTTACCGGATTGTAGGTTGCTTGAAGCCAAATTTCTTTACCTCCATTTGCAAATCGTTTATAAACGTTCTTATCAAAGTTACCCGCTCTTAAGTTATTCCAGAATTGTTCGTATTCTTTTGAGTTACCGTAACTTTCACCTACTAGATTTTTATGATCTAATCCAATAAGCTGTTCTTTAGAGAAACCTACTTCTTCTGCAAAAATGTCATTACAATCTATTATATGACGGTCAAGATCAAACTCTACTCGCATATAACTATTATCAATTGCAGCAATCTTACCTCTGTTATCAGCGTTCGCTAATCGTCTAGCGGTTACATCCTCACAGATCTTTACAATTTTATAAACTTCACCTTCATGGTTTTTCACTGGATTATAAGTGGCTTGTAACCAAACTTCTCTACCGCCTGCTACTTTACGCTTATAAACGTTCTTATCGAAATTACCTGCTCTTAACTTATTCCAGAAATCAGCATATTCTTGTGATTTGCCATAGCTCTCTTCTACCAAATTAATATGGTCCAAACCAATCAATTCATCTTTAGAGAAACCTACACCCTGTGAGAATAGATCATTACAATCCAAAATACAGCGATTCAAGTCAAACTCTACTCGCATATAGCTATTATCGATTGCAGCAATCTTACCTCTGTTATCAGCATTCGCTAATCGTCTAGCAGTTACATCCTCACAAATCTTTACAATCTTATAAACATTGCCTTCTTGATCTTTTATTGGGTTGTAAGAAGCCTGTAACCATATTTCTTTACCGCCTGCTACTTTACGTTTGTAGACGTTTTTATCGAATTCACCATTTCTCAGTTTGTTCCAGAAATCAGCATATTCTTGTGATTTACCATATTTCTCTTCTACTAAATTAATATGGTCCAAACCAATCAGCTCATCTTTGGAGAAACCAACACCTTCAGCAAATAGATCGTTACAATCTAAAATACAACGATTCAAGTCAAACTCTACTCGCATGTAACTGTTGTCAATCGCGGCAATTTTACCTCTATTATCTGAGTTCGCCAATCGTCTAGCAGTTACATCCTCACAGATCTTTACAATCTTATAAACATTGCCTTCTTGGTCTTTTATTGGATTATAAGTGGCCTGTAACCATATTTCTTTACCTCCTGCTACTTTACGTTTATAGACGTTTTTGTCAAAATTACCTGCTCTTAACTTGTTCCAGAAATCAGCATATTCTTGTGATTTACCATATTTCTCTTCTACTAGATTAATATGATCCAAACCAATCAGTTCATCTTTAGAGAAACCAACGCCTTCAGCAAATAGATCATTACAATCCAAAATACAACGATTCAAGTCAAACTCTACTCGCATGTAACTGTTGTCGATCGCGGCAATTTTACCTCTATTATCTGAGTTGGCTAATCTTCTAGCAGTTACATCCTCACAGATTTTTACGATCTTATATATATTACCATCCTGATCCCTTACAGGGTTATAGGTAGCTTGTAACCAAACCTCTCTACCGCCTGCTACTTTACGCTTATAAACGTTTTTATCGAATTCGCCATTTCTTAATTTATTCCAGAAATCAGCATATTCTTGAGACTTACCATATTCCTCATCCACTAAATTGATATGATCTAATCCTATCAGTTCGTCTTTTGAAAAACCTACACCTTCGGAAAATAAATCATTACAGTCGAGAATATGACGATCAAGGTCAAATTCAACACGCATATAACTGTTATCAATCGCAGCTACTTTACCTCTATTATCAGCATTGGCTAAACGTCTGGCAGTTACATCTTGTAAGTAAACAATGATCTTATTGTTATTACCTTCATAATCTTTTACAACATTGTAAGTACCTTCCAGCCATTTTACATTACCTCTAGCATCTATTCTTTTAAAGGTATTTTTATAGAACTTACCATTGTTTAGATTGGCTTTCCTTTCTCTATCCATTGCCTGATGAGTAGGTTCATCAGGAATTAAGTCACTATGTGATTTCCCTATTAATTCACTTTCAGAATGATAGCCTAAGATATTTGTGATTAATGGATTCGCCTCAAGAATATTTTCATCCAAGTCCATTACCAATACACCTGTGGACTCAGAAATCACTTCCTGAACAGCTTCCATTTCTTTTTCTTGGTCCATTTGTTTGGTAACATCAAAACGAACCCCGATATATTTTACTGGTTTTCCGTCAGCCCCTAAAACGGGTGCAATCGTCGCTTGCACCCAATAGTGGCTACCGTCTTTAGCTAAGTTGCGATAAGTACCTTGGAACATTTGTCCATTCTGTACTTTATCCCATAATTCTTTAAATAATGATTTTGGATTAGCTGGGTGTCTTACAACACTATGCGGCTTTCCTATCAATTCTTCCTGTGTAAACCCAGAAAGTTTGGCAAATGTCTCATTCGCAAAAGTGATAGTACCATATAAATCTGTTTCAGAAACTAGTGCTGCAGTATTGAAGATATTAATTCTGGAATCCAACTCCGACTGTACATCTGCAAACCTTTCCTCTCTTTCCATTAAATCAGTAACATCCATGCCAAGCATTATATACTTTTCTAGGCGTTTATGTTCATCAATAATTGGAGAGATGGTAACTTCCAACCAAACATCTTTACCTTCTTTGGTAATATGTTTTGTGGTTCCGGTATATACTTCACCTTTTTCAACAATTGAAAAAATGCTATCAGCAAAATTTTGAGGTGTATCCGGTGATAATAGTTTCGCTAACGGTTCTTTAAGTAATTCTGAGGTTGAGTAACCAAAAGTATTTGCGAATTGCTTATTGCATGATAGAATTTTACCGTCTAATGAAGTTTCAACAAGCAAAGCAGTTTTTTCTAATGCTTTTAGCTTTTGCTTTAATTGTTTCACTTCAACTTTAATTTCATCACAGTCTTGATGTAGTTTTTTTGGACGGCCATTTCCAGCTGAAGCATCATCTCTACTAAGTAGACGATCCTTCTTAATGTTATCTCCAAGTGCCATTTAGATAGATAGTTATTTGGGTATAAATTAAGTATTATGATGTAACAGTTTTCAAACCCTGAATCGCTTGATAATGGGTAGTTACCTTAAGTAATACAACAGTTAAACTTTATTCCTCCAACGAGTAAAAGGACATGATTATTATAGCAATAATCGATAATATCAATAAAATTCAATGAATCACAAACACTTATATATCAGACATATATAAATGCTTATTCAATAATTTACGACTTTTTTTAAACAATTGTTCCTTACAAATAGTTAGTCTTCGATTTATTATATTCTTTACTTTATAAAATTAAATTTACTTAGGTAAAATCGACAAAAATTCTCTAGCAACTCGCATATAAGCCATTGCTCCTGCTGATAAAGGTGCATATTCAAAGATAGATTTTCCAAAAGAAGGTGCTTCTACCAATTTTACATCTATTCCTATATTATTTTCTAAAACACGGATACCAAAGTTCTCTTTAATATGATTAAGAATTTCCATTGTAATTGTTCGTCTTGTATCGAACATCACAGGAAGAATACCTAAAATCGTAAGGTCTTCGTTAAGGTTCTCTTTAATTTGGAAGACGGTCTCTAATATCTGTGATAAGCCTTGCATACTTAAGACTTCCATTTGTAGAGGAACCAAAATATGGTCGGAGGCTGTTAATGCATTAATGCTTAATATGGATAATGCCGGGGCACAATCAACAAGAATAAAATCATACTTTGATCTTGCTTTTTTGATCGCCTGCTTTAAAATAAATTCTCTCCCTTCTGCAGTAACCATGGATAATTCTGCATCTGCTAATGAAACATCGGCAGGTGCGATATCTACTTCTTCTTTTGTTACCGCAATATTTTTTAGTTTTTCACCTTCCAATAAAACATGAGACATGGATTTGACATATTCATTCTGTAATCCGAAGTGAAATGTCATGTTTCCTTGAGCATCCATATCAATCAATAAGACTTTACGACCCAACTTTCCTAAAGCTACGCCAAGGTTTGTTGTTGTTGTCGTTTTTCCTGTTCCTCCTTTTTGATTAACAATAGATATTACTTTCCCTAAATCTGACATGTTCTAAAATGTAGCGTAAAAGTGAATGATGTATGAGTATACTAAGTTAAAGAATACATTATGATTCTGTATTAATAACAACAATAAAAAAGCCACTTTCTTATATAATTAGAAAGTGGCTCTTAAAATATTTATGATGGAGTTACTTAGATTAAGCTAACACCTGTCATTTCTTCTGGTTGATCAACACCTACAATTTTTAATACTGTTGGAGCGATATCACCTAACTTACCATCTTTGATTTCACCATCAAACTCAGGATCAACAAAGATACAAGGTACTAAGTTAGTTGTATGTGCAGTGTTTGGAGATCCATCAGGGTTCATCATCACATCTGAGTTACCATGATCGGCAATTACGATAGATGAATAACCATGGTCTAAACCTGCTTCAACAACAGCTTTTGCACAAGCATCTACTGCTTCACAAGCAGCTACTGCAGCTTCGAATACACCTGTATGACCTACCATATCAGCATTAGCGAAGTTCAAGCAAACGAAGTCTACGTCTTCTTTCTCTAATTCTGGAACAATTTTATCTCTGATATCGTAAGCACTCATTTCAGGTTGTAAATCGTAAGTAGCTACTTTCGGAGAAGGAGCTAATAAACGAGTTTCACCTTCAAATTCAGTTTCACGGCCACCTGAGAAGAAGAAAGTTACATGAGGATACTTTTCAGTTTCAGCAATTCTAATTTGCTTCTTACCTGCACTCTCTAAAACTTCTCCTAAAGTTTGCGTTAAGTTATCTTTATGGAATAAAACTTTCACTCCTTTGAAAGTCTCATCATACATTGTCATTGTAATGTAGTTGATATCCAACTTCTTCATTCCTCCTTCTGGAATATCTCTTTGAGATAACGCTTGAGAAATTTCACGACCACGGTCAGTACGGAAGTTGAAACATAATACTACATCACCTTCTTCGATTTTAGCAACAGGCTCACCATCAACAGTGTTAACAATTGGCTTGATAAATTCATCTGTTACGCCCTCGTCATATGATGCTTGAATAGCAGCGTCAACGTTGTCTACTTTAGTTCCTTCAGCATTTACCATAACATTGTAAGCTAAAGCAACTCTTTCCCAACGGTTATCTCTATCCATTGCATAGTAACGACCTACTACTGAAGCCAATTGACCTGTAGTCTCAGACATATGCTTTTCTACATCAGCAATAAAACCTTTACCTGACATAGGGTCACAGTCACGACCATCTGTAAATGCATGAACAAATACTTGATCTTTAGAAAGACCTGCTGCATTTGCTGCTGATAAAAGTCCTTTTAAGTGATTGACATGAGAGTGAACACCACCATCAGATACCAATCCCATAAAGTGAACTTTCTTATTATTGTCTTGAGCGTAATTAAACGCATCTTTTAATTCTGCGATATCGGCAATAGAACCGTCTGCTACAGCTTGGTTAATACGAACAAGCATTTGGTAAACAACACGACCAGCACCTAGGTTCATGTGCCCTACTTCAGAGTTACCCATTTGACCGTCTGGAAGACCAACTGCTAAACCTGAAGCTTCTAATTTACTATGCTTATATTTTGTATATAATGAGTCGATAAATGGAGTTTTTGCTTGATCGATAGCAGAAACTTTAGGATCAGGACCGATTCCCCAACCATCTAAGATCATTAAGATTGTTTTCTTGTTCATGTTAACTGAATTTTCCGATTTTTCTATAGTAATAAACAATGCGACAAATATACATTTACTGAGCACTTATATAAATGATATTGATCACACAACTATGCTTTTTGAAAAGACTTCTTAGTTTTTTTTAACAGAGTGCAAAAAACATAGGTTTCGCCAAAACATTTAATAGAGACTAACGGTTTTAATATCTATAATACATTCTTTGAATAATACAATTTATTGTCATTATAAATGCGTAAATTTAATTCAATCACATAACTTCTCTTTCCATCACTTAACCCATAGATATCAAATGAATAAATACATCACTTTTAGCACTATACTATTCACCTTTTCTTTTTTCCTATTCTCTTGTGAACCTGACGATATTGCAAATACTGCATCTGCGGTAGAAGGTACATATCAGGTCACTTCAATTTCTGCAAAAACAGGACAAGGACAGGCGGATATTACTCCTAAAGCTGATATTGATCAAATCGTCATTACAAAGACTGATGATCGCTTAGTAAAAATTGACTTCCTTATCACGACAGCTAAAGTTTCTTTTGGCACATCAACTGCCAATTTACTTCAAACTACTTATTACGATGTAACTGTAGAAGGAAACCAAGAAAATGGTTCTTTCCGACTAACAAAAGCATTTAGCCAAGATAATAATGCTACTCTTACAGGAAGCATTAGCGATAATGGCCAACTCTCTCTTCAATACAATATAGCTGGAACAGAATTATTTTTAATAAATGCTGTCCGTCCTTAAAAAAAGAGCACTATTTTTGTTTACAATCATTTAACAACTGTCATTAAAGTAACTCTATTATTAAATAGGGTTACTTCATTTTTTTAATCTAATTAATATTAACACTATGAGACTAAGAATATTCTTCCTGTCTGTTATTTCTGCTTTTATGTTTACATCATGTGGCGATGCTGTTGATGAAGTGACTAATAGTATTGCTGATGCACTTTTAGATTTTGGTGATGCCACTGCAGTAGTCGATGGCACTGAAAAAGATTTTAGTAACTACGCGGGGTATAGAGTAACAGGAAACTCTACTGCATTATATTTTGCTGATTTCGATTTTCAATTGACTGCTCTTGATGTAAAAGGTACAGCTATCTTAGCATTTATGCATACAGATTTATTTAGTACTTCAGAAGGTATTCAAATTAATCTTACATCTGCACCAGGAATTGCAACAGATCCGATCAAAGGTTTAGGAGGTGCATTGTACTTAAGCAATGTTTCTGCTCAAGACTTATACGATCTAGTTGTAGAATACAATGACAGCCAAAGTTTTACAAATGTGATTGCTCTAGCTGCACAAAAAGATGTTACAGTACAAAGAGCAACAGCATTAGATATTGTAACCAACTTAGATCTTGCTGGAAACATCACTTTCAATTTCACTAAGATTGAAAATGATAAAGCTTCTGGTACGTTTAGCTTCAAAGCTTATGGTGAAGATGGTAATGTTGAAGTAACGGATGGTACATTTGCTGACACACCATTAGATGTTACTAACTTTGATTAATATATAGTATATAAGATATTCAAAATCAGGTGCTTCCTACAAAGAAGCACCTTTTTTATTTCACTGATTTTTAGTACATTATAGTAACCTCTCTATTAAACCTTAAATACTACTATCATGTACTTCCTTTTTCTTTTACCTACTTTATTTTTATCACTTCTCTCTACAGATACACATCACATAAAAGAAACAAAGCTGCTTTTTGAAGTGATAAATCATGATGCACAGCATATAAATAATTTGCATTTAGAAATTCATGATCAAGATGGGCTTATTGTAAGTCTTCATACAAAAAAAATTACAGCGATATCATTACCGAGAAAAGACTATGAATTGAAAGTCTTTTATTGCGATGAGGTCTACTCTGTCGATACAAAACTCTTCCAACCAAGACATCATATCGTTTTTGTTGTAGACGAAAAATCTTGCTCAGAACCCATTCTTTACACCAAATAAGTGAAATCATCTTATTTAATGATCTAAAATTGTGTTCCTCTCCGTTATAAACATTATTTTCGCACTCTAATATCACATTAGAATTCATTGAATTTCTTCTGTTAGTCAGAATAATCAAAAATTTAATTTACAGGATGGGAACGCAAACAGAAAGTAAGTTGACGTTATCTAACCGTTTTGATAACATCACTGAGTCTGCAACACTAGTAATGGCCGTTAAAGCTAGAGAACTACAAGCAAAGGGAATTAACGTTATAAAACTTAACCTAGGAGAACCTGACTTTCCAACTCCTCAATATATTCAGGATGCAGCAAAAGCCGCTATCGATGAGGGAAAATATTTTTCTTACCCACCTGTACCAGGTTACCCTGAGTTAAGAGAAGCTATTGCTGAAAAATTCCAAAAGGAAAATGGTCTTGATTTCAAGGCTGAAAACATTGTAGTTTCTGCGGGTGCAAAACACTCTGTAGCCAATGTAATGCTTAGTATCCTAAACCCTGGAGACGAAGTGATCGTTTTTTCTCCATACTGGGTATCATATACTGATCAGATTCATTTAGCGGGTGGTACACCTGTTATCCTTTCGGGTAGCATTGAAAATGATTTTAAAGTAACTGCTGAAGAATTAAGAGCTGCAATTACTCCAAATACAAAAGCTGTTCTTTTCTCTTCTCCTTGTAACCCTACAGGTACTGTATTTACAAAAGAAGAATTGAAAGAAATTGCTGATGAAGTAGCAAAACATGATGATATTTATATCGTTTCTGATGAAATTTATGAATACATCAACTTTGGTGGCGAGCATGTAAGTATTGCTCAGTTCGAGAATGTAAAAGACCGTACTGTTGTAGTTAACGGTTTCTCAAAAGGTTTTGCAATGACTGGATGGAGAATTGGATACATCGGTGCTCCACTTCATTTGGCAAAAGCTTGTACTAAAATTCAAGGACAGGTTACTTCAGGTATCAATACAATTACACAAAGAGCATGTATTGCCGCTCTGAAAGGAGATAGAGGTAATGTAATTGAAGAAATGAAATCTGCTTATCTAAGAAGAAGAGGCCTACTTAAAGGGTTACTAGATGAAATTGAAGGAGTAAAAACCAACTTACCACAAGGAGCATTTTATATCTTCCCAGATTTCAGTGCTTATTTTGGTAAATCTTTTAATGGAGAAGTCATTAAGGATTCTAACGACTTGGCGATGTTTTTCTTAAATGAAGCACATGTGTCTACAGTAGCTGGTGCTGCCTTTGGATCTCCAAACTGTATTCGTATTTCTTATGCTGCTGCTGATGAAGAATTAGTAGAGGCGGTGAAAAAGATTAAAGAAGCACTAAGTAAATTAGTGTAATTGAAATATTCGTAGGAAAGTTATTAGGTACTATTCTAATGGCTTTCCTATTCTTTATTAGACCCATCAAAAAACAATATAAATGAGTATTAGAGAGGCATTAGACAAATTTAATGGTCTAAAAGCATTGGTGATTGGTGATGTGATGATTGACTCATACATCTGGGGTAATGTAGATAGAATATCTCCAGAAGCTCCTGTGCCTATCGTCAATGTAAAGAAAAAAGAATCTAGAATGGGAGGTGCTGCCAACGTAGCGAAAAACCTTCATTTTTTAGGTGCTTCTCCAATTATCTGTTCAGTTATTGGTCAAGATGCTGAAGCTGACACCTTTTTAAACCTTTGTGATTCACTGAATATTTCAAAAGAGGGTATTTTACAATCTGATGAAAAAGTGACTACAGTAAAACATAGAGTTATTGCTAGTGCTCAGCATGTTTTACGTATTGATAACGAAAATGCAGCTCCTCTTTCTGATAAAGAAAGTAATCGACTCATCGAAAAAATCAAGGAACTAGCTACAGATGCTGATGTTATTATTTTCGAGGATTACGATAAAGGAGTTATTACCCCTCACTTAATCAAAGAAGTCATTGCAATTGCAAAAGAGAATAATATACCGACCACTGTAGATCCAAAGAAGAGAAATTTCCTCGACTACGCTGGTGTTACCTTATTTAAACCTAACCTTAAAGAAATGCGAGAAGGTTTAAAATTCGACTTCGATGGTGATGTGATCGATGAAGTGAAAGCAGCAACAAAAGAACTTAAAGCAAAAATGGACAATGAACACACAATGGTAACTCTATCTGAGCATGGTGTGTATATTTCTAACCATTCTGAAGATGCTCATATTCCAGCACACAAACGAGAAATCGCTGATGTATCTGGTGCTGGTGATACTGTTATTTCTATTGCTTCTTTGGCGTTAGCTGTAGGCTTACCCATGGAAACTGTAGCAGGTTTAGCCAACCTTGGTGGTGGTTTAGTCTGTGAACATGTAGGTGTAGTACCGATCAATAAAGAAGATCTACTCCAAGAAGCAGAAAGAAAATTGTAGTCTATGATTTCAAAGGAAGAAAAAAAACAAGCCTTTAGAACAACTTGGATGAGCATTATTGGAAACTTTATTCTCACCGTTGCTAAAGGAACTGTAGGTATCATTGGTAATTCACAAGCTATGATCGCTGATGCCATTGAATCTTGTGCCGACATCATTTCTTCCTTTGTTGTTTTAGTAGGATTAAATTTTTCTACAAAAGCCCCAGATAAAAACCACCCTTACGGTCATGGTAAATTTGAACCGATAGCAACATTTATCACAATTGGTTTTTTAATTACTTCTGCATTAATTATTGGGCAACAAAGTATCACAAGAATACTAGATGGACATACAGAAACACCTTCAAAATTTACGTTGGTTGTACTAGGGTCTATTATCATCATAAAGTACAGTTTATATAAATATGTTCTTTATAGAGGTAAAAAACTGAATAGCTCCTCTTTAGAAGCTGATGCGGGACATCATAGAAGTGATGCACTTATTTCATTATCAGCATTTGTCGGGATCAGTATTTCAATTTTCGGCGGTGAAGGATATGAAACAGCCGACTCTTGGGCTGCTCTTTTCGCTGTAGGAATTATATTATTCAATAGCTATCTACTTTTTAGGCCTGCCTTTGGTGAAATTATGGATGAGAATCTTTATGATGATTTCATTGAAAAAGTAAAACAGGAAAGTATAAAAGTAGATGGGGTTATCGACACAGAAAAATGCTACATTCGTAAAATGGGTTTTAAATTCTATGTCGATCTTCATATTATTGTTGACGGAGAATTATCTGTTCGCCAAGGGCATGACATAGCACATGACGTTAAAGATTCACTAAAAGCTGATTTTAATGAAATTGCTGATGTTTTGATTCATGTGGAACCGAATGCTAAACCACATTAATTTTTTAAACAAGACTTCCTATGGGATTTAGATCTTTTTTAAGTAAACCTTTTGCTGCTTATGTTGTAAAAAAGCAAAAGGAATGGGCAAATAACCCAAGCCTTGCTCAAGAAAATGTATTTAATAGTTTGATCCAAGGGGCTAATCATACCGCTTTTGGAAAGGATCATAACTTTGGAGATATAAAAAATTACGAAGACTTTAAAAAGCAAGTACCAATCTGCGATTACGAAGATCTTCGGCCTTACATTAATCGAATTATAGAAGGGGAAAACGATGTGCTTTGGAAGGGAAAACCAGAGTATTTTGCGAAAACATCCGGAACTACTTCTGGTGCAAAATATATTCCTTTAACCAAAGATTCTATTCCAAATCATATCAATTCAGCTAGAAATGCGATGCTGAATTATATTCATGAAACTGGTAATGCCGATTTTTTAGATAGAAAACTAATCTTCTTATCTGGTAGCCCTGTATTGGGTAAATCTGGCGATATCCTTTCTGGAAGGTTATCAGGGATTGTCAATCACCATGTACCAGGTTATTTAAGAACCAATCAGATGCCTAGTTATAACACCAATTGCATCGAGGATTGGGAGATTAAGCTAGAACATATCATTGATGAGACTATTGCTCAAGATATGTCATTAATTTCAGGTATTCCACCTTGGGTACAGATGTACTTTGACCGTATCATAGAGAGAACAGGAAAGTCTATATCAGAGGTTTTCCCCAATTTCGATATGTTTATTTATGGTGGCGTTAACTTCGAACCTTACAGAAAGAAACTTTTCGATTCCATAGGTAAAACTATTCCTTCTATAGAAACTTACCCTGCCTCAGAAGGCTTCTTTGCTTTTCAAGATACACAGACTGAAGAAGGATTATTAATGCAGCTAGACTCGGGTATCTTCTTTGAGTTTATTCCAACAGATGAATACTTCAATGATAATCCTACAAGGTTACGTATCGATGAAGTTGAAATAGGAAAAAATTATGCATTGATAATTAACTCTAACGCCGGTCTTTGGGGATATTCTATTGGAGATACCGTAAAGTTTGTTTCAAAAGATCCATATAGAGTTATCGTTTCAGGAAGAATCAAGCATTTTATCTCTGCATTTGGCGAGCATGTTATTGGTGAAGAAGTAGAAAAAGCCATGAAACATGCATTAGAAGTACATTCAGAAGTAAAAATCACTGAGTTTTCTGTTGCTCCTCAAGTCAACCCGACGGATGGATTACCTTATCACGAATGGTTAATTTCTTTTGAAAATGAACCCAATAATATTGAAAAGTTCTCTTTAACATTAGATCATAAGCTTAGAGAATTAAATACATATTATGATGATTTAATCACAGGCAGTATTTGTAGAACACTAGTCATTACTCCACTACAAAGAGAAGCATTCCAGCATTATATGAAGTCAATTGGTAAACTTGGTGGGCAAAATAAAGTACCCCGATTAGCCAATGATAGAAAAATTGCAGATGCCATTGTAGAATGGAAAAAATAAAATTAACCTCTTGGTCATAATAAATTTTTATAGATCAAGGGGTTTTATTTTCAATACAATTTTTTAGAAACTATTTTTACGGCAGCTGAAGAAAAAGTTACTCAGGTTTATTTTTAATGATTATCTATACTTCTATTTAATCAAATTTTTTGTATTTTTATTTAGTAACTTCATTTGAACGTACTTCAGCTTAACTCAAAATTAAAGCACGAACTCTCATAATCTAGACATGAGCAAGAAAATAGAAACTATATTACTCGTTGATGACAACGATACGGATAACTTTATCAATAGTCGAATTATTGAACTAACGGAATTTGCAGACGAAATTGTCATTAAAAACTCAGGAAAAAAGGCTTTAGAATTCTTGCAAGAGCGTCTTGATACTAATGGTACATTGCCTAGTTTAATTTTACTAGATATCAATATGCCAATTGTAGATGGATTTGTTTTCCTATACGAATTTGAAAATTTCCCCGAAGAGCTTAAACAAAAAAGTAAAATTGCTATTCTATCTAGTTCTGATAATGAATCAGACATCGAAAGAATTGTAAACAACGAATATGTCATTAAATTTATCACTAAACCTCTTACTGAGGAAGCATTATTAGCGGTAGGTGACATTTTACCTTAAGAACTTCGACTAAACATATTACACTAAAAGGCATTTATTTTATTTTTGATGTAGAATAAATTCCTTTTATTTTTTGCTTCGACAAGAGCAGACTATTAAGGCGATTAAAATCAAACTATTGCATTGAAATAAGGAACTGACACGACTTTGTGATAAGACCCCTTCTTATCACTCATTTCAAGCTATTGTATAATCAAACTATTAAAATCTAAAAATGAACAAAATCAAGCTTCTCTTGGTGTGCCTTTTCATGTCGCACCTATCCTATTCTCAATGGGGTAAAATTGAACTGCCTAATAATGCTGATGTACACCACCTTGCCTACGATTGTGACGGTGTCTTATGGGCAGGTACAACAAAAAGCCTTTACCACCAAGAAAATGGTGAATGGGTAAAAAACGATTTCGATTTTTCTGATGACGGCGTTGATGGTATCATTTGTACTGGAGATTATCTATTTGTAGGTACTGGAAATGATATTTATAGAAAACCAATGGATGGCGACTCTTGGACTCAAATGGGAAGAGTATTCCTTGGTGGACACATCAATGGTTTCTTTTTACTTGAAAATGGTACGTTAGTAGCTTACACTGATGAATTAATTTTCACAACTTCAGACTTTGGAGCAAACTGGGATCAGTTAGAAAATATTGGAAACCGTGAAACACTTACGGGTGTTTCTTTTATTGATAACACTATCTACGGAGGTACCGCTTCAGGATTATATAAATACAACCCTGACGCTGAAAATGAAGAGGACAAATGGAAAATTGAATTAGGTGTTGAAGTTGTTTCAATGATCAATGCTAGCGGTAATTTAATTGTTAACTCGACCTCAGGTACAAGACATTCATTAGGTTTTGCTTGGAGTTTAGCCCAAGGAGAAAGTGATGCGATTGTAGAGCATATTGTTGAAAAAGATTACAAGTTATACGGTATCACTGATGAAGGTAAATTTATTTATTCAGGTACGACAGCTGTAAATTGGGAAACTCCTGAAACAATCGGGGTGGAAAATATTAATACAATCTTCTATACAGACCAATTGGTTTTTGGTACAGAAGAGGGTGTTGTAAAAGCATCAGATGAAGAATTTTTAAATACTGGGTTCAATGATCTAGAAATAAATGGTTCTTTTGAGTTGAAAGGTAAATATTATATCTCTACTGATAATGGATATTATGAGTACGACAATAATGAACTGAACTATTATGAAGATTTTCCAATGTACTATCTTACAAATTCACTTACTGTAGGTGAGTATGAAGTGTTATGGAATGAATATAATGTCTATATCCAAAAAGATGGTGAAGATACTTGGAATGAGATCTACAAATCTGAAGGCAATAGAGGTGGGATCAATTCAGCAACGGACTTCAATAACAAACTATTTGTATCTAATGGTTCAAGCATTATCAAAACAGAACTTGATGAAATTAATTGGCTAAATGCCTCAACAGGTATTGGTGGATCTGACCTTATCGTTACATCTACAAAAGATAAATTAGTTTCTTCTACTAGCTTTTACATTAACACCTCAGATAACGAAGGTGTTGAGTGGGAATCTCAATACCATTTATATGCATTTTATCGTTTCGAAGGTATTCATAAAAATTCTGATAGAAACTATCTACAAGCGAGTATAAATGCAGGAGGATACTTCAAATATTTAAGCGACGATGATTCACTAAAAGCACTACAAGATTCGGTTTATTCTACTAGATCAATTGTTTTATATGCGGATGAAGACCTAGTTATCCAAAATGGTATTGGAGTCAAGGTAGCTAAAACAGGTGACGAGTTAGATTTTGTACTTAGAAATAAGGGGCTTGGAAATCTTGTTGATGGTGAGGTAGAATTCCCTAAAGTAGAACAAGTAGATAAAGTTGGTGATCACTTCGTTATTTATACTGATGAAGGCTTCTTTGTTAGATCTGAGGATGAACTACTTGCTGAAGTTCCGGCAATACAAAATGTAGTTGCATTAAGAGATAGTGCCGATATTAACGAAGACATGGTTATTGAAATCGAATTTGATAGCGAAGGAACTGATGCTATAATATATGATTTCACTCTATCGAGTATCACTGATAACGACCCTGATTGTTGGTGTAATGCTCAAATGATCAATGGTAATGAATATACATTATCTAATGAGTGGTTATTAAATATATTCAATATTGGTAGCTTTGAATATTTATATGATGAAGACCTTGATAAAGGCCTGAAATCATTACGTCTATTAAACAATGACGATTATGACACATCCGTTCGATCTGATAGACTTACAGTAACCTATCGTAATAGTAATGATGGTGAAGACGGAGATAATGACGAAAACCCTACAGCCATCGACCTTGAACAACAATTACTATCGTCGTACCCTAACCCTGTTCAAGATCTTTTATCATTAAACTTCAAGCAGAAAGGTATCTATCAGGTTTATATTTTTGATGCTTTCGGTAAAAAAGTAGATTCTTTTACTTCTGCTAAGCAAAGTGAAAGTATCGATATGTCATCATTTACTCCAGGTATGTACATTATCAAGGTAAGTGATAACGAACAAAATAAATTTATTCTGAAAGTAATTAAACAATAGTTTAACTTTCAAAAAATAAAGAGTCCTTTTCTAGTAATCATTCACACTAGAAAAGGACTCTTTTTTATTTTATAAAGAACTAATTATTTACAGCTAAAAGTACTGTGATATCATCTCTTTGATCATATCCTTCCATTTCAGCTTTCAAATAGCTATCTAATCCCTCAATACAATCTTTTGTATACTTGAGGTAGTAATTTTGTAAAATCTCTCGGAATTTTAGTGTACCTATTTTCCCATTCGCACCATTTTGATCCACATAACCATCGGTATACAGACAAATCATAGTATCCGGCTGAATTTTCATCTTTGTCACTTCAAAGTTTCTTCTTCGAATGAATGAACCTCCTATTGATCTATTGGTTGATTTTAACGGTAAAATTCCATTACTATCAAGTAAGATTGCTTTACCTTTTGCTCCAGCATAAGATAGATGATTTTCATTATCTAAGAATACAACAGAGATGTCCATACCATCTTTATTTCCATCTCTATGCGACTGTCTCAACTTTTCAAAGAAGTAACCATCCAATTGTTCTAATAATTCAGCTGGAGATTCTGGGAGTTCTTCTAAACGATCAAGTGCCTCAAGTCCAACCATAGATAATAACGCTCCTGGTACTCCATGACCTGTACAGTCACCCACGACCATGATTGTTTTATTTTCAAATTTTCTGGCAAAGTAAAAATCTCCAGAAACATGATCTCTAGGTTTGAACAAAACACTTACATCTGCAAAGATCTTCTCCATTTCATCTTGAGAAGTCAGCAATGCCATTTGAATTGTTTTTGCATAACGGATAGAATCGGTGACATGCTCATGAGATTTACTTAACTTCATGTGGTGTCGTTCAATTTCATCTCTCTGAGATTCTATTTCTTCTTTTTGAGCATTTATTTCTTCGTTTGTCTGCGAGAGTTCCTCTCCAAACTGTACTAATTCATCTGAATTATTTTGAAGTTTCTTCTGAAATAAAGAGGATTGTAAATCAATAGCCCTTACATCATTACTTACACTCAATAAAATACTCAGATCAATCAACATATTAAACACTAATTGCTCAACTCTTGATAACGGATCTAATAGAGGACCTTCATTGATAAATTCGATAAAAAATATCGTACAAATCAAAAAAGAGATATAACCAAGGAACATCCTACTCACTTTCTTACCCAGGAACCAATAGGTAGAAACCATAATAGCAGCCAATAAAGCTACTGCATGAGATTTTGTCCCTCCAGAGACCAATGTAAACACAAAAAGTGCAGTAGAAAGCGTCGCAAAGTATATTTTACTGATTGTTGTCCAATGAACTTTGCCCCTAAGAAAGAATAAAATAAAGGCTGTTATTGTACCTAATGCAGGTAAAAGTATAGCGACGATCGATTTCAAAAAAAACAATTGCAATAATGCAAAGAATAAAAAGAAGGCTGTAGCAAACTTTACTTTTCTCCAGAAGCTTTGTTCTTTGTCAAGCTCAATTCTGTTTCCATAAAGTAGCTGCGTCGAATTAAGGGTAGAATTCATAAAATGATATTAAGAAGGCGATGAAGCACCTTCAGTTTACCAAAACTATCTATGCGATGATAACTCTGGTACTAGGTTTAACAATAAATAAACAACGTACAGCAATAAACATGTCAAACTATGCTATACTATGTAACAGTATTACAAAAATATATTAATAAATGTTTATAAACAATGAATATTTATTCATTTATAATAAAAAAGTGATTACAAAATAAAACCAGGTAATCTATAATGAATAAGTTTACCTGGCTTAATAGTATTCTAATTGAAATGCCCTTTACTTTAGACCGTAAGCATTTCTAATCATTTTTTCTGCCATTTTATCTGGAAGGAATCTTTTAGCAAATGCTAGTAAACCAGCATTTCCACCGGAAACATAAACAGGCGATGGAGCTTTAGACTCTACCACTTGCATTACAGTATCGGAAATTACATTTGCCGACTCTGCCTTCGACATACTTCCTTTTACACTCTCTCTGATATTATTCGCATAAGGATAATACTCTGAATCTTCTCCACAGTTAAAATCAGGAACAATGTTAGAGGCAATATGATTGGGTTCTACTAATGCCACTGTTACATTAAACTCTTTCATTTCACTACGTAATGATTGAGTAAAACCAGATAAAGCAAATTTAGTAGCACAATAACTTGAGTAATAAGGTGCTGCAAAGCGTCCATTTAAAGAACCGATATTAATAATAATACCACTTCTTCTTTCTCTCATTTGTGGTAAAACTTTTTTAGTTAAATGGATTAACCCAAAGAAATTGACCTCAAATAAATAACGTAATTTATCTAACGACGTTTCTTCAACAGGTCCGATTTGAGATTGTCCTGCATTATTTACTAATACATCAATTTTCTCATCTTTGATTTCTTCCCAACAAGCATCAATACTTTCAATACTCGATACATCTAAAGCCACATACCGTACTCCTTCTAGCTTGTTTTTTACTGTCTCTGGATTTCTAGATGTTCCAATCACATTATAGCCTTTTGACAAAGCAGATTGAGCGATAGATTTACCAATTCCAGACGACGCTCCTGTAATAAAGATTGTCTGTTTCATTGTTATCAATTATTTGTTGCGAAGTTATACATTAGATTGAAAAGGCCATCAATATCGGTTGCAAAAATTTAAACATTTTATTAGTCATTTTAGTAATAAGTAGTGATCTTTAATAGAACGAAATATTTAATCATCAATCAATTAGAAATCACATACTTTAAATAGCAATTCTAGTCCATGAAAAACTTTGAACTTTGGAACCCAACTCGTTTAGTGTTCGGTGAAAATCAATTAGAAAACGTAGCAAAACATATTCCTGCAGGCACAAAAAATATCTTGATGGTATTTGGCGGTGGCAGTATTAAGAAAAATGGTGTATACGATACAGTAAAAGGTGCCCTGAAAGAATATAATGTCATTGACTTCTCGGGTATTGAACCTAACCCTAGATATGAAACCATCATGAAAGCTAGAGAAGTCGCTTTAGCCGAAAATATTGACTTTATTTTAGCTGTAGGTGGAGGGTCTGTCATCGATGCATGTAAATTCTTATGTGTTGCTATACCTTTTACAGAAAGTGATCCTTGGGATATTATTAAAAAAGGTCTAGGTAAGAAAGTAACGGAGGCTGTTCCTTTTGGTACAGTGTTAACCCTTCCTGCAACTGGTTCAGAAATGAACTCTGGATCTGTGGTAACCAGAGAAGGCACAAAAGAGAAATTAGCTTTCGGAGGTCCTTTATGCTTCCCTAAATTCTCTGTATTAGACCCTAGAGTTGTTGCATCATTACCACAGAGACAAATCGTTAATGGCGTCACAGATGCTTTCACTCATGTTTTAGAGCAATACCTAACCTACCCTGCACAAGCTCCACTACAGGATAGATTTGCAGAAGGTATATTACAGACTCTAGTAGAAATTGGACCACAAGTAATTGCTAACCCTGGTGATAGTACAGTTGCCGGTAACTTTATGTGGTGTTGTACGATGGCATTAAACGGTCTTATTCAACAAGGTGTTCCTACCGACTGGGCTACTCACATGATTGGTCATGAACTTACTGCTTTATTTGAAATCGACCACGCTCGTACCTTGGCGATCATTGGTCCTAACTTATACAGAGTGATGTTCAATAATAAGAAAGATAAATTAGTTCAATATGGTGAAAGAGTTTGGGGTATCACTGAAGGTAGTGAAGAAGAAAAAGCCCAAGCCACTATTGAGAGAACTGTAGAGTTTTTCCATTCTATGGGTATTAAAACTAAAATATCTGACTATACAGATAATCATTCAGATGTTGCTAAGACTATTACTTCTCGTTTTGAAGAGAGAAAGTGGTTAGGTCTAGGCGAAAGAGGTGACATCACCTTAGAAAAGGTTCAAGAAATTGTAGAGATGAGTATCTAATTTATAGTATTCAATAATGAGAAAGGGCTTACAAGTTATGATTCTGTAAGCCCTTTTTTTATTGAATTGATTAGTGTATCTATTTTAGATTAACTTTATTACTTCATCCATTCTATACTTATCCAACATAAACTAAATGACCTTACGTGAACTAATTGATTTCAAAAATGAAAAAGGATTTCAAAAGACCTGTAAAAGCTATACGATAGTAGGTCTAGGTATAATCGCCTCATCCTTCATCTTTGTATTTATGGCAGTCACAAACCTTCCTCTCTCACAAAAAGAATTTGTAAAAATCACCGGAGAATTGGATAATTTTAGACAAATAGAGATTGGTAAATATAAAATGCCCAATACACTAATAAGGCTCAAAAATCACCCACAAATTGAATTTAACCTAGATGATGTCGTTTCTATTCACACCATTAATAATTATGTTGAGAATAATTCACAGCAGATTACCTTTAAATTAGGAGTTCCCGAAAAAGAACTATCCTACAATAAAGCAACAATTAATGCCCACTTTATAATTGAAATGAATAATGATGTTATACAGAGCTATGAAGATTATTTTGAAAAGACACGATCAAACCAAGTAACTTCATTATTTATGTTTTTTGGAATGTTTGCCATTGGGTCTCTTTTCATTTTAGGGTAGTTGGTATTTCCTAGATAATTACTCAACTGCTCAGCTCTGTATCATCTTAATCTTTTCCTTTTCAACCTAAATCTTATAATACGTTCCTTTACTTCAGGGATTCTAATGATAAATCCTACACCAACAACAACAGCATAGATTATCCATGTTTTCTCTAAAAGGGCAACATGTATCAAACTCAGAACAATGGCTGCATAAGCATACTTCTGAAGTTTCTTCCATTTACTTTTTAATCGTCGCATTGAGTTTCTATTCGATGTGAAAAGTAGTGGAATTAAAATCAATACTGCAATAAAACCTGCGACATAATTTACTTGAGTAAAAGTTTCTAGAAACCCTTCCATCCAAATAAAAATGATAAAGTGAAGTATACTCCAAACGGCTGCTGCGATACCCATTGCCTGTCGAACAAAAAGATTAGTGACTCCAAATAGAATAAAAAATGGAGTACAAGTTAGAACAGCAGTCATCCAACGAATTGCAAACTCACCTGTGACATGGTATAACATATCCAATGTGCTTCTACCACCTTTACCCGTATTTTCTACTAAGGATAATGTCAATCCATTGACCCAATCCATATTAATCATTTTTGATAAAACGATAAGAGGTAATGAAGCCAGGATGGTCACGATAATCCATCCGTAGTTTTTCTTAATAAATGCCATTCTGACTTGTTGTTTGTTTTGTTAGAATTAATGTGAATCGTTGTCGCTTGCTTCTTTTTGTTCTGAAGAATCTACCCTATTTCTAAACTCTTGCATAAACTTTTCTCTATGCATCATTTTACGACCTCGATTCCCAAATGAACGTCTTCCTCCTCTACCAAATAAGATTTTTGACATCGCCAATAACCCTAAAGATTGAAAGAAAGATATGGTTGTCAACCCAAAAATCTCAGGCATTAACCAATTCCATAATTGCATAAAAATAAAGGTAATCGCCGTAATAATTACCGAACCAAATACTATTTTTTTTGCTATAAACTTCTTCTTTGAAAACTTTTCCATAATTCTTATTTCGTTGGATCATTTTAAATGATCTGTTGTACCATAATTTTCAACAATTAGTCTTTCATTAACTTGAATAGACTTTCTAATTGTTCTCTTAGATACAAAACAGCATATCGCTTTCTACTAATAAGTGTATTGACTGTTAGCCCCGTAAAATCAGAGATCTGTTTAAAGCTATATCCTTCCAACTCATGCCATTCAAAAACCTCTCTTTGCTCTTTAGGTAGTTCGTCTAGCCTTAATTGGATTTCCTCCCAAATCATATCTTTCATTAATTGTTCATCAGGCATCATTTCTAAGGAAGGTAACAGCTCCATTAAACTTAGACCTTCCTCTTTATCATTTACCTTCTGATCTTCGATTGAGAGGGGCTTCTTTTTCCTACGGAAATCAATAATCTTATTTTTTGCGACAGAATAGAGCCAAGAGATTGATTTGAGCAAATCAGAGATCTCATCAAATCCCCCGACAAAACTCAAAAATACATCTTGGGCAATGTCTTCTGCATCTTCCATAGAACCGACTTTTCCTTTAATATAATTTGTCAGACGCCCCTGTTCCTGTGTGAATGTATTTTCGATATTTTGTTTTTTCTCTGCCATAAATTTTTGTATCTACCTCTTAAGTCGGATAAGAGGAGATAATATTTTACAGAAAGTGATTTTTTTTCAAAATTGATGTAAAATGGAAAAGAACTTAAGAATCAATCATTGAAAATCCCCGCCTACGTTCATTACACAAATTGGGTTGCTAGTTATAATAATTGAAATTATTGATGAGCAAAAAACAATACTATCGATAGTACTATTTTTCATAGAGTTCAAGCGGTAAGTGATCTGGATCTTCAAAAAAGACAAATCTCTTTTCTGTATGTGGGTCAATCATTATTTCACCAACTTCGACACCATACTCTTTAAGCATACTGATGTTTTCTTCTAGGTCATCTACTTCAAAACATAAATGTCTTAAACCTCTTGCTTCAGGGTAAGACGGTCTTTGGGGTGTATTTGGAAAACTAAAAAGTTCTATAAGGTAATTCCCTTGAAAAGATAAATCCAACTTCCAAGAATCTCTTTGTTCTCTATATACCTCACGTATAATTTCGAGTCCTAATACCTCTGTATAAAACTTCTTCGAACGTTCGTAATCTGAACAGATAATGGCTATGTGGTGTAATTTATTTAAAGCTAGCATGATCATTATTTGGAATAAAAAAGGCACACTCAAAAACTATTGAGTGTGCCTTAAAGGTAGGGTTAATTTCTATTATTCTCCCTTTAATAATTTGATTTGATCTTTCAATAATGAAATGATCTCTTCTTTATCTTTCAACTGAGCTTTTAGTGATTTCACCTCAGCTTGTAAAGCATCAGCACCTGAAGAAGCTTCAACCTCATGTTCAACTTCAGCTTTCTTTGCTTTTTTCTTTTTCTTCTGTTTGATTTCTACTCGAATGTTTTTTGTTTCCGGATCATCCTTGACCTCGTTTACTTCTACATCCACTGAAGCAGCTTGCTCCTGTGCCTGTTCTACGGCCCCTTGAACCGCTTCAAATACATTCTTGATGGTAGACTTCACTTTGTCCTTTTGCATTTCGTCTTTCATACGTGGAAATACAAAATCATTTAAGATATCCTCAAATGGATTGTGTGGATCTTTCTTACTCATAATATTTAATTAATTTGACATTGTTAGAAAGTGATACTAAATAAAAAGGTTTTGTTTATCTATTTAGTTCACTCCTCATTTTTAGTTATAAGTAAGTTAACGAAATTAAATGAAAAATGGTTTCTATTCTTCTTTAATTTGCCACTTTACAAGATACATTTCCAATATCGTATACCTGTTTACCAACGCCTTCCAATTGTAAGTTCAACTCCTGTTTGTCTTCGTCTTTTGAAGAATAATTAGAATAAACCAAAGCTCTTAAACTAACTGGACCAAATAAAGACTGTTTACTATTTCCATAGTAATGTACTTTAATCTCAAAATCGCCATTATATCCATATTTTAGCCTAAACTCCTCAGGACCATATCCTCTTGTAAAATCTTGAGACATTCGACCGCCAATCTTTGTGTTTTTATGACTGTAAAAGCATTTTTCTCCTAATGGATCTATCACCCAAAGGTCAATATCAGTATCTAAAAGATCCCAGTCAATCACTACTCGTAGATCTAAAGGCATAGAGTAAATAAATCGAGTATCTATAGCGGTAATATCAAGTTGATCTTTGTGAAGTGTAATCAACCTATTCATTTCATGAAGGATAATCAACTCAATATTTCCAAACCTGTTGTTAACATCGCTGTCCCATTCATTTTCAATAATAAAATACAACTGATCCAAAGCTTTCTGATAATTTCCTTCATCTTCATATAAAAACGCAAGGTCTCTATAATTCTGAGGTTCAAATGGACGTAACTCTATCAATTTATTAAAAATGTACTCAGACTCTTGATAACAGCCAAAAGATTGAAGTTTCCTTCCTAAGTTTCTTAAGAGTTCATGACTTTCTAAATCCAACTCTGCTAGATTAGTAATGACCTGTATTCCTTCTTGTTTTTTTCCTGAAGTGAAAAAGTATGAAGCAACATCATAATAAAATGAAGGAGACATTTTGTATTCTTCCTTTAACAGGAGATATGTGGACCACTGTTTATTCACATCCTCTGATTGAATTTTTTGTAAATATTCAGCACCAGAATCGTAAGGCACCAATTTAGATTTGACCTTCTTCTTTTTATTTTTCTTTTTCATTACGACATCTGTATCTTCTGCATCTCCCCAAGAATCTTCCACCTCCCTATCTGCAAAACTCTCCTCCTCAAATTCCATAACTTCTTCTTCATCACTAACTACAACTACACCTGCTACAGAACCTGCAAGCTGTTGTTGTTGACGTGTAGTCCCATAACCTACAACGACAACTTCTTCTAATGCTTGATTGTCTTCAACTAGAGACACTATTATTTCTTCTCCAGAATTTTCAGATACATCTACATCTGTCGACAAAAAACCAATATAATTGAAAGTTAGAATTGCATTAGTAGGTACTAATAATTCAAATTCACCATCAATATTTGTCACAATTCCTTCACTAGTATTTTTAAGATGAACAGAAACTCCAGGTAGAGGATTGTCATTTTCTAAAACGACCCCTTTTACCAACTTTCTTTCTTCAGAGTATGTTCTATCATCGGAAATACTATTTGAACTTGATTCCCCATAATTCGTTAAGACAGGCTTTTTTGGTTTAGGAGGAACATAATTGCTCATATCTTTTACAGAATTCCACCAGTCGATATCACTTTGAAATTCTTCATATACCCGATCTAATCTACTTTTATATACTTCTTTCTTCTTTGTTTTTGACAAGGCCAATAATTTATCATATTCCTTACGAAGAGATGATGGCGGTACTATTTCATGCCTTACGTAGTCTTCTACATTATCTAGCACAATAAATGAAGTGTAATCCGTCACGATTCCATATTTCAAAGACAATGAAATAATTTGTTCTTTATACCTCTTTGGCATCAAGCTTAATTCATTGATTTGCTTTTGAGCCCATAATCGCTCAAATGTTGGATAATACTTTTCTGATTGTTTAATGATGATTTCTTCCGAATACAATACTTTCTGAGCTGTACCAATATTTACTTTCAGCTTTGCCTGTTTCGACAGTACCTTCCCTGCTATCGACAAATCTGTCTGATAAGCTTGTGGTGTACTTGGGTAAAGCCCTTCAACCTGGCCTTCTAATACTTCTACACCTAAATACCTAATGGTTGCTGTTGTTAGTTTCTTAATAGCCGACTTAATTGTCTGCTCATTCAGGTTAATAAACTCTCCATTATTCTGATTAGCGACAGCAGACATATAATTTGCATTAATAGTCTGACTAGAACTGATCATGAATAGCGTAGTATTTAATTTGAATAGTTGTGCTTCCGAGAGGTTAGAAATTCCATTAGTAAAAATCCAACTCTCGCCCTTATCCTTAGTATCTATTATTGTATCGTCCAGCTTACTACCACCATCATACTCCAAAGACGAAAGGTAATTGATAAGCTTATCCGAGTTCCCTTCTTTTATAGTAAATTTCTTCTGATCTTTTACTTGAAAGTTGAATGGCTTAACAGTAACAACTGTATTTTTATTCCATTCAAAGTATTTTTTTAATAACCCTAATTCACTTTTAATATCACGATCATCAAATAAAGAAGAAACATCCCAGTAAATAGTCATTGAAGATGGTTTCACTTTCACCACGGGTGATAAGATAGGTTGAGTATTGAAATTAAATGTATAATCGTTTGACAGTTTCCCTTTAACTGCCAAATAATCTTTTTTTGCTTGATCAATGGGCAACAGTAATGAGAGCTTTGATTTCAGAAATTGATCATTACTTTCAAGCTTTGCAATAGTAGATCTATTTAATCTCTTAAAATCTAATTTTAGACTGCCTGGTGCATACAACTGCTCATTTATTTCTTCGTTGATTATCTCTACATCTACTTTAAATTCTTTCAATTTACTCTCAAAAGTCAAAGGAAGTTGGTAGTTAAATTTCCCATCTAGTTGTGGCAACTCCTCTTCAAAAGTGATTTTACATTTTTTGTATGCCTTGGGGTTTATTGGATAAAGCCTAGTCTTAAAATTATTTCCAACTGTCTTTTCTAATATGGCAGGGTCAACGTTTTGCCTCACTACCTCTTCAAATACTTTCTTTGCTTTATCTTTTTTAACTACTACACCATCTCTCCACTCATTATTAATATCCAACGCAAAAGCAGACACTGTGGATCCTTCTTTCAATGGAAAATTTAATTCCCCTTCCAAAATTCGATTCCCATAATTATAGAAATGCATTTCCATGGTAGTTGTAGCGATATTATCAAGGATTTCTACACTTACAAATAGTTTCTTTAAAGCGACAGAATCTTCTTCAGTTTGAACATTATTAATGTTTACAAATTGAGCCTGAAGCGTACAAGACATTAACAAAAAGAATAGTAATAGTTGATGTTTCATAAGAGAGCCGTTTGAGTAAAATAATCTTTTCATCAATATAACATTGATTCCCCTTTACTCTCTGTTTACTAATGTTAAGTGTTGAATGGAGTTGCGTTATACTATGTTAATGAGAGTAAATAAAAAGTTTAAGATAAATTCGAGGTTCAGAAAAGTATAAAGCAAAAAAAATCCTGTCTCATTTCTGAAACAGGATTTGTACTCCGTACGGGATTCGAACCCGTGCTACCAGGATGAAAACCTGGCGTCCTAACCCCTAGACGAACGGAGCGGGGTATTGATTTTGAGTCTCAATCAGACTTTGTACTCCGTACGGGATTCGAACCCGTGCTACCAGGATGAAAACCTGGCGTCCTAACCCCTAGACGAACGGAGCGGGGTATTGATTTTGAGTCTCAATCAGACTTTGTACTCCGTACGGGATTCGAACCCGTGCTACCAGGATGAAAACCTGGCGTCCTAACCCCTAGACGAACGGAGCGGGGTATTGATTTTGAGTCTCAATTAGACTTTGTACTCCGTACGGGATTCGAACCCGTGCTACCAGGATGAAAACCTGGCGTCCTAACCCCTAGACGAACGGAGCGGGGTATTGATTTTGAGTCTCAATCAGACTTTGTACTCCGTACGGGATTCGAACCCGTGCTACCAGGATGAAAACCTGGCGTCCTAACCCCTAGACGAACGGAGCGGGGTATTGATTTTAAGTCTCAATCAGACTTCGTACTCCGTACGGGATTCGAACCCGTGCTACCAGGATGAAAACCTGGCGTCCTAACCCCTAGACGAACGGAGCAACTGTTTTTTGCGAGTGCAAAGGTAATAGAGTAGTGCAATCACTCCAAACGATTTTCAAAAAAAAAGAATAAAAGTTACAATCATTAAGAAAATATCATCATTTAATGTCTATTTTGGGTACCTAAAGATTATTTTTTTATAAAATGAAAGAACTTTTAGATCAGAGTTTCAAAAAATACAATCAACCAAACTTTATTCAAGACGACCCGATTTGTATTCCCCATTCTTTTTCAAAAAAGCAAGATATAGAAATTATGGGTTTTTGGGCAGCAGTTTTAGCCTGGGGTCAACGTAAAACCATTATCAATAAATGTAGAGAGCTTGTTGCGTTAATGGATCATGCTCCTTATGATTTTATCATGAATCATGAGGAAAGTGATCTGGAGAAGTTTTTATCTTTCAAGCACCGAACTTTTAATGATATTGATACGCTATACTTTTTATCATTCTTCAAAAGACATTATTCCAATTATGAATCTTTAGAAGATGCATTTTTGTTAGGTTATACTCCTTCTGACGAAAATGTCGAGAACGCATTGATTCAATTCCATAATTATTTCTTCGATGATGAAGATGCTCCTCAACGCACTAGAAAACATATTGCTACACCACAGAGAAATTCTGCTTGTAAGAGGATCAATATGTTTTTAAGGTGGATGGTCCGAAAAGATGACAAAGGAGTAGATTTTGGGATTTGGGACACTATACAACCTTCTCAACTTATTTGTCCGTTAGATGTTCATGTAGAGAGAGTCAGTAGAAAATTAAAATTACTTGAGCGTAAACAATCTGATTGGAAATCGGCCGTTGAGCTTACGAATCACTTAAAACAATTTGATGCTCAGGACCCTGTAAAATACGACTTTGCTCTCTTTGGTTTAGGTTTGGAAAAGTTTGCATCGAGCTAGTATTTTGTTGAGATAGATCACCATTCAGAAATACAAAAAAAACTATATTTGTTTACATAAACGTAAAAAACACACTTACATAAACATAATTATCATGAAATACAGAATGTTACTCCTCAGTTTCCCTGTAATAGCCCTCTTATCATTTGGAAATTACAGTCCATTGGAAGAAAGTATTAAAAGAGGTCAGGGAGTTTACATGGTAAACTGTATGCATTGTCATCAACAAGATGGTGTGGGTGTTGAACCTACTGTACCTCCTCTTGCTGGTGTAAAATATTTAGTAGAGAATAAACATCAAGCAATCCGTCAGGTTTTACATGGTTTGGAAAAACCAATAACGATAAATGGAATTACTTATGATGGTAGTATGCCGAGGCAAGGAGCTCTTTCCGACCAAGAAGCAGCAGACGTTTTAAACTACATCAGAAACTCTTGGGGAAACAAGGCTGATATGATTACTGCAGACGATGTTGCGATGGAGAGATAAGCCTAACATGATGAGTTATAAGAATTTCACATTATAAATGTTTAATAATCTGTATAAATAATCTATTTTTGCAGCATCAGTCCATGGAGATTGAAATCCCCATGGGCTTTTCATTTTTTTCCAATCATATCGAATCTCATGCAAGAGCGATACGCACAGCGCGGAGTTTCCGCCTCAAAAGAAGATATCCACAATGCAATTAAGCGTTTGGACAAAGGCTTATTTCCTAAAGCATTTTGTAAAATTGTTCCTGATATTTTAACAGGAGACGAAGACTACTGTGCTATTATGCACGCTGACGGCGCGGGTACTAAATCATCATTAGCATACCTATATTGGAGAGAAACAGGTGATATGTCTGTTTGGAAAGGCATTGCCCAAGATGCTATTATCATGAACACTGACGACTTATTATGTGTTGGTGCCGTTGGTAGTACATTGCTTTCTTCAACAATTGGTCGTAATAAAAATCTAATTCCTGGTGAAGTTATTTCTGAGCTTATCAATGGTACTGAAGAAGTATTACAGATGCTAAGAGATAACGGTTTTGACATTCATTCTACAGGTGGTGAAACAGCCGACGTAGGTGACTTAGTAAGAACTGTGATTGTAGATTCTACTGTAACTACTCGTATGCGTAGAGACGAAGTGATCGACAATAGCAATATCAAAGCAGGTAACGTAATTGTAGGTTTAGCTTCTTACGGACAAGCTACTTATGAATCTGAGTACAATGGCGGTATGGGTTCTAATGGACTTACATCTGCTCGTCATGATGTATTCGCTAAGTATTTAGCAGAAAAGTATCCTGAAAGTTTCGATCCTCAAGTTCCTAATGATCTCGTTTATTCTGGAACTCAAAAGTTAACTGATGCAATTGCTGATTTAACTTTAGATGCTGGAAAATTAGTACTTTCTCCAACTAGAACATATGCCCCAATTATCAAAAAGGTATTGGATGAACTACGTTCAGAAGTTGATGGTATGGTACACTGTAGTGGTGGTGCTCAAACTAAAGTTTTACACTTTGTGGACAATGTTCATGTTGTAAAAGATAACTTATTTGATGTTCCTCCGTTATTCGAGATGATCCATAAGAATAGTGGTACAGACTGGAAAGAAATGTACAAAGTATTCAACATGGGACATAGAATGGAAATTTATATCGATGAGCAACATGCCCAAACTATTATTGACATTGCCAAATCTTTCAATGTAGACGCGAAAATCATTGGTCGTGTTGAAGCGAAAGAGTCAGGTAAATCATTAGATATCCATTCTCAATTTGGTACGTTTTCATACTAAGTCTTTTTTGACTTATTGCATATAGAAAAGGCAGCACTTTTAGAAGTGCTGCCTTATTTTTTTATCGATTTTTTATACGTTTGGCATCTTTTACCATTCTGGCTAATGCTTTTCCTTTACGACGTTTCTCCAACTCTGAACTCTCATAGTGTTCTTGTTCTCTCTGGAGCTTCATGTAATTATGATATGCATCCTCTGGAATTTCACCTGAGTTGACTGCTTCAATCACTGCACATCCCTTTTCATGTTCATGTGTACAATCTGAGAACCTACATTGAGAAGCTTTTTCTTGAATTAATGGAAACGTATGTTCCAGTCCATGCTGACTATCTACCATACCTACTTCTCTTACGCCTGGATTGTCGATTAGAATTCCTCCAGAAGGCATTAAAAATAATGAACGATAAGTTGTAGTATGTTTACCTCTATCATTCCTTTCTCCAATGCTTCCTGTGGTCATCATTTCATCTTTCAATAAAATATTGATCAAAGAAGATTTTCCCACACCAGAAGAACCCAGAAAACAGTATGTTTTCCCTTCTTGAATTAGAGCAGTCAGTTGTTCAATACCAATTTGCTGATCAACTGAAGTGCAAAGCATTTCAACACCAATCAATCTGTTTTCAACTTCCAACTTAATTTCTTCTAATTCTAGATCAGAAACTAAATCGACTTTATTCAGGATAAAAACAGGCTGAATATTAGCGTCATAACACAGTGTCATGTAACGCTCTAATCTGTTGATATTAAAATCTCTATTGACTCCCTCTACAATAAAGGCAACGTCTATATTTGAAGCAATATATTGTGCTTCTCCTGATTTACCTACTGCCTGACGTTTTAGGACTTGATCGCGATAAACTACTTGATGAATTAAGGCTTTCCCTTCATCGTATTCTGTGATACTTACCCAGTCTCCAACGATGGGATAATCAGACCTTTCTTCTGCAGTGAAGCGTAGTTGTCCTGTTATTTCAGCTTCATATACACCAGATTCATTTCTAACAATGTATCTTTCTTTATGTTCTGAAACTACTCTAGCAATTTCACCTTGAAATAGAGGACCTAAATTATTCTGAATATTTGAATTATAGCCTAATGAGGCATTTGTGATTTTTGATTCCAATGTTTTGTTTTTTTTATCGTTGTGTTTTTCAAAAAAAAGGGTACGAAAAACCGACAGATACATGATTGTACCTAAACAAAAATTTGGCATAGATAAAGTTGTACCTGTCGGATTATGCCGAGATCAAGTACACCATAGGTGAGTGATATGTATTTAAATGTGTCATACTATCAATTACGGAATAAAAAATAAGAAGTCTAAATTCTATTGAAATTAGAAACATCTATTAAGCATTGAGTCTACTTTACAATAAGAAATAATGTTTATCTACAAAAAAAAGATAGACCTACTCCTGAGTTAGATCTATCTTTTTTATTTATTGTATACCTTTTTTAGAATACTGACTTCCTTACTTTGTTCTTTTTGAACCCCCAAGGACAATGTTTACATTGATTTTTACAACAGTACCCTCTTTTAATATGGTATGCTTTAGTGAAGACATATAATCCATTTTCAATGTAATAATCTTCACCTTCCTTTAGTGGTTTATCGCTCATATTACTAAATTTTTCAATCCAAAGGTAGTAATAATTTTACAAGCACAGAATATCAATTTAGTAAACTATTTCTATAAATCAATAAGATACATGATTAATTTTTGATCAAAATTTTAATACAAAATCTATCCGCAAGTGCGATTGACTCATATTTAAACAGCGAGTAAGATGAAAATTGGATTTATTGCTAATTTTTTGTAAATTATAAATAGGTGCTGTGCACTTTATATGTACAAATTTATTTTGATTCGGACGTGCAAGCTCTAGACGGGAGACTGTGCGTTTTTTTTAACGCAAGCCTTATATGTTTATTGAAATCACAGACCACGCTTTCAATGCTATGAACAAACGTTGTAGACATTGGAGAAAGAAAGATTATCTAAACATTGTGTACCAAGCGTATAAATCGGAATGCTATGGTTCACATTGCAAACGGGACAAAAGAAAGTACAAATCGTACATCTTTATCTTCGAGAACAACCGTCTCATTACTGTTTATCGTTCTCGGAAAAAATCAAAAAACTACGTAAACAGAGCCTCATGAAACATTTTGTAAAACCCCGAGTCACTGCTACTGCTCAAGGAAATGACTACAATTTCAAAGTAAACATCCACGCCAATTCAGATTTCGAATTAGGTGTTTGTGCTCAGATGATTCAATCCATGAAAGAGATTCTTATTCAAAACGAGATTAAACGAAGAGGTTTAAAAGAAATGTATACCTTTTCAGACGAAGAAGAAGAAGAACGTTTTTATGAAGTCGTTGAAGCTAACATCTGGGATGAGCTAATCATGCAAGGTGAGGTGGTAAGAGATCTAGGCCGAAGTGGTTATAGAGCCATGGATGGGCAAATCAGAAGAATGGTGAAGCCATAGATGACAATGACATCAAAATGTAACACATTCTTATCATTAGAATTAATTCGTACCCTTTAAATAATAAAAGACCCCGCAATTGCGGGGTCTTCTCATATAGGATATTCCTTAATAAAGTCGATATGTAAATCAGTTTCTAGTAACTCGATGGTAAACAGAATCTGATATGTTGTGCTTCGACGCTACTTACTGAAGCTACTGATTGAAGTTCTTCCGATCTTCTAGCCAAAGCTTCTTCTTCACGAATGTTATCTACAATTGGAGCAACATATTTGTCCATTACAGAAGTTACCAATTTAAGGTAATGTGGATCGGTGGCATATCCGCCTTTTGCAATCGCTTCCATCTGTAAGTTTGGATCAAATGTGTCAAATAATCCATTTTCACGGTATGTATAATAACTCGACAGCACTTTACAGTAGTCTTCTACAGCCTGTTCCAATGATGAATAAATTCTGTAACGACGATATCTTTGTTCTCCGATATCATATACTAATTTACTCTTAGTTGGACTTGTTGATGCAATGTTGAAAATTCTATAGTCTTCTCTTAATTTCCAACCCTGCTCAGCAATAGCCTGAGAGATCGCTACCTTAGTATTAATTCCATATTTTCTACAAATTGGATCAAAAGCTTTGTAAAGAGTTCTAATGTAATCTTCTCTTTTAATCGTTTCTGTATCTTTTACACTTATAATTGAATTATTTGTAGATGCAACTGCAAATTCAATGTTTTCCAATGATAAAATGAAAATGGAAATAACTAGTAAAAACTTTCTCATTAAAAGTTTATTTCGTGATACAATCAAGTGTCCGTTTGACGCTTGTGCTGATTATCAGCAAGTTAGATTGAGTATTTTTATTTCTCAAAAATGTGATTGCAAATGTATACCATTCATCCGTAATAAAAAAATCCATAAACGTTTATTTACAAATAAATGTTTTTAATTTTAACAACAAAGAATATAATTATTCTAAGACAACATGCTCTAACAGCTCTATTTTTTCATTTTTACAAGGTGACATATCATTATCCGAAGTAAAAAAATGTCTTATTATGAAGCAGGTATTAACTTTTATTTTTAATTTTAGGTAATAAAATTCGAGTTTAAGGTACAATAAGTGCGATACTTCATATTTTAAAGTATTTCTTACCTTTGTATTTAGAATGTAGTGTAACCAAGTACTTTTGTTCACCAATATCTATGCATCATTATTCCGTTGTATTTGGAACAAAAGACCTCACTACACATTTTTTATCTTTGCTTAGACCAAATGAGAAATAACTCTACCGATTTTAAAGAAGAACTGATGCAGCAAAAAAGCTGGATACGTATGGGGATTATTGGTTTAGTGATCTGTGGAACTATTGCTGCTTATGCTGCTATGTCAGGTTCCGACGGTACTAAACAACAACGTATGCGTATTAATGAACTGGAGAAGAAGAATGCACAGATCGAGGCAGAGAGTGGATCATACTTGTCGAAAATAAAACATCAAGCAGACCGAATCCAAGACCTTAAAGATGATAATTTAAGATTGGAAAAAAGGTTAAATGAGAAAGAAGCTCAGCTTACTACGCATGATCAGAAACTTGATATGAAACAAGGTTCTATTCGATCGCTAGAAAGTCACCTTTCAGAATTGAAAGATGATAAGTATAGAATGCAAAGAAATATTGATGAAAACAATCGTGTCATTCAAGACATGACGCAAAGAGCGAAAGAGCAAAACGAATTAATAAAAACTACTCAAGAACAACTTAAAGATATTCAAGAGCAACTAGAACGTTCTCAAGCCAAATATCTACAAGCTATAAAAGACCAAAAATCTGCTGAGCAATCAGAACAATCAGTTCAAGAAGCCTTAAGAAATCAAAAAGCTTTGTATGCGGACTTAATGAAAGATTTAACCTCAACAAGAACTGAATTGAATGCTGCTCGTTTACAAGCCAATGATAAAGATTTACAATTGCAGTTAGCTCAACAAAAAGAACTTCAAAAGCAACAATTACAGTACAAAGAAAAAGAACTGCAGACACAAGCCAATACTGATCTATACAAATTAATTTCTGTAACAAGTATTGTTTTAGTGATTGCATTAATTGTTTTTGTAGTCTTTGCACTTCAAAGAAGCGGAACTGATATTATGTTGTTCAACAAGACACAACAAAAAGATTAATCAAAAATAATACTGACATATTACATCTAATTGCTGATAGCGGATCTACAAAAACAGACTGGACTCTCATAGATAAAGCGGATGGTTCAGTAAAGTTTTCATTAGCTTCTCCAGGATATAACCCTTTTTTCTGGACTGAGGAAGACCTCTACAAATCAATACGAGTTGATTCAGAAGAGTTATCTCATTTAATTAATGACAATGAAAACCTTTCCATATTTTTTTATGGTAGTGGTTGTGGCAGTGATGAAAACAAAGCTATTCTAAGCAAAATATTAAGTCAGATATTCTCCACTCAAAAAGTATTTGTCGAAGATGATTTATGTGGTGCAGCAAGAGGCTTACTTCATAAAAACAATGGTATTGCCTGTATACTAGGTACAGGTGCTAATTCTGGTTATTATAATGGCAATGCAATTATCAATCGTCCTGTTTCTTTAGGTTATTTACTTAGTGATTTTGGTAGTGGAGCAACCATTGGCCTAGCTTTCCTTCAACTACTTCTTACTAATAAATTGTCTATTCAAACAGTAGATGCTTTTATTGAAGAGTTTGATTATAGCACTGATTACATTTTAAAACGCCTATACAAAACTGAAAAACCAAATGCCTTTTGTGCTACTTTTGCCCCATTCATCAATGAAGTAAAGGAGTATGATGAGACAGTAAATATCCTACTTCAATCACAGATGAAGCAATTTGTAGAATATTATGTACTCCCATTTGTAAAATCTTCTTCCGATCAGGTTTGTATCACAGGATCAATTGCTTACTATTTTAAAGAAATACTTCAAGAATCCTTCGACTTTTTCCAACTTCCTACCCCTACTATTATCGCCTCTCCTACTGATGGATTAATAGAATACCATCAACAATAATTCCTTACCTTTACTATACTATTACTAAGAACATCCTTCCCTTATGCGAATCAGATATTTTTTAATACTATTTTTATTAGGTATTACTACTACTTATGCTCAAAAAAGAGAATTCAGAGCAGTATGGATAGCCACTGTCAACAATATTGATTTCCCTGCCTCTAGTTCTGCATCAATGCAAGAACAGAAGGAGGACTATGTCAGATATTTAGATAAGATTAGCGATATAGGATTAAATACGGTTATCGTTCAAGTTAGACCAGTCGCAGATACTTTCTACCCTTCTGGATTTGAACCATGGAGTAAATACTTAACAGGCGAACAAGGAAAAAGTCCTCAACCCTTCTTTAATCCATTAACATTTATGATTGAAGAAGCACATAAAAGAAAATTAGATTTTCATGCTTGGTTCAATCCCTACAGAGCTACAATGAATAGTGATACTACTTCTTTAGCTTCCGACCATCCATTTTTTCAACATAGAGATTGGTTTGTACAATATGGAGGTAAGTGGATGTATAACCCAGGCCATCCCGAAGCAAGAGAATATGTTTTAAATGCTATTATGGAAGTGGCTAGACATTATGATCTAGATGCGGTACATTTTGATGATTATTTCTATCCATATAAAAAAGTGGGAGAAGAATTTCCTGATCATGAGACTTTTGCTATGTATGGGGATAGTACAAAGCAAGACCTTGAAAGTTGGAGAAGAGAAAATGTCGATTACTTTGTTGAAAACCTTTCCAATAGGTTAAGAAAAGAACGACCAGATGTACAATTTGGGATTAGTCCTTTTGGCGTTTGGAGAAACAGCAATGTAGATCCAAAAGGATCTCAGACAAGAGCAGGAATCACAAATTATGATGACTTATATGCAGATGTAGTCAAATGGATGAGAAAAGGATGGTTAGATTATATTATTCCTCAGGTATACTGGCATCGAAACCTTGGTGCTGCACCTTATGAAACAGTAGTAAAGTGGTGGAATGACAACTCTTATGGAACCAATTTATATATCGGACATGCTTTATATAAAGTCAGTAAATGGGAAGATCCTTCTGAGATCAGCGCTCAGTTAGACATCAATAAAAAATACAAGAATGTAAAAGGAAGTGCTTTTTTCAGTGCTAAGTTCTTATTTGAAAACCCTAAAAATGTAGTACAGACTTTACAGAGGAACTATCCATATTATTCTATTCCTCCTTCAAGCTTAAAAATGGAATTGGAAGCTCCAGCTAAAGTAAATATCAATAATTCTGAAGGTGATCTTTATAAAGGATTTAAGCTCTATTGGAAAGACACTCAGAAAAATACTGACACCCGAAAATACGTTATCTACAGGTATGAAGACTTTGGTTTTGGGGTTCTAGACGGTCAATTTATACTGGATATTATTGATAGATCTCCTTACGAAGAACATAGTTTTATCGATAGAACCATCGAAAAAGGGAAAAAATATACTTACATTGTTACTGCTTTAGATGCTAATAAAAATGAAAGCGGAAGAAGTAATGCAATCACTATCAAGGCAGGTGGACTCCTGTCTAAAAAAATCAAAGTAATCCACTAAGCATAGACTATTACTATATGGCAAAAGAGAGAAACCCTTGGTTATGGCTCCCTTCATTATATTTTGTAGAAGGACTACCTTACACAATCGTAATGACTGTTGCGGTTATTATGTATAAAAACTTAGGGATGGGCAATATTGAAATTGCCTTATATACATCATGGTTGTATTTACCATGGGTAATAAAACCTTTTTGGAGTCCTATTGTAGATCTACTTCAAACAAAAAAATGGTGGATCTTTATTATGCAATTAGTGATCGGTGGGGCATTTGCCGCCGTAGCTCTAACGTTACCCACAGATAATTTTTTCAGGTACACTTTAGCCTGCTTCTGGATTATTGCTTTTACTTCAGCTACAAATGATATCGCCACAGATGGTTTTTATATGATTGGTTTACGAAGTGACCAACAGGCCTTCTTTGTTGGTATCAGAAGTACTTTTTACCGATTAGCAATGTGGGCTGGCCAAGGCGGTGTTGTCTTATTAAGTGGCTACCTTTTTGAAGTTTTTGAAGATTACAAATCTGTTTGGAGTACTATATTTTTTGGCCTAGCTGCTGCAATGGTCTGTTTTAGTTTATTTCATAGACTAATACTTCCAAATAAAGAAAACATTAGATCACTAAAAGATAGAGCACATGGGTTGAGAGAAGTTGGTATTATGTTTAGCCAAGTATCGATAATTCTCTTATTTGGCTTTTTGATCAATTCTTTTTTAGGTTGGGAAACATCTTGGACTTACGTTATCCTAGGAGCTGTAGTCATTGCTTATTTGATGATTACATTAAAGAAAAAGATTAAAGAAGATCCAGATAAAATGAACACTCCTATCCTATCTTTCTTTGTTAAAGAAGACATCTGGAGTATTCTAGCCTTTATTTTGCTCTACCGACTAGGTGAAGCACAATTGGTAAAAATTGCTTCTCCATTCTTATTAGATAGTACTGAAGTTGGAGGCATAGGACTCAACAATGAACAACTAGGTTGGTTATATGGAACTATTGGATTAGGATGTTTAGTTGTTGGGGGTGTTCTTGGAGGAATTGCCATCTACACTAAAGGATTAAAGTTTTGGTTAATTCCAATGTTATTGTCCATCAATATTCCCAACTTAGGATATTGGTTACTTTCTTTCTTTCATGCTGAATCATTTATTTTTATTGGAGGCGTGATTGCTGTAGAGCAATTCTTCTATGGTTTTGGGTTTTCAGCCTTGATGATGTATATGTTATATGTTTCTCAAGGACATCATAAAACAGCTCATTATGCTTTGTGTACCGGTTTTATGGCCTTAGGTATGATGTTACCAGGGATGATCAGTGGTTATTTACAAGAATTTCTAGGATACACTAATTTCTTCCTATTTGTTGTTATCTCTGGGATACCAGCTTTAATCGTTGCATTTAGATTAAAAGTAGATCCAAAATTCGGATTAAAAGAAAAATAGTAATCTGATTGATATAAAGACAAAAAAGGTTGATCTACCCCTAATAGATCAACCTTTTTTCTTTAATAAATCAAGGTGACAGTATCACTATCACCTTGATTGAATCTACTCGAATCAAATAAGTAGTTATTACGTATTTCCAACTTAACTAACTATATATTTTTAATACAAAGCAACCTTTAATTTATTTCGATCCTTTACTACCTTTCTTAGCTTTTCTTCCTTTGCTTACTCCTACGAAACCGTATACATCGTAAGCATCTTTTAAGTCTACTACTTCTGAAGTACCGTCAGTTAAAGTAACTGTCACCTCGAAGTCACATTCGCCATCACCGTAATCTACAGTAATTGTTTCGTCTCCTTTTGTCATTACCTCAACACCTGAGATTGGAGCAAATACTGGCTTTTCTTCTCCACATTGTGGGTTGTATACTAACGCTTCTGTAATTTCAGTTGAGAAGCTTTCTCCATCAACAGTACTTGTTACAGACATAGAACCTGTTACTGTTTTAGTACCATCTAAAATTTCTTCATCGATAGAACGAACAATTGTTTCAGTATATGCTTCCGTAGAATCCGTAGCAGGGAAATCAATTGTTAAGTTCACAGATTTAGCTAAATCACCTGAAGCAATTCTCGCTTTCTTACCTTCCTCAGTTTCTTCTTCAAAAGTAACATTACCAGATACTGAAGTAGTACCATTTTTTACTTTACCATTTTCTGAGAAATCAGCAAATGTTGTAGAGTGAGCTATACTTGTTTCTGTTACAGTATGTACTTCTGTTACTGAACCTCCGACTACACTACCGTCTTTGCTTTCACAAGCTCCGCTACTGAAGTCGATCACTACAGTTTTAGTATCTCCATCTTCTGTAGTTGTTACATCAGCACAATCGATATAATCTCTTACATGGAAACGTTTAGCTCCTTGTTGTTTTGGTCTTTTTTGTTTTCCTTCTTCTCCACCTTCACCTGAAGTTCTCATGTTTGATGAAGAAGAGTAGTCCATACCTCTTTCAGTAGCATCAGAAATTACATTATCTGTATAGTCTTTTACTTCTAAATTGGTTTCGACTGTTTCATAGTTTCTTGAATTAGAACCTGATGCAATTGCATCTTCTAATGTTTGTGTAGTTGATAGATCATCAGAGTTTTCAGTAGTACATGCTACAGATGCAGCTAAAACAGTTAATACAAGAGCAATTTTTTGTAGTTTCATGTTACAATGTTTTTGATTAAGTACTTTATTTTTTTTTGGTTGAAGACTTATCTTCGGTTTCACTCCAATAAAGGATTAGACCTTTTTTTTGTACTCAGTTTTTTTCAACTTTTTTTTATTTTTTTCAAAAAACTGCCGTAACAGCATCAAAAACGAAACTTTTATAGTTGAAAAAATGATAATTTATTTTTCTTGCATTCGAAAAACTCTCATTTATTAAAAAAAAGTATCTATTCTGGGAACTTAAAAATTAGGCTGAAATCTATATTCATTATGAATCGGGTCGAATTTTTGCTTCCAATACTGTACATCTTACTCTCATGATATTATTTATTAGTATTTTAGCAAGAGAAGGATGTTCCTTGAGCAAGTAGTATTTTTTATCCAACTACAACAGCTCTTCAATTATTTGCTAAGCTTTATTCATTTAAATGACACAGGATCTTCAATATTGGAAATCGCTTAAAGAAGAAGACGATGCACAAGCATTAAAGTATTTCTATGATCAATACATTAAGCTTTTGTATAAGTATGGCTATCATTTCTGCCAAGATGCAGCATTGGTAGAAGACTGTGTGCAAGATCTATTCTTACGCTTGTGGGAGAAAAGATCAACATTAGGAGAAACCAATAATGTAAAACTCTATTTAATGGTCTCTCTTAAAAGGAGTATTTATGAAAAAGTAAAAAAAGGCAGTAAGACATCTACATCAGAAGAAGTGGAAGATACTTTTGATATTACCTTCACAATGGAGGAATCCATGATATCTTCTGAAACTGATCAAATCAATAAGGAAAAGCTATTAAAAACATTAGAAACTTTATCTGGACGTCAGAAAGAAGTCATCTACTTAAGATTTTATAATGGCTTCTCTCCTGAAGAAGTTAGTGAAGTAATGAATATTAGCAATCAATCTGTTAGAAATTTACAGGCATCTGCATTAAAAAAGATGCGATCTAATATGGGTGATTCCTTAAATCTACTCGTTGTTGGAAAAATGATTGAAAGTTTTTTCTCAAATATATAGTACAAATCACTTTTAGATCACTTTACTGAATGTACTTAACTGAATAAGAAGATGTCTGCATTAAAAAAATACATAGAAAACAAAGACTTCTGCGCCTGGGCACTCGGAGATGATTCATTGAATGATGTTTGGGAAAAGTATCTTGAGGAAAACCCTGAAGAGTCAAACATCATACAAGACGCAAAAGCGTTTGTACAGAAAACGACAGTAAAAGAACCTTACTTTTCTGTTCAAAGAGAAAAAGAACTTTGGGATAGCATTTCTTCCCAAATCAATACGACAACAACTAAAGAGGTTAAATTCACTCCTCAATGGTGGAGGTATGGTGCTGCCATGCTTGTATTGGGTTTGATTGCTGTTTTCTATTATAGAAATTTTGTACCTGCTTACCATACCGAAGTAGCAGATAAGGGAGTAACAAAAAATATTACCCTGCCTGACGGTTCCACTATTAATATGAATGCCGAATCTACAATCGCTTATAATAAAGATGATTTCAATGAGGAAGGCAGATATATTGAACTTAAAGGAGAAGCCTTCTTCCAAGTTGAAAAAGGAAATACTTTCCAAGTATCAACAGAACAAGGTGCAGTAACCGTATTGGGTACAAGCTTTAATATCTATTCTAGAGATAATAAATGGGAAGTAGCTTGTTATACTGGTAAAGTAAGTGTCGAGGACAGAAATGGAAATACTGTAACGCTTACAAAAGGACAAAAAGTTGACTACATCAACGGTATCTTTGTAAGAGGAACACAAGAAGGTAAACAGGCGAATTGGCAAAAAGGACTATTTAAATATACTGATTCACCACTTGAAGAAGTATTTAAAGAAATCCAACGTCAGTTCAATGTCCGTGTGATTTATAAAAACAAGGATATTCAATTTATGCGCTTTACAGGTACTATTTCTAATAAATCACTAGAAACATCATTAGAAGTAATTGCCAAAACTATGGGCATTAACTACAATATCAAGAAAAATAAAGAGGTTGAGATTTCTCTGTAAAAAATATCTACTTACTACTTTCCTACTGCTCTATACACTCTTCACCTATGCACAGGAAAATAGATTAAACACTACTTATAATCATGCTCCTATAAAAGAAGCATTAAAACAGGTAGAGTCTACTTTTCATGTGTTTTTATCTTACAGCGAAAAATCTGTAGATAATAAATTTGTTACAGCAACATTAAAAAATGCAGACCTACATACTGCATTAACACAAATATTATCAGGTTATTCTCTATCATACGAAATCGTTGATGAAGAATTTATTGTCATCAAAAAGCCACAATTTCCAAAGAAAAAAATAAATGGAGTAGTCATCGATGAAGAGGGAAACCCGATGCCTTATGCGAGCATCATCATGGGAAACAAACATGCTTCTACTAAAAACGATGGCTCATTCCAATTGTCTATCACAGGCAATAATCAAGAATCTCTTCGCTTTAATTATTTAGGGTACAACTCAGTTGGGCTCGCTTTTGCTGATTTGCCATTAGATACTACAGTGGTCATTCAGTTATCCCGCGATGTTGAAGAACTACCTGAATTAGTTTATGAAAAGCAGCTGAATGAAGTTGCAACCATCAATCAGTCGGAGAGTCAAGGTAAAAATGTCAAAAACTCAGGTATTGGTAACCTACCGATATCAAGTACTGAAAATATCTATTATGCGGTAAAGTTATTACCGAGTGTAAGTACCACAGGTTTTTCATCAGCCATGCAAGTGCGAGGCGGGGAAACAGACCAGAACCTTACATTAATAGATAACTATCCCATGTATCAGTTGGATCATTATTTTGGTTTAGAAAATGTGATCAACCCTGATATTACTTCTTCGGCCACTTTATATGCTGGTGGTTATGATTGTCTTTACGGGGCAAGGGTATCTAGTATTTTAGATATAGGTTTAAAAGATCCACCATTAAACTATATGGAAGGAAATGTTGGGGTAAGTTTATTAGGTTATAAAGGATATTTATCTCTGCCGATTGTTAGAGGAAAATTGGCTGTATATGGTACTTTTAGACAGTATCATGGGGCGGTTGAAAAATATCTATACGATAGAGCTGCTGAAACAGAAATTGATAATTCTGATGATGCACCAGACAATATTTATCAACAGACCATTACCCCTGACATCAATTATCATGATGCCAATGCTAAGATTGTCTATCAATTAAACGATTTCAATAAGCTTTCATTAAGCTATCTTAATTCTCAAGATAATTATTCTACTTCCTATAATTTAGTTCCAAAGAATCCGCCTACAAATCCTTCTAGGCCTAATGCACCAGCTCAAAGACCTTCGCCGACAAACTCGGATGATCGCTCATGGACTAACAATGCATTTTCGTTAAACTGGAAAGGTGAATTTGAGAAATGGTCATCACATGTATATGCAACCTATTCTCAGAATGATAGAACAAGCTATAAAGTATATCACTTAAAAGATTCGTCTTCGAGAAGACCTATTCGAAAAACACAGGCATCCAACCAAAACGTACAAGACTTTAGCTTACATTCAGACCAAAGTATCTATTTTGGTAAGAATAGTTTAGATGTTGGTGCAATCTATACCAACTATAATGTCTTTAAGGAGAGTCAGCCTTCTTCATTTTTTCTAAATGAAGTCGATAGTTTATCACAATCCAATACATTAGGTGTATATGGACAATACAATCTTACTTTAGGAAGACTTAGATTAACAGCAGGCAGTAGGGTTTGGTATTATCAACCTACTCAAAAACCTTATATAGCACCAAGAATCCAAGGTAATTTACCAATAGACCAAAAAGGAAAGTTCAACGTTAAATTTTCTGCCGGAAGATACTATCAATTTATCAGAGAGTTATCAGATGAGTTAACTTACGACTCCTACTGGATCATTTCTGATGAAGTGAATGTACCTGTAATTACTTCCAACCATTATATTGGAGGTTTTACAGCCAGCTTAAATCGACATAGTTTTGACATTGAAGGTTACTTAAAACAAAGTACTGGAGAAATGTCTGACCTTATCTTTAGAAACCCAGTATACTTTCATAAGTATGTAGGTGATGGGAATTCTTATGGCTTAGATTTTATCTATGAGTTCAACCATAAAAGATGGTATAATTATGTCAGTTATGGCTACAATCAATACCATAAACAATACACACCTAAAGAAACGGAAAGCAAGCAGACACATATTCTGCAATTGGCCAGTATGTATCAAAGAAAAAGGTGGAAAGTAGGTTTAACTTGGGTATTAAAAGATGTAAGCTACGATTTCAACAACTTGGTAGATATCCCAACGATACCTGATAATCCAAGAGAAAATGCTCCTTCTAATACATTAAATGCCCCAACTCCTTACGATGTTCCCTTGTATCATCGACTAGATTTTTCTTCTCAATATAACTTTAAGTTAGGAAGAAGAGTAAAGGGAGAAGTTGTATTAACGATTTATGATCTATACAATCAGAAAAATACAGAAGAACGACAAGTAACTAGTGTAGGCAACAACAGCTATGAATATATACTCACTGATGTTTCCCAATTGGGAATTCTGCCCAACTTGTCTTTTAATGTTATTTTTTAATTTAAATGTTAAGATTTTATAATAAAAACTAATGCAAAAATTTGTAAAAAAACATTCTGTACATATTTTTGTAAATGAAGAATTAGCAAACGTGTTTCAAAAATAATTTATTCACTGAAAATAAATACCACTAACATTTTTACTCTAGATTGTTGATTCTTGACACAATAATTAAATGTGATTTTTTTACTACTTATAACTAAGTGTTATTTTAAATTAATGATGAAAAATTTAGGAAACCTATATCCGAAGAATTCTCCTCAAGCAGAACTTAACCGCAAAAAAACTACGTTACTTGATCAGGGTTGGAATGAACCGGATCAGGATTACATGGGAAGGCTAAAAAAGATGTTGCAAGACAGTCAACGTTATATTGACAAGCTTCATAAGACCGTGTATGATAAAAATCGTAAGCTTGATGATATGCAAAATCATATCTACTTCTTAGAAGACGAACTTTATCATATTCAAAATGGTGGTTTACCTCCACAGGAAGGTGAAAATTATGAACAAGAAACGTCTCAACAAACTGATCAAAATGAAGAAACACAGGAGCATTTAACCTACTAAATTACTGCTCCTAACACTAAGACTTACAGTTTATCAAAAGCTGTAAGTTTTTTTTATGCCTTCATTTTATTTTATTTGGAATTCGAAATCGAAAGTCTTTCATAGAACCAAAGCAAATTCTAAATAATGAAGAAAACGTTCAACTTATTTTGGTGTTTACTTATGCTAATTGCTGTATCTGTAAATGCACAAACAAAAAACATTACTCTTGATAATATCTGGACAGAGTATAAATTTTATCCCAACTCTGTCAGAGCTGTTCGTTGGATGCAAACAGGGCAGTACTACTCTAAACTTAAAGACAATAAAATCATCAAAAATGATGTAGCAACTGGTGAAGAAGTAGCTACTATCTTAGATGGCAACCAATTAGAAGTAAAAATTTCTGACTATTCATTCTCATCAGATGAAAGCCAGATCTTATTAATGTCTGAAAGAGAATCGATCTACAGAAGATCATTCAAAGCAGAATATTACATCTACAACTTCGAAACGAAGAAACTTCAAAAATTATCTGAAGGTGGAAAGCAGTCATACGCTACGTTATCTCCTGATGGTAAAAAAGTAGCTTTCGCGAGAGAAAACAACTTATTCGTTGTTGACTTGGCCACAATGAAAGAAACTCAATTAACAACTGACGGGAAGTTCAACCATATTATTAATGGTTCTGCTGATTGGGTATATGAAGAAGAATTCTCAATGGCGAAAGCGTTTACATGGTCTCCTGACAGTAAAAAAATTGCATACCAATCATTCAACGAAACGGAAGTTCCTGAATACAACATGCAATTATGGGGACAACTTTATCCTGTAGATTACCGCTTTAAGTACCCTAAGGCTGGTGAGAAAAACTCAGTTGTAAAAGTAACTGTTGTCAACCTAGAAAATAATAAGCATCAAAAAATGGATATCGGTCAAGAAACTGATATCTATATCCCAAGAATTCAATGGACTCAAGATGCAGGTATCTTATCAATCGTAAGAATGAATCGTCTTCAAAACAAATTGGAGATTTTACATGCTAGTGCATTAACTGGTAGTAGCGAAGTAGTTCTTTCAGAAGAAAGTAAAACTTATGTTGACTTAGACTACAACGATAATCTTACTTATTTAAAAGATGGTCAACATTTTATTTACACTTCTGAAGAGAGTGGATACAAGCACATCTATTTATATGATATTACAGGAAAGTTAGTACGACAAATCACAAAAGGTGATTGGGAAGTTACTGACTTGGTTGGTATTAAAGAAAATGGTAAGAAAACCGTTATTTATTATATCTCTAACGAGGTTGCACCATTAGATCGCGATTTCTACTCTATCGATATCGCTGGAAAAAAGAAAGTCAGACTATCAACTAAAGCTGGTCAGACTAGAGTAAATATGAGTAACGACTTCAGCTACTATATTGCTGTTCATAGTAGTTCTGCTGAAGTGTCTACTACATCATTGTATAAAACGAAAAAGAATACTCTAGTGACCGTTTTAGAAGACAATGCTAGCTTTAAAGAAACAATCAAAGAATACGGCTTTGTTAAAAAGGAGCATTTTGAATTCACTACTGAAGAAAATGTAGTACTCTATGGATACATGTTAAAGCCTGCAGACTTTGATGAGAAGAAAAAATACCCAGTATTAATGTTCCAATATAGTGGTCCAGGTTCTAACCAAGTGGCTAACTCATGGGGTGGTTCAAACTACGCTTGGCATCAAATGCTCACTCAGAAGGGATATATCGTAGCCGTTGTAGACCCTAGAGGTACAGGATCTAGAGGTAAAGACTTTAAACATGTTACTTATGGTCAACTTGGTAAATACGAAGCTATCGATCAGATCCAAACTGCTAAATGGTTAGGAAAGCAAAACTATGTAGATGCAGGTAGAATTGGTATCTGGGGATGGAGTTTTGGTGGTTACATGTCATCATTATGTTTATTTACAGGACCAGAACAATTTAAAATGGCAATCGCTGTAGCTCCTGTATCAAACTGGAGATATTATGATACTATCTATACTGAGCGTTTCCAAGGTCTTCCTCAAGATAACGCTTCAGGATATGACGACAACTCTCCAATTCATCATGTTGATGGCTTAAAAGGTAAATACTTCCTGATTCATGGTACAGGTGATGATAATGTGCATGTTCAGAATGCGATTGATTTATCGAATGCTTTAATCAAAGCGGGTAAGCAATTTAGAGAGTTCTATTACCCTAACCGTAATCACGGTATTTATGGTGGTAATACAAGACATCACTTATACACTCAGATGACTGAGTTTGTATTGAACAATTTATAATCCTTAATTAAAAGGAACAAAAATAGCCTCTTGGTGAAACAACACCTAGAGGCTATTTTTTTATAACTAAACCATGGATGAACGAGTGTAAATTATGGTTGTTTAGTTATAATAGATTATTCAAATTATTATTGTTTTTCTGCTCCTACATAATCACCACCAAGGGCCATGTATAAGCTGATTCGCTGGTTGATCTTTTCAAACCTTAAGTCTAACTGATTTGTTCCTTCATTGAGCAGTTGAAGTTGCTTTTGTAATAACGTAAACATATTCTCGTTACCCACTTTGTACTGAAGTTCTGATAACTCATAAGTACGTTTTAAATTCTTTAAAGCAACATTAGATTGTTCAAATCTTCCTTCAACAGCATTAATACCGTTCAAGTTGGTCTCAATTTCACTTAAAGCATTTAAATAAGACTTCGCGTAATATAATACCGCTTGTTTTTGTGCTTCGTTTTGAATCGCAATATTAGCTTTTATAGCTCCGCCTGTAAAAATTGGTGTTGTTAAGCTACCTCCAATGGATAATATTGGATTTGAAAGTGACCACATAGATTGTAATATCGAATTCACTCCACCAAAGCTCAAATCAAGACTTACTGACGGCCATCTAGAAGCTTCTGCTATTTTCTTATCATAGAATGCATTCTCTACAGCATATTGTGAAATCATAATTTCTGGACGATTCTCAAGCATACTTAATGGTAAACTTTCAGGCATTGTAGAATTTAAGTTTATCAACTCAGCTGCTACTTCAATTTCACCTTTAGGATATCTACCCATTAATAACTCAATAGAACGTTTTACATCTCTTTCCTTTTGATCGAGATATACTAATTGTTCTTTGAACTTTGCTTCTTGAGCGTTCATTTGAAGAACATCAGATTCTTTAGCAACACCAATTTGTACTCTGGCTTCATTGAGTGTAGCCATTTCATTAGTTGCTTCGATTGCCTGATTTAATAGTTCCTTTTGCTCTTTAATGAAAACCGCAGTATAATATGCTCTTGCAATTGAAGCAGAAAGCACTTGACGAAGTTTCTTATCAGCATATTCAGCTGAGTAAATCATATTCTGCGCTTTCTCATTGCCATACCTTAACTTTCCCCAAAGGTCCATTTCCCAAGACGCATTTAGCATACCATAACTTGGAGCCGCTGTGTTCGTCACTGGTGCATATCCTCCAGAAGCCCCAATTCCTACTTGAGGTTTCATTCTGGATTTCGATAATTTTAACCCTTGGTTAGCTTGTTCGATTCGAGAAGCAGCTACCTGAATATCTGCATTGTATAAACAAGCCTCAGCGATTAATGCATCAATAGCATCTGTTTCCCATTCTTTGACCCAAGAAAGATCAATTGCTGCGGAGTCCATTTCTTGCATCGCCCATTCATTAGGGATCTGCATATTATCCAAAGCTGTATTATCTTCTTTCATCTCCGCCGAAGTCGGAGCATCTTTGAGTTTGACACATCCACTAAAAGCAATCGCAGCAGTTAGTGTAAGGCCAATTTTATAAAATACCTTTTTCATTTCTACAACCCTTAAATTTTAGTGAGCTTTTAAGATTAAGTAATTGAATTTCGCTGATAAACGAATCATTACTTTACGAATGATGTAGAATGGTTCTGTGGTTGATGTATAAACGGCAACTGATCCATTTGCACCCATAGGAATATTGTAATCTTCTTCTGTTGAGAATTTTACTAAATACTTTCCTTGCTTTTGAATACCTTGATCAGCTGTTGGTAGCTTACCTGTTGGTAATAATTGACCTCTACTTGATGCCCAAACGATAGATTCAATTTTACCTGGAATAATTTCACCAGGACGAGTAGCAAATGTTAGGTCTACTTCATTTCCTTCTGCCATTTTATGCAACTCATTTTGATCAAATGAGGCAATAATATTTTGACGACCTTCTACTAAAGTCATTAAGTCTGTTAAAGGTAAAGCCATAGCACCTGGACGTAACTGTAAGTTAACTACAGTACCATCGATAGAAGCTTTAATTACAGTTTGGTCTAAATCCCATTCTGCTTTTTCTAATTTAGCTACCAACTCTGCAACAGAAACTTGCTCTCCATTGTACTCTGCTTTGATTGTTGCTAATATAGATGCCTCTTGAGCTCTCAATTGCATTAATTGAGCCTCTAACTGCTTTACATTGTTTTGGGCCTGTTCTAAATCGAAACGGTTACCTGCATTCGCATCAACCAATTCTTGGAACTGTTGCTCACGTTTTCTTTGTAATTCCAACTGTGCTTCAACAGCTTTTCTATTGGCTCTTACAGCATCTACATTCTTATATTGAACGCTAACCGCTGCTTTTGCTTTCTCGATAGAAGCTTTCAATCCTTCAATCTGAGAGATAAATGGAGCTTGTTCTATAACGAATAGTGTATCTCCTTTATTTACTCTAGAGTTTTCCTGTACAAGAACATCTTGTACTCTACCTCTAACATTAGATTTTACTTGAACCGTTTTATTATATACTCGAACGTCATCTGACGAAGGCATATATACGTTCATAGCTAATACTAAAGCTGAGATTCCAACCACTGGAATAATAAATACAATAATTTTAGATGTAGTATTCCAAGCTAATAGTTTGAATTTGATAAATACTAACCAAACAATTAGGCAATAAACAATTAATATTAAATCTACCATGAGTAATTTTCTTTATCTATTTGTAGTGATTTTTGATAGCAATTGATGTTTTTAATTAAGCTACTTCTGATTCTTTCTCTTCTGAACTTTCATCGTCAGATTCTTCACCAAAAGCTTGCTTTTCAGTCACATGTAAATGAACTGGGTTAGAGTATGACCAAATCAAAGCGACAGGCCAAAGCATACCACCCATAATTAATGATAATAAACACATCATGTGAATAGAATCTGCTTGAGGGTGATTTCTCTTTTTAGCAATTACTTCTGGAATTACATGAATTTTCCAGAATGCCCAAGCTCCAACTACTGGAACTACACAAATAACAACCCAAGACATGATATCCGCCGCAGTATTCACTTTCTCTGGGCTAATCATAGCAGATGCATTTGTTGGTAAAGTCATCAACACATACATCATGAAGATAAAGGATAAGGAAATTCTTCTTTTCATTTTCAAAGTACTGTTTAAATCTTTAGATCAAATCGATAGTAACAAAGTAGTATGATTGTAAAATCAATCATTTGGTAGTTATCTGTGAGTTAAAGATTCGTACAAGGAAAACTTTTTGATTACCCACAAACTACTTCTATCAAATACAAAGCAAGTATCTGATTAAGAGCTTTGTAATTATTGATACGTCAAATATAGTTTATAGTTAACCAAAATAATTATTCAAAAATACATAAAATATTATGCGATCGTTCACTTGAATATTATTCACAGTCACTTAAGTTTATTATTGATTTAAGTCACCGAAACGACTGAATTTCAAGGTTAAAACGGTAATGATTGTCACTAAACTAAAAAAATAGAGCATTTCATTACCATACATCAATTTTAATATTTAAAATTTTCTTTGTTACAACAACGAACAGATAGTAGAAACAGATAAAAATTACGAGTTTATATTGCGATCGTCTCCTTTTCTATATTGATTCGGAGTTAAACCAACCTCTTTTTTGAACAAATTCGTGAAATGTGGTACTGAGGTATAGCCCACTTTATTTGCAACTTCAGATACATTTAGGTCAGTAGTAAGTAATAATGATTTTGCTTTAGATAGTCGAAGTTGTTTGATATAATCATACACTGAATAATTGAAATAGCTCTTAAACATATTATGAAGTTTCGTTTTTGAGTAGCCTATTTTTTTACACAGCTGATCTATAGTTATATCTGAGTCTAAGTTCAGTTTGATATAGGATTCTAAGTTGTCTAATTCGTATTGCGTATCAGAATCAAATAAGAATTTATTTTTCTTATCGTCATGAATTCTCATCATCACTTCAGCAACAATCATGAGAACGACACCTTTATATACTGGGCTTCTTAATTCCTCAGAATATGACCTAGACATTAACTGTTCTAAGGTAAATTCAAAGGCATAACCATACTTCATCTTTTTGAGAAATACTCTATCGGTCTCCAAACCCACATCTATATTGGGGTACTTATTAAAGAAATCAGTAAAGTTTTTATTTAGCCATTCATACGACATTAAAATAGAGATAAAGGTAGAATGTCGATTAATAGGAAAACGAGCTACAATCGTAGAATTACCCGAGTAGATTAAAATGTGTTTTTCATCAGATACAGTGTTGTCTGGATATTCGGTAATGATGGTCCCATCAGGGTAACCTTGAAAAGTAAAATCAAGGATCATATCCTGCTTTTCTGATGCTCCTAATTCTTTGAAGTATAGTTCTTTTTTTAAGGTAAAGTCAGAGTATCGTACAAAAAGGCCTTTTTCAATCTCAATAACTTCGAAAGTACCATTGACCAAATCATTGTCAACAACAATTTTTTTCGAGTCCTCTTCCAATGGAACTTCTAAAAATTCAGCAATTTCTTCAATCCAAGTTTTTCTGTTTTTGATTTCAATCAGCATGCGGTTGTATTAATAGTATTAGGCGTTGTTGAATAAACAAGTTAATCAATTCGATTTATTTTCTTTCATAGATATCATATAAAACAAAAACTCCTTCTCTAGTAAAACCAGAAAAGGAGTTGAAAAAATAGATGTGAGTAAATGTATAATATCTATACTGTAGCTTCTACTTCTGCTAATAGATACTTCTTAAATTGTTTGAAGTCAGCAGGTAAAAGTGTAGCCTTTTTTGGTCTATCAATAATTTCTTGAAGACGTGTAGGGATCTCTAATTTTTGATTAATTACAGGCTCTACTACTTCAACAAATTTCACAGGGTGAGCCGTAGCTAAGAATACACCTGCAGTTTTCTTACCAAGATCTTCCTTATCAAAGTAATCTTTAACTGCTTGGTAACCGATAGCTGAGTGTGGACATAATACATATCCTGACTCATCATAAACTTCTTTCATCGTCTGACGAGTTTCTTCATCAGTGAAATAAGTTCCTGTTACTTTTTTCTTTAGTTTCTCGAAAGAATTATCATTCAATTCTAATAAACGAGGGAAGTTTGATGGGTTACCTACATCCATCGCATTAGAAATTGTAGATAAAGATGGACGTGGTTGGAATACCTCAGTTTTAAGGTATACAGGAACTACTTTGTTCGCATTAGTTGCTGCGATAAAGTTTTCCACTTTCAAGCCCATTTTATTTGCTATAATACCACCACATAAGTTACCGAAGTTACCCGATGGCGTACAGAATACTACTTTTTTATACCCTTCTCTCTTTAATTGTGCAAATGCATTGAAATAATAGAAAGATTGAGGGATTAGACGGCTAATGTTGATTGAGTTGGCAGAAGTAAGATTCAACGCATCACTTAATTCTTCATCAAGGAATGCTTCTTTCACTAATTTCTGGCAATCATCAAAAGTACCTTCAATTTCAACAGCTTTAATATTACCACCGTTAGTCGTAAGTTGTTGCTCTTGAATTGGGCTTACTTTTCCTTTAGGATAAAGGATAGTTACTTGAATGCCTTCTACACCAAAGAAACCTTGTGCTACAGCACTACCAGTATCTCCAGATGTTGCTACTAGAATATGTAACCTTTCCCCTTTCTCTAAGAAGTAAGACATTAGACGGGCCATAAAACGCGCTCCAAAATCTTTGAAGGCCAAAGTTGGGCCATGGAACAATTCTAATGAATAAATCTGATCCACTACCTTTACGATTGGAGCATCAAAATTAACTGCTTCATCAACAATCTTTCTGATTTCCTCTGAAGGTACATCTTCGCTTAAAAGAGCATTAGCTACTTCAAAAGCGATATCTTGGAATGATAACGTCTCAATATTATCAAAAAACTCCTGAGGTAACTTTGCAATTGTCTCAGGCATATATAGGCCATTATCTTCAGGCAGTCCTTTAAAGAGAGCCTTCTTTAAGCTCGCCTCTTCGGCTTGTCGTTTAGTACTATAGTAGATCATCTTACTTCTCTTTTCGCACTCCTACAAAATTAGATTCTCAACAAGTATAACTATACATTTATTGAAAATATGTCAAGCAAATATAGTAATTTTATAAAAAATCTCAATATACATAGTGATTTAATAATCAATTTGTAATGATTTTCACATGGACTGTGTTATATTTTTTTATATTTTTACTGTATCAAACAATTTCTAACACTATTGTTGTATTCCTATTCAGATGAAAAAAACATTCCCAATACTCATCTTTATCCTATTATTGTCTTCTTTCCAGACGGCTCATGCAAAAAAAATTGCATTGGTAATTGGTATAGATAAATATGTTCCTGACACACCAACCAATACTACTCTTACTTGGCGTAACTTAAATGGTGCTGTTAGAGATGCTAATGCTATGGCCAATGTGCTGCAATGTAAATATCAATTTGATGAAATTAAGTTGTTAGATACTCCTGAAGAAACTACTACTGAGGGATTAAAATCAGCCTTCCAATGGTTAGGTAAAAGTGCAAAAGCTGGAGATATCGTGTTTATATATTATGCAGGACATGGTTCTCAAGTTGCCAATAGTAAACACTTCGAAGCTGACAAAACTCAAGAATGTATTGTTCCTTCTGATGCTTATAAAGGAGAGCAAAGTTATATTCTAGATACAGAATTGAACCAATACCTATTAGCGGTTACAAATAAGAATGCAAAACTAACGGCTATTTTTGATAGCTGTCATAGTGGTTCGGTCTCTAGAAATGCAGTTACTGCAGCAACACCCGTAACAAGAAGCTTAAATCACAAGTTTCCAGATATTAAGATGGAAGTTCCAAGAACTACTCCTCCATCAACAAAAGGGGCATTAATTATTTCAGCAGCTCAAAATAATGAAACGGCTTCTGAAACAGTAAATGAAGAAGGCCTTCCACAAGGTGCATTCACAGATGCTTTCCTAAAAGCAATTAATGCATCACCTGCTCAAGAAGATGTAGCGACTCTAGAAAAAAGAATTCGTTCACTTTTAAGATATGATGGTAAGGTACAAACACCTACTTTCGAAGGGCAAGAAGACCGTATGGCTTCTTCATTGTTTGGAGAAGAAGTAGCTACTTCTGAAAACCCTTTACTTTTCGTTGAGAAAATCAATAAATCAAACGGTGAGATTAAAATGCTTGGTGGAGCCGCATTGAAAATCACAAAAGGTACTATCCTTAAAAACAGTAAAGGAATTGAGTTAGAAGTATCTCTATTAGACGGTATGACTAACTCCTATGCAAAAGTAAAAACAGGTAACCTTGCTGATGTGAAAGAAGGTGATGCTTTTGAAGTAAGCGTATGGGCTCATAAAAGTGCTCCGAACTTGGTCGTGTACAGTGCTAAAAGTGACTTAAATGATAGTCAAATAACAAAGTTAGGTCAAGACTTGATGTCTCTATCTTCTTCGTATCAATTAATTAAACCATGGGAGATCGGTACACATACTTTAGCATTTAATGATGTCACTTCTACGTGGGTTTTATCCAACACTTGTGGTCAACAAGAAGACTTAGGAAAATCAATCTCTTCTTCTTCAGTTAAAAAAGGGGTTGATAAACTTAAATGTGAAGGAAGTGTAAAGTTATTGATCAACTTACCGTTATCATCTGAAAAATATAATGCCCTTTCTGCTTCATTAAAAGAATCTGCCACAAAGTTAAGTACTTCACCTCTAGATGCAACATATGTTCTGTCTGGTTTTGAAAGCGAAGGAAAACTGAAATATGCATGGGTACTTCAGTCCGGACATACACAGTCCAGCGAAACGAAAACTCTACCTTATTATGCAGACCCAATGACTGTATCATCACAACGTTTTGTATTCGAATTACAAAGTCAAGCTCAAAAAATTGGAGCAGCAAAGAGATGGATGACATTAAACTCTCCTTCAAACATGGCTTTCCCTTACGAACTTTGTCTAATCAATCTTGATAAAAATGAAGTAGTATCAGAAGGTAAAATCTTTGAAGGTCAAAATATGAGATTAGCATTCAAAAAGAATGAAACATTGTATGCTAACTGGAAAAAGAAAAATATGTTCCTATACGTATTTATTATAGACGATGCCGGTGGAATGCAATTAGTATTACCGTATAATTTCTCAGATAATAAGTCTGATAATATATTAGAAGGTTACGCAAAAGATGTTGTCCCTGTCAACTTAGAAGGACAGTATATCGATTTTACTATCGAAGGTACAGGATCTGATAAAATGTTCTTATTAGCCTCTGAGGAGGCCATTCCTAATGCAGAGCAACTCTTTAATGTTGATGGTGTAAGAGCCGCTTCAAGAGGTGGTGGAGACAGTCCATTAACTAGTTTACTTGGCAGTATCAACTCAAACACAAGAGGTTTATCTATGAAACAGCGAAGAGTAGAAACCGTTTGGAGCATCAGTTCTAAGACATTCGAATCTTGCCAAGCAGAATAGAATCATCTCAATAAAAAAATAAATCCCCTCTATCGTATGGTAGAGGGGATTTATTTTTATTGAAAAATCTGATCGATTAATACTTTAATCTCATCCAAACTTTCGTAGTGATATGTTTTGATTTCCGGACATCCAGATACCATCGCAGAAGTTTGAGGAGTTCTATGAAAACAGTAGGTTGGCTTTTTCATTTCAACACCTCTACCTAATTCATACCCAACTCCTAAAGACGGAACTGTTACTTCAGCAATAATGATATCAGATTCAATCAACCAATTCAGGTCCTGATCATGGATTTGTCGATCTGTGATTTCATTTTCTTGCAAATCCATTTGTCCTATATGCTCAGTTAATACCTCTCCATATTGTTTTATATGTTCGATGATATCTGCATATAACTTTGCATCATCTCTACCTCCTCTGATTGATCCAGAAAAATATATCTTCATCGTTTCATTCTTTTTATTGTTACGGCTAAAGCTACATAAATTCCTTTTCAAGTCAGTATCAATAATTGTTATTTAGTTGAAGATACCTCTCCTGTATTATTCAAATTATAATTGATTGCATTCATCAAGAAGAAAGCCCAATTATCTTCTGAGTACTTATTAACAGAAGCTTTATTCCCTTCTTTCAATCTTTCAATAACAGAGGCATCTGTAAATATAGTTTCAGGGTATGTTCCCATAGATTTTTTGTATTCCTTCTCAGAAATATGTGCCACTTCACCAGTCGTATTATTCTTGATATAATAGGCATTAGGAACAAACTCCATTACTGCACCTTTGAATTTATAACCTGGTTCATTGATAGCCAAATTTACTTTCGCTTGAGTATTCTTTCCTTTTGGATCATAAAATACAGTGACATCATTTTTTTTTGATTGCTCATAGTTGATTGCCTGTAGCAATACTGCTTTCTGTTTTTTCCCTTTTGAAATCATTACTTTTTCAAAATAAGAAACTTGATTTTTTGTAACTGTTATTTGTGATAAGTCTTTATCTCCAATATATGATATAGACTCATGTTGATTAACAACTGTATTTAGATTGACATCTTTTGATGTAGCAATCACTATAGATTTAATCTCTTCTAGTTTTAATTTTACTTTCTCTCCTGTCTGTTGATCTTTGACATGGATTTGAGTAACAATATTATCTAGACTTCCTGCTACAAATTTGATATTTCCTGTTACATAGGTACCATCTTCCTTAAGTACAGAAACTGGCGATGTCAATTGAATATCGTCTGTGTTATTGGTAAACATTGGCATGTCTACAGGAGTGAATGGGTAAGTAGGGTTCTTTTTAGATAAGTCAATCTCAACAGGTATCAGTTGAGCAAATGAGGTTGAAGATAAAAGAACAAACAGAAGTTGAATAATAAGTAATTGTCTCATTGTAATCTTGTTTTAGTATTTATTATTTGAGTTAGTTGATAAAACGGCAATCACAATGTTTAGTATTACTTAATTAATTTCTTCTTCTTCCTTTTTAAGACCAAAAAAAATCACAGGCTAACCTAATTAACCTGTGATCTTTAAAAGTGACCTTTCGTTTAATGAGTGATTAATAGTTCCCCCATTTAATGTACGTCTCAAGGTCTTTATCACCTCTACCTGATAAGTTTACAACTACAACATCATCAGATTTAAAGTTCATTTTACCTAAAGCTGCAAAGGCATGAGCTGATTCAACCGCTGGAATAATACCTTCCAACCTTGATAATTCAACACCTGCATTCATGGCTTCATCATCAGTAACATATTTGAATTCTGCTCTTCCTGAATCAAATAAATGAGCATGGATTGGTCCAATACCAGGGTAATCAAGACCAGCAGAAATTGAGTAAGGTTCTACCACTTGCCCATCTTCTGTTTGCATCAAAATCGTTTTAGATCCATGAAGTACACCTGGAGTACCCAGGGCAGTTGTTGCAGCTGATTCCCCAGACTCAACTCCATGTCCGGCAGCTTCTACTGCTACCAAGTTGACATCTTTCTCATCTAAGTAATGGAAAAATGCACCTGCTGCATTAGAGCCACCTCCTACACATGCAATAACATGATCAGGGTTTTCTTTCCCTTCTTTTTCTTTTAACTGCCATTTGATTTCTTCTGAAATCACTGACTGGAATTTTGCAACCATATCTGGGTATGGGTGAGGTCCTACTACTGAACCAATAATATAGTGTGTATCATTTGGGTTATTAATCCAATGACGCATTGCCTCATTTGTTGCATCCTTTAATGTCTTAGAACCACTAGTTGCTGGAATTACTGTAGCTCCTAATAAACGCATACGCTCTACATTCGGACGTTGACGAGCAATGTCAATTTCTCCCATGTAAACGATACACTCCATATTCATTAAAGCACAAACAGTAGCTGTAGCCACACCATGTTGGCCTGCACCTGTCTCTGCAATAATTTTCTTCTTATTTAACCTTCTTGCTAAAAGAATTTGCCCAATAGTATTGTTTACTTTATGTGCACCAGTATGATTTAAATCTTCTCTTTTAAGGTAGATTTTAGCACCATACTTTTCAGATAATTTCTTTGCAAAATAAAGAGGTGTAGGTCTACCTACATAGTCTTTCAATAATCCATCAAACTCCTCTTTGAATTTTGGGTCAGCGATCATCGCTTCATAATTATCCTTTAATTCTTTTACATTTGGATAAAGCATCTCAGGAATATATGCTCCTCCAAACTGACCGTAATAGCCATTCTGATCTGGTTGCTGATATGTCATCTGTCTATTTTTTATTATTGATGGATTTCACCCATTCTGCTAAAGATTTTAATTGCTCTATATCTTTAAAAGCCGGTGATGTCTCAAATTTACTATTTACATCAATTCCTTTGCAAGGTAAATGATCTAACTTTCTGATATTCTTTATATTTTCTAAAGAAAGACCCCCACTCAAAAGAAAAGGTTTTGTTGAACTATATTGTTCTAGAACTCCCCAATCAAATGTCTCCCCAGTTCCGCCATGTTGAGGTGATTTTGTATCAAACAAGAAGTAATCTACATATGCTTCATAAGGCTTTAGGGCTTCAAAATTAAACTCATCTTTAATTCCAAAGACTTTAAAAACTTCAAACCCTTTTGTTTTTAAGGATTCACAAAGACTTGGAGGTTCAGTTCCATGAAGCTGAATTACATCAAAATGATACTTCTTTGCATAGGCTAAAATGGTTGACTCATCTTCATTTACAAACACTCCTACTCTCTTCGTTTTTACAGTATCAGGCCATTTTTCTTCAAGAAAAGAAACGTCCTGTTTTTCAATAAACCTCGAAGATGGAGGGTAGATAATAAACCCCATATAGTCAGGAGCTAATGTTAAGACATCATAAATATTTTTCTGATCTCTCATACCACAAACCTTCCAACTGACGGTTTCTATATTTTGTTTGTTCTTATTCATGAACTGAAATTTAACTCAATCTATCACAACACTATGCACTTACACAAGCAAATGCTAATCGATTTCTGTTTATTTCCAATGATCTTAATGACTCAGGCTACTGATTACAAAGCAGATAAAATTCTAAAATCTATAATTCTTCACTATCTGACAAAAGTATGAAGAATGTTTCCCTAATTACCCTGCCACCATCACTCCTTCTATTGATATTTCTATTGTAGGAGACCTTCAACTAGAAGCAATTGAGCCTAGTCTCATAATGATAAAAGAGAACTGTATCTATAATCGAAAACCAAATACACTTACTCCTATGAAATAATTTCTGAAAGATGTAGGCAACTATTATCTTTGATATATGAGAATTGCGGCATACATATTTCTTTTATCCTTTTTCCTCTCTAGCTGTAACCGACAGTTTTATGATAGAGAACGCTCTTTAGATTATAGTGCAGATAATGCTTTTATCAATCAAAAGAAACATACACTATGCTTAAGAGGTAACGCCTATTTTAATGATCCTGAAATTGAAATAAAAGCAGATTCTCTGGACATCCACCACCGAACAGGTGTTGTTGTAGTCTACGCTACAGAAGATGGACCGTCTGAAATTTATGTCAAAGGTAGCATCAAAGTATTAGGTCAATATTCTATGCCTGGCTCTAAAGATAACTTTTACAGAAACTTCGATTACTTACCACAAGTAAAACGAATTCGTTTTCATAAGAGTAAGATGCAATTAAAGGCTAAAGCTGACCAATAAAATCTATTGCTGCTTTTGCAGGGTCTTCTGTCTTCATAAAGTTTTCTCCAATCAGGAATCCTTTATAACCGTATTTTCTTAGCTCTTTAATATTTTCAATATTGCTAATTCCGCTTTCAGACACCTTAATAAATTCATTAGGAATTTTATCTGCCAATTGCTTAGAATTTTCAATACTTACTTCAAAAGTTTTCAAGTTCCTGTTATTTACTCCAACAAGATCCATACAAGGATCAATATGAGCATTTAACTCTTCTTCGTTGTGAACTTCTAATAATACTTGCATTCCTAGGTTTCTAGCAACAGAAGCATAAGTTTTCGACTCTTCAGGAGTCAAACAAGAAGCTATCAATAAAATAAAATCAGCACCAATTGATTTAGCTTCGATGATTTGATATTCATCTACAATAAAGTCTTTTCTGATAATAGGCACTGGAGATACAGACCTAGCCGCTAATAAATCATCTACTGTTCCTCCAAAAAACTCTCTATCTGTTAGCACCGACATTGCCGAGGCACCCGCTTTATAATACCCTTCTGCAACATCCGTTACCAAGGCTTTACCGTTGATCAATCCTTTTGAAGGAGACTGTCTTTTAAATTCAGCGATAATACCTGATTTAGTTGGACTTCCTATCCAAGATTTAGCAGAAACCGGTTCTTTATCAAATAATGGTCTTTCCTGTAAATCTGAAATACTTAAAATCTCTTTTCTTGCTGCTACTTCAATTTTTTTATGTGCAACAATTTTATCTAAAATCGTCATGGTGAACTTACTCTAATAAATGACTTATGATACTAACTTTTTAAATGCTTTAAATGCAGCTCCAGATTCTAGAGATTCTCTTGCTTGAGCAACTCCTTCTTCTAATTCTAGACCTTTTCCTGTTGCAATGGCAACACCTGCATTGGCTAATACGGCTTGTTTCTGAGGTGCAGTACCTTTGTTTTCTAGAACATCCGTAAATATTTTAGCTGACTCTGCAATCGTCCCACCACCAAACAAAGATTCTTTCGTTTGATAATTCAAACCTAGATCTTCTGGTTTTAATAACCTTTCAGAGTCTTTTGTAATCATTTTAAACGGTGATGTTAATGAGATTTCATCATAAATATCTAATGAATGAAGAATCGCAAATTGCTTGTCTGTCTGTTGATATAAATACCCGTATAATCGAGCTACTTCTAAGCTAAATACACCAACAATCTGTTTCTTCGGGAAAGAAGGATTTACCATTGGACCTAACATATTGAAAAAGGTTTTCACTCCTAATTCTCTACGGATAGGTGCTACATTTTTCATAGCTGGGTGAAACAAAGGAGCATGGATAAAACAAATTCCTGCTTCATCTAAATTCCTTTTTAAAGTATCTATATCGTTGGTAAAATCGTAACCAAAATGTGCCATCAAGTTTGATGAACCACAAACTGAGGAAACACCATTATTACCATGCTTGGCTACATTCTGACCTGCTCCTGCTACAATAAAAGAGGATAAGGTTGAAATATTAAAAGTGTCTTGGCCATCACCTCCTGTACCGCAAAGGTCCATGGCATCAAAATCATCTAAATCTATTCTTAAGCACAATTCTAACATAGCATCTCTAAATCCCGTCAATTCTTCAACGGTAATACTACGCATAGAATAAACAGTAAGGAAAGCTGCAATTTGAGAAGGGTTAAATTCTCCTTGTGCTAATTTAGTTAAAGTCGCTTTGGCTTCTTCTTGTGTTAAAGAGCCATATTCAAAAAGTCGGTTCAGTATCTTCTTCATCATTTATGAATTAAGAGTTCTTTTTATCAGTTAAGTATAGTTTTGCTTAACTATAAGTTATCCACTCGATGTTTTAGCCTTGTATCCAATTTTTTAACATGTCCATTCCATGTTCAGTCAATACAGATTCTGGATGAAATTGTACACCTTGTACATCAAATTCTTTATGCTGAAAAGCCATAACAAATCCTTTTTCATCTCTAGCAGTTACTTGTAAAGGAGTACCAGCTAAACTATCTGATTGAACTACCCAAGAGTGATAGTGTCCAATTTTAAAAGTATTGGGTAACCCCTGAAATAATTTTGCTTCTGGTGTAGTTACTTGAGCTTGATCTGCTACACCATGCAATGGATAATTATTTTCTAAGGAAGCTCCAAAGGCTTCACCTATTGCTTGATGCCCTAAACAAACACCCAAAATACTTTTTGTTGATGCATATGTTTTAATCACTTCAGGCATTATCCCTGCTTCAGAAGGAATACCTGGTCCTGGAGAAAGAAGAATTTTATCATATTTCCCTACTTCTTCCAAAGTGATTTTATCATTTCTAAATATCTCTACCTCTTGCCCTAGATCTCTTAAATAATGTACTAGGTTGTATACAAAAGAGTCGTAATTATCTAAAACTAAAATTTTCTTCATTGCTTTTTACTTCACCCTCTTCCTAAAGAAGAGTTATTGTTATTTCATTCTTTAAGATGAGGATTACAGCTCCTCGGCCATATTCAATGCCTTTCTAAGTGCAGCCAACTTGTTATGTACTTCTTGCAATTCGCTTTCTTCAGAAGACTGAGCAACAACACCTGCACCTGCTCTATAATGTAGTTTATTATCTAAGCTCAAGAAAGAACGAATCATGATTGCATGGTTAAAATCTCCATTAAAGCTCATAAAACCGATAGCTCCACCATAAAAACTACGTCTTACATTTTCATATTTATCGATCAATTCCATGGCTTTGTACTTTGGTGAACCTGATAATGTACCAGCAGGGAAAGTATCTGCTACTACTCTTAAAGGATCTGTACCTTCCGTTAGGTCACCATTTACTTTCGATACTAAATGAATAAGATGTGAGTAATATTGTATTTCCTTAAATACTTCTACCTCAACATTACCTCCGTTTCTACTCAAGTCATTTCTTGCTAAATCAACTAGCATTACATGTTCTGAGTTTTCCTTAGGATCATCGTATAATTTTTGAGCAATTTCGGCATCTTGCTTATCGTTACCTGTACGCTTAAAAGTTCCTGCAATTGGGTGGATAGTAGCTTTTTTATCTTTGACAATGATTTGAGCTTCAGGAGAAGAACCAAAAATCTTATATGTACCGTAGTCAAAGTAAAATAGATAAGGAGAAGGGTTTATTGAACGTAATGCTCTGTAAACATTAAATTCATCACCTTGGAAATCTTGTTGGTATCTTCTTGATAATACTATCTGGAAAACATCTCCTCTAAAACAGTGGTCTTTCCCTTTTTTCAAGACTTCTAAAAATTCTTCATCAGTGAAGTTTGTCGTCTCTTCACCCGATCTTGAAAAGTGATATGCAGGGAAATTTTTACTTTTTATCAGTGTCTTGATTTCTTCGATATTACTTTCGCTATTATCACCTTCTGGGATATGCTCAAAAATATGAAGCTCATTTTTAAAATGGTTGATTGCAATGACATATCTAAAAGCTTGATATCTAATTTGAGGGATTTCAGTATCAACTTTATCACTATCGAACTCAATTTCTTCGAACGATTGTACCGCATCGTAAGTCATATATCCAAACAACCCATGTGATGGAAACTTCTGATTTTCGTCTTGCTTATGCTCAAAAGACTTCGAAAAAACTGACAGTTCCTGTAATGCTTCAGCATATGTAGTTAATGTCTTTTTTTCTTCTTCCTTATTTGGGTATTGAACGCGTAATAATTTGTCTGTAACAGAAATCTCAGCCACTGGCTCACAGCAAATAAAAGAATAACTATTATCTGCTCCATGATAATCTGAACTCTCTAACAATAAGCTATTTGCAAAACGATCTCTTACTCTCAAGTAAATGCTTACTGGAGTAACAGTATCTGCAAGAAGCTCCGCATGTGTGTTGATAAAACGGTACATATTTTTATTTTTAATTAGTTGAATATCAAAATTGAAACATAAAAAAAAGCTCACTGAGTGACCAGCGAGCTTTTCAATAATATCTATATAAAATAAAGCCTATACGCAACGGTTCACTCAATTTGAATTAACTGAGCGCCACCACCATGACTTTACGATATTTCTTGTTACATTTTTCATTGCGACATAAAAGTAATAAGTAGAATATAAATTCACAATCAAAACTCTTAATTTTTACAATTTTAATTGATCTTGAGTTTTTTTATATGAATAATATAATATTCAGACAATTATTTAGAAAAATCGTAAAACAAAAGAGTCATCTTATAAAAATAAGATGACTCCTTTCAACAACCTCATAGAATGATTTAGTTCAAGTAGTATGCAGTTAGTTTACCACCAACAACAGCATATAAGATATTTTGAGATTCAATGATCTTATATACTACCTTACGGTCACTACCTACTTCAAATCTTTCAAGCTCTTCACCAGTATTTTTATCTACTTTGATCATCGTTAACTGATCACCTGCTTCAGTTTTCACACCTTCCATAAAGAACGCATGGTTACCAATAACTTGAGCTTTACCATGAAGTTTATTTTGGTTTCTGATTTTCGCTAATTGCTCTCTTTGTAAATCAGAAACTGCTTCAACATTTCTTGTTGTTTCAGGACTCATAAACGGAGCAGCAAATTCAGTTTCACCATTCGAATTAGTTGAACCAATTTGTACTGATGTTGATAAGTCACCAGCAATTTTACCTGCCATTAAAGCTGCTTTAGCTAAACGGTCAGCTTCTAATTGCTTGTAATATTTTTGAGATACTAAAGTACCTTTCTTATCTAAACATAAGAATTCTTGAGGACCAACAATAAAGTAACCTTTTTCTGTAGTTTCAAAGAAGAAAATATCTTTTGGCTCTTCAATATCGAACTTAGATTTTTCTGGCTTCTTCTCTACTAAGTTAGGGTTAAATAAGTATAGTTTTTTCTTATCTAAAACTGCAACCATTGTTGATTGGTCATCGAATGATACTTTATCAGTGTTCGCTTTAAAGTTCCAGATTTTCTTACCAGAAGTTTTGTCATAGAATCCTAAACCTCTTGAGTGGATCATTAAAATACCTTTCTCGTATTCTTTTTTGATTACACCACCTTCGATATCTTCATCCATATCAAATTTAATTGGCTTTTTCCATTGCTCAGATGCATCAGATTTTGCAATTAACATTTGCTTGTTTCCGTAGAATACTTCTAGGTTATCACCTAATAGCTTCACTTCTTTGACATTACCTGCTTTGTAACCTTTTTTCCAAATAGACTGACCTGATTTGTACTCATAGATGTTAATTGAGTTTCCTGAGTTTACTAGGAATTCACTATCACTAACATTCATCGATGAAATGTAGCTATCATCCAATTTTACAGGCTTCTTCCATAATGGCTGACCATTTTTGATATCTAATGCTTGGATTTTTTTACCCAATTTCACTTCACCATATTTCGGCTGACCAAATGCTGATGGAGCATCTACTACTACTAAATACTCTTGCTTGTTGTCTAAGAAAAACGCACCTGGGTTTACTTCGTTTTGCCAAACAATTTCACCTGAATTTCCTTTCAATAAGAACAGTGTTTTACCTCCTCTATAGATGAAATCACCAGAGTTAGTCACTTTTGGAGATAACGATACATCTAATGATGAAGTAGCTCCAGCCATTTTTAATAGTTTACCAGCACCTGTCATGCTTCCTACTACTGTTTTCCAACGTACTGATTTGTCATTCATATCAATACAGTATAATTTCTTTTGTTTATCAGCAGTTAATGTCTCTACTAAATAAACATATGCTTCAGCGATAAAGTAAGTTTGAGTAATTTTTGAATACTCATCTTCACCTTCACCAAGGATTACTTTACCTGTAGTAATATCAATAGTTTTCTTGTCTACTGAAACAAATGGAGATAATGGAATAGGTTGCCATGATTCGCTAACTAATGAATTGAACTGTCCACCAGCTCCTGCCATGTTAGCAATATTGTTTACTTTTTTTGCACCTTCGTTTGTTGCGTTTTTCTCAAGTCTCCAGATAAATGATTGTGTATCTGGATTGATACCATAATAGAACTTTGAAGTTTCTAATACAGAAATCCCTGTGAAAGCATGTACGAAGATTTGTTTTTCATTACCCTCGACATCTAAAATCCAGGCCACTTTTTTTTGAGCAAAGGCAGACAGACACAGTAATAGTGTGACAATAGTTAAAAAGCTTTTTCTCATTTTATTAATAGCTTACAAATAGTTTATAAAAAAATAAATAGATATATAGAAGTTGTTGTATTATAAATTTAGAGCACACATTAATTAAAATCCTAGGTAGCTAAAGAAACATCTTTCGAGATATAGTTTTATTACTATAAATTCTTAATAAACTTATAATCATAGATATTACAACAGATATAGTAATCTAAATTCTTGAAATATTAGTATCTTTTCGGTCTCTTATATAAACACGAAGATGATTCAAACAAATCAACTAAAATATACCTATTCAAATACCACTAAAATCAGTTTTCCAGACTTTAATATTGGTGCTGGTGATGAGATGCTAATTTTAGGTCCATCAGGATGTGGTAAAACTACATTACTACATCTACTAGGAGGATTGTTACCTAACCAAGAAGGTAAGATTGTTATTAATGGACAAGATATAACGGATCTAAAAGGCCGAAAAATGGATAAGTTCAGAGGAGATAATATTGGTATTATCTTCCAGAAACCTCACTTTGCTAGTGCCTTAACAGTTGAAGAAAACTTAGCTTTTGCACAGAAAGCAGCAGGGAACCAAGTAAATAAAGAGCGTATAAAGTATTTATTAAACCGACTTGGAATACTACAACATTTAGGACAATCACCTAAAAAGATGAGTGAAGGTGAAAAACAAAGACTCAGTGTTGCTATGGCATTAATAAATAAGCCTACGCTACTCTTGGCAGATGAACCAACTGCGAGTCTTGATGATTACCATGCAGAATCCGTTATTCAGTTATTAAGAGAATTATCAGCGGAAGAAAATACTGCATTAATTATTGTTACTCATGATAGCCGTCTTAAGACTGCCTTCGATGGTCATGTATTGAATCTAAAACCACTTCACTAATCTTCCATTATGAACATCTTTCAATTTGCCTGGAAAAACCTTTGGCATAAACCTTTAAATACATCATTAAACCTTGTTCTCTTTGCTTTTGGTGTAAGTATTATTTCTGCATTACTACTCACTCAAGATTATTTCGAACAAACATTAAAGAAAAATCAAGCAGGAATTGGAATGGTTGTGGGAGCAAAAGGTAGTCCTTTGCAACTTATACTGTGTGCCATTTACCAAGTAGATACTCCTACAGGAAATATCCCTTTAGAAGAAACTAAGAAATTACAAAAACATCCACTTGTGGCTAAAGCGATCCCTCAATCACTTGGAGATAGCTATAAAGGCCATAGACTTGTTGGTACTACTCATGAGTATCCTGAATTATATAAAGCCACTTTGGCAGAAGGTAAACTTTGGGATGAGGAGAAACCTTTTGAAGTAACCATCGGAGCTGCGGTTGCTAAAAAGTTAGGATTAGAAATTGGTGATGATTTTCATAGTTCACATGGCATTGGTGGAGGTGGACATCACCACGACCATGAACATTTTGAAGTGGTAGGAATTCTTGCTCCTACAGGTACCGTAATCGACCAATTACTCTTAACCAGTTTAGCATCAATTTGGGATGTGCATGCTGAGGAAAATGAGTCAAAAGTAAACTTTGGTAACCTTGGAGATAAAGGCAAAGATCATGGAAAAGAAATTACTACGATGTTAATCAAGTTCCGAAATCCGATGGGTGCAATTACGCTTCCTAGAATGGTCAACGAACAAACATCAATGCAAGCAGCAAGCCCAGCATACGAAACAGCAAGACTACTTTCACTTTTAGGTGACGCAATCACTGCTTTAAAGTTTCTTGCCATTGCTATTATGATCGTTTCGGGGTTAAGTATTTTCATATCACTTTTCAACTCATTAAAAGAAAGAAAGTATGAGTTGGCTTACTTACGATCATTAGGTACCAATCAGAACTATATTTTTGGTTTACTTATTATTGAAGGCATGCTATGTTCCGTTTTAGGATATATAATTGGCATTACTTTAAGTCATGCTTCTATCTATATCGCCGCCAACCAAATCGACACTCTAAATGCTTTAAATATTGGTGGAACTGCATTTAATACCGGAGAAATCTATTTATTTGCAGGAACTTTAATTATTGGCTTCATCGCTTCTATACTTCCCGCTATTCAAGCGGCTAGAACGAACATTTCACAGGCATTATCTGAATAATATGAAACTTCACACACTATTTTTACTTTTCACTTTTATACTAATTCAATCTGTATGTTCAGCCCAAAACACCATGGATGTTTGGAAGACCTTAGGGCATGTAGAAATGAAGACTTACATGGATGAGACACTTGGTTTCGAAGTTTCAGAACCTATTTTTGGTGGGGAAGTCGAAATGCTAGATGGTTCTCTAATTACTATTTCAGGGTATATCTTACCTGTTGATAGTGAAGATGGTACAAGTATCTTGTCCTACATGGCTTTTGCTAATTGCTTTTTCTGTGGTAACGCAGGGCCTGAAACCGTTATGGAACTGGATATCCCGAAAAAACAAAGCTGGGTAAATAAGAAAGTAACTGTGAAAGGTAGATTGAAATTAAACAGAGATGATTTTTATAGTTTGATATATAAATTATCAGATACTGTGCTAATTAAGGTAGAAGACTAAATACAACATCGTTTAATATCTAATATTTACAAATATTTTCATTATCTTGAAGTCTAACTTAATTGACTTCATTATCCATGTTAAATACATTTGGCAAATTATCATTAGAGTCAAATGAACAAAGTGTACATCAAGTCATTGACCATTATCTTTTTCAACTAGTAAAAAATACTTTTCGATTCTGCAGTTTATTGTTACTGAACTTCACAATTGGGTCAATCATTTGCAATTCACAAATTTTCGGAGACTCTACGATATTAGTAGGATCACTATTTGGTGTCGGTTTATTATTAATCACAATCACTCAAATAGGGTTTTCAACCTATAGATATATTTCATTTATTTTACTAAACAAAGGGAATGTCTTTATCTTCTTTAATAGTAAAAAACTGATTAGTTTCTACTTAAGGGTATTATCAGAAAAATATCTTTTGGAAGAAGTAATTGGTGGTATGCTAAGTGGGATAACAAAAGCAGACGATATCATTCATCACTACAGAGATCTTAATAAATTAAGAACTAGTGTTATTGAAGTAATTGTTCAAAAAATAATGATTTATGGAGTATCTATTCTACTCTACATATTCATATTTAATCAGTTCCTAATAGACCGATTAGTGATTTTAGCTCCTGAGCTAATAAATACTTGGAAGATCTACCTTGTTCCTTACTTACTTGCTCTAGATTTTATTTTTAATGTAAACTTAACTGGTTTGTTGATTTAGTTGATTACGGAAGTCTAGACTAGGTTATGATACACACACTTTAGAATCACATTCTTTTGATGAATGCGAAAACTTTAAATTTGCTAAGTGTAAAGCAATTAACGCAAAAGAAGCTGTATAAGATAAAACAGCTAACCATACAGGCTCAAACCCTACATATTTAATCAACATTGATGTTGCATATACTAAGTAAGACAACCATAAACCCCATTTTATAGGTTTTGAGTGAGTCTTTTTACTAGCAAAATAAACAGCAACACCTCCTACTAGAATCATAGAGATATCTAATACCCCCCAAAAGTCAAATACGTGACCATGGTCGTGATCATGTCCATCATGAATATGAGAGACAGTAGAGCTGATAAATATCAAACCTGATGTTAGGATACAATGTATCAGGCAAAAGAATGAGCCGGTAAATCCTATCTGATCTGCGTATTTCTCTAACTTTATTTGAACTTTTTCAATCATGCTACAAAATAAATTCTTGTAGACGAAAATTGCAAACTTGTCGCAAGTAAGATGACGTCGCAATATTTAATTTTTCTTAAAGCATCAATATTTCATCATATATTCATGTTTTTCCTAAATATTTTCAATGAAAACGTCAAGAAACTTGAATACAAAGAACTTTTATACAAAATTGCAGTTTCATTAGATATAGATTGATTCTAAATAGTATAAAAATGATTGACGTAGAACAACTTCGTAGTGAATTTCCAATATTAAGTACAGAAGTAAATGGTCATCCATTAGTATATTTTGATAATGCAGCAACCAACCAAAAACCAAAAGTTGTTACTGATGCATTAACAGAGTATTATGATGGCTATAATTCAAATGTACATAGAGGAGCTCACGCCTTAGCGGACAAAGCTACACAGGAGTTTGAGCGTACTAGAGAGTTAATCAAAGACTTCATCAATTCTCCTAAAACAGAACAAGTAATCTTTACTAAAGGAACTACAGAAGGTATCAACCTTGTAGCAAATACTTTTGGTAGAGCGAATATTACCAAAGGAGATGAGATTATAGTTTCTACGATGGAACATCATTCTAACATTGTTCCATGGCAGATGATTGCTCAGGAAAAAGGAGCGGTTGTACGCCCTATTCCCATCACTGATGAAGGAGAAATTATCTTCGAAGAATTTGAAAAAATGCTTTCAGATAAAGTGAAGATTGTTTCTGTTGTACACGCTTCTAATGCATTAGGAACAATAAATCCTATTGAAAAAATCATTGAAAAAGCTCATGAAGTAGGTGCTAAGGTATTGGTAGACGGTGCTCAATCTGCTGCTCACCTTCCTATTGATGTACAACAATTAAACTGTGATTTCTTTGTGACTTCCGCTCACAAAATGTTCGGACCAACAGGTATGGGCTTTTTGTATGGTAAAGAAGATATCTTAAACGATATGCCTCCATTCTTAGGTGGTGGAGAGATGATTAAGGAAGTATCGTTTGATGGTACTACTTTCAATACTCTTCCTTACAAATTTGAAGCAGGCACTCCAAATATTGCTGATACAGTAGCTTTTGCAAAAGCTCTCGAATTCATCAATAAATATGGTAAAGAAGATATAGCAGCTCATGAAATTGCTTTGTTGGAATATGCTACTGAGAAATTAACTTCAGAAATTCCTTCAGCAAAAATAATCGGGCAAGCTAAAAACAAAGTTAGTGTACTTTCGTTTGTGATAGAAAATATACATAACTACGATATAGGAATGATGTTAGACGCAAGAGGAATTGCTGTAAGAACAGGACATCACTGTACGCAACCTCTAATGGCTCGTTATAATTTAGAAGGTACAGTTAGAGCATCATTCTCAGTTTACAATACTTTTGAAGAGGTAGATAAGTTTATCGAAGCTCTAAAAAGAATTGTCAAAATGTTTGGTTAAATAATAGGTGTAAAATTATGACAGTGGCAACAAAAAGTATAGAAGAAGTACAAAACGATATTATTGAAGATTTCGATTTGTTAGATGGAGATAGAGAATCAACAATTTTCTACATCATGGAACTTGGACAAGAATTACCACCTCTTGATGAAAAGTTTATGGTAGACGAAAACTTGATTAAAGGTTGTCAATCTAAAGTTTGGTTAACTACTGACTTTATAGATGGTAAAGTAATTTTCCAATCAGATAGTAACACAGACATTACAAAAGGATTAATTAGCCTTCTAATTAGAGTATTAAATGGTCGTTCTCCTCAAGAAATTATTAATGCCGACCTTTTCTTTTTTGATAAAATAGGAATGAACGGTGTAATCGGCTCTCAACGTTCGAACGGTTTTGCATCTATGATAAAGCAAATGAAATTCTACGCTTTAGCTTACAGTGCAAAAAACTAAATAATAATTGAATAGCGTTATGTCAGAAAATAAAGAATCTGTATCACCTGTAAGTAATACAGAACTAAAAGATAAAATCGTTACTGCAATAAAAACAGTTTACGATCCTGAAATTCCAGTTGATGTTTTTGAATTAGGTTTAATCTATGATATCAACATTATTCCTCCTCTAAATAAAGTACATATACTTATGACTTTAACAACTCCTTCTTGTCCATCTGCAGAGCAGATTCCTGGTGAGATCGAGCAAGTTGTGAAAAGTGTTGAAGAGGTGAGTGATGTAGAAATTGAACTTACATTCGAACCTCCATACACAACAGACATGATGTCTGAAGAGGCTAAACTTGAACTTGGTTTCTTATAAAATCTTCTTTAAATCGAATTTAATTAACAACGAAAAATATGTATCCTGAACATTTAACAGCTCCTATGAAAATGGAGTTAACAGACAATGGCTTTACAGATTTAACTTCTGCTGCTCAAGTAGAAGAAACTTTAGCAAAAGAGGGAACTACTCTTTTAGTAATCAACTCTGTTTGTGGTTGTGCTGCTGGTACTTGCCGTCCAGGTGTACTAGGTTCTTTAGCAAAAACAGAAAAGAAGCCTGCACAATTAGCAACAGTTTTTGCTGGTGTTGACCAAGAGGCTACAGCTAAAGCAAGAGAGTTGATGTTACCATACCCTCCATCATCTCCAAGTATCGCTATGTTCAAAGATGGTGAATTAGTTCACTTCATCGAAAGACATCACATTGAAGGTCGTTCTGCTGATATGATTGCGGAACACTTAGTAGCAGTTTATAACGAATTCTGCTAATTCAACTTCAAATCAAAAAAGGGCTGACTCTTCATTGAGTCAGCCCTTTTTTATTTACTTAGCATTAGAAACTACCTGAAACTTAAACTGAATTCTTCTATTTTCACTCCTTCCATTACGAGTACTATTAGAAGCTATCGGTTCATCCTCTCCTTTACTGTCAACACTAATCCTATTAGGATTTGATAGATCTTTAAAGAAATAAGCTACAGATTTCGCTCTTTGCATTCCTAAATAAGTATTATATACATCTGGTCCAGTACTGTCTGTATGACCAATTATTTTTAAACCTTTTAAAGGATTATTCTCTAAATAATCAAAGATTTCTTGTAATACATCATCATGTGCATGACCAAACTCTTCCGAATTGAATGGGAATTGGATAGTCATATCTTCAATACGGCTTTCAAAAGCTAAATCTTCGTTTGATTTTGCTATTGAGGCTCCACTAGTTCTTGTCTCTACAAGTTCAGTAGTTCCACTGATTAACTCTTCATGAATTTCATCATGATCATGTTGAGGGTCATAATTTACATAACCATCTTCTGCAACTTCATCTTCAATATACTGAAGGTTCATCCCAGTGGTGGCATCAGAAACAATATTGGAAGTAAGTTGTTCTCTTTCAACTCCATTATCTTCCATATATTTGAAGACCTGATTTATTTCCATCAAACTCTTTTTCGAATTGTCAGCTGTGATCACTAACTCTAAATAAGCACACTGCTTCAATTCTGATAAAAGGTGTGATAACTTCCCTTCGTTTCTTTCAATAAACTCAACATCATTTCGAGTATCTAACTCGTAGTATTCTTGATCATAAGTCTCAATTGTACAATTGGCTGCTCTAGATAACATTTTTCTATATCCCTTCGGACGAATAATGTATTCCATTCTATCATTCTTCCAACTATCAGGACTATCTTTTAAATACAAAGGAAAACGAGTACCATAACCAATATTCTCATTAATAAGGTTATCATCTTCGACACCAATAGTCTTAAGTCCCTCTAATGTTTCCATTGATTTCGTTTTTGTTTCAAACTCTAATACCAATGGACTTTTTGAATCATCAAAATTCGAGTGGCCAATTATTTCTAAACTATATGATGAGTGATCATCTACTAAAGTTTTTAACTCTTGTAATTCTGCTGTTGAAGAAGCTAAGTCTAGTTCTCCATCTTTAAAATAGATGTTATTTAAAGGCTCAGATTTATTTACTGCAAAAGTCTGTAATTCATAAAACTCATTGAGCTCAATAGTTGGTGTTTCATATAAATCAAAATTGATTCTTTCCGATTTAAATAAGTAACCTTCTGCAGAAACAAGGATAGCATAATCATCAGCACATCGATGCATAAACTTTAGCTGTCCTCCATCAGTATATACAATTTCGTCTTTCTCTACTTCGTGAGTTTGAATGTTCACTAACTTCACATGAGCTTTTACCTTCTTAGCATTTTCAGTGTTTACTTTTAAGTTAAAGAAAACAACTTTACGAACGTTAGATTCATTATTCTTTACACAGTAAATATCAAAGCCACCCATTCCCTCTTCACGAACTGAAGAGAAGTAAGATTCAGATCCATCTGCCGACATTACGTAAAATAGATCATCACTTGGTGAGTTTACAGGATAATTCAATTGCTCTAATTCTCCAAGTTCTCCTGTTTTCAAATCTATATCGACTTTAAAAACATCAAAACCTCCAATACTATGGTGGCCTTGTGAACTAAAGTAAAGTACTTTACCGTCTGGGTGGATATAAGGAGATTCTTCATCTAAGTCTGTATTGATTTTATCTCCCATATTTTGAGGTTCAGCCCACTCACCATTAGGTAGTTGTCTTACTATATATAAATCTTTTCCTCCATGAGCATTTTTATCTGTCCTATTACTAGTGAAAATAATTACTTTTCCATCACTAGACATACTCATATGTGTTTCTAGTGCTGAAGAGTTAATTGGAGCACTAATAGGTTTTGGGGAAGTCCATTTTTTCCCTTTTCTATGCACTTCATAGATATCCCCAGGATTTACTGTACTTGCACCTACACTTCTGTACATAAATAACTGGTTGCCGTCTGCTGTTAGTGCAATTGCGGCATCATGCTCTTCCGTATTGATTTCTACAAACTCTTTTGGAGAACCCCAATATCCATCTTCTCTTCTATCCATATAGAACACATCCTGATAAGGTAGTTGATCATGTGGATCTAACTCATGATGGCTTGAGATATCCTGACGGTGAGATGTAAAGTACAAACGTTGAGCATCAACAGTAATAATCGGAGTAATATCTGGAAGGTAAGTATTTGCTAAAGAAAGGTTTAGCATCAACTTATCATCAGCCTGCTCCATAAAAGCCGTTCCTCTTTGTGACTGTTCGATGAATCGATCTAGCTCTTCAATTGTATAATTTTGATATCCTGCATTTTTCTTAGCTTCTTTCAAAGCATCTTCATCAAGCTTTGCAAGCTCGCCTCTTGCCTTTTGGTAAGCGACTACCGCCTTATCAAACTGTGTTGATAACTGATAGTTTTTACCTAACCAATAGTTCACCTGACGCATATCAGGAGATAACTCATTGGCTTTTTCAAAATAAGGCAATGCATCCACTTTATTTTTAGTGGGTGAGTAGAAAGTAGCAATACCTAAATAATACCACATTAAAGCAATAGATGGACTTAATTTGGTAGATTCAAGCATCTCGTCCTCCACGAAATGATATTCCTCTAATCGTAAATACGTTTCAGCCTCTTTCAAGGCTTTTTTCTCCTTGTTTGTTAATTCTTGTCCAATAGCAAAAAAAGAAGCAAAGTGAATGAGTAGTACGATGAGCAACAGTCTTTGTCTAGGGTAACACATTGTGATAGTCAGATTAATTTACTTATTTAAAATTTTTGTATTCAAGTGGTGTAAATGAAATTCGTCTATTCTTTTTTCTACCCTCTGCTGTAGCGTTATCAGCAATGGGTTCATCGAAGCCGTAAGACCTAAATTTCATCCGTTCCTTTTCTATCCCCAAAATTACTAATTGTTGAACAATTATTTTTGCACGTTTCTCACCTAAAATATAGTTAAACGAAGAAGTACCTATATTATCGGTATGTCCACCTATCTCAATCACCAAATTTGGGTATCGATCCATCACATCATAGATCTGTTCTACTACGATATAACTCTCAAAAGTAATTGCATTACTATTAGATGCGAAGGTAATCGTTCCGACAACATCTAGTACTTCACCAAGGTGAGGAGTAAGCTGTGGGATGGTATCTTCTACAACAGTTTCTTCATAAACAATGACCTCTTTTTCAACAGGTAAAATGATATATTCTATACGGTTGTTTTTTTGTCTACCTAAACTAGATTGATTAGAAGCTACAGGAAATTGCCAACCCAATCCTTTTGCCTCAATTTTATCTTCAGCAACACCCAACTTAAGTAATTGATCAGCAATAAGATCTGCTCTCATTTGAGTTTCATAAACATTTACTGTAGAATCCTCTTCTACCTTCGCTGAGTGTACATAAATACCGACCTTATATTCTCCTGTAGTTTTAGTGAAATTTGCTAATGCTTTTAACTCTGAACTAGAAGAATTATCCAAGTGAGTCTTCGATGCAAAAAAGATATTATTGAGTTTTTCTCTATTCTGTTCTTCAACTCTTTGTAACTGAACAGTTTCGTTCATTTCGATATACTGTTCCTGACCTTGAATATGAATATTTTTAGAATGGAATAAATAACCTTCTTGCGTAAAACGTATACCATAATTCAATTCAGGTTCTAGATATACTAAATATTTGCCACCCTCAGCAACAACACTTTGAAGCACTTCACCAGTTGTATTATCTACTACTTCTATCGTTGCTTCGATCAGATTATTTGATGTTTCATCCCTTACCTCACCTGTTAAAGCAATAAGGTTAATCGTTTGAGACGGAATCATTGCCATATAAATATCCTGACCTCCATAGCTATCTTCGCGAATAGAAGAGAAATAACCTCTCTCCCCATCCGAAGAAATAGAATAGAAAATATCGTCACCTGCTGTATTAATGGGATAGCCAATATTTTTCGCTACCGACCATTCCCCTGTTTTTTCATTCCTCTCTGAGTAAAAGATATCATAACCACCCATACCTTCATGTCCTTTTGAACTGAAGTATAAGATATTTCCATTTGGGTGTACAAAAGGGCTTTCTTCATCATATTCTGTATTAATATGATCACCTAAATTTTCTGGATCTCCCCATTCTCCATATTTATCTTTATGGATAACATAAATATCTTTTTCTCCCAAGGCGCCTTTCCCTGATCGATTACTTGTAAAATATAAAGACTGTCCATCTGCAGTTAATGAGGCATGTGTTTCCCAATTATCGGAATTTATTCCTTTTGGCAATTTCTCAGGGCTTGTCCAAAGTTTCCCATTCCATTCACTAAAAAAGATATTTCCCGTATGGCCTCGGTCACTTCGGTATAAAAACAAAGTATTTCCAGAAGGGGATAATCCTACCGCTGCATCATGTCCGATTGTATTTACTGAGTTACCAATTGAAGTTGCTTTTGACCAATTTCCCTCTTCATCTCTAAGAGAAATATATACATCCTCATAATAGAGTCCATCAATTGGATCTATATCTTTTCCTCGGCTATCTGGTCTCCTTGCTGTGAAAATCATCATCTGTTCATCTGCAGATAAAACAGGAGCCAATTCCTGATACTCAGTATTAATGTTAGGACCTAAATTGACAATCAACATTTCTAGAGAATCTTCCATCAAGTCAATACTAGTTAAGCATTGTTTTTTGAGTTGATTGATCTCTTTGTTAATGTCTCTATCACTGTAATCAAGAAATTCTAGATACTTGTCATAATAGTCGTATGCTTCTTGGAACTTATGATTATACTGTAATGAAACCGCCATCAGACGATAAATATCTTCGTATGACTCATAATCCGTAACCTTTTGGAGGTACGGTAATGCATGACTTTTATTTAAGGTTTGAGAGTATATATAATTATACCCCATAAGATAATTCCAGTCTTCAACTTCTTTCCCCTCTTCTTTCACTTCCAATAAAACATCGACTGCATGATGATACTCTTCAATACGCATGTAATCTCTAGCGTATCGAATAGCTTTTTTGAAGTCTGATGAGTATTTATTTTTTTGTGCTTGAACAGGTTTTATAAAAAGAAAAAGTACCGAAAACAGAACGAATCGATTAAAAAAGTACTTCATAAAAATGATAATAAAATATGTCGTTAGTACAGTATTGAATAGTAGGATAATGTAAACAAAATCATACTATTAAAAGTTAAATGCAAAAAGCGTTGGTCTAAGCTTTTAAAAGTGTAATTTTGCACATCAAAGATTGGATTAGACCAATAATTGAGTCCACAATATTAGCAATCTATACAATAGTAACCTATTGGTAGAGAAAAAATTGTATAAAACATGACAGTATTACCATATAAAGATAGCAATGACGGGAAGAAAGAACAGGTAGCCAGTATGTTCGATAATATTTCTTCAAAATATGATTTATTGAACAGGGTACTTAGCGGAGGTATTGATATCTATTGGAGAAAAGTTGCTATTAATAAGCTAAAAAGTAAACAGCCAAAAACAATTCTTGATGTTGCCACTGGTACAGGTGACCTTGCTCTTCAGGCATGGAGTACTTTACAACCAGAGAAAATTACAGGTGCAGATATCTCAGCTGGAATGGTTGAAGTTGGTAGAGAAAAAGTAGCTAAAAAAGGACTTTCAGACAAAATCGATTTACAGATTGGCGACTCTGAAAACCTTCCTTTCGAAGACAATTCTTTTGATGCTGTTACTGTTGCTTTTGGTGTGAGAAACTTTGAGAATCTTGAAAAAGGGTTATCAGAAATACAAAGAGTGCTTAGACCTAATGGCACATTAGTTGTACTTGAATTTTCACAACCAACTAATTTCCTATTCAAGCACTTATATAGATTTTACTCTATGAAAGTCCTTCCAACAATAGGAAAGATTGTTTCAAAAGATAACTCAGCGTATACTTATCTTCCAGAATCAGTAGAAAAATTCCCATATGGAAAGGCCTTTACTGATATCTTAGACAAGTTGGGCTATAAATCAGTCACATGTACACCACTCACGTTTGGAATAAGTTCAGTTTATACTGGCCAAAAATAATTATTACAAGTTTTATCTTTTTGTTGGCTTTTTCATACACTGCAAAAGCTCAACAAAAAGGTAAAACCAGTACAATACTAAATCTGCCTAATTTTGATAAAAAGAAATTCCATTATGGATTTCAGCTAGGTTTTGTTTCATCACCAGTTGGTTTAGATCCGTCGGAAAATGCTTTTCAAATTAACGGTACTGATACAACTGCTGTATATATCACTCCTCAAACTACAGCAAGCTTTTTATTAGGTTTTTTAATGAATATCAAATTATCTGACGATAACCATTGGCATTTACGAATATCACCTAATGTATCTTTTTATTCTAGAAGGTTTACAATCGACTCTTTAGGATATAACCTTCCTTCTTCAGACGATATTATCATTGACCCTAATCGTGATTTGGTACAATTACAATCCAATACCTCTTTGGAAATACCTATTATGTTTAAGTATCAATCCAAAAGAAGAAAGAATCACAGGCTTTATCTTTTAGGTGGTTTAACTCCTTCATTTACTGTTGCAACCAAACAAGAATCTACTCGAGAAGAGTTTTGGATTACATTGAAGGAATACAACCTATCTTTCACTTGGGGATTTGGTATGCACATTTACAATCGAATGTTTTGCTTATCACCTGAGATAAGAATTTCACATGGACTACTTAATGTAGCTGACCCTGTGGATACCTCATTATATATGCACACTGTTGATGCGATACGATTACATAAAATATCATTTATCATCAACTTTGAAGGGTAAGTAAGCTTGCCTTAAAAAAAGGGAACCCCCTTAAAAATCACTCTGGCTGATTTTGAGGGGGTTCTTCATTATCTTCTTTACGCTTCGGAGATCCTATCTCTATTCCTTCCGTTGTGATTTCATTACTTTCATTTAGTGCTCTATCACAAATATGAATATTAAACTTCACTGAATCTCCTTTGTATAGTGGTGACTCAAATACACCATCAAACCAAAGGACAATACCATACCGGAGTTCCCCTTCTAAAGGTCTATCTCTTCCTGAGGTATTCAACATTGGAAAACGACCATTGAAGTTAGTTTCGCCTTCATATGTTACGGGCTGATAAGTGCCGTCTTCTTCTTTTCTTAATACTTCAACAAAATAATTATTGTGGTACTTATTGTCTATTGTATCTCCATTTACCGGATCAATAGTTTTAGGAGCGTAAGGGCCTTCATTATCTTCTGGATCTAAGCCAAGATCTCCATCTCCGTCTTTAAAAGTAAAAGCGATATATACACTATCTTTCTTTTCCTCTGAATTATAATTTTCAATCCAGGCAAATTCTATTTCTGGTTCCAATGGAAATTCTGGCTCACCAAAACAAGATGAGAGCATCAGAAGTATTAACAACGGACGAATACGCTTTAAAAATTGAGTTATATATCTTAGCGAAATCATAGTTATTATGATAATTTTATTTAGTCTGCGAACTTTGTGTCACAATACTGAATTAATTATTTTACAAGGATATTTCTATACGAAGAAAATCATTTATATACATTCATAAAAGCATATAATGGAATTCATTCATCAATTCAAGAAAAAAATATTTTCTATTCAAAATGATCAGGATTTTGAATCTGCAGCGCTAGAAGCTTTTCACTTTCAAGCTGTTGCTAATCCAATTTATGCAAGTTATTTGAAGTATCTTGGAGTTTCTCCTAATAATATACATAAGATTACTGACATTCCGTTTATGCCTATTGAGTTTTTTAAGACTCAAAAGGTTCTTTGTGAGAATATTGATGAAGAAATCATTTTTAGAAGTAGTGGCACTACAGGTAGTGTAAGAAGTCAACATTATGTTTCAGACCTTAATCATTATAAAAAGATCACTACATCTTTCTTCCAATCTATATATGGATCATTAGAGAATATTCATATCCTAGCTCTTCTTCCTAGTTACCTAGAAAGAAAAGATGCCTCTCTTATCTGTATGGTCAGTGATTTCATGGAGCTATCTGCTGATAAATCAGACTTCTACTTGGATGATCTTCAGAAATTGGCAAATAAATTGCAGGAAATACAACAAAGTGGTGAAAAGGCTATTTTATTTGGTGTCACTTTCGCTTTACTTGATTTCGCTGAAAAATTCCCCTCAGACTACTCCAACATCACAATCATGGAAACTGGTGGTATGAAAGGAAGACGTAAGGAAATCACAAGAGAAGAAGTACACCAACAACTTAAAAAGGCTTTTAACTCTGACCTAATACATTCTGAATATGGTATGACTGAACTTTTATCTCAAGGGTACTCTCTCGGAGATGAACAATTCTTCACACCACCTTGGATGCGTATTTATTTTAGGGAGATCAATGATCCATTTGCATTATCAACTTCTAAACGTGGAGGTATTAATGTCATTGATTTGGGAAATATTGAATCCTGTTGTTTTATTGAAACTAAAGATATTGGTGCTCCAGGCAAAGACTTTAATCATTTTTATGTTTTAGGTCGCTTTGATAATACCGATATTAGAGGTTGTAATTTGATGGTACAATAAAAAATTTATAATGAAACGCTTTTTAATTATCTGTTCAGGTCTTTTACTTTTAGGCCTATCTTCTTGTAGAACATATAAAACTTGTCCTACTTATGCTAAAAGTGATGTAAAAAATGCCATCCTAGCAACTGAGAAAAATACAATGAATACAAAAAATTAATTTTTAAAACTGTATTCCTTAAAAATATTGAGCCTAATGCACAAAGCATTTAGGCTTTTTATTTTGCCCAAAAATCTTGGTACACAAAAAAAGGTTAGCTAACATCTTGTGTTAACTAACCTTCTATATCTAATGAATGTGGCGCCGACTTACTCTCCCGGGGGTTAACCCAGTACCATCAGCACTGTAGGGCTTAACTGCTCTGTTCGGAATGGGAAGAGGTGAACACCTACGTCATTGGCACCATCAATTTCTTAATGATCTAATGATTCTTTGAATCTAATCACTATCATAAAGTTATACTATAACTTCATTGACAGCGAAAAGGAAAAACTCTGTCGCTACCTCTCATTAAGAAAGGTAGCAACCGTAGAAAAGCTTTTGGGCGATTAGTACTTCTCAGCTGAATCCATCTCTGAACTTACACTTGAAGCCTATCAACGTCGTCATCTACAACAACCCTTATAAGGAAATCTCATCTCGAGGTGGGTTTCGCGCTTAGATGCTTTCAGCGCTTATCCGCTCCACACATAGGTACCCGGCGATGCTCCTGGCGGAACAACCGGTACGCCAGAGGTGTGTCCAACTCGGTCCTCTCGTACTAAAGTCAGAGCCTCTCAAATTTCCAACGCCCGCAACAGATAGAGACCGAACTGTCTCACGACGTTCTGAACCCAGCTCGCGTGCCACTTTAATGGGCGAACAGCCCAACCCTTGGGACCTTCTCCAGCCCCAGGACGTGACGAGCCGACATCGAGGTGCCAAACCTCCCCGTCGATTTGAGCTCTTGGGGGAGATCAGCCTGTTATCCCCAGAGTACCTTTTATCCTTTGAGCGATGGCCCTTCCATGCGGTACCACCGGATCACTATGTCCCACTTTCGTGCCTGGTCGAGATGTCTCTCTCGCAGTCAGGCTCCCTTATGCCATTGCGCTCTTCCGACGATTGCCGACCGTCGTGAGGGAACCTTGGAAAGCCTCCGTTACTCTTTTGGAGGCGACCACCCCAGTCAAACTACCCACCAAACAATGTCCGGACTTTAAGCCCGTTAGACCGTCGAACAGGAGAGGGCGGTATTTCAACAATGACTCCAAAACGCCTGGCGACGCTCCTTCACAGTCTCCCGCCTATCCTACACACTCCTGGCCAACGGCCAACGTTAAGTTGCAGTAAAGGTTCATGGGGTCTTTTCGTCCCGTTGCGGGTAAGCGGCATCTTCACCGCTACTTCAATTTCACCGAGCTCATGGCCGAGACAGCGTCCAGATCGTTGCACCATTCGTGCAGGTCGGAACTTACCCGACAAGGAATTTCGCTACCTTAGGACCGTTATAGTTACGGCCGCCGTTTACTGGGGCTTCAATTCAGCGCTTCGTGTTACCACTAACGCCCCCTCTTAACCTTCCAGCACCGGGCAGGTGTCAGGCTATATACTGAATCTTGCGAGTTCGCATAGCCATGTGTTTTTGTTAAACAGTCGCCTGGACTTCTTCGCTGCGGCCTCTTACAAAGTAAGTAGGCGCCCCTTCTCCCGAAGTTACGGGGCTAATTTGCCTAGTTCCTTAGCCATGAATCACTCGAGCGCCTCGGGTTACTCACCCTGACCACCTGTGTCGGTTTGGGGTACGGGATCCTATAACATAATCGTAGAAGGTTTTCTTGGAAGCGTTTCATATCGCTATCAGATTGGCCGTGGCCGCTCTGTACTGTCTCGTTTCCCCAAGCACCACGCATTTAACTATGGCGCCTATAGGTACGCGATTCAACGTACTATTCCGTCAGTACGCGGATACTTCATCACTCCGTCACTCCGTCGATGATATAGGATGCTCAGGAATTTTGACCTGATATCCATCGAGTATGCCATTCGGCAATCCCCTTAGGTCCCGGCTAACCCTGGGACGATTAGCGTCGCCCAGGAAACCTTGGTCTATCGGCGGGCAGGTTTCTCACCTGCCTTATCGTTACTTATGCCTACATTTGCTTTTCTGACCGGTCCACTGTACATCACCATACAGCTTCAACCCAGTAAGAATGCTCCCCTACCACTCGTGCCTAAGCACAAATCCATGTCTTCGGTGGATAGTTTAATGCCCGATCATTATCGATGCCCTGTCGCTCGACCAGTGAGCTGTTACGCACTCTTTGAATGAATAGCTGCTTCCAAGCTAACATCCTGGCTGTCTCAGCGACTGGACCTCCTTAGTTCAACTTAACTATCACTTCGGGACCTTAGACGATGGTCCGGGTTCTTTCCCTCTCGGACTAGGACCTTGGCACCCTAGCCCTCACTGCCGGTAGTGTTTGATGGCATTCGGAGTTCATCTAGATTTGGTAGGATATGACTCCCCCGCATCTAATTGGTAGCTCTACCTCCATCAAACTCATCCGACGCTGCCCCTAAAGGCATTTCGGGGAGTACGAGCTATTTCCAGGTTTGATTGGCCTTTCACCCCTACCCACAGGTCATCCGAAGACTTTTCAACGTCAACCGGTTCGGTCCTCCATTGTGTGTTACCACAACTTCAACCTGCCCATGGGTAGATCACCTGGTTTCGCGTCTACCTACACTAACTTATGCGCCACTTAAGACTCGCTTTCGCTACGGATTCACACCTTAAATGCTTAACCTTGCTAATATAGGTAACTCGTAGGCTCATTATGCAAAAGGCACGACGTCACTCAACGAATGAGCTCCGTCCGCTTGTAGGTATACAGTTTCAGGATCTATTGCACCCCGTTATTCACGGTACTTTTCACCTTTCCCTCACGGTACTTGTTCACTATCGGTCTTTTGGGAGTATTTAGTCTTGGCGGATGGTGCCGCCGGATTCAATGGGGGTTTCACCGGCCCCCACTTACTCAGGAACTCCCGCTCTCAATAACACTTGCCTGTACGGGACTATCACCCTCTGCGGCCGCACTTTCCAATGCTTTCCAGTTCATGTTATTTCGATTATCGGGGTCCTACAACCCCAGTCAAGCCGGAACTCAACTGGTTTGGACTCGTCCGCGTTCGCTCGCCACTACTTGCGGAATCACTATTGTTTTCTTTTCCTCCAGGTACTTAGATGTTTCAGTTCCCCGGGTTGGCTATATAAGTATGTCTTCAACATACTGAGTTGTCTCATTCGGATACCTCCGGATCATAGGTCATGTGCACCTCCCCGAAGCGTTTCGCCGCTTGTCGCGTCCTTCGTAGCCTCCAAAAGCCTAGGCATCCTCTGTATACCCTTATTTTGCTTTTCTTGATTCGATCATATTGA